>CAJULA010000001.1:0-46766 GCA_910587155.1 uncultured Lachnospiraceae bacterium
GAGAGCATCTGCCTTACAAGCAGAGGGTCATAGGTTCGAGCCCTATAGGTCCCATATATATGGCGAGATAGCTCAGTTGGCTAGAGCATACGGTTCATACCCGTAGTGTCGAGGGTTCAAATCCCCCTCTCGCTATTGCAAATAGTTCAGAAAGCTTGTGAAACAAAGCGGTCTGAACTATTTATTTTATTCCCACGCGCAACAAGCCAAGTGACTGCCTGCAGGCATTTGGCGACTGCCGCGGGCAGTCGCAAGCCGGTTGAAGTGCCGCGTTGAAAACCGGGCAGGGGTTACACTTTTTTGGCACCAATCTTACGCAGCTTGATCAGATAAAGGAATAGCGATAAACAATAGAATGAACCATAAACGACGAAAGAGTGTAAAATCCGTTGCGCATTTCATGGATTACACTCTTTTTGTATTGTAAAGAGAACAGGAACAATTGTTTTATATTCTTTTTTCTTTTCAATATGCTTCAGGAAAAGACAACGGAAATGTTGGAAATGTAATATTTGACTGAAAAAAATAAATTTTTCAAAAAGTGTACTTTTTGAAAATTGATCTGTTATATGTAACCGCTACTTATTTTATAATATTTTGCACGGAAAGACAAGCTAAAAATACATTTTCCTGACTTTACCATATAATATATCGGCTGAAAGCCCGTTTTCAAAAAGTACACTTTTTGAAAATGGGCCGTTTTATTTTATGGAATGATTGCAGAAAGCATTGGATAAAGGGGAGATAAATGCCATCTGAGATGCTGTGCAGGACTGTCCGTCAGTATAGCAGTACTCCGATTTCCGGAGAGGATATGAAAAAACTGCTGGAGATTGCGCGGGATTACGGTAAAGTAAAAAATTATGTCTATGACCGTTTCGGAGGTGTGGGCGGCCTGGGCATGTTATATCCCGGCTATACGGTACAGAATAAGATGACTGCCAGTGGTCTGCGGACGGCGCTTGGTCTGCCTTCGGTCTATTTTTACCTGGCTGTTTTTGACGCACTGCGTGATATCAGATGTCAGTGGACACATACCAGGACGAAAATTTTGCGTCTGACCGGGCAGAACGACAATTTCAGTGAGGATGACAAGCATTATCTCCGTTTTTTACTGAGGGTGAACAATGCGTTTGAAGCGGTGTTAAATCAGAAACCCATCGAGCTGCCTGCCCAAATACAGAACCAGTATGAAAAGCTGGCACATCAGGCAGATACGCAGCGTTTGCATCGTTATCTGTGCAGACAGGTGCGAAAACACCATGCCAGACTGCATACGGACTGTGTCACCGTATTTTCGGTTTCAGAGCGGGCTTATCGCTATGGAGAGCACGGGATTTACCTTGCAATCAAAGAGAAGAGACGGCGGATTTTTGTGCCTCTGACAGATAACAATCAATATACATGTCAGCTTTCCATAAAGCTGTATCCCGGTGAGCAGCGCCTGGAAATCGCGGTGCCGCTTGCGGTAAGTGCCAGAAAATATAAGGATTATGTAAATCAGGTGGCGATTGCGCCGGGGATGTATACCATGCTGACGACAGACAGTGGACATAAGTATGGAGAAGCGTTTGGCGTCCGGCAGTCACAATACACAAAGTGGATCTGGGAGCGGAACAAAAGCTATTGCCGCAACAGAGAGGATAATCCGGGACGCAGCAAATATGCGGCACAAAAGAAGCGTCTGGAAGATCGTCTGCATGGTTATATCAATCAGGAACTGAACCGTTTTTTGTCTGAGGAAAAGCCGAAGGTTATTTATCTGGCAAAACTGCCCGGGACGGGTTCTGGCGGCGGCAGAAGGACTAACCGCGCAGCTGCGATGTGGCAGAGAGGGTATCTGCGCAGGCGACTGGAATGGAAATGCCGGCAACAGTCGGTAGAGATTGTGGAAGTGCTGGGAAATGGGATCAGCAGAGAGTGCAGTCATTGCGGCGGGACGGGAAGCAGGAAAAAAGGAATCTTTACTTGCAGCATATGCGGCGCTGCCCTGGATGAAAAGACCAACACGGCGGCGAATGTCAGAAAGCGTGCTGCCAGTGGGAAAATAATAAAGAAAAGATCATAAAAGCGGCTGTCAGGATAACTCATGGCGATGAACCGTGATTTTACCGGAAGGACCGGACAGCAGCTTATGATAGAAAAACAGAAACGGCCTTGGGAGGCAGATAAGCTGCGCATTGGATAGGCCAGGACCTTGTGAACATATCTGTCCGTGCGGTCGGATTACTTATATCCGGGCTGTTTGTGGATGGGTGTGACGTAGCGGGGAGCGAAGCGGCAATAGCCGCATCATCTCCTGTTCTGACAGGAAGATGACCAATATATCTTATATCATTTGACAAAGCCGCAGAGATTGGCAGGACATAAAAGAATAGAAAAATTTCTCTGTTTTTTTATGTTCTGCCAGTCCTGTCAGGCAGATTTTATCGAAGGAATAAAGTATATATACCATATTTAATATATATTCCCGCGGGTAATGAGTCAGGAGCCGTGCCTGCACGGACAGATGAGAGTGCAGCGGGGGATTTGATTATTCTGAGATATGGGGAGTCGAAATAAGGCGATGAGAAGAGCGCAGAAAGAACAGGCGGAGAACCTGATCAGTTTGCTTGATCAGGCACATGAGGAGATCAGAAAGGCGGTCAGAGACGGCCAGGAAAAGATGGCGTCGGACTTGCTCTCGCAGTGTCAGGAAGGCGCCATCAGCCTGGGCGACCTGATCGAAAAGACAGAAGGAGAGGGATTTTCGACAATAGCATTGCTGGAGGATTATTGTGAGCTTGTCTATCAGATTCATCAGGCAGTAATGCAGGGAGGAAGCGCAGATATCAACAAAGGTTACAAAAATCTCCGTAAGTGTCTGATCAGGATTGAAAACAGTGTGCGCAGCGATATCAGGGTGCGCCGGGAAGTGGTGTTTCTGCCCTATAAAGCGTCTATGTGGGATTCCCTGGAAAGCATCTGGAAAGCGGCTGGGGAAGATCCGGACTGTGATGCCTATGTGATTCCGATCCCCTATTATGATAAAAATCCGGATGGGAGCTTTCGCGAGCTGCATTACGAAGGCGGTGAGTACCCGGACTATGTACCGGTGATCTGGTATCAGGACTATGATTTCCAGGCGCGCAGACCGGATATGATCTATATCCATAATCCTTATGATGACTGCAATTATGTGACGAGTGTCCATCCGTCTTTTTATTCGTCCGTGTTAAAGCAGTATACAAATTGTTTAGTATATATACCTTATTTTATATTGGGGGAACCGGACCCGGATCAGGAGGAGACGCTGGAAAATCTGGAGCATTTTGTCACTCTGCCGGGGGTATACAATGCGGACAAAGTGGTCGTACAGTCCGAGGCCATGCGGAAGGTCTATATTAAAATTCTTACAAAGGAAGCCGGGGAACATACAAAAAATCTCTGGCGGGAAAAGGTGCTGGGGCTTGGATCTCCGAAGTATGACAAAGTGGCAGAAACGGATCGAAAGAACCTTATGATACCGGACGACTGGAGAAAAATCATAGAAAAACCGGACGGAAGCCGGAAAAAAATCGTCTTTTATAATACAAGCGTGGTGGCGCTGCTGGAGCACAATGAGAAGATGCTGGAGAAGATGCGCTATGTATTTGGCGTGTTCCGGGAGAACCAGGAGGAGGTGGCACTGCTGTGGAGACCTCATCCGCTGGTGAAGGCGACGATCGAGTCGATGCGGCCGGCGCTCTGGGGAGAGTATGAGAAGCTGCTCGCCTGGTATCAGGCGCAGGGATTTGGGATCTATGATGATACGGCTGATTTAAACCGGGCCATCGAGATCAGTGATGCGTATTATGGGGACGCCAGCAGTGTGGTGCAGTTGTATCAAAAGACAGGGAAGCCGGTGATGATGCAGGATGTGTCTATTGACATTTCAGATATAGGGGATACTGTCAAAAGCAGGGCTTCCTTAATGTGGAGTGGCAATTGGTGGATAGATCAAAATAGAGCATGGTTTGTAAGTGCAAGATTAAATATATTATATTGTGTTGATTTAAAAACAAAAAAATGTGAATTTATGACAGAGATACCATTTCCTGAGTCAGGGCGTTTTCGTGCGGCACCCAGATGCATAAAGTATAATGATAATATTTTTTGCATTCCGGATCAAGGAGAATGTATTTGGGTATATAACGAAATATCAGATGCTCTGATGAAAATCGACATTAACAATCCGGATCAAGTCAGATTAGAAATGATTTTCTGGAAAGTATATGGCAGTAATATATATATTGTATCAGAAGGATTACATCATTTATTTGAAATAGATATGGTATCACAAAAAATTGTAAATTGTGAGGTACTTGCAGAAGAAGATAAAATTGTCAGACGGGTAATGGTAGATATGGTACTTTACAATCTTTCTGCCGAAACCAATCAAATACGTTGTTTTGATTTAAAAAGTAAAAAACAATATATATACAATTTAACTGACATATGTGAAAAGGTTAATACAATATGCTTTGACGGTGAAAAATTTTGGATAAGTGGATACAGTAAAAAGTTGTATGTTTGGCGTGAAAAAGAAAATACAATTAATGTAATAAAAGAGTTTCCAGAAGGGTTTGGGATTTATAATTTTGACGTAAATGCAAAAGAAATTCTGGATTGTCAATCAGATTCTTACGATTTTCCGGTATTTTCATATTCAGTAGAGGCGGGAGGATATATTTGGTTTATTCCCTACTTATCAAATAAGATTTTATATGTGGAGAAAGATACATATGTTGTTAGAGAATTAGAAATAGAAAATGAAATCGAAACAAGAAAAAGTTTAATGGAAAGGCATGTTATTGAGGGAAAATATATATTGGAATATATAAGAGAAAATCGGTACATTGGAATTTATTCGCAAAAAAACCGGAATTTTATTGAGATTGATTCTTTAAAATTAAGGGTAACCAGGAAATTTTTTTGTTTTAGTCATGATTGTTATAGTAAGATGCTAAATGTCGTCGGGAGGATATTAAACGAAAACGATATATTTGGTTTAGAGGATTATTTTGCAGGATTATTGGGAGCGAGTGGGGATGAAGATGTAGAAAATAGCGCAAATGTTGGTTGTAATATTTTTGGAAAAATAAAAAAGTGTTGAGGAATATAATGCGAGTCGTACTTTTAATAAATGCTGACAGTATTTTTTGTAAGGAATATGTAGAGTATGTTCTTTTCGGAAAGTATGAAACTTTAATTGTGTCCAGAGTTAATACTCAATACCGTCAATATTATAGGGAAAATGGCATTAAAGTATTATGTTATTCGAATATAGAAAAACTGGTTGAAAAATTAGAAAAGAAAATATGTAGTGATGATATTTTTCATGTTCATTATGTAAATATTCAAGATCTCAGGAAACTATGGAGGTTTTGGTTAAAGTGTAGAAAACGTATTTTATCATATTGGGGAAGCGATTTGCTGCGTGTTCCGACCAGACAGATATTGGCTACTTTGCCATTTCTGTATAGTGCAGATTCTATAACAGTCATAAATAAAGAAATGCGTCAAAAATTAAAAAAATATATGTGTAGGGTAAAATGGAGACATATAAAATGTTTAGATTTTGGAAATTCCACTCTTGATAAGATTGATGAGGTATCAGTTCAGATGTCTTCTGAGAAATGTAAGGAATATTTAGGGTTGGACTCAAAAAAAGTGATTATTTCGGTGGGTTACAATGCTATTCGTGAGCAACAGCATCTTGAAATGATGCGGGAAGTAGTAAAGCTTCCAAAAGAACTTATTGATAAGGCGTTTTTTTTGTTTCATTTTGGTTATGGTGCGAAGGATGATGTGTATATAAGTCAGTTGACATCTTTTTTGCATGAAAAAAATGTCCCATATAAAATTATTACAGAATTTATGGATAAAGAAGATATAGCTGTTTTACGATTGTGTACAGATATATTTTTGTATGGACAGACTACAGATGCCTTATCTTGCAGTGTGATTGAGCATTTATATGCAGGGGCTATCTTGGTGAAGCCAGTGTGGCTGGATTATTTGGAATTGAAGAAAAAAGGGATTAAATACTACGAATATGTACGATTTAATGAACTTTCTTCATTGCTTGCACAATTGATATATAAGAAACCTTCTAAAATAAATAGAGGATTGAAAGAACATAAAATACTCAGAAACTTGAGCTCGTGGGACAGACTTTCAAGCAAATGGTTATCGTTGTATATGGAGGAAGCGAATGGTAAATAAGGAAAGACGTATATGGTTGAAAGGTAATATTTTAAAAATCCATGAAGCAAAGATTAATGTTTTGTCTCCGACTGCCCAGTTTGGGGCAAATGTATTCGAAGGCATCCGTTGTTATTGGAATGAGACACTCAATCAGTTGTATGCATTCAGATTAGATGATCATTATTGTCGGTTGCAAAATTCGGCAAAACTTTTTCGATTACAATGTCCTTACTCAGTGTCAAAGATGAAAGAGTATTTGATAGAAACAATTAAGGCGAATGAGTATCAGGAAGATATAGCGGTACGCCAGATGCTATTTGTCGATGGTTTTGGAAGCTGGTTCTCAACAGAACCAGTGGAAATGTTTATCTCTCCGGTGGAAAAGAAAAGAGTAGCGCATCCAATAGAGAAAGGAAAAAAGGTATGTATCAGCTCATGGGAAAGAATCAGCAGTCGGGATATATCACCAAGGGTAAAAGTAGGCGCTAATTATATTAATAGCAGATTGGCTAAATTGGAGGCAATAGACCGCGGTTATGATGATGCGTTGTTTTTAAATAAACAGGGATTCCTATCAGAAGGAACCGGATCCTGTTTTTTTATGATAAAGGGTAATTCTCTTATTACACCTATGCTGACTGATTCTATATTAGAAAGTATTACACGTGATACAATAAAAAAGCTTGCACATAGTGAATTGAATTTGGAAGTAGTAGAACGTAATATAGACCGTATGGAATTATATATTTGTGATGAAGCTTTTTTATGTGGCTCTGCAGTTGAAATTGTACCAATTATTCAAATAGATAATTATTTCGTTGGAAATGGAAGACCGGGGAATGTGACTCAAGAAATACATAAGTTATATTTGGATGTTGTGACAGGGAAAATAGATAAATATATGGATTGGTTGACACCAGTGTATGAAGTGAAATAATAATCCTGGAGTGTATAATAATCAGAAAAAGGGGAAAGAAATATGCCGTTAAAACTGATGTATATAACAAATAAGCCGAGAATAGCAAAAATAGCAGAAAAATACCATGTGGACAGAATTTGGGTTGATTTGGAAAAACGAGGAAAGATTGAGCGGCAATATGGAAGAAATACGGTAATCTCCACTCATACATTAGAAGATATAAGTGTTATTAGAAACAGTATATCCACTTCAGAACTATTAGTAAGAGTAAATCCTATTTATGAGGATTCCAAGAGAGAAATTAATGAATGCATTCAAAGAGGCGCTGATATCATCATGTTGCCGTTTTTTACAAAGAAAGAGGAAGTAGAGATATTTCTTGATATTGTAGCTGGCAGAGCAAAAACTCTTTTGTTAGTTGAGACAATCGGTGCAGAGAAGAATTTAGATGAATTCCTTGAATTACAGGGTATAGATGAGGTTCATATCGGATTAAATGACCTACATATTCAATATAAACTCAAATTTATGTTTGAGTTGCTAGCCAATGGAAAAGTAGAAGAAATTTTACGAAAGGTTAAGGATTATCATATCCCTTATGGCTTTGGGGGGATAGCACGTTTGGATGAAGGAATGTTGCCTGCCAGACATATTATTGCAGAACATTATCGTTTAGGATCGACTATGGCAATTCTTTCCAGAAGTTTTTATGATTCCTGGATTGCTAATGATTATGAAGAAATTGAACGGGTATTTAAATTCGGAGTTGAGGAAATCAGAGAGTATGAAAACCGTTTAAAAGATGAAACAGAGAGTTTTTTTGAAAATAATAGACTGACAGTGACAAGAGAAGTTCAGGAAGTACTAAATCATTTGCAGGGGAGACAATAGAAAAGATGTTGGAAACATATGAATTGTTGGAACGGATTTCTGGCGAGTATGGAGATTCCTTTTACTTGTTGGACAGTACACGTTTTGAAGAAAATTATTTTGATATGTTAACTGCTTTTCGACAGTATTATTCTGACACATATATTGCATATTCTTATAAAACAAATTATATACCGAAACTTTGTAGAATCATAAAAAATAGCGGTGGTTATGCAGAAGTGGTATCTGAAATGGAAGGCTGGCTTGCGGATAAAATAGGCGTTAATCCAGCAAATATTTATTACAATGGACCATACAAAAAAAAGGCATATATAGAGGATTGTATGCTTAATGGTGTTCATGTAAATTTGGATTCTTCTTATGAAATAGATATTGTTTCTGAAATTGCAAAAAACAATCAGGATAAAGAGTTTGAAGTTGGGATTCGTTGTAACATGGATATTGGGCAAGAAGAGTATTCCAGATTTGGCTTTGATGTGAAATCTGGAGAACTTTTTAGAGCAATCATGAAAGTAAATGAAGTGATAAATTTGAAGGTTGGAGGGTTGCATTGTCATTTGCCGTTTCGCTCACTTGATTCGTTTAAAAGCAGAATACTGGTTTTAAAGGAAATATTGAAGAAAATGACAGATTATGATTGGTCATATATAAGTTTGGGTGGCGGATATATGGGTAAAATAAGTGAAGAGTTTGCAAAAGAGTTTGCCTTTATACCACCCTCCTATAAAGAATATGCAGAGGTGACTGCCGGAGAAATGGCAGAAATTTATAAAAGCAGAGTTAAGAAACCTCAATTGATTATTGAGCCTGGAAGTGCGCTTGTAGCCAATGCAATGAAATATGTAACAAGGGTTATTGATATCAAGCAAATAAAAAACAAATATATCGCAATTTTATCAGGAAGTATATATAATATTAATCCTTTTACAAAGGGGATGAAACATCCAATCAGAATATATAGAGGTAGTAAATCGCCGGATTTTTATTATGAATCATTGGATATGGGAGGATATACATGTATTGAAACGGACTATTTATATAGGGGATATCAGGGGAAATTAGCTGTTGGTGATTTTGTAGTATTTCATAATGTAGGGTCATATAGCCTGGTTATGAAACCGCCATTTATATTGCCAGATGGTCCTGTTTTAGAATTGATAAATGGGAAAATAGTTCCAGCCAAGAGAAAACAAAGTGAAGAAAGTATTTTTGGTGATTTTTACTGGGCGTGAAAGGCAGGTTAGATAAAGCGTGTGCAGAGACAAAAGTTAGTTAGCCAAATTTTATGTTATTATAATGAAGAAAAATATTTAAAGGATTCTATTGAAAGTATTTTGAATCAAAATTATTCATATTTAGAATTGATTTTAATTGATGACGGATCAATAGATGGGAGCAAAAGTATTGCGGAATCTTTTCATGATGATCGAATTGTATCTGTTTCCAACAAACAAAATCATGGATTGGCCTGGTGCCGAAACCAGGGATTGGCGTTAGCAAAGGGAGAATATATTGGCTTTGTGGATGCTGATGATATTGCAAAAAGTGAAAAATTAGAAAAATTAGTCGGCTATTTGGAGGAACATAAAGAAGTTTTAGTTGTAAGTAGTGGATATACATTTATTGATAAATACGGAAGGCATTTGCCGAAAAAAGTGGATGTTATTTGTGATGATCTTGATATTAGAGCTAATATGTTGTTTGGCAATTGTATTGCGGGTCCCTGTGCCTTGTTCAGACGGAAAATAGTTGATAGATATCACATTGAGCATGATGTCAGAATGCGTACTTCACAGGATTATTTTTTTTGGATTAAGTGTCTGGCTTATGGCCAATTTCATAATTTAGATATTCCGTTATTTTATTACAGGGTTGGGCATAATAGCAGATGTGATCAGTCTCAGGCGTCTCGTCCAAGACAGTATGAGAATATTTTGAAAAAGATATTTCGCTATGCGTGGAAGATAAGGGGATTTTGTCTGAGGAGTGATGAGGTAGAATTTATTTATAAATATTTTTATAAAAATGAGAAGATAGATACGCTGGAGACCTGGATAAAAGGATATAGGCTATACTGTAAAATACATAATCAGGCAAATAAATTGAAACTGTTAGAAAAACAAAAAGTATTAGAACTGTATAGAAAACATATGAAAAGACACATCATTGTTTCGATAAGATTTATAACAGATTTTCTGAAAATTAAAATACTGGAAAGATAATGAAAAAAAATTGTAAAAAATTTTTAGAGATAGGTTGGATTTTATTAATTATTTATGATATTGCATCAGTGATTGTATCAAGTTATATACCTCTTATTATACGTTATGAGTTTGCTTTTTCTGAAATACCGTTGGCTTTTATAAATTCTGTAAACTGGTTTCTGCCATTTAACATTGCAATAACACTGGTAATATTTTATTTCTTCAAGCTTTATCAGAATTTATGGGCTTATGTTGGGGTTTCAGAGGCACAAAATGTTATAGTAGCATGTTTATTAAGCGCATTTTTGCAATATATCGGATTGTACTGCACAGGGCATTACGTACCAAGAAGCTATTACTTCATATCTTTATTTCTATTGTCTGCTTTGACTTTTATAAGCCGTTTTTTCTTTCGATTTGTCAGAGATACAAAGCATAGGATTAAGAATCAAAAAAATAGCATTTCTGTTATGCTTATTGGAGCGGGGAGTGCCGGAAGTGCTATTATAAAAGAGATACTCAGCAGTTATTATTCTACAATGATTATAAAGTGTATTATTGATGATAACGAAGAAAAATGGGGAAGATATGTGCATGGGATTAAAGTCATTGGCGGTAGAGAGCAGATTACATATGCTACAAAAATATACCAAATTGAGCAAATTATTATTGCGCTTCCCTATGAATCGAAGCAGAAGATTCGGGATATTGTTAATATTTGCAAAGAAACAGACTGCAAACTTCGTATACTTCCCAGCATATATCAGTTAGTGAACGGAGAGGTTAGTGTTAGTAAAATCCGAGATGTTGATCTGGAAGATTTGCTGGGAAGAGATCCAATTAAGGTTGATTTGGATTCAATATTAGAATATATCAGAGGGAAGATAGTGCTGGTAACAGGCGGAGGCGGTTCCATTGGGAGTGAACTTTGCCGTCAACTTGTAACACATCAGCCTAAACAACTAATTATTGTTGATATTTATGAGAATAATGCTTATGCAATACAGCAAGAGTTATTATCAAAGTATTCGCATATAGATTTGACTGTTCTGATTGCTTCTGTACGGAATGAAAAGCGGATGAATTGGATTTTTGAACATTATCATCCGGATATTGTGTATCACGCTGCAGCTCATAAACATGTACCACTGATGGAAAATAGTCCGAATGAAGCAATTAAGAATAACGTATTTGGTACGTGGAAGACGGCACAGGCTGCAGCAATGAATGGAACTAAAAAATTTGTAATGATATCAACGGATAAGGCTGTTAATCCTTCCAATATTATGGGAGCTTCAAAACGTATTTGTGAAATGATTATTCAAATGCTTAACAGACATTATGATACAGATTTTGTGGCAGTTCGATTTGGAAATGTGCTTGGAAGTAATGGGAGTGTTATTCCCTTATTTAAAAAGCAGATTGAGACAGGAGGACCGGTAACAGTTACTCATCCAGATGTGATCCGTTATTTTATGACAATTCCAGAGGCAGTTCAGTTAGTAATTCAGGCAGGAGCTTATGCAAAAGGTGGCGAGGTTTTTGTGCTGGATATGGGAGAACCTGTAAAAATACTGGATTTGGCAAAAAATTTGATTCGTTTATCAGGATATAAGGTGAATGAAGACATTAAAATTGTTTTTACAGGACTTCGTCCGGGAGAAAAGCTGTATGAGGAACTTTTGATGAGTGAGGAGGGAATGGAAGATACAGGGAATAATCTGATTCATATTGGAAAAATGATTAGATTTGATGAGGAAAATTTTATAGAGAAACTTGATCAATTGAAAAATGCAGCTGATAATGAGTCGGATAATATTCGGGAAATTGTTCAGGAAATTGTACCTACATATGTTGTTCAACGGACAGATGATGGATGAATTGAAAAAGGGGATGTTTATCATGGGGATTAATTATAATGCTGGTTTTAGCCAAATAATTAAAGGGAAGAATAGTTACCGCGAATTTATGGGGATGAATATGTTGATGTTGGGTAAACAGGATGTGAATTTCACCCGAGGAAAATTAAAATGGATATTGAATCGAATTGAATTTGAATATAGAAAAGATATTGTTGAAATTGATGATTATGATGAGAGAAATGAAAAAATTGATTCCTATGATTTGTTTAAGCTACTAGGGTTCGATGAGGTACATGCACTGGATATTTCTGGCTATGAAGGTGCGGATATTATTTGTGATTTATCACAGACACTTTCGAAAGAACTGCTGGATCGATTTGATTATATATATGATGGAGGGGTATTAGAGCACATTTTTAATTTTCCCCAGGCATTGATTAACACAAGTAGAATGCTAAAGAAGGGAGGAAGAATTATTCATGATTTGCCTTGTGAGTGGGCGGATCATGGGTTTTATAGTTTTTCTCCAACGTGCTTGATTGATTATTATAATGCAAATCAATTTTCTATCAAAAATATATATCTTGTGGGATATCATTATCCGGATTATGAAATGGTTAATGTAATATCTCCTGATTGTCGCTATAATGATTCAAAGCAATGGATAGATACATTTGCCACAGGATATAAAATATTATTAGTATGCGATGCTGTTAAAGGAAAATGTTCTACTGAAGAAAATATATCATTTATGCAATATATATATGCAGATTTGGATGAGACATTAAAGAGGAATAAAGTTTTGTATTCTTATGAATACAAAATAGAGAGAGTAAAACATATAATCAAGGACGATCCTAAAAGTCGGATTGCGATTTATGGTTCTGGTATTACTGCAAATAAATTGCTGTATGATCTGCAGGATTATTTGGACAATATTGTTGGTATTTATGATGGGAATCTTAAATGTGGTGAAGTGATTGATTTTGATAATTGTAAAAGGAGCATTTTGAATTTAAAAGATATAGATAATGATGATGTTAAATATATTGTTTTAGGGAGTGAAAAACCTCATGTTATAGAGATTTTGAGACAAAGAGTTAAACATTTGAAACGAAGAGGGATACAAGTTATTTAATAATCAGGAGAAACTATATTGTTTACAAGTATGGAAAATTATAGCAAACTATTAAAGAGATTCTTTTATGCACCAATAGAGACAAGGGCGGTATATTATATTTATTGTAGGCTGTTTTGGGAACATAGAGTGAAGCTGATTTCATATTATTATAAAAGTAAGTTAGCATATAAATATGGAATACATATGAGGGAAAACTGTAAAATAGGAAAGGATTTATTACTTCCACATCCACAAGGTATTGTGATAGGAGACTGTACGATTATAGGTGATAATTGCACAATTTATCAGCAGGTAACAATAGGAAGACTGAGAAAAGAAAATATCGGGGGGGGAGATATACACCCCATATTGGCAGTAATTGTGTTCTATATCCTGGTGCAAAAGTGATAGGAAAAATAACAGTTAGAAACAATACAGTTGTTGCGGTACAGGCAGTGTTGAGAAATTCTACAGAAGTGAATAGTGTATATGCAGGTATTCCGGCAAAAAGAATAAAGTGAAATTATATGTGATTGATCTTAGATTGCAAATAGAACTTACGGTAGATATGTTCGATTTAAATTTTAATTGAACAGTAATTGAAGTGGAGGGATAAGATGAATATATCATTATTATCAGAATTTTATAAGAGGTTGCAAGATGAAGAGTCGAGGGTTTTATTTTCGTTAAAATATGAAGTACTTTTTAAGAAAGGATATCAGGATTTTATTGAAACTCTTCTTGAGTTGGACTATCCATGGAAAATATCTGCATATGATGATTTTCGTACATTAGTCGGAAATAGAAAAATAATTATCTATGGAGCCGGAATTGATGGGAAAATGACATATGACATATTAAAGAAAAATGGAATTTCGGTTCATGCATTTTGCGATAGAGATCAAAAAAAGCAAGGGACTATTTTCTGTGGGTGTGAAGTTATTGCCCCGGTTGAAGTACATAAAGACAGTTGTAATTATTATGTTATTATTGCATCACACAGCTATGCGGGAGAGATATTACATGATTTGACTGCAAACTTCTTCCCCAGGGAAAATATTTGGTATCCGAGATTAGGAACATTATATGCAACAATGGGGACGCAATATTTTGATTGTCCGGAGCTTGATCCTTTAGGTAAAGATGAAGTATTTATAGATGCCGGATGTTTGGATATGGAAACAAGTATGGAATTTGCGGAATGGTCTAAGGGAATATATAGTCAAATTATTGCATTTGAGCCGGATGAGGGGTGTTATCAAAATATTCTTAAAATTTCTAAAAAAAATAGTCTGCATGATTTTAGAGCATTACCTTATGCAACCTGGGATAAAAAAGAAAAAATATGTTTTTTAAATTCGGTAGGTGGAGGGGGAAGAATTTCTGAAGATGGAAAAGGGGAGACTTTGGGTCAAAGTATAGATGAAGTATTGGGAGGAGAAAGAGCTACATTTATAAAAATGGATGTGGAAGGAGCCGAGCTCAAGTCATTGATAGGTGCGGCTAATACGATAAAGAAATATAAACCGCGCCTTGCAATCAGTATATATCACAAACCGAGTGATATTTATGAGATACCGCAGTTACTGATGGAATACAGAACTGACTATCGATTTTATATCAGGCATTATACTAGTTACATTTGGGAGACGGTTTTATATGCTGTTTAAATATAAAAGAAATTGAGGAGAGGATAGTACGTAATGAGATACGCACTAATCGGCTGTGGCAGGATATCGCCAAACCATATTATGGCAGCAAAAAATAACGGACTTGAGATTGCTGCGATTTGTGATATTGATCCATCATGTATGGAAGATAAAATGCTCAAGTTTAAACTTGACAAGGGAACAGGCTGTTATATGGATTATCAGGAAATGATAGAAAGAGAAAAACCAGAGCTTGTTGCCATATGTACCGAAAGTGGGAAACACGCGGAGATTGCCCTGTTCTGTATAGAACACGGGTGTCACTGTATGATAGAAAAGCCAATTGCCCTATCCATAGCGGATGCGGATGCAATTATTTCAGCTTCCATAAAACATCATGTAAAGGTTTGTGCATGCCATCAGAACAGGTTTAATAAGTCGGTTCAGATCATAAGGGAAGCAATAGATATGAATCGGTTTGGAAGGCTTTTTTATGGTACGGCTCATGTCAGATGGTGCAGAGATCATGAGTACTTTGACAGAGCTTCCTGGAGAGGGACCTGGGAACAGGACGGCGGAGCCTTGATGAATCAGTGTATTCACAACATTGATCTTTTGCGGTGGATGATGGGCAGTGAAATTGATGAAGTCATTGGGATGACGGACAGGCTTAATCACCCATATATAGAAGCGGAGGATATGGGGATTGCTCTGATTAAATTTAAAAATGGCAGTTATGGGATCGTTGAAGGTACAACAGACATATATCCTAAAAATTTAGAAGAGACTTTATACATATTTGGAGAAAAAGGTACTGTCAAGGCGGGCGGTCAATCTGTCAATGTGATAGAAGAATGGCGATTTTCAGATATGCTTGATGATCCGGAAGATGTAAAAGCGAAGTTCCATGAAAATCCGCCCAACGTGTATGGATATGGGCATACGCCGTTGTATTTCGATGTGATAGGTGCCATACAACAGGACAGACAGCCGTATGTAAATGCAATGGAAGGGAAAAAGGCGTTAGAGCTGGTATTGGCAATCTATAAATCAGCGGCAGAAGGGCACAGTATCAAGCTGCCGCTTGAACAATGCGCGACCACAGATTTTAAAGGAAGGTTTTGATCATGTCATATTTTGTACATGAAAGCAGCTATATAGATAACAATGTCAGCATTGGAAAGGACACAAAGATATGGCATTTCTGCCATATCCAGTCGGGGGCATCTATCGGCAGGAACTGTTCTCTGGGGCAGAATGTAAATATTTCCGGCCACGTAAAAATCGGAAACGGAGTCAGGATTCAAAACAATGTGTCAGTATATGAAGGGGTGGAATTAGAAGATCATGTATTTTGCGGGCCGTCTATGGTATTTACAAATGATCTGACACCCAGAGCGAGGTATCCGAAAGGCCGGGACAAATACAGGCATACACTTGTCAGGCATGATGCAACATTGGGGGCGAACTGTACAATTGTTTGTGGCCATACCATTGGCGAGTTTGCAATGGTAGCGGCAGGCGCTGTAATAACAGGAGATGTAAAACCCCATGCCTTAATGGTTGGTGTGCCTGCGAAACAAATCGGATGGGTGTGTGAGTGTGGACAGGTGTTGAATACAAATCTGATTTGCAAGGACTGTAAAAAAAGATACAAAATAGACAACGGTTTGATAAGTCAGGTTTGACAGCTATAAGGAAAAACATAGGGAAAAGGGATCGTGTGACAATACGTGATGGAATTCAGGGATTTAAAACGACAGTATCAGTTACATAAACAGGATATTGATGCAGCAATACAAAATATCCTTAATCATGCTGATTTTATAGGCGGCAGTAAAATAAAACAACTGGAGCGGGAATTAGCGGCATATGTGGGGGTAAAGCATTGTATTACATGTGCGAATGGGACGGATGCATTGCAGCTTGCCCTTATGACATGGAAGATAGGAAAAGGTGACGCAGTATTTGTACCGGATTTCACATTCTTTTCGAGCGGAGAAGTAGTGCCGCTAGTGAATGCAACACCGGTATTTGTGGATATAGAGGAAGACACTTACAATATCAGTCCTGAGAGTCTTGAGCGGGCAATTGTGTATGTTTTGGAAAATACGGATTTGAATCCCAAGGTGATTGTTGCCGTTGATTTATTTGGACAGCCTGCTGACTTTATTCAGATCAGAAAAATAGCAGATAAATATCATCTGCTTATCCTGGAAGATGCCGCGCAGGGATTTGGCGGGAGGATTTCTGGGAAAAAGGCGTGCAGTTTTGGAGATATTGCGACGACATCATTTTTCCCGGCAAAGCCGTTAGGCTGTTATGGGGATGGCGGTGCTATTTTTACGGATCATGATGAATGGGCAGAACTGCTTCGGTCTTACTGTGTACATGGAAAGGGTACAGATAAATATGATAATGTGAGAATCGGGATGAATTCCCGTCTGGATACGATACAGTCTGCTATATTGCTAGAAAAAATAAAGTTTTTTGACGAGGAGACTGCGAGTTGTCATGCCGTGGCGGAAGAATACACAAAACATCTGCAAAACATTGTTGACGTGCCGGTTATAAAAGAAGGAATGTATTCAGCCTGGGCACAGTATACCATATGTTTTCATAGCGCAGAAGAGCGGGAACAGGCAGCACGGGTACTAAAGGAAAACGGGATTCCGACAGCAGTTTATTATAGAAAGCCAATGCATATACAGGGTGCTTTTAGGGATTGTAAGACCATCGGACTGGACTGCGGCATTACAGAAAAGATATGTGAAAGATGTCTGTCTCTGCCAATGCATCCATACCTGAACAGGAAAGATATTGAAAAAATTGTAACTATAATCGGCAGAATGGCAGAGAGAAGATTATGAAATTTACGTATGGTGGATACGAGGGATTATTAGATCTGTTACATGGAAACGGATACAGAGTATCCCATTATTACAACTGGAAAGAATCGGAAAAGTGTGTGATTCTGAGGCATGATGTTGACTTTGATCTGACAAAGGCATTGGAGATAGCGCAGCTCGAATCGCAGCATAGCGTGAAAAGTACATATTTTGTGTTATTGACAAGTAATTTTTACAATCTCAATTCCCATAAGAATAAAAAGATCATGAACGAAATCCGTGGTATGGGGCATACAATCGGACTTCATTTCGATGAAATGGCATATCCGGAAGATATAGGAAATGTATCTAAAGTGGAAAAAGATATTTGTAAAGAATTGAAAGCATTGTCAGAAATCCTGGAAACAGATGTCACTGTTTTTTCCTATCACAGGCCTACAAAAGAAATCTTAGATGCTGAAATCAGCCTACAGGGAGTGATCAATTCATACGGAGGCCTGTATTTCAAACGATTTAAATACCTGTCTGATTCGAGAATGTTTTGGAGGGAGCCGGTAACGGACATGATACGTGATGAAGGTGCATATCCACTATTGCACATTTTAACGCATCCGTTCTGGTATCATGATGAGGAGAAGAGCATAAAAGAGATTTTATGTGAATTTATAAGCAGAGCAGAAATGGAAAGATATTATGACTTAAATGACAATTTTACAAATTTAAGTGACATTATAGATTGTGGAGGCAGGAACTCATGATAGTTGCAATTCACCAGCCGCATTACTTTCCATGGCTTGGATATCTGGCAAAGATGGCAAGTGTAGATAAATTTATACTTATGGATACGGTGCAGTTGGAAAAAAGATCACCCATGCTTAGAAATCGGATTATTGATCCTGATGGACAGATAAGATATCTGAACGTTTCCTGTGAAAAACAGAAACACTATGAACGTGAGTATAGGGATCTTAAAATAAAAGATTTCGAAACATGGACGAACAGACAGAAGGGGACTCTTATCAGAGCGTACAAAAAATGTAATTATTTTGATGAAGTATTTGATGCAATAGCATCTGTTTTTGAAAAGGAACATGAACTGCTTTGTCAGGTGACAATACACAGTATAAATATAGTAAGAGAAATATTGGGGATTCATACACCGTTGGTTTTACAGAGCGATATAGAAGTAGACAGCAGTCTGAAAAAAGGGGATCTTATATTAGGACTTTGTAAGGCAGTAAAGGCTGATAGATATTACGCAGGCAGGGGGGCCAGTATGCAGTATTTGGATATTGAGAAGTGTAAGAGCCAGGGCGTTTATGTTGTGTATCAGAATTTTTCTCATCCGGTTTATAAGCAGACGGGGAATCATCCGTTTGTGTCAGGGTTATCAGTGCTTGATTTATTGTTTAATGAGGGGATTAAGAAATCAAGAGAAATTTTTTGGGATACCGTAAATGTCGAAATATAAAGTAAGGTGATCCGTGGAATTGGAGAACTGAAATGGACAGACAAAAGATTTTAAAACAACTGGAGTGTGGAGACCATATTTTAAGTAATGGAATCAGATTGCGGAAATTACAAGAAGATGATGCGGAAGACATGTTTGAATATACAAGCAATGAGGACTGCTGCATTTATTTAAAATGGGGACCACATACGCAGCTGGAGCAGGCACGACAGTTTATACTAAAGAGATTAATACATAAGGAGACCATTACAGATTTATTATGGGGTATTGAATTATTAAAAGAGGATAAATTAATAGGGGTGGTAAGGGTATATCATATTGATTTTGACAGACGACAGGCGGAGATTTCGTATATTATTAATCCCTTTTATGCAGGAAATGGCTATGCGACTACTGCTGTGAAATATGTGATATCACTATGTTTGAAAGAATTAAGTCTTGATAAAATAATAGCTTTTTATGTAGATAAGAATACGAAATCAGAAAAGCTTTTAAGGCGGTGTGGGGCAATAGATGACAAAGAGTGGGATGAAAAAGCGGTAATCAAGAATAAGAATTATTCAGTGCGAAGATGTTTTATATTTCACAGGGGATAAAAAGGAGGGAGGAGAAATCAGTGCAGTTATCCGGAGTAAAGTCGTTGATCTTTCATTATATAATTATTAACGAGTGGATAAAAAATGGGGAGTTTGACAGAACAGAAAAAATAATAACAGTCGGCACAAGGTTTCAGGCAATGATGGTAAACATTCTTTTCAGAAGAAATAATAAAAGGATATATTATTGCACAAAATTTGCAGGAAAGTATATACATCATGATAGGGTGAAGTGGATTGTTTTTGATGGACGTTTAAAAAAAGTACGAAACGACAGCAATATACTGCTGGTTCCATGATAGAAACGAGAAGAGGTTGTCAGATGAGAATACTGATAGTAGATGTAAATTTTGATTATAAGAATCCAATGTACAGGCAATTTTATACTGCCCTTTTTGACTGTATGGAAGTCGATTTTTTTGGACCCGGTTATGTATCGCGGGAATGTCTTGAAAAGGGAATCGACTATTTTATGACAGAACACGGAGCGTATGATGCAGTATTGTTGGGGAATTATTTTGTATACTCATCGAATGAAAAAGGAGCAAGATACAATGCCTATCATGTCCATCGACATACCCTTCCTTATTATAATGTCAATGATGCCTATCAGTGTTGCAGAAAGATATATGAGGATTTGATAAAGCTAGACCATATAATAAAGGTATTTTTATATTATGAAGATATGTGGTCAGTACCAGTCGGTGACAGGGATATATGCCATCGGTTGTTAGAACACGGATTCTATATTTTAAGCTGGCCGATTGAGTATATGGAAAACTGGCCTGCAAAATCAAGGAATAAAAACAGCACAAGGTCAAACTATGCTTATGAAATAGCTCGAAAATACAGTGACTGTTATATACCCATCCCTCTTCATGCGATAGGATATCATGAAATATTTGTACGGAATTTTTATGACAGGGATTATGAATGGTGCATTCCCGGGAACCGTATGAAAAAATATTATCCTGAAAGAGAGAAAGCACATGAAATGATACAAAAGGGGAAGAGAAGGGTATGGAAGGATGATCCCTACCAGCTATTGTCCGTTGAGACGATTCATCGTAAACATATTGAATGGTACAAATTTCATAATAATTTCGAAAAGTTTTTATCTGTAATTACGGGAAAAAATGATTATATTGCGTCTCAGCCTCAAATGAGATATATAGCTGCATGCAGGGAACATTATCTGGAAAGTATGCGTGCATCCAGGATAGTGTATGCAGAGAGTGGAATTGTAGATGTATTTGTCAGAAAGTATTTTGAAGCATGTGCATGTGGAGCGGTCTTGACTGCAAAGAGGGTGCCCGGAATGCGGGAGATGGGATTCCTTCACGACCAAAACTGTATTATTGTAGAAAAATATGAAGAGATTAAAAATATTGATCATAAATATTCTACAAAACGATTAGAGAAGATTGCAAAAGCAGGGCAAAAACTGATTCTTGATAAGCATATGTTCGCGCACAGAGCAAAGATTTTAAGAAGTACATTAGAATCTATTATGCAGGGGAGATATAAGGGAGCTTATTGGAAAGACGGCGACTATTTTATAAAATTCTGAAAGTATAGTTTAATTTATAATTTTATGATCAAGGAGAGTATAGTGGATTTTATACCGGTAAATGAACCGTTGCTTAACGGCAATGAAAAAAAATATTTATGTGAATGTATTGATACAGGGTGGATTTCATCAGAGGGGCCTTTTGTAAAACAGTTCGAACAGAGGATGAGCACAACCGTGGGCCGCAGGTATGGAATCGCCGTATCCAACGGGACGGCTGCGCTGGAAGTGGCAGTCCGGGCATTGGAGATCGGGGAGGGTGATGAGGTGATTATGCCAGCCTTTACGATTATTTCCTGCGCCATGGCCGTTACCAAAGCAGGGGCGGTTCCCGTACTGGTTGACAGTGATCTGGCCACCTGGAATATGAAGGCGGACGAAATAGAGGCAAAGATAACGCCCCGGACCAGAGCGATTCTGATCGTACATTTATATGGGCTGCCTGTTGATATGGAGCCGATTCTTGCACTGGCCGGAAGATATGGTTTAAAGGTGATAGAAGACGCTGCGGAGATGCATGGACAGACGTATCAGGGACGGCCATGCGGCAGCTTTGGGCATATCAGTACTTTCAGCTTCTATCCGAATAAGCATATCACAACGGGCGAAGGCGGTATGGTTGTGACAGATGATGAGCAGCTGGCAGAGCGATGCCGGATGCTCAGAAACCTCTGTTTTCGCAAGGATGTACGTTATGTACATGATGAAATCAGCGACAATTACCGTTTTACCAATCTGCAGGCGGCAGTGGGGCTTGCCCAGCTGGAGAGACTGGATGAATTTGTAAAGCGGAAACGAGAGATGGGGAAATATTATACGGAGAGGCTACAGGATGTGGAAGGATTGATACTTCCCATGGAAAAGACAGCATATGCGGACAATATCTACTGGGTCTACGGGATTGTGCTGGATAAAAGTGTCCATGCGGACAATCGGACAATGCAGAAACTCCTGGCGGAGGAAGGGATCGGAGCAAGGACATTTTTCTGGTGTATGCATGAGCAGCCGGCCTATCGGAAACAGGGGCTGTTTGCAGACGAAACATATCCAAATGCGGAATACCTGGCGAGAAAGGGATTTTATATTCCGAGCGGGCTTGCCCTGACAAAAGAGCAGATGGATAGAGTGGTTATGGCTGTTATGAAAATCATGGGAAATCTGAGAAAGTGAAGCTGGGAAAATGGATAAGGGAATGGATAAAAAGCAAGCAGGTATGCAGCAGAGAGGTGGATATTTTGCAACAGGGAATTCTATGCTGTGAATTATACAAGGGAAGACTTTGAATAAAAACGGAACGGGGGAGTGTGGAGTTTATGGGACAAATAGAAGAGGTCAGGAAAAAAGACAGATTGCTGGCAATGATTATACGTAATGACTATGTGTGTCATGGAGTGGACTTCATTACGCCAAACGAGTATTCTCAGCAGGTGGCATATATGCATCATCCGACGGGAAAAATAATAGATGCCCATATCCATAATCTGGTTCATCGTAACGTAGTAATGACGCAGGAGGTGTTATTCATCAAAAAGGGTATTTTAAGGGTGGACTTTTATGATGAATATGAGGATTATCTTGAAAGCCGGAATTTACATGCAGGTGATATCATTCTTCTGGTGTCCGGCGGTCATGGATTCCGGGTTTTGGAAGAAGTTGAAATGATAGAGGTAAAGCAGGGGCCATATGCCGGAGAAAATGATAAGAAGCGTTTTGAAAAAATAAGTGAAGAACAAGTGTATTACAGATAGCGGAGTAAACAGTATGGAAGTATTTCAGGATTATGCCTATTACTATAATGCATTTTATCAGGACAAGGATTATAAGATGGAAGCAGGACAGATTGATATCCTGTTAAAAAAATATGGCAACAAAATAAAAAATGTAATGAATTTTGGCTGCGGAACGGGGAGACATGATATTGAGTTATCAAAACTTGGATATCAATGTACTGGAATTGATATAAGTCCGTTGATGATTGCTATTGCGAAAGAAAACATCCAAAAGAAACAGGAAAAAACAACCTTTTTTGTTGCTGATATCAGGAAATATATCCCTGATAAAAAATATGATGCGGTCATATCCCTTTTTCATGTAATAAGTTATCAAAATGGTATGGATGATATTATGTCAACATTTGCATCTGCGAGAAAGGCAATGGAAAAAGGCGGGCTGTTTTTGTTTGATGTATGGTATGGCCCCGGGGTATTAAGTGACAGGCCGGAAATTCGTATAAAAGAAGCGGAGGATGAAAAGTACAGGTTGGTTCGGATTGCCAAACCTGTCATGCATGACAGGACAGATGTTGTTGATGTATGTTACGAAGTTTTTGTCTTTGATAAGGAAACCGGAAAAACAAAAGTGATAAATGAGATACATAGTATGCGATATTTTTTCAGACCGGAGATGGAATTTTATTTGCAGAAATCCGGATTTCGATTGTTGGATAACCTGGATTGTGTGTCGCTTGATAAAACAGGATATGATTCGTGGACGTGCTATTTTATAGCAGAGGCTGTATAGACAGATATGACCAATTTGAAGAGGAATCAGAGGGGTTTATGAAGAAAATTATTTTAATGTCATTGGAGATGACGCCGTTGGAGTGGTCGCCGGCAAAATATCAGCTTTTGGAAGAATTGAGTAACAGGGGATTCGAAACCTATCTTTTTACTCCGGCAAAGTTAAAACACAGAAGAAATTACGCTTGGATCAATCATGTTGTAAATACGAAAAATATGTCCGATAGGGATATTCAGAAAAGATATAAAATATTGCACCTCATGCTGTTATTGCAACAATATATATTGATACGTCTGCAATCTATAAACTGCCTTATCGTATGAAAAATACAGCATTTTATTATTATAATCTGGAGATCTGTACACCATATTTAAACAAAGCCGTGCGAAAAGAGAATTTTCAGCACTATTTGAAATATAAAATGAAATATCCACTTTATAAGAGTAAAGAGATGTTGTATACAAGGAAGGTTAAGCTATTCACTATTCAGGATGCCTTGCGCATGAAGTTATCTGAAAAATACCATATAAAACATCCTAATGTTTTGTTAATTCCCAATTCCTATCTGTTTGATGAATCTAAAATAATTCCGGAAGGGCAGTCAGGCGTAGTATATACGGGGGGAATCAAGCGTGATTTCTTACTGGGGCAAATGAAAGACTTGGCGGCTGTTAGCAAAACTCCTCTGACATTTTCCGGTCGTGTTGATTTGTGGTGCAAACGGGAAATGAAAAAATTAAGGAGTACCAATTCTAATATAAAGCTTGTGGAACAGGTCCTGTCAATTGATGAATATACAAAGTACTTACAGCAGTTTGCGGTAGGACTTGTATGGTATAGCCCTTTGCAGGAGGACGAGGCAAACTATTATATTGGCTTATCTTCCGGTAAGATGTTTAAGCATCTCAGTCTGGGACAGCCTGTCATAGCGACTAAGTGCTGTGGCATTACGGAAGTGGTAAATAAACATAAACTGGGAGTCGTAATAGATAATATTTCCGAACTGGATAGTGCCTATGAGGAAATTATGGGAAATTATACTTTCTACAGACAGAATGTAATAAGAATATATAAAAAGAAATTTGATTTTAAAAAAGTGATCGCTCCTTTTATAAAATGTATTGCGTGCACTTTTTAATATATTGCATGTTATTCAAAACATATTTTTTGTAAGAAAAGTGCAACAAACAGAGGAGGAAGTGCAGTGGTTAAAAAAAATATTTTATATATTTTTAATGATATGGGATTTGGTGGTGCGGCACAATCATTATTAGACATATTGACCGGTATCAGGGAGTTTGTAAATCCGATCGTGGTAGCACGGGAAGATGTTATCATTGAAGAAAAATTTGTTGAAGCAGGGATCAGATTTTATAAAATCCGTTTTTTTACAAACCAGGTGAAAATTGCAACTTCCGATGAGAATAAGAAAGCCTGTGACATGGTACAAAGTTATGAGGCAGCATTGCGGCTTCTTCCTATCATAAAGAAAGAGAATATACAGCTGATACATATTAATTCAAGCGTAAGTTACTTTGCTGCCATAACGGCTCTGATGGCAGGGATTCCCTATGTATGGCATATTCGGGAACTGCTTGAAGAACAATTCGGATGTGAATTTTTGAATGAGGCGTTAGTGGAAAAATTGTATGAGCAGGCAGATAAACTGATTACAATATCCGACTATGTAAAAGAAACATACTCTGGAAAATACGACCTTGAAACAATAAGATTATACGATGGCGTGAACATTAACAGATATAAAAGACACACAGGGACAGAAGAAGCATGTAACCACACCTTCCTTGCCCCAGGTGCCATAACGCCGGAAAAGGGACAATGGGATATTATTAGAGCGGCGGAAATTCTCAGGGAAAGGGGCTTCACTGAGGTCAGAATCATTATCGTTGGCAATGGGGATGCGGACTATGTGTGGGCACTTAAAAAATATATCAATAGAAAGAAGCTGAATCAGATTGTTTGTATTCTTCCTTATTGTGACGATCTGTCCCATCTGCGCAGTCAGGCGTCATATGCGATAACAAGCTCACAAAATGAAGCGTTAGGAAGAGTGACGATCGAGGCCATGCTTGCAGGCAATTTCGTCATAGGAGCCAGAAGCGGCGGGACAACGGAACTTATTGGCGCCCGGGAAGAGCGGGGGATGCTGTATGAATTGCACGACAGTAAGTCGCTTGCAGATACCATGATAAGGGCGATGGCGTGTCCGTGGGAAACAAAAAAAGCGATGATGAAAGCAGCACAGGAGTATGCGGAAGAAACATTTGATTCCGGACACTATTGTGAAAGGCTGCGGGAATTATATGATACCGCAATCATGTCCTATACGCCCAAAAAACAGGATGATTTTCTGCAGTTCCTGAAAAAACAATATGAACAGAACAGGAAGGTAAGCGTATCGCAGTGTCAGGAT
Organism: uncultured Lachnospiraceae bacterium; assembly: GCA_910587155.1. GTDB lineage: Bacteria > Bacillota > Clostridia > Lachnospirales > Lachnospiraceae > VSOB01. The sequence continues at coordinate 26,314 of CAJULA010000001.1, forward strand.
GATATCATGATGCGATGTAAAAAATCAGAAGCGGCTTTCGGATTGGCAATAAAATGGCTGGAGGTCAAACAGAACGGATATGATCTGGCGCAATATTTCAGGGAATGTGGTATCCGAAATATCGCGATTTATGGTATGGCAGATATGGGGAAGAGACTGTATGACGAACTGGAAGACAGTGAAATCGAAATCAGATATCTGTTGGATCAAAATCCGAAGATGATGGGTCAGATTCTGAAGTTTGGTTCCCTCGGTCAGGGGCGCTTAGAGACGGATGCCATCGTTGTTACGGTGGCACTGTCCGAGCGGCAGATTATTGATGAGCTGATATCATATGGCTATGATAAGGTCATAGGCCTCAGTGAAGTGCTGGGCAGCTTTGAAAAAAGAAAATGTAAATGGGAAGAAGGTTGTAAATAAAAAGGAGCACAGGAGTGGTATCAATACTATGAAATGGAAAAACCGAGGCGGCAGAAGCAGCCTGACGGAATTATTGGAGCAGTTAATGACGTATGATGTGATATCCTTTGATATCTTTGATACAGCGATATACAGAAAAGTAGATATGCCGAATGACGTATTTTCTGTTATGGCAATGGAAATGGGGCATGGTGATTTTGTCAATGTCCGCAAGACTGCAGAAAATGTGGCCAGAGAGAGAAAAGAACATACGCAGGGAACCAGGGAAGTATCTTTGGCAGAGATCTATGATGTGATGGCAGAGGATTATGGAATTCATAAAGAACTTATGGAAAGGGAAATAAATCTGGAATTGGAACTTTCCACACGCAATCCGTATATTTACCGGTTATATCTGAAGTTATTGGAAAACCAAAAGACGATCCTGTTTACCAGCGATATGTATCTGCCCCAGAAGGTAATTGAGAAAATATTGGAAAAGAACGGATATCGGCGATATGAGAAATTATATTTGTCAAATAGTTTGGGATTACGAAAAGGAAACGGCACATTACAGAAGGTAATTCTGAAGGAATACCCGGATCAAAAGATAATACATATCGGGGACTCACTGATCGGAGATGTGGAACAGTCCAGACAGGCGGGACTGGAGGCTTTATTCCATGCAGATGCAAGAGAAATCAAGGCGGAAAGTCAGACTGATAATATGGCGGGGAGTATTTACAGGGCTGTGGTAAATAACTGTATGTATAATGGAGTATGGGATAAAAATATCTATTATTCACACGGATTTCAGACAGGTGGGATTCTTACAGCAGGTTATTGTGAGTACATCAATCAGGTCGCAGAAAGAAAACAGATAGATAAAATATTATTTTGCGCAAGGGACTGTGACATTATACGGAAGGTTTATAACTGTTATTTTAAAAAATATGAAAACGAATACATACAAATATCAAGGTATGCAGCTATGGGAATTACCCTGGAACGTTATCTGTATGACTGGGCTGAGAGATTTATTTTCCGTTATATCGGGCCGGATTCTTCGAAGCGTGAAGCTGACAGAACAGTGGCTGAAGTATTGGAGGAAGCAGGAACCGGTTATCTTATCGCTGATTTGCCGGATATGGGAATTGACGGTAATATGCCTGCCGGACAGGTAAGGAGAGGATTGATAAAGCGCTTTGTCTTCAGTCACGCAGACAGGATCCGCAGGCATAACGAAGAAAATGTGAAAGCGGCAGTGCGGTATTATAAGAAAGTCATCGGGAAGTCAAAGCGGATATTGGTTGTGGATGTGGGGTGGAGCGGAACATGTATTACCGCATTAAAATATTTTGTGGATACCCGGTTGGCAGAACTGTCCTGTGAAGTTTCAGGAGCATTGATGTGTACGACTAAGAGCAGTGTGTTGAAATCCTATATGGAAAGAGGCGTATTGTCATCCTATATTTACTCACCTTACCATAACAGAGAACTGCTTGATTTTATGATATCGGAAGAGCTGACAGAGGAAGAACTTGACTACAGACATTTGGCATTGGAGTGTCTTTTTACGTCGGCTGTGGGTACTCTCATCCAATATGGCATTGAGAAGGATGGCAGCATAAGCTTTGAAAGAGCTGAGACGGAAGCGGAAAATGCTGCGGAAATTTTGGATATGCAGGAAGGAATCCTTCAATTTGTGAAGAAGTATCGGGAGTATACATATGCGTGTGGCATGGATTTCAAAATATCCCCATATACCGCATTCCAGCCATTGTTAAAAGCCTGCTGTAACAGAGAGGATCTGTGTAAGATTTATGCACGGTTTCGTCATGATTCCCTATGGCTGCCATATGAAAAAGACAGAAAAGGACAAACCTTTGGGGCGTGTTTTTCCAAGTAAATTTTTAGGGAAACGCTGATTTAATCAGCACTTCCTTCGAGAATGCCAGAAGACAAAAGGAGCAAGAATCTTGCAGGAAATGTTTTGGAAAGAGACAAAATATAAAGTGCGGGGTGGGAGACTGATCCCTGCGGATAACAGTAAATATTTGAGTAAAAGCTCATATTTGACGGCGGCGGTTACGGCAGACTATTACAGTACATATATTCCAAGATATGTAAAAGGTGTGACGGTGGATCTCGGATGCGGATTTGCACCGATGTATCAGTTTTACAGGTCATATGCACAAAAGGTCATCTGTATAGACTGGGAAAACAGTCCGCACAAAAATCGGATACTTGATATCAGGTGTGATCTGTCAGAAATACTGCCTTTAGCGGATGCAAGTGCCGATACCGTTATTTTGTCAGATGTGTTGGAACATATACGTAAGCCGGAGTTTCTGTTGCGTGAGATTCACAGGATTTTAAGACCGAAGGGAACCTTATTGTTGAATACACCTTTTATTTATCCGGAACATGAAAAGCCCTATGACTATTTCAGATATACGGAATTTTTTTATCGCAGTATGGCGAAGGAACTGAACTGTGATCTGGCAGTTATAAAAAAGGTCGGCGGGGAGAGAGAAGTTGTGATCACTTTACTCGAAAAGTATTTGGAGAAATATCAGGGAGCCGGGAGCGATTGGTTGTTAGAATGGTTCAATAAGCTGGCATATAAAAAATGGAAAACCACTGAGAAAAGGAGAGGAAGTGATATGTGTCTGGGGTATTTTGCCGTACTGGTAAAAAAGCAGCTGCAAGCCGGTGATAAGACATGAAACCGGTCAAGATGTGCTACAAGATAAAATATTGTTTGAAAAAATGCGGGATAGAGCTGAGAGATTCCTGTTTTGAAATTCTGATCACATGGTATTATAGAATCTTCAAACGTAGAAAGCAGGGGATCAGCCCGGGAAATAAAAGGAGGCGGAAAGTAATTGTCTCCATGACATCTATTCCGGCGCGGATCGATAAAGTCTGGATTACGGTGGAAAGCCTTCTGCGGCAGACATACAAGCCGGATGAAATCATAGTATGGCTTGCCCTGGATGAATTCGAGGGGATGAAACTGCCGGAGCGATTGCAGGAACAGCAGAAACGGGGACTTCAGATCCATTACTGTGATAATCTGAGATCTTATAAGAAATTTTATGATACAGCACTGAGGTATCCTCACGACTATATTGTGACAGTGGACGATGATATTATTTATGCCGAAGATATGATGGAGGCGTTGGTCAGGGCCTATCGAAAAAATCCGGGCTGCATTATATGTAACAGGGCCCGTTATATGAAAAAGAGTCATGCGGCGTTAAAGGCGTATGAGAGTTGGATTAACCATGAAGAACGAATGTGCATGGGGACGGAGGCTTCTTTTCATAATTTTTTTATCGGATGTGGGGGAACTCTGATTCCGATGTTCAGGATGAACAGAAAGGTACTGGACAGAGAGGCTTTTATGGAACTGGCGCCCTATGCGGATGATGTGTGGCTGAATTTCTGTGCGTGGATATCAGGGATAAAAACTGTGTGCACAAAGGGGATTTGGGGGCATGTCATGACAATAGAAAGCAGTTCAGACATGGGGTTATCCAGAGCAAACGTAACATATCAGAGGAATGATGAACAGATAGAGAAAGTGGTACAGCATTTAAAAATAGAGATCAATCAGTATTTATACTGATCATATCATAACATGGTAAAGGAGAAAAAGTCATGAAAAAGGGATTCGGTAAAGTATTTTCAGCATTGGCAGTGATGACAGCAGGGGCGGCGGCCGGAGGAGTTGCGGCGAACTCAGTGGCTGCAAAGAAGATTCAGCAGCTAACGGATGGCCATAAGAAAGTCCATGAGCTTTATATGGCATTTGACCAGTGGCTGCGTATCCGTCAGCAGGGAAAGACGCTGGCAGCGTATTTTGAGCGTAACAATTATAAGACAGTGGCAATTTATGGCATGAAAGAGTTAGGAGAGCGGCTATGCGACGAACTGAAGGATTCCGGCATTGATGTGCGCTATGGTATTGATCAGAATGCCGATTCCATTTATGCCGATGTGGATGTCATAACACCGGATGATGATTTGGAGCCGGTGGATGTTATCGTCGTGACGGCAATTTATTATTTTGATGAGATTGAAGAGATGTTGAGCGAGAAAGTAGAGTATCCGGTTATTTCTCTGGAAGATATTTTATATGAAGTATAGGCAGGGGATAGTTCCATGGATGAGAGGGCCAGATCAGCAATAGAAAGACACTGGAATGATGCAGCGAAAATACAAAAGAATAAGAAGTTCAGGCTTCGCTGGTGGGAGTCGCCCACGATTATCCGGCATGTGAATCAGACAATCTGTGGAGAACCCATAGATGGCTGGAATGCCGGAGCGATACGGCTGTTACAGCAGAAAAGTGACGACAGAAAGAAACTATATTCTGCTGTGTCGATCGGCTGCGGTGAGGGAATCAAAGAAATGCAACTGCTGGAAAGCAATCTGGTACAGAAGTTTCTATGTTTTGAGTTAGCAGAGGAACGGATCAGAAAAGGAAAGCAAATTGCTGAAGCGAAAGGGCTGCAAGACAGAATCCTGTTTTTTAAGGAAGACTTCTTTGTATCCGGGTATTCCAGGCAAAGTTATGATATGGTCTTTTGGGATAACAGTCTGCACCATATGATGGATGTCTATACGGCAGTAAAAAAATCATACGATATTTTAAAGCCGGGCGGTGTTTTCTTTTGTAATGATTTTGTGGGAAAAAATAAGTTTCAGTGGTCTGATATGGAACTTGCTATTGTAAACGGAATCAGGATGTCTCTGGATGATAAAATCTTTCAAAAAAGCAACGGTGAAATTTACAAAAGGATTGTTACAAGACCGGGTATAGATGATATGAATCAAAGTGACCCATCAGAGGCGGCAGACTCAGAATCCATAATTCCGGCGATTCAGAAAGTGTTTGCAAAACCGATCATGATTCCTACGGGAGGTCTGATATACCACCTTTGTTTAAACGGAATCCTCAGTAATATAGAAGAAGACAGTGAGCTATTGCAACATTTATTGGATCTGGACGATGAGACAATCAAAATGGGGCTGTCACAATATGCATTTGTGTTGGCATACAAAGAGGGATGAGGCAAGCAGGGATCGTCGGGGAGGAGACAGTATGCGTCCGTTAGTATCAGTAATCATTCCGGTATATAACAGGGCGGCCACGATACAACGGGCTGTGGACAGCGTTTTGAGGCAGTCATATAAGGAACTGGAAATAATCATAGTAGACGACTGTTCGTCGGATGACACAGTCCGTGTTGTAAATTCTTATCAGGATAAGAGAATAAAACTGATTTGTCTCTCACGAAACAGTGGCGCCAATACCGCAAGGAATACGGGGATAAGAGCGGCGAAAGGAGAATATATCGCATTCCAGGACAGTGATGATGAATGGCTTGAAAATAAATTGGAATTGCAGATGGATTATATGTTCAGAACCGGAAAAAAGGTATGCTATTGTTCCCATATTTTACTTACAGAAAATGAAAAAATTATCATTCCGGATGACAACAGGCCGAAAGAAATATATGAAGAAAAGATAGCCGCTATCTTACGGAAGGAGAATGTGGTTTCCACCCAGACGCTTGTAATACATAAAGAAGTTACTGAGAAAGTGGGCATGTTTGACGAAGAAATGAAAAGGCTCCAGGATTATGAATTTTTAATTCGGATCTGTCAGAAATATGAAATTGCGTATGTCAAGGAATCTCTGGTCAATGTCTACAGGATGGAAGCGTGTATATCAAACGATAATGCGGCATTGGCGGATGCTCTGTTAAAAATTCTGGTCAGGCATATTGCGTTTGTAGATTTTGAAAGCATTCTGCACTGGTATTTATTTTATTGTGAGTGGTATGACGGTGTCAGAATGAACTTGGAATGGATTGATACTGTGCTGCGGACGGTGCGGGGCGCGGGGAAAAGGGAATGCGTAGAGTTGTGTGTCAAAACCAGGGAATTTATGACAGGCTGGTATGATTATTTCACCAAACACATAATCGGGCATGAATTTGTAATCTATGGCGCCGGTTTCTATGGAAAAAACGCGTACAACATGTTAAAAAGAGCAGGCGCAGTCCCGAAAAGCTTCTGGGTAACGTATCATCAACAGGAAAAGGACTTTGACGGAATACCAATCGTAAGAATTCCTGACAGCATTAAGCGGCAGATTCCCGTAGTTGTTTCCGTAAGCAGGGAAAAGCAGGAGGAAATGGTTGATAATTTGATTGTACGAGGAATAACAAATTATTATATTTATCCATTTGATTCACGGACAGTCGGGATAATATGAGGGAAATGACTTTGAAAAAAATAGTAATTTTTGGTACGGGCAGCTGTGGAAAGAAGATTTATGATTTTCTGTCACATGTAACAGGAGAAAAAACGGTAGCATTTTTTTGCAGAACAAATGCAGCGGAACATGAGAGATTCTGCGGTTTAAGAGTGATAAGTCCTCATGAAATAGAAGCAGATAAACGGGCGGATCTGATCGTTATGATTGCAGTTTATGACAGAAAAACCGCGAAAGAAATTAAGCGGATGCTGCTGGGGATGGATTTTACGGCACAACAGCTTATGGAAATCAATTCGTTTCTTTTAGACAATGTCATTGCCGATTTCCAGGAAGATACGGCGGATGGTTCCTATTATTGTCTGTGTTGTAAAAACCGTATCAGGAAGTTTTTACCGGCAGGTGAAAGGCACAGTGGGATATTTGAACGGTTTCATATTATAGGCGGGGGATATCGGGAAGAGTCTGCCTGTCCGGTCTGCGGCGCCCTGGACAGAACGAGGTGGCAGCAATATGTATTAGAACATTTTACCGAGATTTTGCATAAAAGATGTAACGTACTGCACATTGCGCCCGAAGATGCCCTGTACAGATTTATAAGCAGCAACAGGGAGTGTGATTATTATACGGGGGACATAGAAATAGGAAGGGCGCAGCATCTGTGTGATCTGACGGAGTTACAATTTAAGGATGATTTTTTTGACTATATGATTGCGAATCATGTACTGGAACATATCAAGAGGATAGATTTGGCATTTGATGAAATCCGGCGTGTGTTAAAGAAAGAAGGGAAGCTGATCCTGTCATTCCCGATTTGCACGGAACTTAGAACAAGTGAGGAAAGCATACCGCTAAGCGAAGAAGAACGTTTGAAGCGGTTTGGACAAAAGGATCATGTCAGATTGTTTGGATATGATTATAAAGAATATATTGAGAAATTTGGGTTCCTTGTAAATACCATAAGTCCCCGGGATATTTTAGATTCCGATGTGATTCATAGAAATGGATTCCTGGAAGATGACGTCATATTGATTTGTTCGAAACGATGATCTTATTGTCGGAAGGCAGGAGCATAATTGCATATGAAAAACATATATGATATCAGGTATGAGAAAAATCTGATGTTTATCCTTCCGGAGAGGACTGCTGCCTTTCCGGAAAAAGTATCGGCCGGGAGCCATGCCTGTACTGCAGTCATTATATATCTTTATTATATGGATACCGTGGATACTTATTATAAATATATAGATCAGATACCTTCCGATATAGATCTTTATATTATTTCATCTGTGGAAGATGTCCTTAATGCGGTACGCAGTCATGCTGCACTGTCTGCGCGGGAGAGAATCACGTATCTGTTAAAAGAGAACAGAGGGCGCGATGTGAGTGCATTGCTGATCAGCAGCCGTGATATTGTAAAGAATTATCAATATGTCTGCTTCCTTCATGACAAGAAGGAACATAGTGAAGGAAAAAAGAGGGATATCCGCTTTTGGGTTGAAAATCTTTGGGGAAACCAGATCGGGAGCGCGGATTATATTGACGGTATCCTGGAACTGTTTGAGAAACATGAGTATTTGGGAATCCTGTCACCGCCGGAGCCGGTAGGGGATCACTTTAATACATGGTATGGATTTGGATGGTGTGAGTCCTTTGACATTACCTGCAATATTGCGGAAAAGCTTGGACTGCATGCGGATATCAGACAGGACAGGCCGCCGGTCACGTTTGGGACGGTTTTGTGGTTTCGGACGAATGCGTTGCGCAAATTATTTGATGCGGAATGGAACTATTCTGATTTTAACGACAGAGAACTGGATTGTGACGGCTATGTGAGCTATGGCATCGAAAGAATATTTTCCTATGTGGCGCAGGATGCCGGATACGATACGGGTACTGTAATGACAGTATCGTATGCGGAGAAACAGACTGCTTATCTGCAATACACAACGAGGAAGCTTATGGAGGAGTCAGAGCCCTTTTTTCCGGTAAACTGTCTCTATGACCTGGAGTGCTATCAGAACAATAAAACTAAAATTTTGGATTTTGTCAGAGCCAATAAGGATGTTTATCTGTATGGCACCGGTAAAATGGGGCGCTTTTGTCTCATGCTCTTACAGATGCATAATGTCCTTCCCCGGGGATTTCTTGTGAGCCATGACACGGGCATTTCGTCTTATGGAGGAATTCCTGTCAGTACCATTGATAAATTGCAGGAATTACATCATGCCGCAGTGATTATCACTGTGTTTGATGACAACATACAGCAGGAGATGATAAAAAATCTCGAAGGCAGAGGGTGCATGCGTTATATAAGCTTTTGGGAGAGAGGGCAGCGGGAACAGAAGGCATGAAAAAAATAAGTATTATTACCCCAATATTTCATGGGAAGAAATACATAAATGGCATCATTGCGCAGGTGGAAAAATGTCAGGAAGCCTTAAATGGTCTGGGGGAAACAGAGCTTCTGATTATAAATGATGATCCGTCTGTGCCAGTCTCTGAAACAGATTATAAGTCCGAACACATTGCGATACGTATTTTTAACCCGGGTGTAAACAGAGGAATCCATGGTGCCAGAGTATATGGGGTAAACGTATGCAGTGGGGAGTACCTTGTGTTTTTGGATCAGGACGACATCCTGTATCCGGATTATATCAAAAGTCAGATGTTAAGGATAGGTGATGCCGATGCCGTGGTATGCCGGTGCATCCATGAAAAGAAACAGTTTTATAATGCGGATATGCGGTTTGAGGATGTGGTATCAGCAGAATATATGATGACCAGAGGAAATCCTGTCATTTCTGCCGGTCAGGTTATGCTCCGAAAAGGGGCCATTCCAAAAGTTTGGATGACCAATATTATGAAGACCAACTGCGCGGACGATTATCTGCTATGGCTTAGCATGCTTGCCCAAAATGCCGTATTTTCCCTGAATCAGGATATTGTATTTGAACATACCGTCAATGGTGAAAATCTGTCACTGGATTATAAACGTATGATTCTGTCACTGGATGAGATGTACGATATTCTGGCGGAAAATAAAGTATTTGACAAACAGAAATTATGCCTGATTTCGGCCATGCGACAGAATGCATTGTCTGACTGGATAGCGCTGCTGGAAAAATTCCGGGAAATGTTTCTGATGCTCAACAGGATTGCCATATACCGTGAACACGGCAGTCCACTGGGAAAACAATTGCGGGACAGAGGGATACGACGCGTGGCAGTCTATGGGGACGGATATCTTGGAAAGCGGCTGATGGGGGAACTGAAGGAATATCAGATTAAAACAGCATTTTTTATTGATCGAAATGCCGATTATCTGCAGGAAGAGGTGCCGGTTTATAAGCTGGAGGATGCACCTGACGGCATGGATGCAGTGCTGATCTCTCTGGTGCGCAATTATGATGAGGTTAAGAGAAGTCTTCAGAAAAAGTATCATGTCGCTGTCTATACAATGAAAGATATTTTGGAGGGAGTATGAGGCTGAGTATTGTTGTGCCAATCTATAATACAGAATTATATTTGGAAGCATGTCTGCAGAGTATTATGGGGCAGAATTGTGATGACATGGAGATTGTCCTCGTAAATGATGGTTCTACGGATGGCTGTGACAGGATATGCAGGGAATATGCCGGGCGGGATGAGCGGATTATATATGTGAAGCAGGAAAACAGAGGACTGATTGCGGCAAGACGTACCGGAGTAGAGCATGCGTCAGGCGAGTTTCTGATGTTTGTGGATTCGGACGACTGGATTGACTGCGGTATGGTGGAATTTTTACTTGACCGGATGGGAGAGGCCGATCTGGCGACAACAGGGGTCCATTATGAGACGGGGCCGGAGATGGAGACAGAATATCTGGACCAGTATCCGGAAGGAGAATACAGGGGGCCGGATAAGGAGATTGTGTTAAAGACAATGCTGTATGACAGGGATTCCGATTCTTTGCAGCGTCTGACGCCATGGATCTGGAACAAATTATACCGGACGGAAACTGCCAGAGCGGTGTACAGGAGACTGCAGGCGGATCATAATTTCGCAGAAGATGCCGCTTTTTTGTATAACTATCTTGTTATATGCGGGGCGGTCAGGATCTGTCATACCTGTTTTTATCATTACCGCTACCGGACGGATTCCATGTTCCATGGGGGGAATCCGCACATGCTGTCGGATATTAATAAGGCATATCTTGCCGTGTCAGCAGGCTTTGCAACACATCCGTTAAGGGAAAATTTAATGTCACAGCTTCAGCATTGGGTATCCATTATGGCGGTCATGGCTGTGAACGGAGGAATGGGATTTTCGCCGCAGATCCATATTCCGGAATTTCAGATTGATACAGAGGGGTTAAAAGGGAAAAAGATTGTTCTGTACGGTGCCGGTAAAGTTGGCAGAGACTGGTTCAGGCAGCTTACCCTGATGGGATATGATGTGGTTTTGTGGGTAGACAGCAGTCATTCGCAGATAGAGAATGTTAAGGCGCCATCCGCGCTTACTGATACGGAATATGATGTAATTATTCCCGCCGTAAGCCGGCCGGAATATGTAAAAGGTATCAGACTGTTTCTGCAGGATATCGGCATCGGGGAAGAGAAGCTCTTGTATAAGAAGACATACAGGACACTGTAGTATGAGAGGGCGGGGAGGCATTTATGAAAGTTCTTCTGTTTGGCACTGGCGATTATTACAACAGATATAAAAAGTGGTTTGCCAGTCAGAAAGTCCCGGCGCTGTTGGACAATTCCGGAAAGAAACAAAATACGATGATTGACGGACTGGAGGTTTTGTCACCGGAAGAAGGGATAAAGCTGGAGTATGATGCGATTGTTATTTTGAGTTTTTATGTAACAGAGATGAAACGGCAGCTTGTTTCCCTCGGTGTGGAGGAACAAAAAATCTACCATTTTTATGATTTGCATCGGCTGTTTGGCGGAGACAGGATCATAAGGCCCATGCAGTATTATCTGAACGCGGAGGAGCTTGTCATGTCTGCGGATCGGATGAGTAAAGTGATATTGCTCATATCACATGATATGACACTGGGCGGTCCGGCAATTGCTTTATTTCATGCGGCAGAGGTTTTGAAAAAAAATGGTTATGAAGTGTTGTATGCTTCCATGTCAGACGGACCCTTGCGGGAGCTTTTAACAGAAAGCGATATTCCCTGTGTTGTGGATGAAAATCTCCAGATAGCAACGATGAATGAAATACAATGGGTAAACTCGTGTTCCCTGATGATATGCAATACCCTCAATTTTCATGTCTTTCTGTCGGAAAGGGATACTTCAGTTCCTGTTATATGGTGGCTGCATGATGCGCCTTTTTTTTATGAGGGTGTGGACAGGGATGTCATTGGAAAAGTCAGCCTTGAAAATCTCCGGGCAGTTACAGTGGGAAAGATCCCGGAGGATGCAGTCAAAGAGTTTCTGCCGCAGCTTACCTGCGGCAGATTACTGTATGGCGTCGCAGATGCAGTAAGGAACCGAAAGAACCGAAAGAACCATGTGCCATGCAGAGCTGCCAAGGTCATCCGTTTTATTACCATAGGATTTATAGAGGAGAGAAAAGGACAGGATCTGTTAATGCAGGCAATTAAGCGGCTGCCAAAGGAAACCGTGGACAGATGTGAATTTTTTATAACGGGGCATGACGCTACTTTGCTTGGGGAAAAAATCAAAAACGAAAGCATATCTATCGGGGCCGTTCATGTTACGGGGAGTGTAAACAGAGAGAAAATCCATGAGTTGCTGGAAAATTCCGATGTGCTGGTATGCCCGTCCAGACAGGATCCGATGCCGACGGTTGTGTCAGAAGCCATGATGCATGCCATCCCGTGTATTGTATCGGATGCCACGGGTACGGCAGCCTATATTCACAAGGGAGAGGACGGGCTTGTATTCAAAACCGAAGATGTGCAGGATCTTATGGAAAAAATCATATGGTGTGTAGGGAATCAGGACAAGCTTAAAAGAATGGGACAAAGTGCGAGAAAACTGTATGAAAGGTATTTTTCCATGAAAGCTTTTGAGGACAGTTTTATGGAAACAGTAAGCGAGGCACTGGAAAGGGAACAGCGACGGGGACAAGCGGTTGTGCGAATATAATTTTTTGGAAGGCTTTAAAAATAAAAAAATTGCATTGTATGGACTGGGTGTGGAAACGCAGAGGGTTTTAAAGGCATTGGGACATGACTTTAAAATCCTTGGCCTTCTGGATGGATTCAGAGAAAAAGGAGAGGTGTACGGTTATCCGGTTATATCACTTTGGGATGCCATGGAGCATGGGGTGGAGCTGATTATCGCGGTCGCACGTCCCGGTTCATGCAGGGCAATCGCAAGACGGATCGGAGAGGTCTGCCGGGAAAAGTCCATTACCCTGCTGGACATACGCGGAAGAAATCTGTTGGAGGACAGGAAGGCGGTATATGATTTTTCTGCATTGTCCGGTATGACAAAGGCGGAACTGAAAAGAAAAGCGGAGGAAGCCGATGCTGTGAGTTTTGACCTGTTTGACACACTTGTTATGCGGCGGACGCTGTTTCCGGAAGACGTGGCGGAATATGTGAATAGCCGACTGCAGGAGAAGGGGATCTGTATACCGGATTTTTGCCGGAGGAGGCTGGGGAGCGAAAAAGAACTGTCAAAGAACAGAGCGCCTGCGCTTGTTGAAATTTACAGACACATGCTTTCAGGGACAGACGGGAATGACAGAAAAGAGATTACGGCACAGCAGTTGGCAGAGTTCGAATGGAACATTGATTTTGAACTGCTTATCCCAAGAAAAGATGTGTGTGATATTTTCCGGGAAATGATTTCGGAAGGAAAAAATACATACATCGTTTCTGACTCTTACTATGACAGGGAACATCTGGAACAGATTGTCAGAAAATGCGGCATTACAGAATACGCGGGTATCCTGTCATCCAGTGATCACGGGATGAGCAAATCAAAAGGTTTGTATAAGGCTTTGAAAAATCTGGAGAGTAGTGTTAAAATACTACATATCGGAGACGACCCGATGGCTGATGTGGAATGTGCGGCCAGATACGGACTGGCAACATGCCGGCTGTACAGTGGACAGGATTTACTGGAATTGACAGGAAACATGGGACTTTCGGCGTATATGGGGTCATTGTCCGGACGCCTGAGGATCGGGATGTTTGTCTCTGCAATATTTAACAGTCCTTTTCAGTTTGAGACAGATACCGGGTGCATGGAGATTGCGGATGTGTATGATGTCGGTTATCTGTTCTGTGCGCCGATTATCAGTGATTTTGTATTCTGGTTTTATGGACAGATGGAGAAAGAGCACTTTCAAAATATCTGGTTGGGTGCCAGGGATGGATATCTGATTCAAAAAATGTATGCGCACCTTGCCGCATCATATGGACAGACGGACCGCACAGTGTACTTTCTGACTTCCCGGACTGCCGCAATCAGGGCGGGCGTTTTGGATGAAACGGATATCAGATATGTGGACGATATGAAATTCAGCGGTACTGTGGAGGAAAGCCTGCAGGAACGATTTGGAATTGATGCGCACGAAGTTTGTGAGGCAGACAGAGCGGATAAGGAAGCCGGATTACTGTGCTATAAAAAGCCTATTATGGAAAAGTCCATCACAGAGCGCAGCAATTATCAGAACTATATGAAGGGGCTGGATCTCAGGGAAGGCAATATTGCTTTTTTCGATTTTGTGGCAAAAGGAACAAGCCAGATGTACATACAACGGTTGGTATCCAATCATATGAAGGGTTTTTATTTCCTGTGGCTTGAGGCAGAAAATATGAAGGACAAAAAGCTGGATATCCGATCATTTTGTGAAGACGGGGAATTTGTCTCCGGTGCAGTCTATGATAACTATTATATTCTTGAAACGATTCTTACGGCGCCACATCCGTCTGTAAAAGGCTTTGATGAAGACGGACAGCCTGTATATGCGGATGAGACAAGAAAGGATGAGGATATCCGCTGCTTTGAGAGGGTACAGGAAGGAATTCTGGATTATTTTAAAACATACATGGAGTTGTGCCCGCAAGGTGAGCGGCAAGTCGACAAGGGACTGGATGGGATCCTGCTCAGGCTGATCCATGAGATTAAAATAACGGATACAGATTTTCTGAACCTGGTAATTGAAGACCCGTTCTTTCACAGAATGACTGAGATCACGGATGTACTTTAAGGAAGTGCGCACGGATTTGCAAAGGAAAATGCTGCTTTGCAGCGCAAATCAGGCGCGGGAGGCGCTTTCATCAGCGTTTCCCTGACTATTTGAAGAACTTGATTAAGGGAGAACTGCATTTATGAATTTTGAACTGATGGCATCCATGATGTGTGCCAACTACGGAAACCTGGAAAAAGAAGTGAAAGATCTGGAAGCAGGCGGCATCGACTCCTTCCATATTGATATCATGGACGGACGCTACGTGCCAAATTTTGCCATGTCCTTAAATGACCTAAGATATATAGCCAGCGCAGCAAAACGGCCCATCGACGTCCACCTGATGATCGAGCATCCCAACAACCGCATTGACATCTTTCTGAAAAGCCTGCGTCAGGGAGACACGATCTACATCCATCCGGAAGCGGAATATCATCCCTCCACGACTCTGCAGAGCATTATCAACGCGGGGATGATCCCTGGCATCGCCATCAATCCCGGCACAAGCGTGGAGACGGTGATGGAGATGCTGCGCATTGTGAAAAAGGTGCTGGTGATGTCGGTGAACCCGGGCAATGCGGGACAGATGTATCTTCCCTACGTGGGAAAAAAGATCACCAAGCTGCTTTCCCTGAAAGAGGACATGGACTTTGAGATTTACTGGGACGGGGCCTGCAGCGCAGACAAGATACTGGAATTTGCGCCTAAGGGAGTGAGAGGGTTTGTCCTTGGCACGACCCTGCTCTTTGGGCGGGATGCGTCTTATGAGGAGACGTTGCATAATATACGGGAACTGAAGTTCTGAGCGACCTGCAAATGTGCAGACATGTGCAGGAAAGGCGTGGTCAGAGGAGGCTGTACAGAACACATGTATCACCTATATAAAAAGGAAGATCCCTGCCTGCGCAAAGCCATATACGAAGCTTACAACGGAAAATGTCTTTACTGCGGCCGTTTGCTGAAACCCAGGGAGATGCAGGTAGATCATATACTGGCCAGGAAGGCGGTTCGCAGTGATGACAGGGAATTTAATGAGTATCTGATTGAATTACGGGAAAATGGCTTTGATCCGGAAAAGCCGGATTACATAGAAAATTATGTGTTGTGTTGTGGTCCCTGCAATCTGGAAAAGAGAAATCACAATTTTGAGGTTTCTCATCTGCGCTATTACCACGACACTGCCATGAAAAAAGCGGAAGGCATTCTTCGGAAAACAGAAGCGTACAAAACAGGCACGGATGTCATGGATTTCAGGGAGGCGGCGGATGAACCGCTCGAATATCTGGAGCCTGTGCTCAAAGAATATCTGTTGCAGAAATTTGACTCCTATCAGGCGCAGGATGAGGCGGTGCAGACACCGCAGCTGTTGCTGATGCTTCTGACATATCCCCACAGTTCCCTGCAATGTATTTTTAACGGATATGAAATGATCGGCGATTGCCGGTATGGTGACTGGCTTGTTGCCTTTTTCAAACAGACAGATTTAAAGTATAAGAGTATGAAGCGTTGCTACCGTGAACAGAATTGGACGGCATTTTTGCGGATATTGGAAAAGGCGAAAGAGGTTTTTGACAGGGAAAAGTATGCGGATTATATTACTGCTAACATATTGTGCTATGCGATTCTGGAATTTAGCGGCGGGACCACGGTGGAGATGATGCGTGGCCAGATCGGAGATGAAAGATTTTCAAAGCTTAAGAAATTTATTCTGGAAGACAGAATTCCCAGTCTTCCATGTGGGATGTGATTTTATGGGTTGCAGTCCCTGCATGGATGCAGCTTCCGGGATGCGTCAATCTTGTAAACATCAATTCCGTTTTTTATGATAATCTGGAACAGACCTTATTTTATACCATGCCTTTTTTTCATGGTCATCCTGAATTCGGGCTGGAACTTGAGGAATGGAAGCATACCTATCGCTTTACGGAATCCGATCTGTTGTATATCGGGGCTTCGATCTGCAACGCCATGAAAGAATGCTGCAAAAGAACAGGGAAGATTCCTGTTCATGGGGATATCAAACCGGCCAATGTTTTTCTGGAATATAAAGAGGAGCGGTTTGCGCATGCACCGGTATTAAACTGTAATGTCAGGCTGGCAGACTGCGGGATATTTGGATACACTGCAGCGTATTTTCCCATGGAATATAAAAAAGATGGTCTGCCGCAGGATACAGCATCCGATGTATATGCCTGGATCACGGTTATGAATGAACTGGAGAACTATGTCTCGCCGGATTATGACAGGGATAACAGTATCATTCATTTGTTATATGAGCTGCTGATTGAGCAGGGACAATGGAAGATATATGATCTGCCGGGACAGCGGTATGGTAAAGACTTACATGGCGCGTGCCTATGTCATGAAAGGGGAAATGGAGCCTGCCACCCGGCTTTATGTGGAAGCTGCCGGTATGCTGAAATATGAATACCCACATTATCCCGAGGATGGGATGGAAACCAGGCAGGCAAGAAAAGAGCGGGAACAGATTCAGAAGGAAATGAAAGCATTCGGTTTAGATGAAACTCTGGCTGTGTCAGAGAGTTGAGTATGATTTTTTGGAGGATGACTTGCCATGCATGATAAGCTGACGGAGTGGGCGATCCGAATACAGAGTATTGCCCAGGCAGGACTTGCCTATGGAGAGAATGAATATGACAGGGAGAGATATCGTGAACTGCGCCTGATTGCGGCTGAGATGATCGCCAGAAAAACAGACAGTTCCCTTGATACCGTACAGAAACTATTTTGTAATGAAGAAGGCTATCCGACACCGAAAGTCGATACACGCGCGGCGGTGTTCCAGGATGGGAAGATCTTACTGGTTCATGAAAATAACGGTACCTGGTCTTTGCCGGGCGGGTGGTGTGAGGTAGATCAGTCTGTGGCTTCCAATGCGGTGAAGGAGACAAAAGAAGAGGCAGGGATTAATGTTTATGCGGAAAAGATTATTGCCGTTCAGGACTGGCGTAAGCACAATACCTGCAATCTTCCGTACGGGGTCGTTAAAATATTTGTTTTGTGCAAGGCAGTGGGTGGTGAATTTTCAGAGAATACGGAGACAATCGGTGTGCAGTATTTTGGAAGAGATGAACTGCCGGATCATCTTGCGGATGAAAAAACCACTGCCGAACAGATTTTGCTGTGCTTTGATGCCAATGATGCGGATCATTGGAAAACACAATTTGACTGAATACTACAGCGATTGTGAGCGACGCAGGGGAGCGGTGGTTTTTTGAGACTGCCGCTCTTTTTATGAGTAAAAACATGTTAAAAACAGAGCCTTTGTCAAAGTGGGCGATCGTGCTGATGCATGGTCGTGGGGCTGTCCGACAAAAAAACGCTAAAAAAATGCAAAAATAACACTGTGGTGTTCATGGGTGCCCATGATAAAATGATCGTATCAAGATAGCTTCATATGGCGGGGCCGGTGCCATTTGTTGTCAGGTATGTGAAGCGTTCAGTCTGTCAGGGAGGATACAGAAGATATGAAGACAAAGAAACTCAGTATTGCAGCGCAGCTTTTTCTCTTTGTTTTAGGATCGGCTATTATTGTTGCGATGATTGTGGGGAGTGTTGCCTACATAAATATGGGGAGTTTTCTGCAGAAGAAGTGCAAAGATGATGTTATGGAAATTGCTTCGATTGCCGCGGAGAATGTAGACGGAGAAATCTTTGAGAAAGCTATGGAAGGCGATGGGGAGGCTCTTGCGACGGTCAAGGACAGTCTGAGTTTTTTTCTGGTCGGAAATTCTGTTACTTATGTTTACACACTTATGCCTGGGGACGCGGAATTTTTTCAGTTTGTGGTGGATACGGATCCGGATGATCCGGGAGAATATGCGGAGAATTATGAGGCACAGGATGCCATGTTTCAGGCGATGCAGGGTGGCCCATCCGTGACGCAGGAGCCTTTTACCGACGAATGGGGAACCTTTTACAGCGGATATGCGCCGATTTTTCAGGATGGCCGGGTACTTGGGATTGTGGCAGTAGATTATGAGGCATCTTCCATACAGGCATCTTTGGACAGTCTGATCCGCAATATTTTGTTTGCGGTGGGGGCGGCAGTACTTTTTGCCATTGCGGCAGCTTTGCTCATTGCGATCAGGATGCGGTGTAACTTTATCAAGGTAAACAATAAAATTCTTGAAGTGGCGTCCGATGACGGGGATCTCACGAAGGTGCTGGATCTCACGTCAGGAGATGAGCTTGAAGTGATAGGAAACAGCCTGAACAGGCTTCTGGAAAAGACCGGAAATACGGTCAGGGAAATCAAGGGGGCATCGGGCAGCATTGAAACGAAGATGGGGAATATTAATACGCATGTGACGGATTCGGCGGCGCAGGTCAGCGCTATTAACAATACCATTCATTCCATGGCGGCATCTTCCGAGCAGATGGCGGCATCTGCCGATATGGCGGGAAATCAGGTTGACGCTGTGTGCCAAAATATACAGAGCATTGTAGAGGCTGCTGCGGGAAACACGGTCAGCTTACAGGAAATTAATACGGTTTCGCTGCAGCTGCATGACACGGCGCAGGCATCCTTTATCGAAATCGGGAAGAAGGTGGAAAAGATGTCATATTCCCTGCAGGAAGAAAAGAAGCGGGGAGAGGCGGTCCTTCGGATCAAGGAACTTTCGGAAACGATTCTTGGGATATCAGGGCAGACGAATCTGCTTGCTTTGAATGCCTCTATCGAGGCGGCGAGAGCCGGGGAAGCGGGGAGAGGGTTTGCCGTAGTGGCGGGAGAAATCGGTGTATTGGCGGGTAATACAAATGAGGCCGCCAATGAAATCCAAAAAATGAGTAAGGAAGTGGTGGAAGCCATTCGCGGGCTGGATGCACTGGCTGAACGGATGCTTCATTTTCTTGTGAATGATATTTCAGCAGATTATCAGGAGTTTGGAGATATTTCGCGCAATTTTACGGAAAAGTCAGATGTGATCCGGGAATCTATGGAGCGGCTTGTCAAAAATACGGAAGAATATGCCGGCATATTGGAAAAAGCCCGCAGTTCCATGGAAGCCGTAGGAGCGGCATCCATGGAAAGCAGCGCGGAGATTGTCCATCTTTCCGGGCGTCTGGCGGCTATTGATGAAGAGATGAAAAATATGGAAACGGATGTCATGGAAACTTTTTCCGCGATTTCGGTTATGAGCCGTGAACTGAGCAGTTATCGGGTATAAAAGTGTATTGAAAGAAGAAGTAGGAGCCTGGAAATCTGATTGATCCTGGCTCCTTATTCTCCGGATAACTCTTTTATGCATTCTCACACAGCCTATTTGTAACAATAGCATCTTCCTCAGAGCCTCCGGCGGATGCGCATGGATTTGCAAAGGAAAATGCTGCTTCGCAGCGCAAATCCGGCACGGGAAATGCTTTCATCAGCGTTTCCCTAAACACTTGTACATAAAACGCTTTCAGCTTTCGCAAATTCGTTTTCCGTATAGCCACAAGACATAATCTGTTCCTTTGTAAAACCGGCATTAAGCATCCTTGCAATAGCGTTAAGCCGCTCTTTCCCCATGCCTTTTTCCATGCCTTTTTCCATGCCTTTTTCCATGCCTTTTTCCATGCCTTTTTCCATGCC
>CAJULA010000001.1:46866-242734 GCA_910587155.1 uncultured Lachnospiraceae bacterium
CCATGCCTTTTTCCATGCCTTTTTCCATGCCTTTTTCCATGCCTTTTTCCATGCCTCTTTGCATGCCTTCTTCCATGCCCTTTTTCATAGCGTTTTCCCAAATAACTTCTGACCAATTACACATAGTCTGCATCCTCCCTTCCAGTTCTGTTGTCATTATCATTCCATATTTTTCTGTAAGGATACGTTTCTTTTCCTCCACTCTTGTTTCTGAAAGCAGTTTCTCCAGCATGGAAATCAGTATGTTTTGGGAATCCTTTTTGTTTTTCCCGCTTCTTACATTGATAATGATGCCCCGCATCAGATCCATGTCATACGGATTACCCTTATTTCCAAAAACGTAGTTTTTGTTAAGACTAATCTCCTCAATGGAATCACCTTCCTCACTGTTACACAAGCATAACCATATGCTTCGTACTTTCTTTAAATTATCATAGTCGCTGTGATAAAATTCAGTCTGTTTCTGTGCGGAAATCATTCGTGCGAGATAAAATATGATCCTGTTCTCCAAATGATACCCTAATTTAGCGGGATCTGATGAACGCTGAGCCTCCAGATTAATTAGAAATTTCATCTCTGTTTCTTTATGATATGCCGTAAAACGGATATCGAAGAAGATTTTTCCCTCACCCGGAATGTTATCTTCCGTGCTGGTTGCGTTTACGCGTCCCAGATTTGAAAGTCCCGCATCCAGCGGCCTTGTCCCGATTTCAATATTCTCTCCAACACTGGCCATAATATCTTCTATTGCCATATGTTTAAATTCCGAAACGGCATACTTTAAAATCCACGCCAGTATTTGTTTATCTGCAAGCAGGAATTTTATGTTTGTATCATAGGAACTTGAGACATTTGCCGCCTCAACTGCCTGTGCTAAATTCGTATCTGCCATCTTATCTTCCTCTCTTTTTGTGTATGTCCACAACAATAGCAGGCTTTTTATACCGCGGAAATCCCTGTTGCACTGATTTTTATTATACTTGACTTGTGTGGTAATATCAATCCTTCCGTCATAAAATATCAAGTCATTATTTTCTCACAATTTTCCCCCAATCCCCATTGTATAATTCGTGCAGAATGCCTATAATAAAAGACAGAGAGCAGATCAGGACATCTTTTCTGCAATTTTGGCAAAAAAGGAGAAATCGGTGATGACAGTGGAAATTATCTGTCCTTATTGCGGTGGAAGAATGAATATCGAGGATTCCCAGACAGGCCTGGTGGCATGCGGATACTGCGGTTACCAGTTCCTGCCGGAAGAAAGGAAAGCACAAAATACCGCAGATTATAACGGGCAGTTCTATCAGAGCCGGCCCGGGCAGAACCAGCCATATGAGAACCGGACCGGCCAGAATTCGTTTTATCAGGGACAGCAGGTCATGGTAAGGACGGAGCCGGAATCGGGGCGTGGAAACTTTGGCAGAGTGCTGGCGGTGATCGGAGGCTGTACGGCGATCATTCTTGCCTATGTTCTTCTTTTTTTCCTCTATTCTGATTCACGAAAGGCGGCGAAGACGCCGTCGGCATATGGGAGCCTGAATCCCGATCAGTCTGATGAAGTGGAAATGCAGCTGCCTGAGGCGGAGAGCGCGCCGGAGATGAGCGAACTGTTTGAAGCCATGACAGAGGCGATGTTTGAGGGAGGTATGGTATCAGAGGCGGATCTGGGAAGGGTGAAATATTTGAGGCTGGTGCCCTCCGCAGAGGGTGAAATGATATGGTACAGCTTTGATGATCCCTATGGAGAAACACCGGATATTCGCAGTATGGTCATCAGCGGCGGACTGGAATGGGATGACAGGGATGTAAAATATTTTTATGGGCTGATCCGTCTGGAGACAGAACATGGCCTGCCAAATGGGATGGATCTGACTGCCATGTCTGACCTGCGGGGAATTTCGCTGTCTGGTGTGGAGTTTTCGGAGCTGGCAGAGATGGTGGCGGATGCGGGACAGATCACCGATCTGGAACTGCGTCGTATCAGTTCCATGGATGGGATCGCAGCGTTTACCGGCCTGGAACGGCTTTCTATCGAAGATATGCCGGCCAGGGATCTGAAGCAGCTCGTGGGCCTGAAGCAGCTTAAGCAACTTGTGCTGAGAGATACGATATCCTCGGATTCCCTCATCCATGATGCGGAGGAAATACGGGTGGAGGATTATTCCGCGCTGTCTATGATGACGGGGCTGGAATCGCTGACCCTTACTTCCGATCTGATCAAAGACCTGGGATTTCTGGAAAATCTGAAGGATCTGAAAGAGCTGGAGCTGGAAGATACGATTGTCATCAGTCTGGAACCCTTACAAGAACTGGAGGGGCTCCGGCGCCTTTGCCTGGTGGACAATAACAAAGTGCAGGATTTTTCACCGGTGAGCAGGCTGACCGGTCTGACCGAGCTGTACATAGATAAGATGACATCGCAGCCTGACCCGGATCTTTCCGGACTTGGCAGTCTGGAGAGCCTGGAAATCAGCGGATTTATGTCTGTTTCCGGGTTGTCGGGGCTGACAGGTATCCGTGAATTGTCCATCCATGACTGTAATGTGGACGGGGTAAAGGCTCTTTCCACACTGAGCGGTGTGGAGCGTCTGACTTTTTATTCTGTCTGGAATTCTGATTATAAGATAAAAAATATGGACTTTCTGGAAGGCATGCCCAATCTGAAAGTTGCGGATTTTTACGGCAATCTGGACGGCAGCGGATGGAGTGGCTATCAGTATCTGCTGGAAGTATATGGTGATGTATCCGCCGTTTTTAATCATCCGGGGCTGGAAGAACTGTATGTGCACAACGGTATGTTTGAGATTGATTTTAACCGCATACAGGAAAACCCCACATTGCGGGTACTGGGGATGAACAATATGGATCTGCATGAGAATTTTTATGTGGAGGGATACGATGGTTTCTACAATATCTGGTACGACGATGTGAAACTGAATGAACATATGGATTTTCTGGAAAACTTTCCAAATCTGGAAGAGCTGTATCTGGCAGGCAACGAACTGACGGATCTGGAATTTACTGTCAGCCTGCCGAAGCTGTCCCGGCTGTATGTAAGTGATAACTATATTACCGATCTTTCGCCTCTGACCCGGGCGGAAAACCTCATATATCTGGATATCAGGGAAAATCCTGCGAAAGATCCCGGATGGAGTGATCGCGATCTGGAGATTGTGCGGTAAAAATGCGTAGCTGAAATAAAAAAACAGCATCTTCCCGAGAGCAGCCTGGATTGCATTACGGATGTGCAGACAGGCGTAAGGCAATCCGGTGCAGGGGCTGCGGGAGGGAGGATGCGGAACTGGGAAACAGCATCTTCCCGAGAGCAGCCTGGATTGCATTACGGATGTGCAGACAGGCGTAAGGCAATCCGGTGCAGAGGCTGCGGGAGGGAGGATGCGGAACTGGAATGGGTGAGAAAATGGACACACAAAAACTGATCAAACCGCCGGTGGAAGTGCGGTATGCAGAGGAACTGAAGGCGTTGCAGGCGCTTGATAGCGGAAAGCGTCCTGTCAACTGGCGGATGTCACCGGAGGCGGTGCGCACCTTTATTCTGGGAAGCAGAGAACCACTGGAATATAACGGAAAGACCTATGTAATAGAAAAGAAATATTTTGGGAATGACGCTCTGGTAGAGCGGTGCATTGTGACCCTGGCAGGCAACAGGGGGCTGATGCTGGTAGGCGAGCCGGGGACGGCCAAGACTATGCTTTCCGAACTGCTCTCCGCGGCAATCAGTGGATGCAGTACAAATACGATTCAGGGGACGGCAGGGACGACAGAGGACATGATTAAATATTCATGGAATTATGCGCTTCTGCTGGCGAAAGGGCCGGTGCGGGAGGCGTTGGTGCCGGCGCCTTTGTATATCGGTATGGAAAAAGGGATTCTGACACGGTTTGAAGAGATTACGAGAACACCTGCGGAAATACAGGACTCCCTGATCAGCGTGCTGAGTGATAAGGTACTGAATGTACCGGAACTGGAAGACGACGGATTTCTGTTTGCCAGACCGGGGTTTAATGTTATCGGTACTGCCAATACAAGAGATAAGGGTGTCAATGAGATGAGCAGCGCTCTGAAACGCCGCTTTAATTTTGAAACCGTAATGCCGGTGCGGGAAGCGGCGCTGGAGCGGCAGATTATTTTGAATGAGGTAGGCGCACTGGCGCGGGAAGCGCAAATCGAGATGGAAGTCGATAAGAATGTGGCGGAACTGCTGGCATCCACGTATCATGAACTGCGGGAAGGGGTTTCTGCTTACGGACACCGCATCGACAGACCGGCGGCGGTTATGAGTACGGCGGAAGCGGTTTCGGTCTGTTATCAGACGATGATTTCGGGATATTATTATGACGGCGGCCGGATCAGTGTGGATACGCTTGTGCAGAATCTGGTGGGTGCCATTTCCAAGGAAAATAAAGACGACCTGGAAAAAGTAAAGGCATATTTCAATACGGTCATCCGCGACCGGAGCGAAAAAGAGGGCGGCATATGGAAACAATATTACGAAGCAAAGAAATGGCTGAAATAATCTTTCTTCCTGTCCGTCACCACAGCCCTGCCTGTGCATGGCATGTGAAAAAAATGATCGAAGCCAGAAGCCCTTCCCTGATCCTGATTGAGGGCCCCTGCAATGCGGATGCCCTGATTCCTGCCATGACGGACGAGGAGACACATGCGCCGTTTGCGGTTTACTATTCTTACCGGGATCGGACAGGGCGGCTTTCTGAGAAGAAGGGGCATTACAGGTGCTATTATCCTTTTCTGGACTACTCACCGGAGCTGGCAGCGATGCGGGAAGGCAGAAGGCGCGGCATTGAGACGGCGTTTATTGACCTGCCGTATGGAGACATACTGGCGGCCACACAGGAAGGAAAGGGGCTTTTGCAGGAGAGGGAAAAGCCAAACTACAATGACGATTATCTCCTGTCGCGAAGCAGCTACCTGCAGCGGCTCAGTCAGAAGGCAGGACTTAGGAGCTTTGACGAGTTCTGGGAGAAATATTTCGAAGTAAACGGTATCCGTGAGAACAGTGAGACGTGGTTTTCTCATCTGTATGAATACTGTACTCTGGCCAGAGCAGATACCCCGGAGGAAGAGCTGATCCAGGAGGGATGTCTGGCGAGAGAGGCATTTATGGCATCGCAGATTGTGCAGCGGGCCAAGGCAGGGAAAACCATACCGGATGGAGAGAGCGGGGCCGGGCAAGGGGGGATTTTCGTAATTACAGGCGGTTTCCACACGCCGGCGCTGCAGGCCCTGGTCATAGAGGGAAAGAAAAAAGAGGCAGCGCGGACAAGGATCCCCTCCGATGACCAGGAGGTCTATCTGATGCCTTATTCCATGGAGGCGGCCGATGCGCTGAACGGCTATGCCAGCGGTATGCCGTATCCGGGTTTTTATCAGAAAATCTGGCAGGGGCTTGGAGGAAACGGAGCGCCTTATCATGACGCGGTGTTGGACTTTATTGTTTCCACAGGCAAGGCTGCGCGCAAAAAGGGCGAAATGCTCTCTACCTTTGACGATATCTGCGCCATGCAGATGGCAGAGGGGCTGGCCGCTCTGCGCAGGAAACCGGAGCCGGGAGCCTATGAGCTGAAAGACGCAGTGCTGTCGGCTTTTATCAAGGGTGAGTGTAATCTGGCCACCGACCGTCCTTTGCGCATTCTGCAGGAGCAGATGCGCGGGCGGGGAATGGGGAAGCTGGGAAGCAGTGCCGCAGTGCCGCCGATTGTTCTGGATTTTGAAGAGCAATGTCGGCTTCTGGGGATTTCGTTTCGCACGACACTGGAGAGGGAAGTGACGTTGTCTTTGTTTTCCTCACAAAAGCATCGGCGGATGAGTATGTTTTTTCATCGGACCCTTTTTCTGAATGCCTCGTTTGCGCGGCGGGTAAAAGGGCCCAATCTGCAGGGAAAGCGGGATCGCAACCTGATTCGGGAAATCTGGAAATATAAATGGAGCGCGCAGGTGTCGGCGGCTCTGATCGACGTTTCGGTATATGGCGCAGCGATTGAGGAAGCGTGTGTTACCCTCGTCAGACAAAGGCTTGCGCGTGAACGGGATGCCCGCGAGGGGGCGTTGCTTTTGACGCAGGTATTTGAGATGGGGCTGGAATCGCAGATGACACCGGTTTATGACCGGGTTTATGAGATTCTGCAGGCGGACACGGATTTTGCCTCCCTGTCCGGCGCCCTGGAATATTTTATGGATATGCAGCGGCTTCAGAGACTGTATCTTACTTCCCTGCGGCTTGATCGCCTTACCCAGATCTGCTGCCGTAAGCTGATCACGCTGCTGCCTTCCATGACGAGGATCAAAGAGGAAGAAAGTACGTTATGCATGAATACCTGTAAGCTGTTGTATCAGATGACGCGGCGGGAATGGGCCAGCTTGCAGGATTCTTATTTTGAGGCGCTTTTTTCCATGTTAAGGGACCGGGAACTGCACCCGGGACTGGATGGCTGTATCCATGGGATCTTGTACGGATGTGGGAAAAAAGACGTGACAGATGTGGAAAAGGTATGCCGGGGATACCTTATGGGTACTTATGAACAGCTGATCAAAACAGTCGGTTTTTTCAGGGGTCTTTTTTTTACTGCCCGGGATCTTGTCTTTATCGGCAGCCAGTTTATTGATATGCTTGATTCTTTTCTGCGCAGTGTAAGCAGTGAGACATTTATGGAACTGCTGCCGGAGCTGCGGCTGGCCTTTGGCTATTTTACGCCGGGAGAGATTGATAAAATAGCGGCAGCGGCGGCAAGGCTGCATGGAAAGAGTGGCACCAGTCTGCTTGCGGGGGAAGAGGTGCTTCCGGGGTGGTATGACTATGGCAGGGCGCTGGATGGGCTGGTGACGGCGCAGATGGAAGGATGTAGGGATGACTGATGAGCAGGAAATTTTGAACAGATGGCGACTGATGCTCGGCAGTTCGGCAAAGGGGCAGATCTCTTTTTCCGAAGGCAGTGTCCGTTATCTGGAAATGGAGGATGTGCTTGATTTCCTGTACGAACGCGAGTACGGAGAGGAGCAGGAGATCAGGAAAGATCGGACGGGCGGAAAGGAGGCTTCGGCTCTGACCGTGCCGTCCTGGATCGGGAAGATGCGCAGGCTTTTTCCTCGCCGGACCGTGGAGATCATGGAAAAACATGCGCTGGAAAAATATGAGATGAACGAGCTTCTCACTGACCCGGAGGTGCTCAGAAAGCTGGAGCCCAACCAGACTCTTTTAAAGACGATTCTGGGGCTGAAGCATATGATGAAAGGGGAGGTTTTGCAACTCGCAAGAGAGATTGTGCGAAAAGTTGCGAAGGAGCTGACCGAGAAGCTGGAAAAGGATATGCGGCGTTGTCTGGTTGGCAGGCTGGATAAGACTTCCAGCAGTCCGGTGAAATCTGCGCGCAACCTGGATATCAGAAAAACAATCCGCAGCAATCTGAAACACTATGATAAAGAGAGAGGGCAGATTGTGCTGCAGCAGATCTGCTTTCACTCCAGACTCAAAAGATATCATAAATGGAGGATTATCATCTGTGTGGATGAGAGCGGTTCCATGCTGGACTCCGTCATTCACAGTGCGGTTATGGCGGGGATTTTTGCCAGACTGCCGATGCTGGAAACGAAACTTGTCATATTTGATACGGCAGTGGTTGATCTGAGCGGGTATGTGGAAGATCCGGTAGAGACACTGATGAGCATTCAGCTCGGCGGCGGGACCAATATCGCCGGCGCTTTGCAGTATTGTGAAGGCCTGATCGACTTTCCTTACCGCACGTTGCTGATTCTGGTCACGGATTTGTATGAAGGCGGCGGGTATCAGAATTTGTATGCGGTCAGCAAAGGAATCATAGAGAGCGGCGCCAGGCTGCTGGTATTGACGGCGCTGGATAGGGAAGCCAGCCCTGCCTATGATAAAAGGGCGGCAGGCGTGCTGGCCGGTATGGGGGCCCATGTGGCCGCCATGACACCGGAGCAGCTTTCTGAATGGATGGGGAATATAATGGGATGAGAGACTGGAAACAGATATTGGCCGCGGCAGATGAGGAATATCTGATCGGCCTGTCCAATAAAGGAACCGTCAAACGGGCACATAAGGATATGGAGACGGTGAAAGCGCAGGTTCTATGTGTGGAGGATGAGGCGCAGGTCGCAGTGGGTGAGATGACGGTGACAATCCGCAGTCCGCTTCCCGAGAGCGGGTGCAGCTGTCCTTCTGTCAGCATCTGCCGACACGTGGTCCAGGCGATTTTCCTCCTGCAAAAGGAACTGACAGACGGGGAACCGGCAGCAGAGAAGCGGGCGGACGATACGCAGAAACAGACGGCGGCAGCGGGCCAGGCGGACGATACGCAGGAGCAGACGGCGGCAGCGGGCCAGACGGACGATACGCAGAAGCAGACGGCGGCAGCGGGCCAGGCGGATGATAAGCCGGAGCGGGCGCCGCAGAAGGTGGAGCCGGCCGGGACACCGCTCTGGCAGGAGATACGGGATTTTCCGGTGCAGAAGGCCAGACGCGCTATGGGCGCACGGGCCTTTGAGCAGTTTGTGTCTCAGATACGGAAGGGAATCATGCCGGATATCAGAGAGAGTTCGGTGATCACACTGACACTTCCCGGCGGCGCTCATACTGTGAAATTACTCTCGCCCCTTGCTTATTCCAGCTGTACCTGCCATAAAAAAGAACTCTGCAGCCATAAAGCGGCGGCGATCCTCTGGTGCCAGTACCGGGCAGGGGCATTTACCCGGGAAGAGATGGAAAGGGAAGCGGCCGGGCAGCCGGAATTTGACATGGCAGGCGTCAGAGAGGCCGCGGAAGGGATGAAATATTTTCTGGAAGGTCTGATGGATACCGGACTGGCCAGAGCGGCGCAGGATATCCTGCAGGATATGGAGCGGATGGCAATCATCAGTCATAATGCCGGACTGGCGCGGCTGGAAGGGAGCTTCCGTGCGCTGGCAAGTCTGTGTGACAGATATTTTAAGAGAGCGGCTTCCTTTCGGATCGGAGAATTTCTGCAGAGGATGATGGCGCTTTATGAGGATGTGTGCCGGATTCTGGCGGCGGATGATCCGCAGGAGATCGCGTCCCTGGCCGGTTCTTTCCGGGCCGCATATGGGGAAATGGGAGAGCTGCATCTGACGGGCATCACGATGGAGCAGTTTGAGAGCGAAAGTGGTTATGCAGGAGAGACTATCTATTTCCTGGAAGAGACGAAAGGGGAATGGTATACTTATACAAATGCCCGTCCCATCTTTTACGAAGACGGCGGGAAGCGGCGGGGCGGCGCTCACAGCCGTATGCCGTGGGAATTAAACGGAACGCTTTCTGATCTGGCTTCCTGCCGGATCTGCTTAAAAGGAGCCCGGGCGGATGAACGCAGGAGACTGTCTTCTTCCAAAGAGGCGAAGGGGGAGCGTATGGGGATGCGCGTCCTTACGGAAGAATTATTGAAAGACTGGTATTATGAAGACTTTTTCCGCCTGTTTCGGGAAAGGATTCCCGTGCAGGGGAGGTGCGATGAGGAGGCCGGCGAAGAGGAGACGCAGGCCAGGGAGCCTGTCTTTATCAGGCCGTCTGCGATGGGAGAGGCCGGGTTCTCGGATGCGGGGCAGCTCTTTTCGCTGCCGCTTCTGGACCGCCGGGGCAGAGAACTTATCGTGGAGGTGGCCTATTCCAGGCGTGAGGCGGAGACGATCCGTTATCTGGAACGGCTTGTCGCAAGGTGGAAGGATACCGCTGCCAGGGAAACTGGGGAAGCAGAAGAGAAACTGCCCTGCTTTTTGGGCCGGGTTTTTCTGCAAAATGGCCGCATCAGAATGTATCCGCTGGCTCTGTTTCAGGAAAAGGAACTGCCTGCTCTGACGGATGAGGGCCGGGAGGGGGAAAGCGGCCGGGGGCCGGATACCGGGAGTATTGCAGCAGTGAAAGCGGTGCTGGAGGAGGCGGCGGCACGGATGGAAGATCTCTGCCAGAGCGGACTGGATACCGTTCATGACAGTACACTGGAGGCGATGGAGAGACTCAGGGAGTCGTCCGGGAAGCTGGGGCTGGCAGGGCTGTCGCGCCGGCTGGCGACGTTGGGAGAAGGAATCGGGAGGCGCCGTCATCAGGTATCCCGCGCGGCAGATGGTATGTCGCAGGTGTACGCGGACAGCAACCGGTATCTGATGCTTGGCAGAGAGAGAATCTTATGGGATGAAGCAAATGAATACTATAGAGGAGGTAAGGAATTATGATGCAGCCGCAGGACATCCAGACGCGGAAGATGATGGAGCTTCTGGAAGGATTGCATTTATCGGAGAAGGAGATGCTGGCCGCACAGGATTATCTGACAGGAGCTGAGGGAGAAGCCATTCTGGAGCGGATTTCTTTTCATGATCTTTCCTCGTTGCCTGACGGGACGAAGGATGATTTCCGCACGACATTCCGCAAAATGATAAACCGGGGCCGCAAAGAGGCGGCGCAGAAGCTGTTTGCCGTCGTATTTACAGTGGGCAGGTCCACCATGAGCAGTCTGTTCCCTGAGGATCTGCTCTCTTATGCAAACAAAAATGTGGAAGGCGTTTTTCCGGCGGATCAGGCCCTCTCTCTGATGGCGGAACATACAGGGGAGAACGTGCACTGGATCAGGACATATATGATGGAACGTATGAAAAAACTGGCACTTCTGGATGCCGCCAATGTGAGAAAGGCCATGGGACATCATAAGAGCAGTCCGGATAACGGTCTTTTGATCTTATATACCATATATTTCTGGATGT
Source organism: uncultured Lachnospiraceae bacterium (assembly GCA_910587155.1). GTDB lineage: Bacteria > Bacillota > Clostridia > Lachnospirales > Lachnospiraceae > VSOB01. Next base: position 57,634 of record CAJULA010000001.1, read on the forward strand.
GCTACCCGGATTCCCGTTATCGGCCGGATGCTGCCCTCCAGGGAAGAGAAAAGACAGGGATACTGCAGTCGATGAGCAGACTGTTTGCGCAGGGCGGGAGCGGTCCTCTTTATCAGGTCAGGGAGTCTGACAGGGCGTTGCTGAAAGCGTATGAGGATCTGATCGTAGACAGCCTGGAGAATCTCTTTACGGGCAGGACGGAGGAAAAGGATCTGGCACTTATGACCAATGCGGTCAATCATGATCAGATGACGGAGCAGGTAAGGGAACGGGCGGGCAGGCAAAACGTAAGCAATTTCCTGATGAAGCTTTTGTGCGGCTGTGCATTCGCCAATTTTACCCTGTCGTTGCGGCTTAAAAATTTTGTATCCCTTGCGCTGGCTGCCAATGTAAAAGGTGCGCTTTCTGCCATGGAGGAGATGGATCTCAGATATGACCTGCATGGAAGAGGGGGCAGTTTTGATGTGTATTTTGGTATCGGAACGGCCGACTATATTCGCTGGGCGGCTTCGCGCAAAAACAAGAGACTGCTGGCTTATCAGTTTGGCGCCAACAGGGAAGCATATCTGGCATGCTATCGGGAAGCGGATCTGGCCGCGTCGGCACTGATGCTGGAGATCATCCGGGAGCAGGATAAACAACTGCACGAACAGCTGCTAAAGAGCGGTCAGGAGGCATGGCGCAAACAGCTCGCCGATGTGATATTCCCGGACGATGTACCCATCAGGGGAGAAGTACGGGACTATTTGCTGGGTCAGAGCAGTCTTGCGGGGCTGTATCAGATAGAGAGCCAGTTTAAAACAGTTTCCCATTATGTCGGCTCGGCGGAATACCGGGCGCTGGAGCCTTATGTGTCTTCTTACGGGCAGGACGGCTTTTTCCGCAGATGCCTGATCGTGCTCATATGCAGGGAGGCAGCCTATGTTTTCCATTATCTGCTTATGAGGGGGGATGCTGCAGGCGAAGATGTCAGAGAGGTCTATGCGATGCTGGAGCAGGAGAAGCTGGACATGGCTCATCAGCTGAAGGTCTGTGCGCTGCTCTATGATCTTCCGTTTTCCACCCGTCTGCGCAGTGTGGTAGAGAAGGAGACGGAAGCCGTTTTTCATACTTATATGCAGACACACCGGGAAGAACTGCTGCAGGCCTTTCGGCAGGCAGAGGTATCGGGCCGCTGCCTGGGCCTGCATGTTTTAAATATCTGCGGAGAAGAGGGGCGAAGGGAACTTCTTTCCTATACAAAGGACGGTTCGAAACAGGTGCGGGAGGTGCTGGAAGAGATTTTAAAAACCCGCAGGGAATGGGAAGCGGATGTGCTTTTGCTGCTTTCTTCCAAAAAGGCGGCGGAGAGAGAAATGGCAGTCCGTATCCTGCTGTCCTGGGATGAGGAGGGATATCGTGAGAGACTGACCCCTGTCTGGGAAAAAGAGAAAAATGCCAAAGTGCGGGCACTTCTTGGCGGACTTTTTGAAGAAGGGCAGAGTGCGGCAGAGGAGATTTCCCTTGCGGATCTTGTAAAAGCCATGCATAAGGGCGGTAAGAAACGCTCTCTGGCCTGGGCGTATACCACTCCTTTTTGTGAGGTGCACAGGAAGGACAGCCAGATCGCAGAGGAGGAATATCTGCAGGCGATCCTGCTCAGCTATGCTTCCATGGGCAGGCCGGGTGTGAATGAGGATGCCGCCAGGCTGGCGGCGGCATTAAAAGAAGAGGAGCTGGCCGTTTATATGGGACAGCTCTTTGACAGATGGATGGAAGCCGGCGCGGAGGCAAAAAAACGCTGGGTGCTCTATGCCACCGCCATCCATGGCGGCGGGGCGATCATCGGCAGACTGCAGCGCCAGATCCAGGAATGGCCGGCTCATTCCAGAGGCGCCATTGCCGCGGAAGCGGTCTGCGCGCTGGCTCTTAATCCGCTGCCGCAGGCGCTGCTGATTGTGGACGGCATTGCCAGAAAGTTTAAATTCCGCCAGGTTAAGACGGCAGCCAAAGCGGCACTGGAATTTGCCGCTTCTCAGCTTGGGCTTTCCAGAGAGGAGTTAGCCGATAAGATCGTGCCTGATCTGGGCTTTGATGAAAAGATGCAGCGCGTTTTCGACTATGGAGAACGTAAGTTTACTGTTCGGGTGACGCCTGCCCTGGAGATGGAGATCAGTGATGAAAACGGAAAAAAACTGAAAAATATGCCGGCACCGGGAAAGCGGGATGACACAGAGCAGGCAAAGGCGGCTTATGACTCTTTTAAAGAGATGAAGAAGCAGATGAAAGCGACCGTGACCAGTCAGAAGGCCAGACTCGAGCTTGCCCTGTCCGTCGGCCGGGAGTGGGAGGTTTCAGCCTGGAGGGAACTGTTTGTCAGAAATCCCATTATGCACCAGTTTGCCATCGGTCTGATCTGGGGGCTTTATGAGAATCACGAGTTGAGGCAGAGCTTCCGCTATATGGAGGATGGCTCTTTCAACACCGAGGAGGAAGAGGAATACATGCTGCCCCAGACGGGGCGCATCGGCCTGGTGCACCCCATTGAGCTGACAGAGGAATCCCGGGTGGTCTGGAAGGAACAGCTTGAGGACTATGAGATCACACAGCCGATGGAACAGGTAACGCGGGGGATTTATCGCAGGACACAGGAAGAGGCAGCCGGGCGGTCACTGGAACGGTTTGGCGGTATCCTTGTCAACGATTTATCCCTGGGCGGAAAGCTGCTGGCGCAGGGCTGGTATCGGGGCCCGGTACAGGATGGGGGCGGATTTTATACTTATTATCGTGAGGATACGGAGATTGGCCTGGGTGTGGAACTGCATTTTTCCGGCAGCTTTGTAGGCGGGGAAAATGAGGAGATTACGGTGTACGACGCCAGATTCTATCCGGCCGGGAGCATAGGACGTGGCAGCTTAGGATATGAGGAAGCGGATGATAAAAAAGCCTGTTTTCTGTCAGAAGTGCCGGAGCGCTATTTCAGTGAAATCGTGCTTCAGCTGACCAGGGCCACCGCTTCGGGCAGAGAACGGGATGAGGACTGGCGCAGCAAAGCAGGCAGGTAGGGACGGTATGGCAGAGCAGGCGATCCGGCGGCAGGGGAAGTGAGAGCTGTGGGCAGATCGGGAAAGGCGGACGTAAGTATGGCAGACTATATTATGGCATTGGATGGCGGCACCACAAGCAGCCGGTGTATTCTGTTTAATAAACAGGGTGAAGTGTGCAGTATGGCACAGAAAGAATTTACCCAGTATTTTCCCAGGCCGGGCTGGGTCGAGCATGACGCGGATGAGATCTGGTCCACGCAGCTTGGCGTGGCCGTGGAAGCCATGTCCCGGATCGGGGCATCGGCGGCGGATATTGCGGCGATCGGCATTACCAATCAGCGGGAGACGGCCATTGTCTGGGATCGGGAGAGCGGGGAGGCGGTGTATCCTGCCATCGTATGGCAGTGTCGGCGCACCTCACAATACTGTGACCGGCTCAAAGACGAGGGACTGACCGATTTGTTCCGGCGTCGGACGGGGCTGGTCATTGATGCCTATTTTTCAGCCACCAAGATAAAGTGGATTCTGGATCATGTAAAAGGGGCAAGGGAAAAGGCCCGGGCCGGTCAGCTGCTGTTCGGCACGGTGGATACCTGGCTGATCTGGAAACTGACAAAAGGCAGGGTACATGCGACAGATTATTCCAATGCGTCCCGGACGATGCTCTTTGACATTCAAAAGCTTGTATGGGATGAAGAGATACTCGATAAGCTGGAGATCCCGATCTGTATGCTGCCCCGGGTAAAGCCTTCGAGCTACCGATATGGCGAAGCGGACGCTTCTTTCTTCGGTGCTCCGATTCCCATCGGCGGTGTGGCGGGAGATCAGCAGTCCGCGCTGTTCGGACAGACCTGCTTTGAGCCTGGCGATGCCAAAAACACCTATGGCACCGGCTGTTTTCTGCTGATGAATACGGGGGAAAAACCGGTATATTCTGAAAACGGGCTCGTGACGACCATTGCCTGGGGACTGGACGGCAAGGTAACCTATGCCCTGGAGGGCTCCATATTCGTGGCGGGCGCGGCCATCCAGTGGCTGCGTGATGAGATGCGCCTGATTGAGACGGCTGCGGACTGTGAGGCCATGGCGCTTTCGGTGAAAGATACGAATGGCTGTTATGTAGTGCCGGCGTTTACCGGTCTGGGTGCGCCGCACTGGGATCAGTATGCCAGAGGGACAATCGTGGGCATCACCAGAGGCGTTGGCAGAAATCATATTGTCCGTGCCACACTGGAATCCCTGGCCTATCAGGTCAATGACGTGATCACCGCCATGCAGGCCGACGCCGGGATTACCCTGCGCACACTGAAAGCGGACGGGGGTGCCAGTGCCAATCAGTTTCTCATGCAGTTTCAGGCCGATATTGCCGGTGCGCCGGTCGAGCGGCCCGTATGTGTGGAAACGACCGCCATGGGCGCCGCCTATCTGGCCGGCCTTGCGGTAGGTTACTGGAAAGACAAAGAGGAAGTGCTGCGCAACCGCCGCGTGGATCGGAACTTTATGCCTGCCATGGAGCATGAAGCGAGAGAAGCCCTGATCCGCGACTGGAACCGGGCCGTGGCATGTGCCCGTGGGTGGGCCAGATAATGGTTTCCAACAAAAAAGGAAGAATGGGTATCAATAATGATTGATATAGGTATCATCGGTGCGGGTGTGATCGGATGTGCGATCGCACGGGAGCTGTCCCGCTATGAGTGCCGCGTGTGTGTAATTGAAAAATGTGAGGATGTGTGCTGTGGGACTTCAAAAGCCAACAGTGCGATCATCCATGCAGGCTATGACGCGCCGGCGGGGTCGCTGATGGCCCGGCTGAATGTTGAGGGGAATAAGAGGATGGATGCGCTGTCGCGGGAACTGGATTTTCCCTTCAGGCGAAACGGGTCTCTTGTCATCTGTCGGGAGGAAAAAGAGATGTCCGCCCTGCGTGCTCTTTATGAGCGGGGGATCGGCAATGGTGTGAAAGGCCTGCGTCTTCTGTCTCCGATGGAGGCACTGGAACGGGAGCCGAATTTACAGGAAGGGTTGGCGGGGGCACTGTATGCGCCCACGGGCGGTATCGTCTGCCCTTTTCTGATGACGATCGCGCTGGCGGAAAATGCGGCCGCAAACGGGGTGGAATTTCGGTTTGACACGGAGGTGACAGGGATTGACAGAGCCGGTGATTTCTACCGCTTAGAGACACAAAGAGGCATTGTGGAAAGCCGCTTTGTGGTCAATGCGGCGGGGGTTTATGCCGACCTGCTGCACAATATGGTCAGCAAAGAGAGCATTCATATCACCCCGAGAAAAGGAGAGTACTGCCTGCTGGATCACAGCGCCGGAGATCATGTCAGCCATACGATATTTATGCTTCCGGGACGTCTGGGAAAAGGGGTGCTGGTTACTCCTACCATCCATGGCAATCTGCTGATCGGCCCTACGGCTGCCGATATCCCGGACAGAGCGGGCACCAATACGACCGGAGAGGGTCTGAAAGAGGTGATGGAAAAGGCTGCAGTGAGCGTAAAGGGGGTTCCTTTTGATCAGGTGATCACATCGTTCGCAGGCCTGCGTGCCCATGAGGACGGGCATGCGTTTGTGATTGGCGAGCCGGAAGATGCGCCGGGATTTGTGGATGCGGCAGGGATCGAATCCCCCGGGCTTTCCAGTGCGCCGGCCATTGGCGCGATGGTGGCGGACATTGTGAGAGAGCGGCTCTCCCTCAGAGAAAAATCTGATTTTGTCGCCTGCAGGAGAGGCATCATAAATCCGGCCGGACTGGGGATGGAAGAGAGAAACCAACTGATCCGGGAAAATCCGGCCTATGGGACGATCATCTGCCGCTGCGAAGGGGTGACAGAGGGAGAGATTGTGGAGGCCATCCGTCGGGCGCCGGGCGCCAGGTCACTGGACGGTATCAAACGCCGGACGCGGGCGGGTATGGGCAGATGTCAGTCAGGCTTCTGCGGCCCGGGTGTGATGGAAATACTCAGGCGCGAACTTTCTGTGCCGGCGGAGGAGATCACAAAGGCGGGAGGCGGATCTGCCATCGTGACAGGGCGGACGAAACGAAACGGCGGCATGCACAAAACCGGGAAGGGAGAAGGCCTGTGAGAGAGTACGATATTGTGATCGTGGGAGGCGGGCCGGCCGGTCTTGCCGCCGCCGTATCTGCGAAAAAGGCAGGGGCAGAGCGGGTTCTGATTCTGGAGCGGGATCAGGAAGCCGGTGGCATTCTGAATCAGTGTATCCACAATGGCTTCGGCCTGCATACGTTCCGGGAAGAGCTGACCGGGCCGGAATATGCCATGCGTTTCCTGTCTATGGCAAAGGAACTGCGGATACCCTGTGAGACAGATACGATGGTGATGGGAATAGACCGTGATAAAGTGGTGACGGCGATGAACCGCAGACAGGGGATGTTTCGTGTCAGGGCCAGAGCCATAATCCTGGCGATGGGCTGCCGGGAGAGAGCCAGAGGGGCCCTGAATATTCCGGGGTATCGTCCGGCGGGCATTTTTTCCGCAGGGACGGCCCAGCGGCTTGTCAACAGGGAAGGCTATATGCCCGGCAGGGAAGTTGTGATCCTTGGCTCCGGCGATATCGGGCTGATTATGGCCCGTCGTATGACACTGGAAGGCGCCAGAGTCCATGTGGTGGCAGAACGGCTGCCGTACTGTGGCGGCCTGCAGCGCAATGTTGTCCAGTGTCTTTACGATTACGGGATTCCTCTCAGACTCTCCCATACGGTGGTGGATATCCGGGGCAGAGAGCGTCTGGAGGGTGTCACACTGTCCCGGGTGGATGAGTGGGGCAGGCCGGTCCCCGGCATGGAGGAGGACTATGCCTGCGATACGCTGCTGCTGTCCGTGGGACTGATTCCGGAAAACGAACTGTCCCGGTCGATGGGGGTGGAAATGGATCCGGTCACGTCCGGCCCGGTGGTCAATGAAAGCCTGGAGACAAACATACCGGGTGTGTTTGCCTGCGGCAATGTACTCCATGTGCACGATCTGGTAGATTATGTGTCTGAAGAAGCAACGCGGGCGGGAGAAAATGCGGCCGGATTTGCCAGTGGCGTTTTGCCGGGAGCAGAAAACATGGTTCCGCTTATCGCCGGCCGGGGTGTACGCTATTGTGTGCCCGGCCGGATCGACGTCAAACGCATGGCGCAGGAGCTTCCGGTGCGGTTTCGGGCAGATCGCATCTACAGAGAGGCGCTGCTGACGGTTCGCTGCGATGGCAGGCTTTTCCTGCGTAAAAAGAAAAGGATCATGAAGCCGGGGGAAATGGAGGAGATTTTTCTGCGCAGAGAAGAACTTTGTGCACAAAGCGGCCTGCGCGGGATTACCATTGCCGTAGAAGAGGAGTGAGTGGAAATGGAAAAGAGAGAGCTGACCTGTATCTGTTGCCCTATGGGCTGTTCCGTTACCGCTACAATGGATGGCGGGGAGATCGTGGAAATCATCGGGCATAGCTGTCAGAGAGGAAAGGATTATGCGGCGGGTGAAGTGACACATCCCACCCGCGTCGTGACTTCGACAGTCAGCGTAGAGGGCGGAAGGGACCCGGTCATCTCCGTGAAAACAAGGGAGGCCATCCCCAAAGAGAAAATCTTTGACTGTATGAGAGCGATCAATGCCACTACGGCATATGCCCCGGTGGAGGCCGGGGACATCCTGCTGGAAAATGTGGCGGGGACGGGCGTGGATGTCATCGCCACCAAAGCGGTCGTGAAAAGGCTTTACACGTAATCTTTTCACTGTTATAATAAAGGCAGCACAGAAACGGGATTTTAGGAAAGCAGGTGATTGTATGCCAAACAGCGCGGAAATTGCGAAGATTACGATCGAAGATTTCAGAGAGATCCAACGATATATGACGATCGCAAGGAAAGAGAATGCGACAGAGACATATGCAGAGCTAAAGAAGAAATACATTTCCCTGAAGGCATTGTTAAATGTACTTGGGGTAAATCTGACAGATATTGATGAGATAAAAGAATGATTCCCGATATCTGTCAGTGTTACCTTGCAGCCAGTTCAGTGCGGCAATTCCATTTTCCGCCCCGCGGCGCTGCGGGTTTGATGCACCGCTGGCAGCACAGTTATTGACTTTCCGTCGTCTCTCTTGGGATCAGCACGGGCGGTACAACTTTATGGATCGGTTCCTTTAAGGGGACCGGTCTTCTTTTTTTGCGTTCATTCATCAGCTCCACCAGCAGTTTCACGGCTTCGTAGGCGATTTTATCAATCTGCTGCCCCACGGTGGAGAGGGGGATGACGGCCTCCTGGGAAACCGGCGAGTTGTCAAAGCCGATGAGCAGATAATCTTCCGGCAGTCTGCCGTATTTGCGTATCAGCAGATTTAACAGGATATTGGCATGGTCGTCATTGGAGACGAAGATGCCTTTTTTCATGCCGCCGCAGTCTGTCTCCAGCTCGTTGAGGATTTCCTGCAGATACATCTGCGTGTGCTCATAATTGTGTTCAAATGGTTTGTAAATGATCCGGTGCCTGAGATTTCTTTCCCGGCAGACATCGAGAAAGCCGCGGATACGGTCATAGGCAGGGAGGTTTTGCTGCAGGGGGGAATTGGTATGGATCAGGATATCGCAGCCGTGGTCAGCGAGCAGACTGACGGCCTGCACGGCCCCCATATAGTTGTCGGTGTTGACACTGCACACATATTCGTCCTCCCGTTCTATTGTCACAATGGGAATCTGCAGTGCAGCCAGCTCCCGGGAGGAAATGGTATAGCTGAGTATAATCATGCCTTCTATTTTATAGGCCATCAGCTCTTCGATATAGCGGCGTTCCGTCTCTTCCTGCTCATTTCCCACAAAAACAAGAAATTTGTAACCGAAGGTCTCGTATGTCAGCAGTATTTGGTTGAGCATCTCGGAATAGTAATGATTAAACAGACTGGGAATGACAATACCGATAAACTCGGTCTTGCCGTTTGCGAGAATTTTTGCCACCTTGTTTTCCTTGTAATCAAGTTCTTCCAGGGCATGGCAGATAATCGCCTGATTCTCCAGGGTGAGAGAGTCAGGATCGTTAAAGTATCTTGATATGGTAGTTTTTGAAAACTTTGTAAATTTCGCAATGTCGTCAAAAGTTACGTTTTTTTTCTTACTCATAAAAAGCCTCTTGGTACTTATCATACTTAATCCTGTTTCCAGTATAACAAATTTCGGAGACAAGTTCAATAAGTAACCGGTTATTAAATTGAAAAAATAACAAAGTAACCGGTTTTGTAGAAGGTTAACAAGCAGAAAATAGAAAAATTGTGCATAATTTATAAAGTTTTTCTTAGGTGTTGACGGTAAATGGACAGTATGCTACTATTATTACGAAAAATAACCGGTTACTTAACTGGTTATACGTGCAATAAAAAGAAAAAGAAAAGGAAAGAAGGAGGAAAATTGCATGAAAAGAAAGGTTTCAGGAAAAGTCATTGCGACAGCATTGACAGTATCGCTTCTGACAACTTCGCTGACCGGATGCACATTCGGGTTTGCAAGTGATCCGGATGATCCCAACGAAGTGGCCGAGGAGGTTCCCATTGATACGTCCGTGGATACGTTTGCGTATGACAGTTCGCTGAGCGGAACCAGTATCACGCTTTTGAACTCAAAGGCCGAGATTCAGGTGGCGCTTGAAAAGATGAGCGCTGCTTACGAGGAGAAATCGGGCGTACATGTGGAGGTCATGCCGGTGACGGACGGTGATTCGCCGTATACGAAGGTCGTGAGTCTCTATAATTCCGGTAATCCGCCCACGCTGGCCATATTGGATACGACGGACGTCATTGCGCTGGCGGAGGAAAAGGCCGCGGATCTGTCCGATGAGCCGTGGACGGCGCAGGCGCAGGGATATCTGACCGAGGTAAACGGCAAGGTTTGCTGTTTCCCGCTCTGCATTGAGGGAAGAGGCATCATTTATAATAAGGCCGTGATCGAAGAAGCGCTGGGAAGGGAGTTTGACCCGGCTTCCATCAGGACGCAGGACGGTTTTGTGGCGCTTCTGGAGGAGCTGAAGGCGGCAGGCATCAGCAGGCCGGTTTCCATGGCTAAGGAGGACTGGTCTCTGGGTGCGCATCACCTGCAGTATATCTATGAACTGTATGACGGCACCACAGCGGGAGGGCAGCAGAAGATCGAGGAGATCAAAGCCGGAACACTGGATCTGGAAAGCTATGGACGCCTGCAGGAATTCCTCAACATGTTTGATATTCTGAAAGCTTACAATGTGGCCCAGGGAGATCCGTTGGGTGCTGATTACGACGAAATGGCCATTGACCTGGCAGACGGCAAAACCGCATTCTGGTTCAACGGCAACTGGGCATGGCCGAACCTGGCAGAAGCAGGGGCCGAAGAGAGCGACGAATACGGATTTCTGCCGTATTTTATGAACAATGACGAGTCGGATTTTGCCAACAGTCAGATTCAGGCGTCCCCGTCCAAGCAGGTGATGGTGGACCGGATCGTGGCCAGCGACAAGCAGCAGGCAGCCGCAAAAGAATTCCTGAACTGGATCGTTTTTTCCGAGATCGGGCAGCAGATGCTGGTCAAGACCTGTAATGTGATTCCGCCGTTCCACAACAATCCCTATGAGCCGGCGGATCCTCTGAGCGCGGACATCTACGCAAGAGTGCAGTCCGGCGATGCATTCAATGCATCCGTGATTGTTCCCAATGACCACTGGGCGGTACTGGGCGCTGCCATGCAGAAATATCTGGCGGACAGAAGCGACCGCAGCGAACTGATCAGCGCTATTGAAGAATACTGGGCGCAGCAGAATTGAGAAAGGAGTGGGATAAGATATGAAATCAAAAAATAAAGGAAAAGATTTCTGTATGTTTGGACTGCCGGGCATGATCTGCTTTTTTGCAGTCGTGATCGTACCGTTTCTCTATGGTGTATATCTGACACTGACTGACTGGGACGGCGTGGCAAGCACCAAAAACTTTATCGGTTTGAGGAATTTTGCAGGTGTGGTGAAGGATTCTCAGTTCTGGTCGTCCCTGATCCTGACCTTTGAGTATGTGATCGTGGTTGTGCTGCTCGTCAATGTACTTGCCTTTGCCATTGCCTATCTGCTGACCAGAGGGATCAAAGGACAGAATTTCTTCCGGGCAGGTTTCTTTACGCCCAATCTGATCGGCGGTATCGTACTGGGATACATATGGCAGTTCGTATTTTCCAGAGCCTTTGTCAGTGTGGGAGAGTCCACAGGGTGGAGTCTGTTTGGCATTTCCTGGCTGTCCACGCCGGGCAAGGCATTTGCGGCACTGGTACTGGTAACGGTATGGCAGCTTTCCGGCTACATGATCCTGATCTATGTGGCAGGGTTTATGGGACTGAGTGAGGATGTGATGGAGGCGGCCAGCATCGACGGCGCATCGGGCTGGACACAGATGACCCATATTATCATGCCGCTGATGATGTCCTCTATCACGATCTGCCTGTTCCTTACCTTATCCAGAGCGTTTATGGTATATGATGTAAACCTGTCCCTGACGGCAGGAGGCCCTTACGGTACGACCGAGATGGCAGCCATGCATGTGTACGAAAAAGCCTTCACGTCCAGACAGTTCGGTGTCGGTCAGGCGGAAGCGCTCATATTGTTCCTTGTAGTGGCCCTGATCAGCGGCCTGCAGGTATATTTCACGAAAAAACAGGAGGTGGAAGCATAATGAAGCAGACAACAGTTGGCGGAACGAAAAGAAAACTGATGAACGCGCTGGCAATTGCCGTTCTGGTCATTATTTTTATCGCATACATGTTCCCGTTCCTTATGGTAGTGATCAATTCTCTCAAACAGAAGAGGGATATTATCAAAGACCCGTTTTCCTGGCTGTTTACGATCAAGGGTCTGTCCTTTGACAATTTTGTAAAAGCGTTTGTACAGATGGACTTTTTAAATGCCTTTAAAAATTCCCTGCTCGTTACCGTCAGTGCCACCGTGCTGGTCACGCTGCTGGCGGCCATGCTGGCATACTATATTGTGCGCAATAAAAACAAAATCTCGGATCTTACGTTTGCGCTGATGGTAGCTTCCATGATCATTCCCTTTCAGGCGATCATGATTCCGCTGGTGAGTATATACGGCGGCACGCTCAATATACTGAATCACAGACTGACACTGATCTTTATGCATACGGGATTTTCCATGGCCATGTCCGTGTTTATGTTCCATGGCTTTATCAAAGGGAACATTCCCATTGCACTGGAAGAGGCGAGCTGTATTGACGGCTGTACCCATATGCAGACCTTTTTCATGATTGTGTTCCCGCTGCTGAAACCGATCATCTCCACGATGGTGATTCTCAATTCCCTGGCATTCTGGAACGACTTCCTGCTGCCGTCGCTGGTGTTGACCGATAAAAAGCTGCTGACTCTGCCGCTTTCCACGTATAGTTTCTATGGGACCTATTCGGCGGATTACGGCACCATCATGGCAGGATTGCTTCTCTGCGTCATCCCGATCCTGGTTCTGTATGTGGCTCTCCAGAAACAGATTATCGGCGGTGTGGTTGCCGGTGCGGTGAAGTAAGTCTGTTGCAGGATCGGCAAAACATAATCGGCTGCCAATGCTTCAGGGCAGATATCATGGCTCTTACACAAATACGGAAAGTGCGTTTCAGACAGGGAGAGGGTATTGACACAATACCCTCTCCCTGTATAATAGATGTAATAAACGAAGGGAAAGGCAGTTATGAAAAGGGATAAAATACATTTGAAGGCGCCGGGTAACTGGATCAATGATCCGAACGGTTTTATCTATTACAAAGGCAGATACCATATGTTCTATCAGCATTTTCCCTGTGCGCCGGTATGGGGCACCATGCACTGGGGGCATGCGGTGAGTGAGGATCTGATTCACTGGGAGCATCAGGGCATTGCCCTTTTTCCCACTAAATATGAGGATCAGAACGGATGCTTTTCCGGCAGCGCCGTGGAGTGCGGGGGGCGCATGTATCTGTATTATACCGGGATCCGTTACCGGCAGGCTGACAGAGAGAATATCCATTTCTGCCCGGATGACCGGTTTGAAGCGTCGCAGCTTATGATCTCTTCCGGGGACGGGATTCATTTTGATAATTTCCGGGGCAAGACGGTGATTATTCCCGTCATGGGAGAGGGTGCGCCCGGAGATCCGGCTCATACAAGAGATCCAAAAGTCTGGAGAGGGCGGGATGCCTGGTATATGGTTCTTGGCACGACGACAGGAGACGGCAGAGGCCGGTTGCTTTTTTACAGGAGCCTGAACCTGCGGGACTGGACCTATGTCAATTGTGTGGACGGCAGCAGGGGCTTTGGGGATATGTGGGAATGCCCTGATTATTTTGAGACAAAGGGCGGGCAGGTTCTGCTTTTTTCTCCGATGCGTATTATGCGGGACGGAAAGAAGGATGCAAGTCAGAACATCTGTATGCTGGCGGACTTTATGGAGGAGACTTGTGAGATGCGCCTTTCCGATACCTACCAGTTTGTCGATTACGGTATGGATCTCTATGCGGCCCAGACGACAGAGGATGCAAAAGGTCGCAGAGTAATGGTCGGCTGGATGCGGATGCCGGAGGCGGTGGACGGAGAATGGTCCGGCATCTTCAGTATTCCCAGAGTGGTGGAGGTACAGGACGGACATATTTATTTCCGGGTCCATCCCAATGTCGACAATCTCTTCTGCAGAAGGATCAGCTCGCCGGCGGAGGCAGACAGTGCCGGGTACAAGGTGAGCCTGGATATGGAAGATAAGGAATCCATCGGTATCGGAGGCTACTGGATTTTCCGTCGCGGGTGCCATATCTTTGCCGACCGGAGCAATGTTTTTGGCAGACATACGGATTACCGGCTGCAATTTATGACACCGGAGCTGCGGGGGGGCTGTCATCTGGATATTTATGTGGATCGGAACCTGATCGAGATTTTCGTCAATCATGGGGAATATGTGCTCAGCAATGTGGTATACGGGCTGGATGACGGGATACAGACCGATCTTGCGGGCGGTTGTGAAATTTATACGGTGGAGGCATAAAAAAGGAAAGGGTGAGGTCAGAAAATGGCAAAGGCAGACAACAGGTTTCAGAAACGGCTGGAAAAGCATCATGACGAACTGCGCTGGCTCTATATGGAGCTCTATGACAATGCGGATATGTTTGCGGAATTGTGTACGGAAATGTATCATTACTATGAAGCACGCAAAGATGCGCTGAAAAAAAGCGATCAGGCCCGTGAAAAAAAGCCGGACTGGTATAAAAAGAATGATATGCTGGGCATGATGCTCTATATTGACAATTTTGCCGGGGACTTAGAGGGCGTACAGAAAAAACTCGATTATCTCATGGAGTGTCATGTGAACTATATCCATCTCATGCCTTTTCTCGATACCCCCAGGGGCCGGTCGGACGGCGGATATGCGGTATCCGACTTCAGGAAAGTGCAGGAACATCTGGGAACGATGGAAGATCTGGATGCCCTGGCGGAAGCCTGCCACGAAAAAGGACTGAATCTCTGTATGGATTTTGTCATGAATCATACTTCCGAGGACCACGAATGGGCCAGAAGGGCGAGAGCGGGTGAGGGGGAATATATGAGCCGTTATTTCTTCTTTGATAACGGAGAGATACCGGCACAGTATGAGCGGACGGTCCCCCAGGTATTTCCCACCACCGCGCCGGGCAATTTCACATGGATGGAAGATATCGGCTATCATGTGATGACGACGTTCTATCCTTATCAGTGGGATTTGAATTATGGCAATCCCAGAGTGTTTAATGAGATGATGTACAATTTCCTTTATCTGGCCAATCAGGGGATTGACATTATCAGGCTGGATGCGGTTCCCTATATCTGGAAGGAGCTGGGAACATCATGCAGGAATCTGCGGCAGGTACATACCATTGTGCGCATGATGCGCATGATCGGAGAGGTGGTGTGTCCGGGTGTACTGCTTCTTGGAGAGGTGGTGATGGAGCCGGAAAAGGTGGCGCCTTATTTTGGCACCGTGGAAAAGCCGGAATGTCATATGCTTTATAATGTGACGACGATGGCGACTACCTGGAACAGTGTGGCGACAAGAGATGTCCGCCTGCTGCGGCTGCAGATGGATATTGTCAACAGACTGCCGCGTGAGTATACATTCCTCAATTATCTGCGCTGCCATGATGACATTGGCTGGGGGCTGGATTACCGCTGGCTGATGCAGTTTGGCATCGGGGAGGTAAGTCACAAGAAATACCTCAATGATTTCCTGACGGGTCAGTATCCGGGATCTTTTGCCAGAGGAGAACTGTATAATTCCGATCCGGTATCGGGGGATGCCAGACTTTGCGGGACGACCGCCTCTCTCTGCGGCATTGAAAAAGCGCTTTACGAAAAAGAGGAAGCGGCGCTGGAGCTGGCCATCCGCCTGGATCTGATGCTGCATGCCTATATGTTCACGCAGTCCGGGATACCGGTCATCTACAGCGGAGATGAGATCGGCCAGGAAAATGATTATACCTATCATGAGGATGCGGAGAAACAGGCGGATTCCAGATACCTGCACAGAGGGCGGTTTCTCTGGGAGCAGGCGGAAAAAAGGAGAGAGGCCGGCACTGTGCAGGAGAGACTGTTTCACGGGATCGGCAGGCTGGAAGAGATCAGGATGAGCCAGGAGGTATTTGACGCCGGTGCGGATGTGTGGACACTGGATACGTGGGACGATTCCGTCCTGGGGCTTGTGAGGACAAATGGCAGGGAGAAGCTGGTGGCACTCTTTAACTTCAGCGAATCTGCAAAGACTGCCTGGATCAACGAGGATGACGGATCCTATACCGATCTGATCTCCGGAAAGCACAGGGAAGCAAAAGGTGTGGAACTGCCGGGTTATGGTATGTACTGGCTGCTGCGGGATGCCTGAATCCCGGGCGATTGTCTGCGGCAGCGGGAAGAGCGGGGTTTTTATGGACAGAGAAGGGATACGGCTGAACAAATACCTGGCGCAGTGCGGTGTATGCTCCAGACGGGATGCGGACCGGCTGACCGGCGCCGGGCGGGTGAGCCTTAACGGCCGGTGTGCCGATAAGGGGAGCAGAGTATACCCGGGCGATCTTGTGGCAGTGGACGGAAAGGTGCTGGCCGGCCGCAGGGAAACGGTAGTGCTGGCGTACTATAAGCCGGTGGGTGTCACCTGCACGGAGCGGGACAGATATGCGGACCGGATCGTGACAAAAGAAATCGGCTATCCGGTGCGCGTCACCTATGCCGGGCGGCTGGATAAGGATTCGGAAGGGCTTTTGCTTCTGAGCAATGACGGCGATCTGATCCAGCGGATGATGAAGGGAAGCGGCGGGCATGAAAAGGAATATGCGGTGCGGATCAGACAGGAAGTCACGCAGGCATTTCTGGACCGGATGGCGGCCGGGATCATGCTCCCTGAGCTGCATGTAAAAACCCGCCCGTGCAGAGTCATAAAAAAAGGGAATGATACGTTTCATATCATACTCACACAGGGGCTGAACAGGCAGATCAGACGGATGTGCCGGGCGCTGTCGGTGGATGTGGTCTCTCTGAAGCGGATCAGAGTGATGAACATTACGCTGGACGGACTGCGCCCGGGCGCATACCGCATCGTACAGGGAGAAGAATTAAAGACCCTGCATCGGGAAGCAGAGACTACGCGGACATAAATCCGGAAAGGCAGGCAGAGCAGATGGAATGGTTGGGACAGGCAGAAGAAAAAAAGGCACAAAGGACAGCGGAGGATGCGCTGGTATCGGAGATGAAAAAGCTGGCAGAGCGTCTGCGGGAAGCGTCCGCCGCCTATTATGCACAGGATGAGGAGATCATGAGCAATCTGGAATATGACAGGCTTTATGAGCGGCTGGAAGAGCTGGAGCGTGAGACGGGGGTTATCCTGGCAGGCAGTCCTACCATACATGTGGGGTATGAGGCGGTGGATGAGCTGCCCAAAGAGAGGCATGAGAGTCCCATGCTCTCTCTGGACAAGACGAAGGAGAGGGAAGCCCTGCGGGAATTTTTAAAGGGCAGCAGAGGCATGATGAGCTGGAAGCTGGACGGCCTGACCATTGTGCTGCATTACCGGGACGGCAGTCTGGAACGGGCGGTGACGCGGGGAAACGGGGAAGTGGGCGAGATCGTGACCAATAATGCCAGAGTCTTTCGGAATATCCCTCTTAAGATCGCTTATCGGGGTGAACTGGTGCTGCGCGGTGAGGCGGTGATCACCTATTCTGATTTTGAAAAGATCAACCGGGAGATGGGAGAGGCGGACGCCAGATATAAAAATCCCAGAAATCTTTGCAGCGGCTCTGTCCGGCAGCTGAACAATAAAGTGACTGCTGCCAGACGGGTACGTTTTTATGCTTTTTCCCTTGTGCGGGCAGACGGCGTGGAGTTTCAGAATTCCAGGGAAAAGCAGATGCTTTTTCTGCGTGAACAGGGATTTGATATCGTGGACTACCGCATGGTGACGGAAGAGAATGTGACGGATGCGGTTTCGGCGTTTGAGAGGGAGATCCGCGGATATGACGTTCCGTCGGACGGTCTGGTGCTGACGCTTGATGATCTGGAACACAGCCGTCTGCTGGGGGCGACGGCCAAGTTCCCACGGGATTCGATTGCTTTTAAATGGGCGGATGAACAGGCCGTCACCACTTTGCGGGAAGTGGAGTGGAGCGCCAGCCGTACCGGGCTGATCAATCCGGTGGCTGTATTTGAACCGGTGGAACTGGAAGGGACTACCGTCAGCAGGGCTTCCGTACACAATGTGAGCATAGTCAGAGCGCTTAAACTGGGGGTGGGTGATCAGATCACCGTGTATAAGGCCAATATGATCATCCCGCAGATTGCGGACAATCTCACACAAAGCGCTACCATAGAGCCGCCTGCCCGCTGTCCGGTATGCGGCGGCGCCACGGCAGTGCGCAAAACCGGCGAGGTGGAGACCCTGTACTGTGTCAATGCGGACTGTGATGCGAAAAAAATCAAGTCGTTTACGCTGTTTGCCAGCCGGGATGCCATGAATATTGACGGTCTGTCCGAAGCCACACTGGAAAAGTTTATCGCCAGAGGACTGATTCATCACTACGCGGATATGTTTCATCTGGAGGAGCATCGTGATATCATTGTGGAAATGGAAGGATTTGGAGAGCGGTCTTATCAGAAACTGACAGAGAGCATTGAGCGGGCCAGAGATACGACGCTTCCCAGACTGATCTACAGCCTGGGGATTGAAAACATCGGCCTGGCAAATGCCAAAGTGATATGCCGGGCGTTTTCCTATGACCTGGAGGAGATGATGTGTGCGGATGTGGAACAGCTTGACGAGATCGACGGCATTGGCAGTGTAATCGCCGCCTCCTTCCACGATTATTTCGCGGATGAGAAAAAGAAAAAAGAGCTTTGCCTTCTGCTTCCCGAACTGCGTATTGCCCGGGAAGCGGTGCCGGAGCATGAGATGACCCTGCAGGGCATGGTAATCGTCATAACCGGCAGCCTGCAGCTTTTTGAAAACAGAAACGCTCTGAAAGAAGAGATCGAAAAGCGGGGCGGCAAAGTGACGGGAAGCGTCAGTGCAAAGACGACGATACTGATCAACAATGATACCCGGTCTGCGTCCTCCAAAAATAAGAAAGCCCGGGAACTGAATATTCCGGTCATCAGTGAGGCGGAGTTCAGACAGCGGTATCTGCAGATGTAAAGAGAGGGAAACCTATGCCGATCAAAGTACAGAACAATCTTCCGGCCAAAGAAATACTGGAAAATGAAAATATCTTTGTGATGGATGAAAACCGTTCCGTTCATCAGGACATCCGTCCGCTGCAGATCTGTATCCTGAATCTGATGCCCATCAAGCAGGACACGGAGCTGCAGCTCCTGCGGGCTCTTTCCAATACTCCCCTGCAGATCAATATTACCTTTATGAAAATGAACAGTCATGTATCGCTGCATACGCCGCTGACACATCTGAATAATTTTTATCATACGTTTGATGAGCTGCGCGGGCATAAGTTCGACGGTATGATTATTACCGGTGCGCCTGTGGAGCAGATCGACTTTGAAGAAGTGGATTACTGGGATGAACTCTGTGAGATCATGGACTGGACCGGGAGTCATGTCACCTCGACCTTTCATATCTGCTGGGGAGCACAGGCCGGCCTCTATCATCATTTTGGGATCCGCAAGCATCTGCTGACCGAAAAACTCTTCGGCCTGTTTGAGCATAAGGTAATGAACCGCAGGGTGCCGCTTGTGCGGGGCTTTGACGATATCTTTCTGGCTCCTCACAGCCGCCATACGGCAGTGTCCCGGGAAGACATTCGTCAATGCGGCGCCCTGCTCGTTCTGGCGGAATCCGAAAAAGCCGGCGTTTATCTCTGCATGACAGAGGGCGGCCGGCAGATATTTGTCATGGGTCATCCGGAATACGACAGAGTGACTCTGCATGATGAGTATATGCGTGATAAGGACAAAGGCCTGGCTATTGCACTGCCGGAAAACTATTATACAGATGATGACTGTATGGTGCGTCCGTGCCTGCAATGGCGCGCCCACTGCAACATGCTCTATTCCAACTGGCTAAACTATTACGTCTACCAGATGACACCATTCGATTTGGAGAAGATGGGGTAGGAAATATTGTAAACTTTTTCCTGCTTCTGTCCGATATATAAGATAGCAGGGATGTGTCCGCCGCGCCCCACAGTGCAAAGAGTCTGCGTGGTGAGGTAAGGCGATTTGTGGCAGAATGGGACGATAGGATCTGATTAAAATCAAGGAGGATAAAAAGGATGAACGGAATCAACGGATACCATGTGTATCAGAGCAGCAGTTACAGCAGGGCAGCATCTTATACGAAGCCGCAGGAGAGGACCCCGGCGGGGAATGCTGCGCGGAGCCAGGATAAGGTGGAAGATGTCTATGGCGGCAATCCAAGAGGCGCATCGGCGCTGAGCGATGATGCAAAAGATATGCTGGAGCGTCTGAAAAAGAAATACGGCAATATGGACTTTATGGTAGCCAATTATGACAGTGAGGAAGAAGCACAGAAATATCTGGCCGGAGGCACGAAGGAATACAGCGTGCTGCTTGAGCCGGAAGTACTGGAAGAGATGGCTGCTGATAAGGATGCGGAAAAGAAATATACCGGCCTGATTGACGACGCCACCACCAAACTGGCTGACATGAAGTCAGAACTGGAGGAAGAAGACGGCGTGAAGCGGATGGGTGTGACGATCGGCAAGGACGGCAGCACCTCTTATTTTGCAGAGCTGGAAAAATCCGGGGAGAAACAGAAAGAACGGATCGAAAAATCCAGGGCGGAAAAAAAGGAAAAAGCCGCAAAAGACAAAAAGGTTGCAGAGAAAAAAGCGGAGGAGGAACGGCTTCAGGGCACGGGAGACTATGCCGGGAAGACAAAAAGTACCATGGTCAGAGCCGATTCCGCGCAGGAACTGCTGGACAAAATCAGAAATGTGGACTGGGACTCCATCCCATACAGACAAAGAGAGAGCATCGGAGGCATTATAGACTTTGGTGCATAACAGATCACCCCGTCGCCTGCGGCGGGGTGACTGACTGTTTATGTGATACCGCTAAAGGTTTGCTGGGCCTGCTCCCAGTTGACGACGGAAAACCAGTCGTTAATATAATCTTTGCGCATGTTGTAATACTGCAGATAATAGGCATGTTCCCATACATCAATACTGAGGATGGGCCGCTCACCGGTCAGGAGCAGTGTCCCCTGATTGTCGGTGGTGCGGAAGGCCAGCTTTCCGTCTTCATCCAGTACCAGCCAGGCGTAGCCGGAGCCGAATACGGAAAGGGCGGCAGTGGTGAACAGATCGCGGAAGTTGCGAAAACACCCGAACTGCCATTCGATCTGATCGGCCAGACTGCCGGCCAGCGGCGTATCATTATTTTTTCTGAGGTTGGAAAAATAGAAGATATGGTTGTACGCACCGCCTGCGTTATGCAGAACACAGTCGCATACCTGGGCAGGCATATTTTCTGCATAACAGATCAGCTGTTCCAGAGAAAAAGACTGATATTCCGGATATTTCTCCAGGATCTGATTGAGATTGTCGATATATGTCTGCAGAAATCCGTTGCGGTGCAGCTCCATGGTTTTCCTGCTGATGTAAGGCTCCATGGAATTGTAGGCATAGGGTAGGGGCGGGTTGACAAAGGGATAATGTTCGTTCAAGTAAGTAATCCCCCAGGCTGTTTACTATGCAGTATATGCGCAAAAAGAGAAATGGCTATTGCCCGCCATGTACATATCGCTTGATGGCGTCAAAACTCTCCCGGCTGATTACATGCTCCATTCTGCAGGCATCTTCGGCGGCGATTTTTGCCGGCACACTGAGAGAGATAAGCCAGTTGGTGAGAAATTCATGTCTTTCATAGATCATTTCCGCAATTTCCCTGCCGGTATCCGTCAGATAGATAAATCCGGCATCCGTTACGGTGATCTGTTCTTTTTCCCGCAGATGTTTCATCGCCACGCTGACGCTGGATTTTTTGAAATTCAGTTCCGTTGCCACATCCACTGACCGGACGACAGGCAGCCGTCTGCTGAGAATCAGTATGGTTTCCAGATAATTTTCTGCGGATTCATTGTAATTCATAAGCTTTCTCCTTGCTTCGTGGCAGCATGATTTATCGAGTGCCGGACCGACACGCATTCCCGTATGCTTTCTACTGATTGTATCATAAACATGTCCTGATTTCCATAAAAAATACGAATGTGCAGCTATAATTTTCTTCATTGGTTCTTGACAGCTAATGAAAGTTAGTTTATACTAACATAAAAGAAAACGAATGAGACAGATAGCACATAAAGGAGGTTTTACTATGCCGTTGTCGATGATGAAGTGTGGAGAACCAGGTATTATCAAGAAAATCGGCGGCAGGGATGATACCAGAAGATTTCTGGAAAATCTGGGATTTGTTGCCGGAGGTACGGTGACTGTTGTATCTGACATCGGGGGAAACGTGATCGTCAATGTAAAGGATGCAAGAGTTGCCATCGGGAGAGATATGGCGAATAAGATTCTTGTATAGAAAGAGGAGGCATTATGAAAAGTTTAAAAGAGGTGGCATGCGGCCAGAGCGTGACTGTAAAGCGGCTGGAGGGAACGGGTCCGGTGAAGCGACGGATTATGGATATGGGGATTACCAAAGGGGTGTCTGTCTATGTGCGCAAGGTGGCTCCGTTTGGCGATCCGGTGGAAGTGACGGTGCGGGGGTATGAGCTTTCCCTGCGGAAAGCGGATGCGGAAATGATACAGGTGGAGTGATCCGCTGCGATGTCGAAGCATTTTTTTTCATCATATGTTAGTTATGGCTAATAAAGATAAGTTTAAACAAACAAAATCAAGGAATGCAGAACATGAGGAGGAGACAGAGATGTCAGTAAAGATTGCACTTGCGGGGAATCCCAACTGCGGGAAGACCACTTTGTTTAATGCGCTGACCGGTTCCAACCAGTTTGTGGGCAACTGGCCGGGGGTAACGGTTGAGAAAAAGGAAGGAAGGCTGAAGGGGTATTCGGATGTGATCCTTACGGATCTGCCGGGTATCTATTCGCTGTCCCCCTATACGTTGGAAGAGGTGGTGGCGAGGGATTACCTGTTGTCAGAAAGGCCGGATGCGATTCTGAATCTGGTGGACGGCACGAATATTGAGCGGAATCTGTATCTGTCCACCCAGCTGACGGAATTGGGGATACCGGTCATTATGGCAGTCAATATGATGGATCTTGTGGAAAAAAACGGAGATCAGATACAGATTGAGGAGCTGAGCCGGGAAATGGGCTGTGAAGCCGTGGAAGTCTGTGCCCTGAAAGGGACAGGGATTCGGGAGGCGGCTGAAAAGGCGGTGCAGGCGGCGCGCAGGGGAGAGGCACCAATGCCGCCCCGTATTTTTTCCGAACAGACGGAAGCAGTCATACAAAAGGTGGAGCAGCAGATCGGCGGTGATATTTCGGATTGCCAGAAGCGTTTTTTTGCGGTAAAATTGCTGGAACGCGATGATAAGATCGGGAAATGGATGAGGGAGACGCCGGATGTCTCTGCGGATATTGCAAAACTGGAAGAGGTATTTGACGACGATACGGAGAGTATCATTACCAATGAGAGATATACCTATATTTCTTCCATGATAAAAGCGTGCTATACCAGAAATACAAAGAACGCGGAGGACGGTGGCAGGAAGCTGACGGTTTCCGACCGGATTGACCGGATCGTGACGAACCGTTTTCTGGCGCTGCCAATCTTTGCCTTAGCCATGGTTATCGTCTATTATATATCGGTAACGACTGTGGGGACCTGGGCCACGGACTGGGTGAATGACGGTGTGTTCGGTGAGGGCTTTGATCTGTTTGGGATCGCCTGGGTGCCGGGAATTCCCGCCATGGCGGAGAGCGGGTTAGCCGCGATTGGCTGTGCGCCCTGGCTGCAGGGACTGATACTGGATGGCATCGTGGCAGGTGTGGGTGCAGTGCTCGGCTTTGTGCCGCAGATGCTGGTGCTCTTTCTTTTTCTCGCATTTCTGGAATCGTGCGGCTATATGGCGAGAGTGGCGTTTATCATGGATCGGATCTTTCGCAGATTCGGACTTTCGGGAAAATCTTTTATTCCGATGCTGATCGGTACGGGATGCGGAGTTCCCGGTATTATGGCTTCCAGGACTATCGAAAGTGACAGGGACCGGAAGATGACAATTATGACAACGACCTTTATTCCGTGCGGGGCAAAGCTCCCGATTATAGCCCTGATCGCGGGCGCGCTTTTTGACGGCGCCTGGTGGGTCAGCCCCAGTGCCTATTTTGCAGGTATTGCAGCGATCATCTGTTCCGGTATTATTTTGAAAAAGACGAGGATGTTTTCCGGTGATCCGGCTCCTTTTGTGATGGAGCTGCCTGCTTATCATATGCCCACTGCCGGGAACATACTGCGCAGCATGTGGGAACGGGGATGGTCCTTTATCAAAAAGGCCGGAACGATCATTTTTTTATCGACGGTTGTCATCTGGTTTTTCACTTATTTCGGCTGGGTGGACGGACAGTTTGGCATGCTTGAAGAGACGGAGATTGATCACAGTATTCTGGCGGGCCTCGGCAGTCTTGTCTCCTGGATCTTTATCCCGCTTGGATTTGGCGACTGGAAATTTGCGGTAGCGGCCATAACCGGGCTGGTGGCAAAGGAAAATGTCGTGGGTACGCTTGGCATTTTGTTCGGATTTGCGGAAGTGGCAGAGGACGGCGCCGAGTACTGGGGCGCTCTGGCAGGCAGTATGAGCACAGTCTCGGCCTACTCCTTCCTTATCTTCAATCTGTTATGTGCCCCCTGCTTTGCGGCGATGGGCGCCATCAAACGGGAAATGAACAATATCAGGTGGTTCTGGTTTGCCATCTGCTACCAGTGTCTGCTGGCTTATGTGGCGTCATTGTGTGTCTACCAGATTGGTACACTGCTTACAACGGGAGCTTTTGGGATTGGTACAGTTATCGCCGTTTTGCTGCTGATTGGTTTTGGGTATCTGCTGCTGCGGCCCCATACCGAGAGTAATACGCTGGTTCTTAGAACGGGGAGCGGCAGAAAAGCAATGGCAAAATAAAAATCTTTTAGAGAAGGGAGTGTTTCATATGGGAACATGGATTACAGCGCTTGTTTTGTGTGGTGTGGCAGCCCTCAGTATCAGAAGCATGCGAAGGGACAAAAAGAAGGGAAAATCCATCGGCTGTGGCTGTGACTGCGGACATTGCGGCGGCCATTGCCATGACAGAGCATGAAAGGGAAGGATGCGCCCGGTGTTTTTTATGACACCGGGCGTTTTTTCTTCTTGTCCGCATTATGTCTGCCCGGTCAGAGCATGGATGAATTATTAAGTCCTTCTTAAAAAAGTGAAAATATTGTGAAAGCGATTGACATAGAAATAGAAGGGAGTTAAAATACATAGCGTGCTATGGATTTTGGAGAGAGAGGGAGTATCGTGTGAAACCGGAAGAGATAAACTTTGGGGATATGCAGTGTATGGACCCGGAGGAAGAAGAGAAGATCAGGAAGAGTCTGGATACCTTTGCCGATGCGAAGCTGCGTATTGCCACGATACTGGGATTTATGGGAAAGGCCATGAAGACCAGATTTGACAGGGAGCTGGAGCGGACAGGTCTGACAATCACCCAGATGCAGGTTATCTTTTATATTGCGCGTCAGCAGCGACGGGGGGGAGCCAGGGAGATTACGGCAAGAGAGCTGGAAACCCGTTTCCGGGTCAGCAATCCCACTATGTCAGGGATACTCAGACGGCTGGAAAAGAAAGGGCTCATTGAGCGCATGCCGGGACGTCTTGACAAACGTAACAAACAGATCCGTCTGCGGGAAGATCTGGACGGGTTATGTGAGCGTGTGGAAGAGCGGATCGTGGAAGAGCGCGAACGGCTGTTTGAGGGCTTCACGGAAGAAGAGCTGGAAGGACTGTCAAAGTCATTGAGAAAGCTTTTACATAATTTAGAACACGGAGAGGAGTAGGCAGATGAAAAAAAAGGTGATAACAGGAATCGGGAGCGGCAGGAGAGTTACGCGTTTTACGGCGTTTGCCTGTGTTACCATGATTTCTTCGGGACTGATACTTGGCGGCTGCGGAGGGCAGGGTGGTCCCGGTGGCCCCGCCGCAGGAGAAGAAAGCCAGCAAAAAGAGATGTCCATACTTGTGGAAGCGCAGATACCGTCAGTGGAGAATATAGAGCTGGACGGTGATTTTATCGGCAGTGTGGAGTCCGAGGATGCGATTACCGTGATGGTAAAGGTCGGCGGCGACGTGACAGGCGCCTTCTTTGAGGAAGGGCAGCGGGTAAACGCGGGTGACCTGCTTTTCACCATTGACGACAGAAGTGCACAGATCAGTATGGCGCAGGCGCAGGCCAGCCTGGAGAGTGCCTCTGCGTCCGTTGCCAGCGCTTCTGCGTCCGTGAACAGTGCCAATGCATCGGCTGCCAGTGCGGAGGCCAATGTGGTGCTGCAGCAGCTCAACCTGCTCTATACCCAGGAGCAGATCAAACAGTCGCTGGGGCAGGTGGAGACCAATCAGATGCAGCTGGAAAATGCGGTGGCATCCGCCAAATACGCGCTCAAGGCGGCGCAGGAAAATGAAGCGCTGGCCGCCGAGCAGTTCGGGCTGGCAAGGGACGCCTACGAAGATCTGGAGGACAATCTGGATGATCTGAAAGACAATGCGGATCATATGAACAAATATGCGAAACAGCTGGAGCGGGTCAAGAAGCGTTATGATGAGATCAAAAGCGCGCAGACCGTTGCGGACGCGGCTGCCATGGCAGGGATCCATGTACCGGATGACAGAGATACCGTACAGAAAGTCGCGGATTATTACATATACAGTATGACAGGAAGTGCGGCAGGCTCCGAATATGATCTGGGTGTGATGATCAGTACGGCCAAGTCTCAGGAAGAGACGATGCGCTCCTCCAGAAGTTCTCTGGACGGCAATAAAGACCAGATGCGGCTTTCCCAGTTTCAGGCGGCCATCGGCAAAGAGACGGCAAAGAACAATGTATACTCTGCGGAAGATGCACTGCGTCTGGCGGAGAAGATGCTGGAAGATTATGAGCTGTATACAAAGGCGGTCATCATCGCTGGTGCCAACTATCAGCTTGCCGGTTCCAATGTGGGGCTGATTTCGGCGGAGGCCAGTCAGACACAGGCACAGTCCGGCGTGGCACAGGCGCAGGCAGGCGTGAAGCAGGCGCAGGCGGGCGTGAAGCAGGCGCAGGCGGGTGTGGACGCAGCGCAGCTGCAGCTTGACTATACGAAGGTCTCCTCTCCGGTTTCCGGTGTCGTGACCCAGAAAAACATTACCGTCAACAATATGGCGGCGCAGGGCTCGGCGGCTTATGTGATCACACCGGACGACGCCGTGGGAATCACATTTTATGTGTCGGAAAAAGTCATGACGCAGCTGACGGAAGGTCAGGAAGTTAAAGTAGAGAGAAACGGTACGGAATATACGGCCCATATTTCGGAAAATGCCGGGGTGGCGGATGCGGCCAGCGGTCTGTTCAAGGTTAAGGCGCAGCTGGATGCAAGTGCTTCCGGCAAACTGATCACCGGTACCAGTGTGAAAGTAACGCTGGCAACCCAGAGAGCGGATCAGGTCATGACGATCCCTGTGGACAGCGTCTATTATGAAAGTCAGAAAGCCTATGTATACTGTATTGAGAACGGCAGAGCCGTAAAGACGGAAATAGAGACCGGTATTGCCAACAATGAGCGGGTGGAAGTGAAGTCCGGTCTGAGCGGAGAAAGTCAGGTTATCACCACCTGGGCCTCCCAGCTGAAGGATAATGTCTTGGTAGAGGTCAAGGGCAGTGAGGAAGGAAGCGGCGGCAAAGACACAAAGACCGGCGACGTGCAGACGCAGGAGAGTGAAGAAGCCGGACTTCCCGAACTCTCAGATACGCAGAAGCTGAACTTTGAAATGGAAGCGAGAATCACACAGTCGGATGCGGATCGGTAAAAGGAGAGGTGACGGATGAGTAAGTTGACAAAAACAGTACTGCAGCGGCCCGTTGCCGCGCTGGTCATTGTGGCATCCCTGATTATATTCGGCGTCCAGTCGATTATGGGGATGAATCTCCAGCTGACGCCGGATATGGATATGCCGGTCATGCTCGTTATGACGATTTATCCGCAGGCGGGACCGGAGGATGTGGAACGGCTTGTGACCCAGGAGATCGAGGACGGACTGGGGACATTGTCCGGCCTGAAAAACGTGTATTCCTCTTCGCAGGAAAATATGTCCATGGTTATGTTCTCTTATGAGTATGGGACGGACATGGATGACGCTTTTATTGATATGCAGGAAGCGGTGGAGCGGGTGAAGCGCAACCTGCCGGATGATGCGGAAGATCCCACGATTATCGCCATGGATATGAACGCGCAGCCTGTGATGATGCTGTCTGTCAATTCCGAAGATCCGGGCGTGGATGTCCTTGGATATGTAGAGGAAACCGTGGAGCCGGAACTGGAAAAAGTCAGTGATGTGGCGGATGTCTCGGTTTCGGGCGGTAATGAGGAATATATCAGTGTGGAGCTGATTCCCGAACTGATGAGCCAGTACAGGCTGGATATTTCCACAGTGGCCAATTCCGTGGCGTCTGCCAATTACACGATTCCCGCAGGGACGGCGGACTATGGCAGCCAGAGCCTGAATGTGAGTTCCACGGCGGAATATAAGACCCCGCAGGAACTGGCGACGATTCCGATTACCACCCCAACCGGCAATGTAATCCATCTGTCGGATATTGCCAATGTACATTATGCATCGGCGGATCCGACCAGCTACAGCCGTTATAACGGAGCGGACAACGTAAGTATCGGTATTACGAAAATCCAGAGCTCCAGTGCCGTTACGCTGTCCTCCAAGGTGATGAAGGTGGTGGACCGCCTCAATGCGGAAAACCCGGATATTACCATTACTTCAGTCTATGACAGCAGTGAGACGATCATTGATTCCCTGGTTTCCATTGCGCAGACGCTGCTGATCGGGATTGCCATTACCATGATCGTGCTGTTTATCTTTTTCGGAGATTTCAAGGGCAGTCTTATCGTGGGAAGTTCCATGCCGGTATCGCTGCTGGTGACCTTTATCCTGATGAAATTCATGGGCTTTTCCCTGAATCTGATTACGATGGGCGCTTTGGTCATCGGTATCGGTATGATGGTGGATAATGCGATCGTTGTCATTGAGATGTGCTTCCGGAAAACGGATGAGGGCATGAGCTTTATGGATGCGGCCTATGAGGCCACGAAGACGGTGCTGGCATCCATTGTGGCTTCCACGATTACAACTGTGGTGGTGTATTTACCGCTGGCCATGATGGAAGGGATGTCCGGACAGATGTTCGGCCAGCTTGGCTACACGATCGTATTTGCCCTGATTGCATCCCTGGTTTCCGCCATCACACTTGTCCCTCTGTGCTTTTCCCAATATAAACCGGTGGAAAAGAAGGAGACGAGAGTCAATCGTTTTCTGGAAGCAGTGGGGGAGCGCTACGCGAATATTCTTCGGAAAGCGTTACATAGAAAGAAACTGGTGGCACTGTCGGCGGTGGGTATTTTTGCAGTTTCCATTTTCCTCTGCCGTTTCCTCAATGTGGAGCTGATGGGGCAGACAGATGAAGGACAGGTAGCCATATCGGTGGAATTCCGCCCGGGCACAAAGCTGGAAATGATTGATGCCAAGGTGCGGGAGCTGGAACAGTTTGTCAAAGACAGTCCCTATATTGACGATTACAGTACGACGGTTACGGAATCTTCCGCTACCGGCAGTGTCCAGGCTTATGTAGCGGATGACTGTAAGCTGTCCACGGTGGAAATCGTGGATGAATGGACGCTTGTGGTGGCCGACTATGAAGATGGCTGTGAGATCAGTGTGGCCTCCTCCTCGTCCATGGGTATGAGCGGTATGGGCGGCGGCAATACTTATGATATCGCGCTGGAAGGCAATGATCTGGAAAAACTGAAAGAAGCCTGCCGGATCGTATCGGATGCCGTGGTGCGCGCGGACGGTGTCATCAGTGCCACCTCTTCCTTTGCGGATGCGGCGACTAAAGCCGAGATTGTGATTGATCCCATCAGGGCTTCTGCGGCGGGGATGACACCGCAGATGGCCAGCGGCATGATTTATTCCATTCTGGGCGGTTCCGATGCCATGGATGTGATGATAGATGACAGCGAATATACGGTAAAGGTGGAGTACCCGGCGGATGAATACCCTACCGTCAATGATGTGTATGGTATGACGCTGACCAGTCCCGTCGGCACCCAGGTTCCCCTTGCGGAGATCGCGGAGATTGTTTATACCGATTCTCCTCAGACGATCAGCCGCAAGGACGGCAGCTATACGGCCAGTGTGACAGCCACACTGGAAGCGGATGCCAAATTCACCGCACAGGAGACGATCCGGGAGCAGATGGCACAGACTTTTCTGCCCGAAGGTGTGGAGCAGGTGACAAATACGATGGATGAGATGATGAATGAAGAGTTTGGTTCTCTGTTTTCCGCCATTATCACGGCCATCCTGCTTGTATATATTGTGATGGCAATTCAGTTTGAGAACCTGCGCTATTCAGGAATGGTCATGTTCTGTATCCCGTTTTCCCTGATCGGTTCCATTCTGCTGCTGCTGATTACCCGGTGTACCGTCAGCATGGTATCCCTGATGGGCTTTCTGATGCTGATCGGTATTGTGGTGAATAACGGAATCCTCTATGTGGACTATACCAATATGCTGCGCAGAACCATGAGCACGGAGGAGGCGTTGATCGAGACCGGAAAATCAAGGCTGCGCCCGATCCTGATGACCACACTGACCACGATCCTGTCCATGGTTCCCATGTCACTGGGCTACGGCAAGAACGGCGAGATGACGCAGGGGATGGCAGTCGTGATCGTCGGCGGTCTGACGGCCTCCACCATCCTGACCCTTATCCTGCTCCCGACGTTTTATATGATTATTCATAAACGCAGCAAGGACAAAAAGGAGAAAAAAAGAGAGGGCAAAAAGAGGTGGAGGAAGGAAAAAAAGATTTCTCTTAATAAACTGTAATAAGAGGCTAAACGGCCGGTGCATAGCGATATGTGCGGCCGTTTTTTTGCGGGAGTTATAATACAGACCCGCTTTCCGCTTCCGGTAAAAAACATTTATTGCTGAATCTGCCATAAAATGCTATACTTTTGAAAGCGGGGGTGGTGAGGCTGTGTCAGATCGGATAAATTTAGTACTTTCCTCCTGCCATATTGTGTGATACAATCAAGAAGGAGTTCGTTTATTTATGGCAGCAGGGAAGAGGAACAAAAGAAAGGGACGTGTGCAAATACTGAAGCGGCTGCTCATTGTCTGTCTGCTGACGGCGATTCCCATACCGATTGCGGTATGTATTTATCTGGGAATCCGTGTGGGTGTTCTGAAAGCCCGGGTAGAGGAGCTGCAGAGTGAGACGGCCCGGCTGCGCAGCGAGGCGCAGCGGATGGAGGCATCCCTGCAGGAAGTGCAGGCGAAGGCAGAGCGGAATCAGGTGCGGACGGAGGAAGACAGCATCCGTATCTGGGAGCAGCAGGCACAGGAGACGGCGCCGGCGCGTGCGCCGCAGTCGGAGATCCGCAAGGTTTACCTGACATTTGACGACGGTCCCAGTATTTATACGGATGATATTCTTGACATTCTGAAAGA
The DNA here is from genome assembly GCA_910587155.1 of uncultured Lachnospiraceae bacterium. Lineage (GTDB taxonomy): Bacteria > Bacillota > Clostridia > Lachnospirales > Lachnospiraceae > VSOB01. Next base: position 88,906 of record CAJULA010000001.1, read on the forward strand.
ATATGATGTGAAAGCGACTTTTTTCGTTGTGGGAAAAGGAAAAGAACCTTATGAGGAATCACTCCGCAGGATTGTGAAAGAGGGGCATACCCTGGCCATGCATTCCTACAGCCATGTCTATGAGGAAATCTATGCGTCGAAGGAAGCGTTTATATGGGATGTCAATACCCTGCAGGACTATCTGTACGAGGTGACAGGGGTGCATCCGGATATTTACCGTTTCCCGGGCGGGAGCAGCAATCATACGTCTCAGGTGGAAATGCAGGAACTGAAAGGATATTTGGACGAGATCGGTATTACGTGGTACGACTGGAATATATCCGGCGGAGATGCCACCGGACATTTGGATAAAGAGAGGATTATCAGAAACTGTACGGCGAATCTGGAAAACTATGGAGAGGCCGTGATCCTGCTTCACGATGCGGCGGATAAGAAGACGACAGTGGAGGCTCTGCGGGGGATTATTGAGACGATACTGGAGATGGAAGATACGGTGATCGTTCCGATCACAAAAGATACGCTGCCGATACAACATGGAACATAAGACCTGGATCGGGATTGAAAGAAATGGAGGATAGAAAGATGGGATTTTTTACTGATTTGAAAGAAGATCTGTCGCAGGCAGTGAATGAGCTGGCTGCGGACGAGCAGGCCGGAACGCGGGAAAAGGCAGGAGATGCGGAGCAGGCTGCCGTGGCGGATGATTTTGCATCGGAAGAAGAAATCTGGGCGGAAAATGAGAACTGGGCGGATGAAGACTGGGCGGAGGAAGCCCCGGCGGAGGCGCCCGGAACGAATGATATGGTGGAGAGACTCAGTTCCATGCTGGATAAGCTGGATGAGGAGAATGTGCTGCCCGAAGAGCCGGAGGCAAAGGAGAGCACCGGTATGGGAATCCTGGGGATGACAGCTCCGGGTGCGGATGAGGGCAGACTTTCGGCCGGTGAGCTGATGGCGGAAACCGGACTGACAGAGGAAGAAATGCTGCAGATGGGACTTGCAGTGCCCGGGGACATATCAGAGGTGCCGGAAGAGTCTGCCGCGGCGGATACAGAGACAGAGCGCCTCTTTGACCTGTCTGAGGCGGAACCGACGCCAAAGGAGCCCGAAGCGGATGTAGCTGATTTTGCGCAGATACAGGCAGACGAAGAGATGACAGAAGTGTCAGAATCCGAATCGGAACAGCCGGAAATGGAGACGGCAGAGTCGCCAATGGAAGATCAGCCTGCGGACGATAAGGAGGCGGAGACTGACGGCGGTGTGACGGCAGTGGATTTTCTCAAAGCCGCAGAGCAGGAGGCAGTGAGCAGGGAAACGGAAACAGAGATGGAAGCAGGAGGGGAAAACAGGATGTTGGAAGAAACAGTGACAAGGGAAGATGTGACAGAGACAGAGACTGCGGAGGCAGCAATGCAGGAAGAGACTGCCGTAAGTGAGACTGTGCCGGAGGAGGATGCAGCGGAAGAGATACAGCCGCAGCGCATCGTCAGTGACGAAGTATCCGTGGTCACGGCCGGGATGAAGATCACAGGTGATGTGACATCCGACGGTTCCATGGAAGTGGTAGGTACGGTACAGGGAAATATAGAGATCTGGGGTAAGCTGAACGTAGCCGGCACAGTGTACGGCAATTCCAAGGCGATGGAAGTCTATGCGGAAAATGCCCGTATCAGAGGCGAAGTCACCAGTGAAGGCAGTGTAAAGATCGGGCAGAGTTCCGTTATCATCGGCAATATTTATGCCACCAGTGCCGTGATTGCAGGAGCGGTCAAAGGAGATATTGACGTGCCGGGACCGGTGATCCTGGATACCACGGCCATCGTGATGGGCAATATTAAGGCAAAATCCGTACAGATCAACAACGGTGCGGTAATTGAGGGTATGTGTTCCCTGGTATATGCGGATGTCAACCCGACTTCTTTCTTTGAAGCATTTCAATAAATCTGACAGGACCCGCGGCAGAGAGCCGGGGTATGGTTTTTGACAGGCGAGAGGAAGCAGAATGCAGAGACTATTATTGAAACTCAGCGGAGAGGCGCTGGCAGGCGATAAAAAGACGGGCTTTGACGAACCGACGGTAAGGGATGTGGCCCTGCAGGTGAAAGAACTCACAGGCGACGGGATACAGACAGGGATCGTAATCGGCGGCGGCAATTTCTGGCGGGGGCGTTCCAGCGAAAATATTGACAGAACCAAAGCCGACCAGATCGGTATGCTGGCTACGGTCATGAACTGTATCTATGTCTCGGAGATATTCCGCTTCGTGGGTATGGAGACAGCAATACTGACCCCGTTTGCCTGCGGTTCCTTTACGGAGCTTTTTTCCAAGGACAGAGCCGTGGAATATTTCCGGCAGGGCAGGGTGGTGTTTTTTGCCGGCGGGACGGGCCATCCTTATTTTTCCACGGATACGGGTGTCGTGCTGCGTGCGGTGGAAGTGGAAGCGGATGTGATCCTGCTGGCCAAGGCAGTGGACGGTGTCTATGACGATGATCCACGGGTGAATCCTGCGGCGAGGCGGTATGACGAGGTTACGATTGACGAAGTGATCGCCAGAAATCTGCAGGTGGTGGATATGACAGCTTCTATTCTGGCGCGCGACAATAAAATGCCCATGTGGGTATTTGGGCTGAATGAGGAAAACAGCATTGTAAATACAGTGAAGGGTTCCTTTCATGGGACGAAAGTTACGGTTTAGACAGGAGGACGGGACATGGATGAAAGAATAAAAAAATTTGAGGACAGGATGCAGAAAGCCTATGATTTTCTGTTGTCGGATTTTGCGACGATCCGGGCGGGAAGAGCCAATCCCCATGTGCTTGACAAGATAAAAGTGGATTATTACGGGACTCCCACGCCGATCCAGCAGGTGGGTAATATCTCTGTCCCGGAGGCAAGGATGCTGCAGATTGCGCCCTGGGAGAAGAACCTGTTAAAATCCATTGAAAAGGCAATTCAGGTCTCGGATCTGGGGATTCATCCCACCAATGACGGCTCTGTGATCCGTCTGGTATTTCCGGAACTGACGGAAGAGCGAAGGAAGGATCTGGTAAAGGATATCAGGAAAAAAGGAGAAGAGGGCAAGGTGGCTGTCAGGAACGTTCGCCGGGATGGAAATGATTTCCTGAAAAAGCTTGGAAAAACCGAGATTTCCGAGGATGAGATCAAGCAGTTGGAGGATGAACTGCAGAAAACGACGGACAGGTTTATCAAAGAAATCGACAAGGCCGTGGAAGAGAAATCCAAGGATATCCTGACGGTATAAAATGATTACGATTACGAAAGACTAAGGGGCGGGCGCCGTATGAAATCAGGCAGCCTCCCCTTTGTGTTAAAAGAGGAAATTCACATGAACATACCAAGTCATGTAGCCATCATACTGGACGGCAACGGCAGATGGGCAAAGAGCAGAAATATGCCCAGAAATTACGGCCATGTGCAGGGCGCAAAGCAGGTGGAGCTGATCTGTGAAAAGGCATATAAAATGGGGATTCAGTATCTGACCGTCTATGCCTTTTCGACGGAAAACTGGGGCAGGCCAAAGGAGGAAGTGGATGCGCTGATGAAGCTGCTTCGAAACTATATGAAGACCTGTCTGAAAACAGCGGAAAAGAACAGAATGTGTGTGCGCGTTATCGGGGATAAGACCGGTCTGGCAGCGGATATACGTACCCGTATTGCGGAACTGGAAGAGGCCACGCTGCATAATGACGGGCTGCATTTTCAGATTGCCATCAACTATGGCGGACGGGATGAGATCCGCCGGGCGCTTGTGAGCATCGGCAGAGAGATCAGAGAGGGAAGGATCGATCCGGAGGAGATTTCCGAACAGCTGATCTCTGACCATCTGGATACCCATGGGATTCCCGATCCTGATCTGCTGATCCGGACCTGCGGAGAGCAGCGTATCTCAAATTTCCTGCCATGGCAGCTTGCCTATACGGAATTTTATGTGACACCGGTGCCCTGGCCTGATTTTGATGAAGTGGAATTGGGTAAAGCCATAGAAGCATACAATACCAGAGACAGAAGATATGGCGGTGTGAAGGAGGCTTAGCATGGGAAAGAGGATCGTGAGCGGAGCCGGTGTACTGGTACTGGCCGTAGCGGCCATACTGGCCGGCGGTACTTATCTGGCGGCGGCGCTTGTCATCATTTCCTGTACTGCCTACAGGGAACTGTGCAAGGCTGTGGGCGTTCATGCCGGGGCGGGGATAGATGTGCTGGAGGCAGCCGGATATCTGGGAATACTGCTCTATTATTTCCTGATCTGGCAGAGTACATCCGGTCCTGTATATCGGGGAGAGGCAGACACCATGCTCTTTCTTTTCATGCTGCTCATCGGGGAACTGATGCTGATGATGGCCATCTATGTACTGACGTTTCCCAGGTATCGCTCAGAGCAGGTGATGGCGGCGTATTTCTGTATGATTTATGGCCCGGGTATGCTTTCTTTTATCTATTTGACAGAGAGCATGAGATATGGCATATATATTGTATGGATGATCTTTATCAGTTCCTGGGTATGCGATACCTGTGCGTATTTTACCGGTATGGCTTTCGGAAAGCACCGGCTGGCGCCGATACTCAGCCCCAAGAAATCCATAGAAGGAGCTGTGGGCGGTGTGGCCGGATCGGCGCTGGCGGGTATGTTGTTTTCTTTTCTTGTGGCAGAGCAGGCCATACCGGACAGAAATGTAACCTGGGCGTTTGCTCTCCTGGGCGGTATCGGGGCTGTGATTTCCCAGATCGGGGATCTGGCAGCCTCGGCCATTAAAAGAAATCATGAGATCAAAGATTATGGCAGATGCATTCCCGGGCACGGCGGGATTATGGACCGCTTTGACAGTGTCATCTTTACGGCGCCGGTGATCTATTTTATGGCAAGGTTATTGATAGGGGCATAGACAAATGAAAAAAATCGGAATACTTGGTTCCACGGGTTCCATCGGTACACAGACGTTGGAAATCGTACGCAGGCACAGAGAAGAGATACAGGTGACCGCGCTGGCCGCAGGCAGCAGCGTGGTTCTTATGGAACGGCAGATCAGAGAATTTTCTCCGCGGGCAGTGGCACTCTGGAGCGAAGAGGCCTGCCGTGATCTGCGGGTTCGGGTCCGTGATCTTGATATCAGGGTGCTGTCCGGTATGGAAGGACTGCTGGAAATTGCGGCCATGGAGGAGATGGATGCGCTGGTAACGGCTGTGGTGGGGATGATTGGCGTACGGCCTACCCTGGCGGCCATCGAACACGGCAAAGACATCCTTCTTGCGAATAAGGAGACACTTGTCACAGCGGGGCATCTGCTGATGCCGCTGGCCAGGGAGAGAGGCGTGTCCGTCCTTCCGGTGGACAGTGAGCACAGCGCGATTTTTCAGTCTCTTAACGGAGAGAAAAGAAGCCGGGTCCGGAAGATACTGCTGACGGCTTCCGGCGGTCCTTTCAGAGGGAAGACGCGCAGTGAACTGGCGGGGATGCGTGCGGAGGACGCGCTGAAGCATCCCAACTGGTCCATGGGAAGAAAGATTACCATTGATTCCGCCACGCTTGTTAACAAGGGGCTGGAGGTGATGGAAGCCAAATGGCTCTTTGATGTGGAGCTGCCACAGATACAGGTGGTCGTGCAGCCGCAGAGTATCATTCACTCGATGGTGGAATATGTGGACGGCAGTATCATTGCTCAGCTTGGCCTGCCGGATATGAAGCTGCCCATTCAGTATGCGCTGTTCTACCCGGACAGGAAACCGATGGATGCACCTTCGGTAGATTTTTATGAGCTGTCCCGGATTACGTTTGAAAAGCCGGATACAGAGACATTCCGCGGGCTGGCGCTGGCTTATCAGGCCATGGAGGCCGGAGGGAGTATGCCGACTGTGTACAATGCGGCCAATGAAAGAGCGGTCAGCCTGTTTCTGGATCACCGGATTTCTTTTCTGCAGATACCGGAGATTATGGAAGCATGTATGGCAAAGCATCAGATATGCGCGCATCCGGATGTGGACGGGATTCTGGAAGCAGAACGGTGGACTTACGAAGTGATAGACTCTCTGCGCCTGTGACGGTGACGGGAGAGAGTGACGCGGCGCCCGGACGGGCAATGATGGGAACCGCCATAGATTAAATAAAGAAGGTGTTTTTTTGACGATCCTTATTTTTATCCTGATTATCTGTCTGATTGTGATCTCACATGAACTGGGACATTTTCTTCTGGCAAAGGCAAACGGCATTACGGTCAAAGAATTTTTTGTGGGTATGGGCCCCACCCTCTGTTCGTTTGAAAAAGGAGGGACCAAATATTCCCTCAAACTGTTCCCCGTGGGCGGCGCCTGTGTGTTTGAAGGTGAGGACGGCAAGACAGATGAGGATGAGGAGGGGAAAGAGGTTCCCCTGACTGCGGGGGCTTTTCCCAATGCCAGCGTATGGGCGAGGATTTCCACAGTGCTGGCGGGCCCCGTCTTTAACTTTATTCTGGCGTATCTGCTGGCAGTGGTCATCATAGGCACGACCTATTCGGACCGTCCCGTCATACAGGATGTGATTGACGGATTTCCGGCGCAGGAGGCGGGGATACAGGGCGGCGATCTGATCACACGTCTTGACGGAGAACGGGTTTATCTCTCCAGAGAGATCGGACTGATTACGATGCTCAGACAGGGGGAAACGCTGACTGTGGAATACAGCCGGGACGGAGAGATTTATGAGACTGTCCTGACACCGAAGCTGGATGAGGAAAGCGGCAGATATCTGCTCGGTTTTCAGGGATATGCGGAATATTTCAAGTGTTCTCCCCTGCAGGTTTTGCAGTACAGCTATTATGAGGTGCGCTATGGCCTGAAAGCGACCGTGAAAAGCCTGCAGATGCTGGTTCAGGGAAAGGCGGATAAAAATGAAGTATCCGGGCCGATCGGCATTGCCGTATTGGTGGACGATGTGGCAGAGCAGACCAGGCCTTACGGCCTGTGGGTGATGATTGTCAATATGATGAATCTTGCCATGCTGCTGTCGGTAAATCTCGGGGTGCTGAATCTGCTGCCCCTGCCGGCTCTGGACGGAGGCAGACTGGTATTTCTGCTGCTGGAGGTCATACGCGGCAAGCCCATTCCGCCGGAAAAAGAAGGCATGGTGCATCTGGCGGGCTTTGCGGTATTGTGTGGCCTGATGGTGCTGATTATGTATAATGACATTGTAAAACTGATTCAGTAAGACGGGGCGCCCGTCTGTGTAAAAGGAGAAACTATGCGGATGCAGACCGGTATTTACTGGTCGGCGGCCGCAGGAGGCGGCAAAAATCAGGATTCTCTTTCTCTGCAGCATATCCGCCTGCAAAGAGGGGAATGCCTGCTGGCCGCAGTCTGCGACGGTATCGGCAGCCTGCCAGCCTCTCAGCAGGCCGGCAGCTGCGCCATCCATTGCCTGACCGACTGGTTTTATCACGAAGGAAAAAATCTGATCCTTCAAAACAGTTCGCGAGAACTGATCTTACTTGCCCTTCAGAGGCAATTCCATCTTATTCAGGAAAATCTCAGACAATTCCAGAAAAAGCAAAACAGCGAAACAGGAAGCACACTCAGTGCAGTCCTCATCATCAGAAACAGCTATTATCTGCTTCACATCGGCGACAGCCGTATCTACCGCATTCGGAGACGAAAAATTCCAGGATGCAGACAAAGATACCAGATATGCTGCCTGACACGGGATGACACAGACTGGCAGGGACGCCTTCTGAAATGCGTTGGCGTATCGGGGGAGGACCGGGCCGTCATCGAGGCAGGCCGTCTTTTGGCACGTACCTGTTTTTTGCTTTGTACGGACGGTTTTTACCGCGGAAACAAAGAAGTGAGTATGAGTCAGGTATTGGGGCCGCTGCTGGATGGGTCCCCGGCCGGAAATACCAGGATGTTTGACCGGCGGCTGGAGCTTCTTGGACAGCAGTCCGCGATGGCCGGCAGCAGAGACCATATGGCAGCGGTCGGGATTGTGGTTCAGTGAGGAAGGAGGATGGGATGGATCAACGGTATCGGATAATAAAGAAGGTGGCAGAGGGCGGCAGCGGGGAGACTTATCTTGTATGGGACAAGCGTCTGGAGCAGAACTGGGTGATGAAGCGGATCAGGACAGGGAGAGAAGGCGGAGAGGAGGCGGCGCTGCGGGAGATGGCGGCGCTGCGGCAGATCCGCCGGGAAGGGATCCCTGTGCTGGCGGATATCTGGTATGAGAGAGAGGCGATATGTCTGGTTATGGAATATATGACAGGTGTGTCGTTGGAGGAAACGGTGCGCGAAGGAGGGGCAATGAAAGAAGAAGATGCCGTGAGGCTTGCCCTGCAGATGGCAGAGCTGGTGGAATTTTTGCATGAATTGCCACAGAAGCTGATTCATGGGGATTTAAAGCCCTCCAATCTGCTGCTTTGCCAGGGCAGGGCGGCGCTTCTGGATTTTGGAGGGGCCGTTTTTCAAAACAGCCACCGCCAGGATGGGGGCTGCTATTATACGCCGGGATATGCCGCACCGGAGCTGGAGGCGGGCGGCGGGGTGAGCGTCGCAAGCGATATTTATGCCTTTGGCGCCACACTGTTTTTTCTTGTGACCGGAGAGAGGCCGGACAGTGACAGGGGTATTTATCCGATCAGAGAGCAGTACCCGACGCTTTCCGGCAGGCTGGAACAGATTATACTGGCATGTACGAAGGAAGAGCCGCAGGACCGCTGTGCTTCCATGGGAGAAGTAAAAAGGGAATTGCAGGAGGTGCTTCTTTCCTTTGGCAGGCAGGGGTGGTCGTGTGGAAAAAGGAAAAGAAAGCCGCCGGAGAATGGCGCAGGACATATTTTCACAGCTGTAAGGTCGGTACTGTTGACGGAAGGGAAGTTCCGGGGATATGGCAGGCGTATTGTCCGGGCAATGCTATTGTTGTTTACCGGCATATGTATGGGGCTTTCCGCCGGGCCGGGGGCTGCCCATGCCGCACAGATATTACCGGTCAGCATCCGCAACCAGGCGGGGGAAAGGATACTGGTGGATTATGACGCGGTTTATTATACGAAGGAAAATCCCATGTTTGAGCTCCCGCTGAAATATTTTGAGCCCGGGCGGAAATATATCGTGACGATCCGGCAGGAAGATCAGAGCGAGGGGCTGATCAGGGAACGTTCCCTTATGATATGTTCGGAATAGATTTTGGATGGGAAAACTTGTTTTTTACAGGAGCAGATGATAAGATAAAACAGTTCAGACAAGTCTGCCCGGGATGTGGTGTGGGCAGGATACGGATACAGCAGACAGGAGCAGGAGGAGCGAAATGCATCGTGATACAACTAAGAGAGTCCATATCGGAGACTGTGTGATCGGCGGCGGGAATCCGGTGCTGATACAGTCCATGACCAATACGCTGACGGAGGACGTGACGGCTACCGTGGCCCAGATCCATCGGCTGGAGGCGGCAGGATGCGAGATCATCCGCTGTACGGTGCCGACCATGGAGGCTGCCAGGGCGCTGAGAGAGATTAAAAAACAGATCGCCATTCCCCTTGTGGCGGATATTCATTTTGACTATAAAATGGCACTGGCGGCCATGGAGAACGGCGCAGATAAGATTCGCATCAATCCGGGGAATATCGGGAGCCGGGAAAAGGTGGAAGCGGTGGTGCGAATGGCCCGTGAGCGGAACATTCCCATCCGCATTGGCGTCAACAGCGGTTCCCTCGAAAAGGAGCTGACAGAGAAATATCAGGGAGTAACGGCGGAAGGCATTGTGGAGAGCGCGTTGGACAAGGTGCATATGATCGAAGATATGGGATATGACAATCTGGTGGTCAGCATCAAATCTTCGGATGTGCTTATGTGTATCAGGGCGCATGAGATACTGGCAGAGCAGACCACGTATCCGCTGCATGTGGGAATCACGGAGGCGGGGACAGTGCTTAGCGGCAATATCAAATCCGCCCTTGGGCTGGGAGTGATCCTGTACCAGGGCATCGGGGATACGATACGGGTCTCTCTGACGGGAGATCCGGTGGAAGAGGTGAAAAGTGCCAGACTGATCCTGCGCACACTGGGGCTGCGCAGGGGCGGGATCGAAGTGGTATCCTGTCCTACCTGCGGCAGGACGAAGATTGACCTGATTTCCCTGGCTGCCAGGGTGGAAGAGATGGTGGCCGATATTCCGCTGGATCTGAAGGTGGCTGTGATGGGATGTGCGGTAAACGGCCCGGGAGAAGCGAAAGAGGCGGATATCGGCATTGCCGGCGGAGACGGAGAAGGGCTGCTGATCAAAAAGGGCGAGATCGTCCGTAAGGTGCCGGAAGCGGAGCTGCTTACGGTACTGAAAGAGGAATTGGAAAACTGGCAGGAGTAGGATATGGCAAAACAGTTTTTGGAAGTATTTCCCACACTGCAGCTGCAGGATGCGGTAAGGGCCCTGCTGGAGCAGGTGGATGTGGAACGGATTACGGCTACCAAACGCAGGGACTTTCTGCGTATTTATCTGTCCAGTACCCACCTGATCGCCAAAGAGACGATTTTTCTGATCGAGAAGCAGATCAGAAGACAGCTTTTCCCGCAGACGGAGATTGTGGTCAAAATCTATGAAACCTATACCCTGTCCGCACAGTATGATCCCCGGAACCTGATGGAAGTCTATCGTGACAGTATCCTTTTGGAACTGAAGGAGTACAGTCATATTGAGTATGTCATGTTCAAGGGGGCGGAAATCTCATTCCCGGAGAAGGGAAAAATGCATCTTTTGGTGAAAGACAATCTGCCGGCCAGGGAGAGAGGACCGGAGCTGGTCCGTATCCTGGAAAAGATATTCGGCGAGCGGTTTGGCCTGCCTGTGATAGCAGAGCTGGAATACAGAGAGCAGACGCAGAAGGAAGAAAAAGAAGACGATGTGCGGATCGCGGGCCAGGTGGCGGAAATATCCGCCAGGATGGCGCAGGGGGCGGAAACCGGGAGCCGGGAAGCGATTTCTGTCAGCGGCGCGGCGGCCGTCGCGGGACAGCCGGGAGAAGCGTCCGGCGCGGGAGTCTCCGCAAAGGCGCCCCGGCCGGCAAAAGAAGAGAAAAGGGGCGGCCGGATGGGCAGAGGCCGGGAGGATACGGGCAAAAAGCCATATCGGCGCAGTGATAATCCGGATGTTATTTATGGCCGTGACTTTGACGAGGAAGCCATGCGGATGGAAGATGTGGTGGGCGAGATCGGAGAAGCGGTGGTACGCGGGAAGATCCTGAATGTGGACAGGCGGGAGATCCGCAATGAGCGGACCATTATGATCTTTGATGTGACGGATTTTACGGATACGCTCACCATCAAACTGTTCCTGCACAACGAGCAGGTGCCGGAAATGTCAGAGCAGATCAGAGCAGGCGCTTTTGTTAAGATCAAGGGTGTGACGACCATTGACCGGTTTGACAGCGAGCTGACATTGGGCTCCATTGTCGGTATTAAGAAAACGGCTGATTTTACGACTGCCCGTATAGATTCGTGCGGACAGAAAAGAGTGGAGCTGCACTGCCACACCAAGATGAGCGATATGGACGGGGTGTCCGATGTAAAGGATATCATCAAACGCGCCTATCAGTGGGGCCATCCGGCCATTGCCATCACTGACCACGGGGTGGTGCAGTCATTCCCGGACGCCAACCATGTGTGGGAAGATTTGTGGAAACAGGAAAAAGGACGGCGTAAGGAAGCCGGTGAAGAAAACCCGGATCCCCATGACTTTTTTAAGATTATCTATGGCATGGAAGCTTATCTGGTGGATGATCTGAAAGAGATTGTGACGAACTGCGGCAGGCAGGCACTGGACGGCAATTATGTGGTTTTTGACCTGGAGACGACGGGATTCTCGCCGGTGAATAACCGCATTATCGAGATCGGGGCCGTCAGGGTGTGCCACGGAGAGATCAGGGAGCGTTTTTCTACCTTTGTCAATCCCGGGACGCCGATACCGTTTAAGATCGAACAGCTGACGGGCATACGGGATGAGGATGTGATGGACGCGCCGGATATCGGGACGGTGCTGCCGCAGTTTCTTGATTTTTGCGGAGAATGCGTGCTGGTGGCCCATAATGCCGGCTTTGACATGAGCTTTATCGAGGAAAATGCCAGACGGCTGGGGCGGCCCTGCGCCTATACCTATGTGGATACGGTAGGCATCGCCCGGCTGCTTCTGGCGGATCAGGCCAAGCATACACTGGATGCGGTGGCAAAGAGGCTGGGCGTCTCTCTGGAGCATCATCACCGTGCGGTCGATGATGCGGAGGCGACGGCGGAGATCCTGATTCGTTTTCTGCCCATGCTGGAAAAGGAAGGCGTGCATGATCTGGCAGCTATCAATGCCATGGGCGCCAGCAGCCCGGAAGCGATCCGGCGGATGCCCACATACCATGCCATTATGCTGGCGCAAAGCGATGTGGGCAGGGTGAATCTGTATACGATGGTATCGGAGTCTCATCTGACCTATTTTGGCAAACGGCCGCGCATTCCCAAGAGTCTGTTTGTTAAGCACAGGGAGGGGATTTTGCTGGGCAGTGCCTGTGAGGCAGGCGAGCTGTACCGGGCGCTGCTGGATCAGAAGGCGGATACGGAGATTGCCCGTATCGTGAATTTCTATGATTATCTGGAGATTCAGCCTCTGGGCAACAATCATTTTATGATCAGTTCTCCCAAAATAGAAAATGTAAATTCTGAGGAGGATATTCAGAACCTCAATAAAAAAATCGTGGAGCTGGGAGAGCAGTTTCATAAACCGGTCGTCGCTACCTGTGACGTGCATTTTCTTGATCCGGGAGATGAAATATACCGGCGGATCATTATGTCTTACAAGGGCTTTGCCGATGCGGATAATCAGGCACCGCTGTATCTGCGTACCACCCAGGAGATGTTGGAGGAGTTTTCCTATCTGGGAAGCGAGAAAGCGTATGAGGTGGTGGTGACCAATACCAATCTGATTGCAGACAGGATCGAGACCATTTCGCCGGTGCGGCCGGATAAATGCCCGCCGGTTATTCCTGACAGCGATAAGACACTGACGGATATCTGTTACAGGAAAGCGCATGAAATGTACGGGGATCCGCTGCCGGATATTGTGAGGGAACGTCTGGAAAAGGAGCTTCACTCCATTATCAGTAACGGTTTTGCGGTGATGTATATCATCGCCCAGAAGCTGGTGTGGAAATCGGTGGAGGACGGCTATCTGGTCGGATCCCGGGGGAGCGTGGGCTCCTCCTTTGTGGCGACGATGTCGGGAATCACGGAAGTGAACCCGTTAAGTCCGCATTACTATTGTACGAACTGCCATTATTATGATTTTACATCCGACGAAGTGAGAAAATATGCGGGAAAAGCCGGCTGCGACATGCCGGATAAAGCGTGTCCTGTCTGCGGAGAGCCATTGAAAAAGGACGGGTTTGACATTCCTTTTGAAACCTTTCTTGGCTTTAAAGGGGACAAGGAGCCGGATATTGACCTGAATTTTTCGGGAGAATACCAGAGTAAGGCCCATAAATATACAGAAGTGATCTTCGGCGCCGGGCAGACTTACCGGGCGGGAACCATCGGCACACTGGCAGACAAGACAGCCTATGGCTATGTGAAATGGTACTATGGGGAAAAAGGCACCAAGAAACGTAACTGTGAGATCAATCGCATCGTCGCCGGCTGTACGGGGATCCGCCGCAGTACCGGGCAGCATCCGGGCGGGATCATTGTGCTGCCGCTGGGAGAGGATATCAATTCCTTTACGCCGGTACAGCATCCGGCCAACGATATGACGACGGACATTGTGACCACTCATTTTGACTATCATTCGATTGACCATAATCTGCTCAAGCTGGATATTCTCGGCCATGATGATCCCACCATGATCCGTATGCTGCAGGATTTGACAGGGATTGATCCGGTCACGATTCCGCTGGATGACAGGCAGGTCATGACTCTGTTTCAGAGTACGGAGGCGCTTGGCATCTCTCCGGAGCAGATCGGCGGCTGTAAGCTGGGCTCTCTCGGCATTCCGGAATTCGGCACAGAGTTTGCCATACAAATGCTCCTGGACACAAAACCCACCTCCTTTTCGGATCTGGTGCGTATCGCCGGTCTGGCCCACGGGACGGATGTCTGGCTGGGCAATGCCCAGACGCTGATCGAAGAGGGGAAAGCGACCATCTCCACAGCGATCTGTACCCGCGACGATATTATGGTCTATCTGATCGGCATGGGAGTGGAGAGCAGTCTTTCTTTTAAAATCATGGAATCTGTCCGCAAGGGCAAGGGTCTGACGCAGGATATGGAAAAAGCCATGGTGGAAGCGGGAGTGCCTGACTGGTATATCTGGTCCTGTAAGAAGATCAAGTATATGTTCCCCAAAGCCCATGCGGCGGCTTACGTCATGATGGCATGGCGGATTGCCTATTGCAAGATCAACCATCCCCTGGCCTACTATGCCTCTTATTTCAGTATCCGGGCCTCGGCTTTTTCCTATGAACTGATGTGCCAGGGGCAGGAACATCTGGAACGTGTCATGGCGGATTACCGCAGCAGAAGCGATACTCTGAGTAAGAAAGAACAGGATTCCTATAAGGATATGAAGGTCGTGCAGGAGATGTATGTCAGGGGCTATGGTTTCGTGCCCATTGATATTTTTACGGCGGATTCCCGAAACTTCCGCATTTATGACGATACCAGACTCATGCCTTCCCTGCGCAGCATCGACGGTCTGGGCGATAAGGCGGCGGACGCCATCGTGGAAGCAGCCAAAGACGGCCCGTTTCTGTCCAAGGATGATTTCAGGGACAGGACAAAGGTGTCAAAGACGATCACCGACCTGATGGACAGTCTTCATCTTCTCGGAGACCTGCCCGAATCCAACCAGATCAGCCTGTTTGACCTGGTGATCTGATACCGGGCAGCCTCATGAACAAAGCGCACCCTGGTGAAAGAAAACAGGTGTAAAGCCTGCTCCTGGCAGCGGCGTTACACCTGATCCGAGATCTGTAGGCATAGAATCCCTCCTTCTCCGCCTTCTGAGTCCAAAGAGAAGTGCAAAAAAAGATACCGAACACTCGCTGTTCCGGTATCTTCAGGGTTGGGCTGTATCAAACAGTCGCAGCGTGTAGGGGAATCGAACCCCTGATTCCGCCGTGAGAGGGCGGCGTCTTAACCTCTTGACCAACACGCCATATCTGATGCTTGTTTATCTTAATACAAAATGACAAAAAATGCAAGTGTTTTTTTAAAATTTTTAAATGATAAAAATTGTCCGAAAGAGTGTGGCAACATTTTCTTATTGACAATGAGGATTGAAAAGTGTTATGTTAGTGGAGGAAAAAAGTATTAAAATTGTATAAAGGAATGGTTCGGGAGAAGAGATGGATAAACAACAGATATTAATTGTTGACGACGAAGAAGTGAACAGAGCGATACTGCATGAAATGTTCAAGGATGCGAGAGAAGGGTATGAACTGCTGGAGGCTACCAACGGGCAGGATGCGATACTGCAGATTGAGTCTCATAACAATATCGTACTGATTCTGCTTGATGTGGTTATGCCGATCATGGACGGTTTCAGCGTACTGCAGTATATGCATGAGAATCATCTGCTGCAGGATATCCCCACGATACTGATCACCAGTGAAGATGAGCTGGATACGGACGATCAGGCATATTCCTATGGCGTGGCAGACGTGATACATAAACCTTTTTATCCGCATATCGTAAAGAGAAGAAGCAAGAATATCATCGAACTGTATCAGAACAGGCATAATATGGAGATGCGCCTGAGAAGGCAGGAAGAGGAGATCAGGGCCCAGGTAAAGGAAATCCGGGAAACCAATGAGTTTATGATTGATGCGCTCAGTTCCGTTGTGGAGTTTCGGAGTGCGGAGACGGGTGAGCATACAAGACGCATTAAGTATTTCACAAGGATTTTGCTGAAATACATGATGAAATATTTTCCCAAATATGGCCTGAACAACTCAAAGATCGACATGATTGCCAGGGCATCCGCCCTGCATGATATCGGCAAGATCGGAATTCCCGACTCCATACTGCTCAAACCGGGCAAGCTGACGGAAGATGAATTTGAAGTCATTAAGACGCATACGACAATAGGCTGCAGTATTCTGGAGCGGTCCTATAAAAATCAGTCTACAGAGTTTTACCGTTACTGTTACGAAATCTGTCGTTATCATCATGAACGGTGGGACGGAAAGGGATATCCGGATCATCTCTCAGGCGATGCCATTCCGCTCAGTGCCCAGGTGGTTGCCGTTGCGGATGTATATGATGCGCTGGTAAGCCCGAGGGTGTATAAGGAGTCCTATGTGAACAGTACCGCTTATGAAATGATTCTTAACGGGGAATGCGGACAGTTTTCGCCGGATGTACTTGAGTGCTTCGAACTTGCCAAGGAAGACTTCTTTAATATTGTTGAAGTTATAAAGATGTTTGAATTTAAATAATCCCCTTAGAAACGGATGACAGGCAGTGAAAAGTTCTTCATTTTTACTGCCCTTTTTTCTATGTACGAGGAATATGGTATGGAACGGATGAAAGAGTATATCATCCCGATGGAGGATGCTCTGGAAATGATCCTCATCTATGGCCGGACCGGGGAGATTGCCTATGCGAATGTGGCGGCCAGAACGAAACTGGAATACGGGGAAGAGCTGACAGAAAAAAATATCAGCGATATTTTCCCGGGGACGTTTCGGATTGTCGGAGGAGAAGTAGAGACTGCCTATCCGTACGGACAGGAGACAAGGAATCTGGTGGCTTACCGGAAAAATCTGACCTGTTTTCCGGTGGAGGCGCGGATCCTTAAACGGGAAGGAACCGATATCTACCTATGCATGGCCAATGATATCCTGGAAAAGGAATACCTGAGCCGGGAAGTGGAGCAGGTGCGTGAGGAAGCCAGGCAGGCCCTGAAGGTGAAATCAGAGTTTGTGGCCAACGTGACGCATGAACTGCGGACGCCGGTAAACGGGATCCTCGGCAATGTACGGGAGCTGGCGGATCATGTGACCGACGATCATACGATAAAAGCGCTGCGGCTGATTGAGCGCTGCTGCGGCGATATGAATAAGATCATTAATAATATCCTGGATTTTTCCAAACTGGAAGCGGGCAAATTTACACTGGAGCCCCGCAGATTTCATTTCAGAAATATGCTGGACTATGTCAAGTCTCATCATCTGAATAAGATTACGGAAAAAGGGCTGGGATTTTTTATGACGGTTTCTCCCCAGGTGCCGGAATATGTCATCGGGGATGAACTGCGGATTGTGCAGATCCTTAATAATCTGCTGTCCAACGCGCTTAAATTTACCAGTGTGGGTAAGATTACGCTGGAAGTGATCCGTACGGCCAGAGTCAATGACCGGATAGAGCTGTTTTTCCTTGTGAAGGATACGGGGATCGGTGTCGACAAAGGGGATAAGGAGAAGCTGTTCCGCAGTTTTTCCCAGGTGGATGCTTCCATTTCCAGAAAGTACGGCGGCACCGGGCTGGGGCTGAATATCTGTAAGCAGCTGGTGGAGCTGATGGGCGGCACCATTGAGGTCGAAAGCGAGAAGAGCAAAGGGAGCACGTTTTCTTTTTCCATCTGGACAGGAGTCTGTGAGGAAGATAAGGATACCCTGTCACAGACGGATGATCAGAAGATATCCCTGACGCCGGGGGCCGGAGAGGAAGTGGACGGCGTAAAAACCTTTGGCATGCAGGAAAATATCAGGACACTGCAGCGGAACCTTTCCAAACTGATCCTTTGTGTGGAAATGGATAACTGGGAGAAGGCAGAGATGTTTATGGAAACCATCCGGCAGCTGACGGACGGGGCACCGCGGGAGGTGAGCCGTAAGGTGCTGCGGCTGAAGATGGCGATCCAGAAGGAAAATTATGAAAAGACGGCTGCCGAATTCAAAGAGCTGGAGGCCCTGATCGGAGAGCAGATAAAAGGAGCCTGAAGAAGTGCCGCGGACCGTGAATCTGTCCGGTGAGTCATAAAAAGAAAGGAGGTGCAGGGATGAGGTACGAAAAAAAGGAACAGAATCAGGAAAAAATACTGATCGTGGATGATGTGGAAACGAATCGTCTTGTTCTGGAAGAGATCATTCACGGCATGGGCTGCCTCCCGGTTCTGGCAGAGAGCGGAGAAGAGGCGCTGGCAACGGCTCTGTCTGTCCGTCCCCAGCTTGTACTGACCGATATTTCCATGCCGGGCATGGACGGTTATGCCCTGTGCAAAGCGTTAAAGAGCAAAAAGGAGACAAAGGATATTCCTGTTATTTTCATTTCCGCCTATGATGATCCGATGGATATCGTGGAAGGACTTTCCCTGGGCGGAGAAGATTATATTACGAAGCCGTTTATTCCGGAAGTGGTGCAGGCCCGGGTAGGGGTGCATTTAAGTCTGCACGTGGCGAAACGGGATCTGATGGAGATGAACCGGCGGCTTCAGGTTTCCGTCAGCGAACAGCTGCAGCAGATGGAGCAGGAAAAGAAAAGCATTCTCTATGCACTGGCCGGTATTGCCGCCAGAAATTCCGCCTATGAGAAGGAACATATGGAGCGTCTGGGCAGGAACTGCAGGATATTGGCGCAGGGGATGCAGCTGTCGCCGCTGTTTGAGGATAAGATATCAGATACATATATTGACACGATAGAGCTGGCGGCGCCTTTGTGCGATATTGGCAATATCGGGATACCGATGGAGATTCTGCAGAAAAAAACGGGGCTGACCGAGGAAGAGAGCGCGATGGTCCGCACGCATACAGATATCGGAGCAAAGCTTCTTCGCGACCTCCATGTCAGCAATGATTACAATGATTTTATCAGTACCTCCATTGACATTGCCAATTATCATCATGAGAATTATGACGGCAGCGGTTATCCGGACGCTCTGGCGGGGGATGAGATCCCTCTGGCGGCACAGATCGTATCCATTGTGGATGCCTACTGTACCCTGACGGGCCGGCAGTCCATGAGCCGGGAGGAGGCACTGGAGGCCATGGGCCGGGAAGCAGGTATAAAATTCAATCCGGATATTTTTGCGATCTGCAGGAAAATATTGCGTCAGCTGTGCTGAGTGGATCAGTCTGTTATTTTTTGAGGGGAGGAAACCAGGTTGATAACGGATGAGGAATTTTTGAGAATAGCGACTTATATGAAACAGCGCTATGGGATAGATCTGCATCAGAAAAAAGTGATTATTAACGGCAGGCTGGAAAACAGGATCAGAAAAGACGGATTTCCTACATTTACTGCATTTATGGATGCGGTGGAGCGGGATAAATCCGGAAGACTGGAAAAGACTCTTGTCAATCTGCTGACGACGAACCATACCTATTTTATGAGGGAATTCGAGCATTTCGAATATTTCAAATCCGTGGTGTTGCCGTGGGCGAAGACAAAGGCTGCAGCCCAGAAGGATTTGCGTGTATGGTGCGGCGCGGCGTCTTCGGGCGAAGAACCTTATATGATCGCTATGGTGATGGCGGATTTTTTCGGGCTGGAGAAGAACCAGTGGGATAAAAAGCTGCTGGCCACCGATCTGTCGACCAAGGTATTACAGGAAGCGCTGGCCGGTGTGTATGAGGAAGAACAGCTGAAAAATCTTCCGGATACATGGAAAAGACATTTTTTCAAATCTGTCGGCGGGGGAAGATATCGGGTGACGGAAGAACTGAAAAGGGAAGTGATTTTCCGTCAGTTCAATCTGATGGATCCGTTTCCGTTTAAAAAGAAAATGCATACTGTATTTTTGCGCAATGTTATGATATATTTTGATGAGAAAACAAAACGGGAACTGGTACAGAAGGTGTATGATATACTGGAACCCGGCGGGTATTTCTTTATCGGCACAACGGAGACTCTGGACAGAAGCAGCACTGCGTTTCAGATTATCCAGCCGTCAATATTCAGAAAAAGAGAAGGGAATGGGTAATGTATGCAGCCAATCAGAGTATTAATCGTAGAAGATTCCATTGTGTTCCGCGAATTGCTGGTGCAGAATCTGAGCAGGGACCCGGCGATACAGGTGGTGGGTACTGCAAGAGATCCCTTTGAAGCCAGGGATGCCATACTGGAGAAAAAGCCGGATGTGATGACTCTCGATGTGGAGCTCCCGCGGATGAGCGGTATCGAGTTTCTTCGCAAGCTGATGCCCCAGTATCCGCTGCCGGTGGTGGTGATCAGTTCGCTCAGCGATAAGGTATTTGACGCGCTGAACGCGGGTGCCGTGGATTTTGTAGCAAAACCGGCCGTATCAAACAGGGCGCAGCTTGAGGATTTTATCAGGAATGAACTGCTGGTCAAAATCAAGATCGCATCCACAGCCAGAATCAGCAATATCAAAAAGAAAATTCTGGAACAGGAGAGCCAGCACCGGTGTGTTTCTTCCAAGCGCAACAATCTGCTTGTGGCCATCGGGGCGTCGACCGGCGGGACAGAGGCCATCTTTGCCGTAGCCAAAGAGTATGGGACGGATATCCCCGGTATTGTGGTTGTCCAGCATATGCCGCCGGGCTTTACCTCCATGTACGCCAAACGACTCAACGATCAGTGCCGTATCCAGGTCAAGGAGGCCCAGACAGGCGACCGGGTCATGCCGGGGCGTATGCTGATTGCGCCGGGCGGAGACCAGCATATGCGTCTGGTAAAGATGAACGGCGGGTATCAGGTGGAGTGCAAACGGGGACCCAGGGTTAACGGGCACTGTCCTTCGGTCGATGTGCTGTTTGAGTCTGTTGCCAAAGCGGCGGGCGCCGATGCGGTGGGCATCATTCTAACCGGCATGGGCGGAGACGGCGCAAAAGGGCTGCTGGCGATGAGAAAGGCAGGGGCCAGGACCATCGGGCAGGACGAATCCACCTGTGTGGTTTACGGGATGCCGAAAGTCGCCTATGATCTGGGAGCGGTGGAATATCAGGAAAAATTAAATCAAATCGCAGGAAGAACCTATGCGTTATTGAATAAAATGTAAAGGAGAGAGGACATGAAGATTTTATTGGCAGAAGATGATTTTGCGACAAGGAAGTTTATGGTGAATTTCCTGTCAAAGTATGGTGAATGCGATGCCACAGTGGACGGTATGGAAGCGGTGGACGCGTTTATGATGGCTTTGGAGGATGATGAGCCCTATGATCTGGTATGTCTTGATATCATGATGCCGGTGATGGACGGTTATCAGGCGCTGGTGGGGATCCGCAATCTGGAAAAAGACAGGAATATTCCGGAAGATCAGGCAGTTAAGGTGATTATGACGACTGCATTAAATGAAGAGAGAAATGTCAAGATGGCATTTGAGCTGGGCTGTACCATATATTCCGGCAAGCCGATTGATCAGGAGCGGTTTGAACAGGCGATGAAGAAACTGGGACTGATCTGAAACTGAAGATAGCAATGGAAAATGATACAGGAAAGGAGAATGTATGGCGGAGGAATTTAGTACGGATGGCATGCTTGACATGTATCTGTTTGAGAACGAGCAGCTCCTGGAACAGCTTCAGGACATGGTGCTGGAACAGAAAGATGCAGACTGCTTTGATGAAGACAGCATAAATGAGATATTCAGAACCATGCATACCATAAAGGGATCATCCGGTATTATGATGTTTGATAATATTACGGCGATCTCTCATAAACTGGAGGATGTGTTTTATTATCTGAGGGAGTCCCATCCGGAAAATGTACCCCATGTGGATCTGGTGGAGCATGTACTGACCGTGGAGGGATTCATCTCGAATGAGATGGAGAAGATCCGGAACGGCGATACGCCGGACGGCGATCCGGCAGAGATCATTGCTGATCTGGACCGTTTTCTGGATCAGATCAAAGGCGAAGGAGGCCAGGAGGGCGCAAAAGAGCCGCCGAAAAATGTGCATGTGGAGCCCAAGCAGTTTTATATTGCGCCGGTTTCCACAAGTGCCAGTCGTTTTTATAAGATTTATATCCACTTTTTCCCGGAAACGGAGATGGCCAATGTCCATGCCTACAAGACGGTATATGCGCTGAAAGAGATTGCGGAGGATCTGCTGTATTCCCCCGAGGACATTATAGCGGATGCGGAAAGCTCTGATATCATCCTCAAAGAGGGGTTCCGTATTTTGCTGCAGGCACAGGCCAGTGAAGAGGAAGTGCGCAAAATTATCGGGATCGGGTACGACATCGAGAAGGTGGATGTTTTCGAATGTAAGGCGGAAGAGTTTCTGCAGGGCTTTGATTTCGGCGATGAGGAAGACGGCATGCCGATCATTGATCTGGAATCCAGTGTGGAGGTGATCGAAGCCAGGGCAGAGCAGGCAGAAGAAGGGGAAAACGGCGGGCAGGCAGCACCGCCCAAACCCGCAAAGCCGGCCAAACCGGCCATCGCGCCGGGTGATTTCGTCATCAAATCCCGGGAACCCGGCAAACAGAAAAAACTGGCCAAAGATAAGCCAAAGGGGGAGAAAGCCTCCTTTATCGGTGTCAGCGTAAGCAAGATGGATCAGCTGATGGAACTGATCGGGGAACTGGTGATTTCCGAGTCCGTTGTATTACAGAATCCCGATCTGAAAGTACCGGGCTTAAACCTTGACAATTTCAATAAGGCGGCGGCACAGCTTGCCAAGATTTCCACGGATCTGCAGAATGTGATCATGTCCATGCGTATGGTGCCGCTGACCAATACTTTCCAGAAGATGAACCGTATCGTGTTTGACGTATCCAGAAAGCTGGGCAAGGATATTGAGTTTGTCATGGTCGGGGAACAGACCGAGGTGGATAAAAATATTATCGAACATATTTCCGATCCGCTGATGCATCTGGTGAGAAATGCCGTAGACCACGGCATTGAGACCAATGAAGAGCGGATGGATGAGGGCAAGCCGGATAAGGGTAAGATTACGCTTTCTGCCCGAACCGAGGCCGGCAAAGTGTGGATCAGTGTGGAGGACAACGGCAAAGGCCTTGACAGAGAGAAGATACTGGCAAAGGCGAGAAAACAGGGGCTGCTGGAGGAAGGCAAACCGGACAGCGCCTACACGGATAAGGAAGTGTACCAGTTTATTACCCTGCCGGGTTTTTCCACCAACGAGCAGATCACAGAGTATTCAGGCCGCGGGGTAGGCATGGATGTTGTGGTACAGAACATACAGGCGATCGGCGGCACGCTGGATATTGAAAGCACACAGGGACTCGGTACGATCATGAGTCTGAAAATCCCGCTGACGCTTGCTATCATTGACGGCATTGTCATGGAGACAGGAACCTCTTCCTTTGTCATGGAGACAGGCGTGATCAAAGAATTCGTGCGTGTGAAGGAAGATATGATGATTCATGAGCCCAACGGCGAGGAATATATCATGATTCGTGGAGAGTGCTATCCGGTGCTGCGCCTGGGCAAATGGTATGGTCTGACGGAGTACTGTGAGTCCGTGGAAGAGGGCGTTATGCTGATTCTCGAGGTGGAGGAAAAGAAGATATGCCTTCTGGTGGATAAACTGATCGGAGAACAGGAGATCGTGGTGAAACCGATCCCCTCCTATATCAAAAAAGTCAGAGGGCTGTCAGGCTGTACCCAGCTTGGAGACGGCAGTATCGCACTGATACTGGATGCAGGCGGGTTAGTAGAATAAGCAAATACAGAAAGGAACAGAAAGCATATGAATGAAATGAGCGAATTGAAGAGACTGGATGACGGTCAGGCCGCTTCAAATGAGCAGGACGCGCAGAAAGGCAAATATATGACTTTCAAATCCGGAAATGAGTACTTTGGTCTGGAGATTCAGTATGTCAATGAGATTATCCAGTTCCAGTCCATCACGGCGATACCGGAGACAGAAGACTATATCAAAGGGCTGATCAATTTAAGGGGCAAGGTGATTCCGGTTGTGGACGTGCGGCTGCGTTTCAAGCAGGAGCCTTTTGAGTACAATGACAGGACCTGTATCATCGTCATCAATGTGAAATCCATGCTGGTTGGGCTGATCGTGGAGAAGATTGCAGAGGTGGTGGAGATCAAGGAAGAAAACATACTGCCGCCTCCGAGTATCGGGCGGGCGGATAAGTCCCATCACAAATATGTATATGGTATCGGTAAAGTGGGGAACTCCGTAAAACTGCTGCTGGATCCGGATAAACTGCTCAACGATGATGATCTGACGGTTGTGGAGCAGGCCAATGACATGACTTTGGAAGAAGAATGAGGGGGAGAGAAACATGAAAAACTTAAAGATCAAGACAAAGCTCATACTGGGGTTTATGGTTCCGATTTTGATCACGGTATTGAATATCATCATCGGTGATGTGACGACACGGTTTGCGGTGGATCTGACCGATCCCAGGGAACAGGAAATCTATACGAAGCTTGCCACGGCCGTGACGCTTGGCTTTGGCCTCGTTTCCATCGTCATTACGCTGCTGCTGGCCATGGCGATTATCAAATCCATATTAAGACCCATTGAGCAGCTTTCTTCCGCTGCAAAAGAGATTGCGCTGGGGCATGTCAATGTGGATATGGTAAAATATGGTAATGATGAGTTTGGCGATCTGGTTGACGACTATAAAAGGGTGATCGAAAATATCAAATATCAGGCTGAAGTGGCAGAGGAGGTATCCAATGGGAATCTGACCATGCATGTATCGCCGAAATCACCGGATGATCTTCTGGGCAATTCGTTAAAGAAGCTGGTGGAAGATAATCTGAATGCACTGAGCAATATCAGTGACGCAGGTTCCCAGGTAACGGTCAGCTCTTCTCAGGTGGCAAGTGCAAGCCAGGCACTGGCACAGGGTTCCACGCAGCAGGCGAGTGCCATTCAGGAGATTACCGCGTCGATTGATGAAATTGCGGAAAAGACAAAACAAAATGCTGAGGAAGCCAATGAGGCGGCCGGTCTTGTGGCACAGGCCATCTCCGACGTACAGCAGGGCAACAGCCAGATGCAGAATATGATGGAGGCTATGCAGGGAATCAACAAGGCTTCCGAGAGCATTTCCAAGATTATCAAAGTGATTGATGATATTGCGTTCCAGACCAATATTCTGGCGCTGAATGCAGCCGTTGAGGCGGCAAGG
The DNA here is from genome assembly GCA_910587155.1 of uncultured Lachnospiraceae bacterium. Lineage (GTDB taxonomy): Bacteria > Bacillota > Clostridia > Lachnospirales > Lachnospiraceae > VSOB01. The sequence continues at coordinate 113,956 of CAJULA010000001.1, forward strand.
GCAGGAGAGGCCGGCAAGGGATTTGCGGTCGTGGCAGAAGAAGTCAGGAGTCTGGCGGCCAAGAGTGCTTCCGCGGCGGCAGAGACAGCGGAGCTGATCGAAGATTCCATTGAAAAAGTAAATGCGGGAACGAAGATTGCCGACGATACGGTAAAATCAATGGAGGCCATTACCAAGAGGGTAAAGGACAGCGAGATGATTATCAACGGTATCGCGGAATCCTCCAATTATCAGGCAACTGCAGTGGCACAGATCGAACAGGCTATCAATCAGGTCTCTCAGGTGGTGCAGACCAATTCCGCTACCAGCCAGCAGTGTGCGGCTGCCAGTGAAGAACTGTCCAATCAGGCGTCACGGATGCGTGAGATGCTTTCGATCTATAATCTGGGCTCGGGCAGCGGTATGAATATGGGGATGTCTTCCTCCTACCAGAGCGGCGGTTCCTATTCTTCCTATTCATCCGCGTCAAATGCGAATGAACAGGTAATCTCTCTGGGAGATGATTTCGGTAAATATTAAGGGACGGGATACGGGGCGAAAGCCCCGTACCGTGTTATCCGGAACTGCAGGATACAGAAACGAAAGGAGTATGGTAAGGTGAGCTTATTTGATGAATTAAGAGAATTGGGCGTAGATGTGGACGGAGGTTTAAGGCGCATCAATAACAATGAAAAACTTTATACAAGACTTCTCGGTTCTTTTGTGAAGTCCATAGATTCCCAGTATGTGGGGGCTGATTTTGACGCGTCGGATGTAACCGCCCAGATAGAAAAGGCGCATGCGATCAAGGGCACGGCGGGTAATCTGTCGATCACCCCTGTGTATGAAGCCTATACGAAAGTGGTGGATCTGCTGCGCACCGGTCAGATTGATGAGGCAAGACCGATACTGGAAAAGATTCTTCCCGTGCAGGCAGATATTGTTTCCTGCATTAAAAAGCACATGGAATGATATCTGCGTAACTCTTGCGGTCAGAGCGGAGGAAATATGGATAAAAAGACATTAAGATTTTTCAGATACAGTATAGCTGCCATAATTTTGGTATGTGCGGTCGTTTTTCTGAGTCTGACAACTTTTATGACACGTCAGACGAAGCGGACGGTCACTGAGATCAGCAATATTTATATGGCTGAAATGAGCAGACAGATCAGACAGAAATTCGCGGCCATTATCGGGCTGCGCCTGCAGCAGGTGGAGGGCATTCTCAGACGGACACCGCCGGAAGATGCTGTTTATGGTGATGAGATGGTCAAAGGGCTGCAGGACAGCGCCGAGATCAGAAATTTTTCCTATCTGGGACTCTGTACCAAGGAAGGGGTTGTGGAAGAACTCTTTGGCGAGGATCTGCAGTTTATGGATCCCGAAGAAACCTGGTCCTCCATGATGGAGGACGGTTCGCTTGTGACAGAGGCAGTCACGGCAGAGGGGGATAAGGTTCTTGTACTGGGCATGAAAGCCGCCTATCCCATGCGCAGCGGCCGGACCAGTGACATCCTGATTGTGGGACTGCCGATGGAGTATCTCAATGAGGTCCTTTTTCTGGATGAGAATGATTCTGTTGCCTATTCTCATATCATAGACAGTAACGGAAACTTTGTGATCCGTAATAAGGATGCGTTCAGAGAAAATTATTTTGAGCGTGTGGGTATGCGGTATGAGTTTGCTTCGGAAGAAGAGATGGAAAATTATCTGACAGGCCTTCAGGAGGCCATTGCACATCGGCATGTCTATTCTTCCACGATTCTCGTAGACGGAGCATGGCAGAACATATATTGTACACCGCTGTCAGAAAATACTTCCTGGTATCTGATCACAGTCATTCCCAATGATTATATGGAAGGCGCGATTTCCAGACTGGATCAGACCCGCGGCATGGTGATGGTTGGCAGTGTGGCGGCGATTTTTCTGGTGCTGGCGGTTATTTTTGTCGTTTATTACCGGATTTCCAAAAGGCAGATCAAAGCACTGGATCAGGCAGTGGAAGATGCGGTTCATGCCAATAAGGCCAAGAGCGAATTCCTTTCCAGTATGAGTCATGATATCCGCTCGCCGATGAATGCCATTATCGGGATGACGGAGATTGCGCAGAGGAATATCGACGATAGGACAAGAGTGGAAGACTGTCTGCGAAAAGTCAGTCTGTCCAGCAAGCATCTGCTGGGGCTGATCAATGACGTCCTGGATATGTCCAAGATTGAAAGCGGCAAGATGACGCTGAATGAAGTCCCCATGTCGTTGCGGGAAGTAATGGATGATATCGTCAATATCATTCAGCCGCAGATCAAGGCCAGAGATCAGGTATTTGATATTTATATCCAGAAGATAAAAAAAGAAGATGTATACTGTGATACAGTCCGTCTCAATCAGGTGCTGATCAATCTTCTGACCAACGCAGTGAAGTTTACACCGGAAGGTGGCCGGGTGGATGTGCATGTATTTCAGGAGGAGTCTCCCAAAGGCGATGGCTATATCCGCACCCATTTTGAAGTGGTCGATACCGGTATCGGTATGTCAGAAGAATTTCAGAAAAAGATCTGGGAAAATTTTGCCAGGGAGGAGACGGATCAGGTACGCCATATTGTGGGGGCCGGTCTGGGGACATCCATTACCAAGCGGATCATTGAGCTGATGGGCGGCACCATTGACCTCAAGAGCAAGCTCGGTGAGGGAAGTACGTTCCATGTGACACTGGATCTGCGTAAGGCGGACATCAATGAGCATGATATGAAGCTGCCGGAATGGAATGTGCTGGTGGTGGACGACAATGAATGGCTTTGTCTCAGTGCGGTTTCCAATCTGGAGGAGCTCGGGGTTCATGCAGAGTGGACGCTGGACGGCAGAGATGCGGTGCAGCTTGTGGAAGAGCGGCATAAGGCGGGAGATGACTATCGTTTTGTGCTGATCGACTGGAAGATGCCGCAGATGGACGGGATCGAAACGGTGCGGGAGATCAGAAAGCGTGTGGGAAGGAGTGTTCCCATATTCCTGATTTCTGCCTATGACTGGAATGATCTGGGAGAAGAGGTGGCGGAGATCGAAGGCTTTATCTCCAAACCACTGTTTAAATCCACCCTGTATGAACGGCTGAAACAGTATGTGGACGGTTATGATTCAGCAGAAGATGAAACGCCGGAAGAGGTCGATTTTACCGGTAAACATATTCTGTTAGCGGAGGATATGGATATCAACTGGGAAGTTGCCAATGAAATCCTCTCGGTGACAGGGATGGAACTGGAACGTGCCGAGAACGGTAAGATCTGTGTGGAGATGTTTGAAAAATCCGAAGTGGGGTTCTATGATGCGGTGCTGATGGATATCCGTATGCCGGTGATGAATGGCTATGACGCTACGCTGGCCATCCGGGCACTTGACCGTCCGGACAGTTCTCTGCCCATTATTGCCATGACGGCGGATGCTTTTTCGGATGATGCCCAGCATTGCCTGGAAGTCGGGATGAATGCCCACATTCCCAAGCCGCTGGATATTGCGGAATGTATGCGTGTCCTGCAGAGATTTCTCGGCTGATGATTCCTGCCCTGACCAATACGGGGCGGCAGGGAATGGCTGGAAAAGCTTGTTTTGAAGGCCGTAGGATGATATAGTGAGATATGGTCAATGGATGCGGAAGGCGCGCTTTTGCGCTTTTCGCATGTTGCTGGAATCCTGCATGGCAGGATTCTTTTACATTAAGGGGAAATTATTAAGATTTTCCTAAGAGGAGGTTTCTATGAAAAACAAATGGTATGTTCTGCTGATCATTGTTTATATCCTTACCTTTGGGTTTATTCTGGATATTAACGGTGTATTCGGAGAGGAAGTGGTGCTCACGGCCAACCTGATCATCAATGTGTCATTTCTGGCGATCATCGGGGTGCTGTTTCTCTTCTCCATCTTCAGTTTTATCAGGCTCAATTCCCTGACCGGAGCCATGGTGCGGGCGGCGGATGAGATGGAGCGGCAGTTTGAGCCGGATCGTAAAAATTTATGGCCGGATTACCGGAAGAAAACGGATCCCTTTTCCAGCTCGGTCCTGAACCGCAGATTTGCGAAATATCAGAAACATGTAAGTATCCATACGGATAAAAAGGGAAATGTAAATCATGCCTGTCCGGTGGAAGAGTACATAAACGAAGATCTGATCAATCAGGTGGGCCGAACCTGGTTTAATTCCAATATTTCCGGTGCCATGACAGGCCTTGGCATATTGGGGACCTTCCTGGGATTATCGTTGGGACTGAGTTCTTTTTCCGGCAATGACATTTTCACCATCTCCGAGAATGTGGCGCCTCTTCTGGACGGCATGAAGGTGGCATTTCACACATCGGTCTATGGTATTTTCTTTTCTCTGATTTTTTCTTTTGTATACCGCAGTCTGATGGCAGATGCCTATGAGAAGCTGGACCGGTTTCTGGATGCTTTTCATGAATATGCGCAGCCCGGAATCCGGACCAGAGAAGATGCGCTTGGCAGCATGATGCTTTATCAGGCCAATATGGCTGCTTCCCTGAGGAAAATACAGGAACTGCTTCAGGGCAATGCACAGACGCAGATAGAAGGCGTGGAGAAGATCGTCCGGCAATTTATGACATGTATGTCAGAAACAATGGGGGAGGAATTCGGAAAACTCGGCAGATCCATGGAGCGCTCCAGTGAAGTGCAGAGCGGATGCGGAGAAAGCCTGCGCCAGATGACAGAGCGGATGCAGCGGATGCTGGAATCCTGCAATACCATATATGATGTGCTGGATCATGCGCTGGAGCGTCAAAAGAGACTGGAAGAGACATTGTCGGATACCTGCGAACAGATCGGCAATGAACTGTATACACTCAGCAGGATGAGGGATCGGTATGAGGAATAGAAGAAAAGCAGTATTTGAAGAACCGGGTTACTGGCAGTCTTATTCGGATATGATGGCGGCACTGCTGCTGATCTTTATCCTGCTGATCGCCATTACCCTGTTTGTCTACAGACAAAAGCGGACAGATCTGGAAAATGCCAGACTGCAGCTCAATGCGACCCGTCAGGAACTGATGGATTCTAAAGAAGAGCTCTTAAATTCCATGAGGGAGCTGGAAGAAGCTTCCGCGCGGGCCACCATGACAGAAGATGAATTGCAGGAAGCCTACAGGCGTATTGATGAAGCGCAGGCGGAGCTGGATTCCACCAGAAGTGAACTGCGTGATATTGTGGGAATACGGACGGATATTATCGGTGAACTGCAGAAACGGTTTGATAATTCCTCCATGAAGGTGGATGCCCAGACCGGTACGATCACGTTTTCCTCGGACGTGCTGTTTCGATATAACAGTGACCGGCTGACACCGGAGAGCAAGGCGACACTGACGGAGATCATCCCCATGTATCTGGGGGTTCTGCTGCAGGATGCTTTCCGTCCCTACATTTCCGAGATCATTATAGAAGGGCATACGGATACGGACGGCGGATATCAGAGCAATATGGTGCTGTCCACCGGGAGAGCCGATTCCGTGGCCAGCTTTTGCCTGGATCCGGAAAACGGACTGACACCCGAGCAGATTGAGCAGCTGCAGAAGATGCTGACAGTCAACGGGCGTTCCTACAGTGTACCGATTATGGATGCGTCTACCGGAGAAGTGGACATGGCTGCCTCCCGCAGGGTGGAGATCAAATTCCGCCTCAGAGAGGAGGAGATGATCGAGAAGATTACGGAGATTCTGGAGAAAGGGATGGAGGAGGAATAGCAGTTCGGAATTATTTCCCAAAAAACCTTGCATTTCCCATATAAAAGTGCTATAATGTTCAAGATTCAAGTGTATAAAGCAGAAACCGGAAAGAGTGGAAGAAGTTCCACTCTTTGTTTTTGGATCGGACTCAGGTACAAAAAGAGGTGATAGCATGGCGAAAAAAGAGTATGAGAAGCGGACGGAAGAATTGCTGGAGCCCATTGCGGCGGCTGCGGGTGTGGCTGTCTATGATGTGGAATATGTGAAGGAAGGCAGAGAATGGTATCTGCGTGCCTATATTGATAAAGAGGGAGGCGTGACGATAGGGGACTGTGAGACGGTCAGCCGGGCGCTCTCCGACAGACTGGATGACGAGGATTTTATTGAGGATGCCTATATTCTCGAGGTGAGCAGTCCGGGGCTGGGGCGGACGCTGAAAAAGGACAAACATCTGCAGATGAGTCTTGGGGAGAGTGTGGAACTCAAGACCTATCAACCCATAGAGAAGCAGAAAGAATTTTCAGGTATTTTGAAAGCTTTTGATCAGGAAAGCGTGACAATAGAGACTGGCGGTGTGCCCAGGGTATTTGCGAGAAGGGAGATTGCGCGGATCAGACTGGCGCTGGACTTTTAGGGAAATGCTGAGGAAAGCGCTTTCTTAGATTTTATTGGATTGTGACATTCCTGACAGAGAGGCCTGCGGGAACTGTTACAGAGGATTAGGAGGAATCGGAAAAATGAACAAAGAGTTAATGGAAGCCCTTGATATTTTGGAGAGAGAAAAAGAGATCAGCAAGGACACTTTGTTTGAGGCGATTGAAAATTCTCTCATCACGGCATGTAAAAATCATTTCGGCAAATCAGACAATATCAAGGTCGAAATTGACAGAGATACCTGCGATTTTATCTGCTATGCGGAAAAGGAAGTGGTGGAAACCGCGGAGGATGTGGAGGATCATTGTCTGCAGATAGCGCTGGAAGATGCCAGAGAGGTTTCCAGGAATGCGCAGGTGGGGGATATCATTCATATCGAGATCAAATCCAAAGAATTCGGCCGCATTGCCACACAGAACGCGAAAAACGTGATCCTGCAAAAGATCAGGGAAGAAGAAAAGAATGTGATCTATAACCAGTATGTCAAAAAGGAAAAAGATATCGTGACCGGTGTGGTGCAGAGATATCTGGGGCGTAATATCAGTATCAATCTGGGGAAGGCAGACGCGATCCTCACCGAGGGAGAGCAGATAAAGGGCGAGGTATTTCGGCCGACGGAGCGGATCAAGGTATACATTCTGGAAGTGCGCAATATGACGAAAGAACCTAAGATTCTGGTGAGCAGGACACATCCGGAGATGGTAAAAAGGCTGTTTGAGGCGGAAGTGACAGAGATCAGGGACGGGACGGTGGAGATCAAGAGCATTGCCAGAGAAGCCGGCAACCGGACAAAGATCGCCGTCTGGTCCAAAAATCCCAATGTGGATGCGGTAGGTGCCTGTGTGGGTATGAACGGGGCCAGGGTCAATGCCATTGTGGAAGAGCTGCGGGGGGAAAAGATTGATATCATTAACTGGGATGAGAACCCGGGCAACCTGATCCAAAATGCGTTATCTCCGGCCAAGATTGTGGCGGTATTCGCCGATCCGGACGAAAAGACGGCCAAGGTGGTGGTGCCTGACTACCAGCTTTCCCTTGCCATCGGAAAGGAAGGACAGAATGCCAGACTGGCGGCCAGGCTGACCGGTTATAAGATAGATATCAAAAGCGAGACACAGGCCAAGGATACACCGGGATTCCGCTATGAAGACTATATGTATGACGAAGAGGAAGAGTATGACGAGGACGGAAGCTATGATTCCGATGAATACTCTGACGAAGAAGGCGCTTATGAGGAAGCTGATACAGAACAGACGGACGGCGGTTATGAGGACGCTGACGCGGAGCAGGCAGACGGCGGTTATGAGGACGCTGACGCAGAGCAGGCAGACGGCGGCTATGAGGACGCTGACGCGGAGCAGGCAGACGGCGGTTATGAGGACGCTGATACAGAGCTGACAGACGGCGATTATGCGGAAACGGGTGACGACGCGGTGGAAGATCCGGGGCAGGAAGCATACGGGGATGATTTTTCCGGGGAGGAGTCAGAGGAGCCAGAAGACGTTTATGAAGAATAAAAAGATTCCTGTCAGGCAATGTGTTGGCTGCGGGGAGATGAAGAGTAAAAAGGAAATGATGCGTGTGCTGAAAGATGCCGAAGGAAATATAACACTGGATATGACAGGCAAGAAAAACGGGAGAGGCGCATATCTTTGTATTTCCGGGGAGTGCCTGAAAAAGGCAAGAAAGAACAGAGGATTGGAGCGTTCTTTCAAGATGAGTATTTCGGAGCAGATTTACGAGAAGCTGGAAAAGGAGTTTCAGGGAGAGCATGAGAAATAGGATCTTGTCTTTGCTTGGGCTGGCAACCAGGTCGGGAAATCTGGTCAGCGGCGAATTTATGACAGAGAAGGCGGTAAAGGGACGGAAAGCCTTTCTCGTCATAGTGAGCAGGGAAGCATCTGACAATACAAAAAAGAAATTTACGAATATGTGCAGCTTTTATGAAGTGCCTCTGTATTTCTACGGGACGATGACAGAACTGGGACACAGTATGGGAAAAGAATTTCGGGCGTCGATAGCCGTGACGGACGAAGGGTTTGCCAGAAATATCATAAATAAGCTGGAGTGTGAAGAATAACGAATACGGAGGTCGTGAGTATGGCGAAAATAAAAGTACATGAGCTTGCAAAAGAAATAGAAAAACAAAGTAAAGAAGTCATAGCTTACTTACAGAGCAAAGGGATTGAAGTCAAGGCTGCTCAGAGCGCGGTGGAGGATGAGGCGGCGGCAATGGTACGAAGAGAACTGGGAAAGCAGCCTGCGGCCGGAGATGAGGCGAAAGCGGGCGCCGCGGCAAAAAGCAGCGTGGCGCAGGAAAAGGCAGGCAGCGATGCCGGTATGAAAGGGGCCGACGGTGTAAGAGGCGGTGAGAGCGCAAAAAGCAATGCACAGAACGAGCCGGGATCCGGGGAAAGCGTGAAAACGGCACGTAAGGCAGAGCAGGCCAAAGGCGAGAGCGGCAGGCAGGAGCCGGTGAAAAAGAAAAAGAATATTATTTTCGTCAGCAATCCGCATAACAGCAAACTGACCCAGCGTACGCCGGGAGGCTCCGGAAACGGCGGCAAACGCAATGGCCAGGGCAGGAATAATGGTGGCGGTAACAGAAATAATAACAGAAATAACAACCCGAACAGCCCCATTACCCGTCCGCTGATCCGCCCGCTGACACCTCCCTCCCCCACACCGTCCGTCGGGCAGATCAAACCCGTGCAGCAGCCAAAGCGCCCGCAGAAGCCTCAGGAGGCGGCGAGATCGCAGCAGGAGACGACGCCAAAGAGCAGCACGGCCAGTGCGGCCCCTGCTACGAGGACGCAAGGGACAGATCACAGACAGGATCGGAGAGGAGCAGAGAGAACAGTTGGCAGCAATGACCGCAGAGGCCGTCAGGCGGATAATCGCCCCGGCAATAATCGTTTTCAGAAGGATATGCCGGGCCGTCAGGGCGTACAGGGCCGCGGCAGGGGCTTTAACGATAATAACCGTCCTGAAAAAGGAAATGGACGGGAGGACAATAAATTCAGAAAGCCGTCAGGCGCTAAAGCGTTTGTTACCGAAGCACCGGTAAAGGATACGGAAAAGCATCGTGACGATGAAAAACGCCGTCAGAATCAGGATCGTGACAAACGTTCCAGGAAAGACGCCATTTATGAGGACGGCAACGGCAAAAACAAGAACAGGCCGGGTAAATTTATCAAACCGGAGAAAAAGGCGGAAGAAAAGAAAGAAGAGCAGATCAAGACCATCGTCATTCCCGATAAGCTGACAGTGAAGGAACTGGCAGATAAGATGAAGATCCAGCCTTCCGTGATTGTGAAGAAACTGTTCCTGCAGGGACAGGTCGTGACAGTCAATCAGGAGATCAGTTTCGAGACGGCAGAAGAAATTGCCATCGAATATGAGATCATCTGCGAAAGAGAAGTGAAAGTGGATGTGATCGAAGAACTTCTGAAAGAAGAGGAAGAAAATGAAAAGGATATGGTGAAACGTCCGCCTGTCATCTGTGTGATGGGACACGTGGATCACGGCAAGACGTCTCTTCTGGATACCATCCGCAAGACCAATGTGACCGACAGGGAGGCAGGCGGTATCACCCAGCATATCGGCGCGTATACTGTCAATATCAACAATGAGAAGATTACTTTCCTCGATACGCCGGGCCATGAGGCATTTACGGCCATGCGTATGCGTGGTGCCAATTCCACGGATATCGCTATTTTAGTCGTGGCGGCGGATGACGGTGTGATGCCGCAGACCGTGGAGGCGATCAACCATGCCAAGGCGGCGGGCATCGAGATCATCGTGGCGGTCAATAAGATCGACAAACCGGGCGCCAATATAGATCGTGTGAAGCAGGAGCTGACAGAGCATGAACTGATTCCGGTAGACTGGGGCGGGACAACGGAATTTGTCCCGGTGTCCGCAAAATCCGGCGAAGGGATCGAGACCCTGCTGGAGACGATCCTGCTGACTGCTGAGATACTGGAGCTGAAAGCCAATCCCGACCGCCGGGCAAGAGGGCTTGTCATCGAAGCCGAGCTGGACAGAGGGCGCGGACCGGTGGCCACTGTGCTGGTACAGAAAGGGAGTCTGCATGTGGGTGATTTTATTTCCGCGGGGGCCAGCCATGGCAAGGTAAGGGCCATGATAGATGATAAGGGCCGCAGAGTCAAAGAAGCGGGACCGTCCACACCGGTGGAAATACTGGGGCTGTCCGATGTGCCGGGCGCGGGAGAGATCTTTATCGCGCATGAAAACGACAAGACTGCCAAATCCTATGCGGATACGTATCTGGCACAAAATAAAGAAAAGAAACTGGAAGAGACCAAGAGCAAAATGTCGCTGGATGACCTGTTCTCTCAGATTCAGGCCGGCAATCTGAAAGAACTGAATCTGATCGTAAAAGCGGATGTACAGGGCAGTGTGGAAGCGGTAAAGCAGAGTCTGCTGAAGCTGAGCAACGAAGAAGTGGTAGTGAAATGCATCCACGGCGGTGTGGGCGCCATCAACGAATCGGACGTGACACTGGCGTCAGCGTCCAACGCCATTATTATCGGCTTTAATATCCGGCCCGATGCGACTGCCAAAGCCATCGCCGAGAGAGAAGGCGTGGACATCAGGCTGTACAAAGTAATCTACCAGGCTATCGAGGATGTGGAAGCCGCCATGAAGGGCATGCTCGACCCGATTTTTGAAGAAAAAGTGATTGGCCATGCGGAAGTGCGCCAGCTGTTTAAGGCGTCTGCCGTAGGAAACATTGCCGGCTCCTACGTGCTGGACGGCATGTTCCAGCGCGGCTGCAAAGTCCGTATTTCCAGAGAAGGAAAACAGATCTTTGAAGGTGGCCTGGCATCCCTGAAACGATTCAAGGATGATGTCAAGGAGGTAAAGGCCGGTTTTGAATGTGGCCTTGTGTTTGAAGGCTTCGACCAGATGCAGGAACTCGATATCATAGAGGCTTATATCATGGTGGAAGTGCCCAGGTAATGAAACGAAACTGAAATCAAAAACAGCAGATTCCCGAAAGATGTCTGGATAAATATACGGACGCGGGAGCGACCGGAGATTTATCCGGTGCAGAGGCATCAGGAGGAAAGCTGCGGAACTGGAATAATATGAAAAAGAACAGTATAAAAAATACACGTATTAATGGTGAGGTACAGCGGGTCCTGGCGGAGATTATCCGCAGCGGGATCAAGGACCCCCGTATCGCACCGCTGACTTCGGTGGTATCCGTGGAGGTAGCACCGGATTTAAAGACCTGCAAGGCATGGATCAGTGTGCTGGGAGAGGAAAAGGCAGTGACAGATACGCTGGCCGGACTCAAAAGCGCGGAAGGCTTTATCAAAACAAAGCTGGCCAGGGAACTGAATCTGCGCAACACACCGGAAATCCGGTTTATCATGGATCAGTCGATTGCCTATGGCGTATCCATGTCGCGCAGGATTGATGAAGTGAACAGGGACTTAAAGGAAGCGGATCAGCCCGGATAACGCCGGGCCGGGATCCGCAGTCAGAAAGGAAGGGGTAGTATGTTTCAGTTAGCAGAGGAGATCAAGGGCGCGGGAAGTATTGGCATCAGCGGACATATCAGACCGGACGGAGACTGTGTGGGTTCCTGTATGGCACTGTATCTGTATTTGAAAAAGTGTGTGGGGCCGGAAACGGAAGTCTCGGTTTATCTGGAACCGCCCGCTGACGTTTTTGCGGACATAGAAGGGATAGCAGAAATCAAAAAGCCGGATGAGACGGATACGCCGCCGGAACTGTTTTTTGCACTGGACTGTGAGAGCAGCCGGCTCGGTGATGCCCGGCGACTGTTTGACGGTGCGGGCAGGCGGATCAATATTGATCATCATATCAGTAATACAGGCTGTGGCATGGTGAATGTGGTGGATCCCGGGGCCAGCTCCACGAGTGAGGTGGTGTACCGCCTGCTGGATCGAAGCCGGATTGATGCTGAGATTGCCAAGGCGTTATATATCGGCATCATTCATGATACGGGGGTGTTCCAGTATTCCAACACTTCGCCGGAAACGCTGCGGATCGCCGCGGAGCTGGTCAGCCATGGGTTTGACTTTTCGGCACTGATTCAGAAGACCTTTTATGAGAAAACTTATATACAGAACCAGATTATGGGCAGGGCGCTGCTGGAAAGCATTCTCTTCCTTCACGGGCGCGGGATTGTCAGTGTGGTGGACAGAAAAGTCATGGATTTTTACAATGCTGTTCCGCAGGACCTGGACGGGATTGTCAGTCTGCTCAGAAATACAAAGGGCGTGGAATGTGCCATTTTCATGTATGAAACGGATGCGATGGTCTATAAGGTGAGCATGCGTTCCTCGGATCTGGTGGATGTGGCAAAGATCGCTTCGTATTTTGGAGGCGGCGGACACAAAAAAGCCGCAGGCTGTACCATGTCAGGGACGTTCCATGATGTGGTCAATAATCTGTCTTTACATATTGAGAGACAACTGGAGGAAGCGTAACAGAGCGGATGAACGGAGTGATCAATGTATACAAGGAAAAGGGCTATACATCTCATGATGTGGTAGCCCGGCTGCGGGGGATTTTCAGACAGAGAAGGATTGGCCATACGGGAACACTGGATCCGGCTGCAGAAGGCGTTTTGCCTGTCTGTCTCGGGAACGCTACCAAGCTCTGCGGGATGCTTACCGACAAAGAAAAGGAGTATGTGGCAGAATTAATGCTTGGTGTAGTTACGGATACCCAGGATATGACGGGAGCGATACTGGAAGAGAGAGAAGTGTCCGTTTCGTGTGAAGAAGTGAAAAAGGCCATACTGGCGTTTGTGGGAACCTATGAGCAGATTCCGCCTATGTACTCTGCCTGTAAGGTGAATGGGAAGCGGTTGTATGAGCTGGCCCGTCAGGGGAAAGAAGTGGAACGCAGTGCCAGGCCGGTGACGATCCGTGAACTGGAGATTCTATCCATGGGACTGCCGCTGGTCAGGATGCGGGTCGTATGCACAAGAGGAACTTATATCAGAACGCTCTGTCACGATATCGGTGAGAGGCTGGGCTGCGGCGGCGCCATGAAAAGCCTGCTGCGGACGAGATCCGGAAGATTTGCACTGGATGGCGCCAGAAGGCTTTCAGAGATAGAGGAGGCCGTAAAAGCAGGCTGCGCCGATAACCTGATAACGACAGTGGAGGAGCTGTTTTCCGGTCTGCCCGGCATTACTGTCCGGGAGGAGGCCGTGCGGGCAGTGCAGAACGGCAACTCGGTTTTTCTCAGGCAGATTACCGGAAAATCCGGCTGGCAGGATGGAGAAGAGGCCAGGGTCTATGACAGAGACGGCAGATTCTACGGGATTTATGCGTTTGCGGTGATGAAGGGCTGTTTTAAGCCGGTAACAATGTTTTTGGAGCAGGATGAGACAAAATGACAGGAAGAAGGCCCTGACGGGAGCATGGCATAGGTCCATGGTGATCCGGGGGTGTTGATATAAGGAGATACCATGCAGCTGATAGCAGGCAGGACGGATTTTGTGCTGGATGGGGCGTGCGCTGCCGCCATCGGAAAATTTGACGGCATCCACAGAGGGCATCAGGCACTTCTGGCCAATATACTGGAAGGGAAAAAAAGAGGGCTGCAGGCGGCTGTTTTTACCTTTGATCCGATGCCGTCCGCTTTTTTTTCCGGGACGGGCGGACAGGAACTGACGACCAGAGAAGAAAAACGACGGATTTTCCAAAAACTGGGGGTGGATGTGCTGATTGAATTCCCTCTCAGGGAAGATACTGCCGCCATAGCACCGCAGACTTTTATCGAAGAGATCCTTGTCAGGCGGATGAAGAGCGCTTATGTGGCTGCCGGCAGAGATGTGACGTTTGGCCGGTATGGTGCGGGAGACAGTGCCATGCTGACCGCATATGGCAGGAAACTGGGATTTACGGTGCAGATCATAGACAAGGTATGTGTGGACGGAAGGGAGGTCAGCTCCAGCCGGATCCGGGAAGAACTGGAAGCAGGACATATGGAAGCGGTGGAGGAGCTGATCGGCTTTCCTTACAGCATTACCGGGGAAGTAGTGCATGGAAAACGTCTGGGCAGAACGATCGGCATGCCCACGGTCAATCTGCTGCCGCCGCCGGGAAAGCTGCTGCCGCCCTTTGGCGTTTATTTTTCGGAAGTTTCCTGGAACGGAACCCATTTCAGAAGTATCAGCAATGTGGGCTGCAAGCCTACGGTCAGCCGGGAGCGCATCACAGGTGTGGAAACGTATCTGTATGATTTTGCGCAGGATATTTACGGACAGGAGATCACTGTCAAGCTGCTGCGTTTCAAGCGGCCGGAGATGAAATTCGGCTCGGTGGGGGAACTGCGGGCGCAGGCAAGGAAGGATATCATGGAAGGCGGCGGGTGAGGGGGAATTGCAAATTAGTACTTGTCAGTTTGCTTCTTATCACGTACAATAGTATCTGGAATGTTTAAAAACATATAAGGACAGCTGGTGGTCAGAGACTGCCGCAGGTTTTCAAAGGAGAAAACGAAAGGATACATAAGATGAACGCTTCGGTACTGTTATCTATGGCGGGCGGGCTCGGCCTGTTTCTGTTTGGCATGAAACTCATGAGTGAGGGCATTGAGAAGGCGGCAGGCGCAAAGCTGCGCGGGATTCTTGAGTTTTTTACGACAAACCGCTTTACCGGCATGCTGGTGGGCATTGTCTTTACAGCGGTGATCCAGTCTTCCAGTGCCTGCACGGTCATGGTAGTCAGTTTTGTAAATTCCGGCCTGATGAATCTGTATCAGGCTGCCGGAGTGATATTGGGTGCCAATATCGGTACGACAGTCACATCTCAGCTGGTTTCTTTTAACTTATCCGAAATTGCCCCGGTTTTTTTACTTGGCGGTGTCCTTGCCGTCATGTTTGTCAAAAATAATATGGTAAAAAAGATCGGTGAGATCGTGCTTGGCTTCGGTGTCCTTTTTATGGGGCTGTCCGGCATGTCGGGCGCCATGGCGGGACTGAAGGAAGATCCGGCCATTGTCAGTCTTTTTGCTTCGCTTACCAGTCCGTTTCTGGCGGTGCTTCTGGGCACGGTGGTGACGGCGGTGATTCAGAGCTCCTCCGTGACGGTCAGTATCATTCTGCTGATGGCCAATCAGGGGCTGCTGGGCCTTCCGATCTGTATGTTTATTATGCTTGGCTGCAATATCGGGGCCTGTGCTTCGGCGATGCTGGCCAGTCTGGCAGGAAAGAAAGACGCCAGAAGGGCGGCGATGATCCATTTTCTGTTCAATGTTGTGGGGACCGTTATCTTTTATATCATCTTTCTGGTGGCGGTGGGTCCGATTGTGGAATTGTTTTCTTCGATATCAGGCGGGAACCCTGGCCGGTGTGTGGCCAATGCCCATACGATTATCAAGATCGTGCAGGTCATTCTGCTGTTCCCTTTTTCCGGGCTGCTTGTTAAGATGACATATCTTCTGGTGCCCGGTGATGATAAGAAGGTAGGGTACAGAGACAGCTTCCAGCTCAAATATATCGGTGATAAGGTTGTGTTCAATCCGGCCACGGCAGTGGTGGAGGTCATCAAGGAGATTGAGCGGATGGCGGCTCTGGCCAGCGAAAATCTGAACCGGGCGATGAATGCGCTGATTACACTGGATGAGGAAGATATCGAAGAGGTTTATGCGGTGGAAAAAAATATAAATTTTCTCAACCATGCCATTACCAATTATCTGGTGAAGATCAATCAGACAACCCTGCCGATTGAAGATCTCAAGAGCATCGGCGCGCTGTTTCATGTGGTCAATGACATTGAGCGGATCGGCGACCATGCGGAGAATGTGGCGGATTCTGCCCGTCAGAGAAAGGAAAAAGGGACCAGCTTCAGCAAGAGGGCCCAGAGGGAGTTGGGAGAGATGCTGGATATGGTCAATAAGATCGTACAGTATTCGGTGGAGATGTTTGCGACCAGCAAGGAAGAGCATATGGAGGACATTATCAAACTGGAGGATGACATAGATGAAAAAGAGCGGGAACTGCAAAAACTTCATGTAGAGCGGTTAACCAGAAATGAATGTACGCCGGAAGCCGGCATGCTGTTTTCCGATATCGTATCCGGTCTTGAGCGGGTATCCGATCATGCTACCAATATTGCTTTTGCGATTATGAACAGTAACAATGACGACGCCGAGGAGAAAAGAGCGGTGAAGGCATAGACGATGCATAGACGGGCGCCTGTTTCACAGCGGGCGCTTTCCCTGTTGCCGCCCGGCCCGCCCGGATGGGAGAACGGGCCGCGCAAAAACAGCTAAATCCACGTCAAAAATGACATTGATTGACATAAAATTCTTCTTTATAATTAGGAACGTTGGACTCAAGAGAAAGCTTTTGGACAGGAAAGGGGTTTTTTATGAAGATTGCCATATGTGACGACTGTCGTCAGGATGCGCTGTATCTGCAGACATTGCTCAGCGGGATGCACGAAACCAGACTGTATGAGGATGCGGAGAAGCTTCTGGCTGAAGTAAAGGACGACAGAGTACATTATGATCTGTATCTTCTGGATATTTATCTGGAACTGATGGACGGTATTGAGCTGGCAAAGCAGCTGCGCCGTCTGGACGAATATGGCGCCGTCTGTTTTATTTCTTCCAGCGACGCTTTTTACAGGCAGGCCTATGATCTGTATGCGGTTCAGTATCTGCTGAAACCGGTGCAGCCGGAGGACATACGGAGGCTTTTGGAGCGTGTCTCTGAGAATATTGCCAGAAACAGAGAACTTTCGTTGTATTATAAATGGCGGGGAAAGATGGGCTCCATCCCCTATAACAGGATTCTGTATATAGGAAGCCGCGGCCATACGCTTTATATTCACTGTCGGGACGGTTCCGTGCAGGAATGTGCCGGACGTCTGGATGAGATGGAGGAGCGCATATCGCCGGATGTCTTCTGCCGGTGCCATCAGAGTTATCTGGTCAATCTGTATTATCTGGACAATCTGGACGGCAATGAACTGACGATAGCGGGGGAGAATTTGCCGGTATCGAGGCGTTATCAGGCTGAGATAAAAAAGCGTTATCAGGAAATCTTATTTGAAGGAATGGATTAATGGAGCTAACTGTACTGCGGGATTTATCCGTATTATGGTGTCTTGTACATATACTGATTCTTTTTATGCTGCTGTACCGGTCACGCTATTCGCAGAAAAAGACACTGATACTGACGACAGCCGCGATGACACCCGTGATTATAGTAAATGTGACCGGACTGATGCTCCTGGGGACGGATCGGATGGGCAGGCTGTTTTTTCTGACCTGTACGCTGCCCAGTCTGTTCTTTTTTTATTACATGTCAAGGGACAGACGAGGACGTTTCCTGTTTACCTTTTGCCTTTCGGATACGGTGGCTTACTGGATTATCATTGTGACCAATCTGCTGGATCATTATATCGGGGGCGGTTATTATATCCTGATGTTTGCCGGCAGGCTGGTTCTTTTTCCCCTGCTGGAATGGTGGGCTTACAGGAAACTGCGCCGCCCCTATCTGGAACTGCAGGACTCGGTGGGGAAGGGCTGGAATGTATTTGCCGGGATGGCTGCCCTGTATTACCTT
Source organism: uncultured Lachnospiraceae bacterium (assembly GCA_910587155.1). Lineage (GTDB taxonomy): Bacteria > Bacillota > Clostridia > Lachnospirales > Lachnospiraceae > VSOB01. The sequence continues at coordinate 131,902 of CAJULA010000001.1, forward strand.
CTTTTGGTTGCGATGGCTAATTTTCCGGAAATCATTATCCGGAGGCCGCAGGAGATGCCGGCATTTGTGCTGGTACTGATCCTGATGCCGATGACGTATGCCACCATTTTCACTGCCATGTACAGGCAGCTTTTGTTATATCGCAGACAAAAGAACGATTCCGTCTACCTGGAAGTAAGGCAGCAGATGGAGGCACTGCTTGCCAATCAGAAGCATATTCATCGCTTGAAGCATGATATGAAGGCGCATATCATCACACTCTCCGGTCTTATGTCATCTGATCGGGTGGAGGAGGCCAGGACTTATCTGGAGAAGCTGCTTCCCGATCATGATACGTCAGGTGAATATTACTGCAGCAATCCTTATATCAATGCGGTGCTTGGACACTATGTCATGAAATTCGATGAATTGGGGGTAGGGCTTCGTCTGGATATTCAGACAGGCGACGAGATTCTGCCCCATATGGAATTGTGCCAGATCCTGTCCAACGGACTGGAAAATGCCTATGAAGAGTCACGCAGCATGGGGAAGGAACAGAAAGTCTCGGTGCAGGTTCGATATAATAAAGGCTGGCTGCTTGTCCGAATCAAAAACAAATGCAGGGAAGGGATGCATGTGGAAAAGGGGAGTTTTCCCGGTACGCATAAAAAAGAGCCCGGCCATGGGCTGGGCCTGCGGACGATACAGGAGGCCGCAGGCAGTCTTGGCGGTGATATGTCCTGTTATACGGAAGAGGGATATTTTATACTGGATGTTATGGTGAGAGGGGGGTGAAGCATGGCTGGAGATAGTTTAAAAAAACCGGTTTTCTCCGGCGTATCCTGCATCTGCATCATGGTAGACGATGTGAACGAAGCTTTTCAATATTATGAGAGACTTCTGGGAGCCGTTTCCCGGGAATATTTCCCTTACTGGAGAAACAAGGGTTTTTTTAAAGGGATGGGTTTTATCAAAGAAGCGGGGGAAAGCGAAGTCTCCGTGGGGACTATGGATGTGCCCGGAACAGGGCTGACACTGACGCTGATGCGCTTTCATTATCCGGAAGGCAGGAAGACGCCGGTCATGTTTAAAGCGAATGATATGAGCGGCGCCAGGTTTGTATCGCTGGAAACGGAAAATCTGGAAGAGGCTTTTGCCTATATCAGTTCACAGCCGGATGTGAGAATGATCAATCAGAGCGGGGAATACAGGGTGACACAGTACAGCGTGACAAGGCCGTTTGACTTCCTGTGTTTTGACTGGGAGATGGAAGGAAATTTTGATAAAAAGCAGGAAGAGGCAGAGCGGATTTCGGCCAGAAGATTTTTTCATTTTATTGATAAATATGGACTGCAGTGGGAATTTGTGCAGAATAGGAAAGAATTGTGATAACCCCTCCTGCGCAGGCATTGGAACATTTTAGAATTCGATATCGTGCATTGACAGCATTTCATTGATTTGTTACAATTTGTAACAGACGTAATAAATCTGTAACAAATTTAAGAAAAGAGATGAGGACAGCGATGACGATAGAGACAAAGAAAAAGTTGGCAGGACGGGCAGTGCTGTTTGCGTCAGTATTGCTCATCGGTTCCCCGATCGGCACAGTGGCGGCGGGGCCGGGCGGGATCGTGCGGGTACAGGCAGGATTTGACCGCATGATTGCGGATGCGGGGGAGATCATATCCAATCCGGAGATGGAAAAATGGGCCGGGAGAGCGGTGGAAGAGGAACGCAAAAAGAAAGAGGCAAGAGAAGAGGCGCAGAGACTGGACGAGGCCGAGCCACAGGAAGTGGTGGATGCGGAGATCCTGGAGACTGCCGAGGCGCAGAAGGAAGCCAACAGCGTCAATAATCTCTGGGGATATACCAATCTGGGAATTGCCCAGGTGGACAATCATCTGAATGTGCGTGATAAGGCCGGCGAGGATGGAGAGTTGGTAGGTAAGATGACGAAAAACGCCGCCTGCGAGATCCTTTCCATAGAGGGCGACTGGGCTTATATCAAATCGGGCAAGGTGGAGGGATATGTGCATACGGATTATCTCCTCACCGGCGATGCCGCAAAAACAAAAGCACAGGAAGTGGTCTATACTGTGGCAAAGGTCAATACCCAGACGCTGAAGGTGCGTGAACAGCCCAGTACGGAATGTCCGGTTATCACACTGGTGGCCCAGGACGAGCGGCTGGAAGTAGTGGAGCAGCAGCCCGAGGGGTGGGCAAAAATCATGCTGGATGACGAAGAAGCCTATGTATCCACCGATTACTGCGTGGTGGAGGAAGAGCTGGAGACGGCTGTCACCATGAAAGAGCTGTTGTATGGCAATGGTGTTTCCAACACAAGGATTGATTTATGCCAGTATGCGAAACAGTTTGTCGGCAATCCCTATGTATGGGGAGGCACAAGCCTGACGAAGGGGGCGGACTGCTCCGGTTTTGTGCAGAGTGTATTCAAAAAATTCGGCGTATCCCTGCCCCGTACATCCAGAGAGCAGGCAGGCGTGGGGACTAAGATTTCCCTGGCGGATGCCAAACCGGGTGATCTGATCTTTTATGCCAAGGGCGGGACGATCAACCATGTGGCACTGTACATCGGAGATGGCCAGGTGGTACATGCCAGCAACCCCAGAACCGGGATCCGTATTTCCAATGCGACTTACCGCTCGCCGGCGACGATCAGAAGAGTGCTGCCGTAACAATTTTAAAATTAATTCTTTACATTCACCGTCGGATATGCTAAACTAATCCGGTATGAAATTTACCGTCACTTGGAACAGGGAGCAGGGCAGTCTGCTGCAGGAGTCTGCCACTATCCTCGGACCCGTTGCTCAGTGACAGGCGTATGAGAAACAGGAGGAGAGCGAAAATGATTTCTAAGGAAAAGAAAACGGCAATCATCAAAGAGTATGCAAGAAGCGAAGGCGATACCGGTTCGCCGGAGGTACAGGTAGCTGTTCTGACAGCACGGATTGAGGAGCTGACAGAGCATCTGAAAACAAACCAGAAGGATCATCATTCCAGAAGGGGGCTTCTGATGATGGTTGGTCAGAGACGTGGTCTGCTTGCTTATCTGAAGAAGAAAGATATTACAAGATACCGTGCTCTGATTGAGCGGCTGGGACTGAGGAAATAACAGGGCGTGAGCAGGCGGATTGACTTTTCATCCGCCTTTTCCATATGTCCGGGCCAGAGACAGAAGAGTGCTTCCGAGACCACTGAGGCGGATACAGAGCCAGGCTCTGTGGGCGGCTCAGTAGTTTCGGCATCTTCTGTCTGTCACAGAGAAAAAAGCGGGTAATTGCAAAAATTACCTGAGAGAAAAGAGTGAAAAGGAGAAGATTATGGTTAAAACTTATACGATGGAACTTGCCGGACGCACGTTAAAGGTGGAGATCGGCAAGGTGGGAAAGCAGGCAAATGGCTGTGCTTTCATGCAGTATGGAGAAACAACGGTGCTCAGTACGGCGACGGCTTCAGACAAGCCGAGGGAAGGGATTGATTTCTTCCCGCTGAGTGTGGAGTTTGAAGAAAAGTTATATGCCGTGGGGAAAATTCCCGGCGGTTTCAATAAGAGAGAGGGGAAGGCTTCGGAAAATGCGGTGCTGACCAGCCGTGTGATCGACAGACCCATGCGTCCGCTGTTCCCCAAGGATTACAGAAATGATGTGACGCTGAACAATATGGTTATGTCGGTGGATCCGGCGTGCCGTCCGGAGCTGGTGGCCATGCTGGGGGCATCCATCGCCACATCCATTTCCGACATTCCTTTTGCAGGCCCCTGTGCCATGACACAGATTGGGATGGCGGATCGGGAGTTTATTGTGAATCCTTCTCAGGAAGAGTGGAAAAACGGGGATTTGAAGCTGACGGTGGCTTCCACGGCAAAAAAGGTGATCATGATCGAGGCAGGCGCCAATGAGGTGCCGGAAGATGTGATGCTGGAAGCTATTTATAAGGCGCATGAGATCAATCAGACGATTATCGCCTTTATCAATCAGATTGTCTCCGAAGTGGGCAGGCCCAAGCATACCTATACAAGCTGTGCGATCCCGGAAGAGATGTTTGCACGCATCAGGGAGATCGTTCCGCCGGAGGAGATGGAGAAAGCGGTATTTACGGACGAAAAGCAGGTGCGCGAGGAGAATATCAGACAGATTACGGAGCGTCTGGAAGAGTCCTTTGCCGATCATGAGGAATGGCTGTCCGTACTGGATGAGGCTATTTATCAGTATCAGAAGAAGACCGTGCGAAAGATGATTCTGCAGGACGGAAAGCGTCCGGACGGACGGGAGATGACACAGATCCGTCCGCTGTCGGCAGAGGTGGATCTGATTCCCAGAGTGCACGGCTCTGCCATGTTTACCAGAGGACAGACGCAGATCTGCAATGTGACCACACTGGCACCCCTGTCGGAGGTGCAGAAGCTGGACGGGCTGGATGAAAATGAAGTCAGCAAACGGTATATGCATCATTACAATTTCCCGTCCTATTCGGTGGGTGAGACAAAGCCTTCCAGAGGGCCGGGGCGCCGTGAGATCGGTCATGGAGCGCTGGCAGAGCGGGCACTTTTGCCGGTACTGCCCTCCACGGAGGAATTTCCCTATGCCATCCGCAGTGTTTCGGAGACATTTGAATCCAACGGTTCCACATCCATGGCTTCCACCTGTGCTTCCTGTATGTCACTGATGGCGGCAGGTGTGCCGGTGAAAAAGATGGTGGCAGGAATTTCCTGTGGTCTGGTGACGGGAGAGACCGATGACGAGTATGTGCTGCTGACCGATATCCAGGGGCTGGAAGACTTCTTCGGCGATATGGATTTCAAGGTGACAGGTACGACGGAGGGGATTACGGCCATCCAGATGGATATTAAGATCCATGGCCTGACAAGACCCATTGTGGAAGGGGCGATCCGCAGATGCCGCGAAGCCAGAGAGTTTATTATGGATACCTGTATGAAGCCGGTGATTGCAGGGCCGCGTCCCCAGATCAGCAAGTATGCGCCCAAGATCATGCAGATCCAGATTGATCCGGAGAAGATCGGTGATGTGGTGGGACAGCGCGGCAAGACGATCAATACGATCATTGAGAGAACCGGTGTCAAGATTGATATCAGTGATGACGGGGCAGTATCCGTATGCGGTACGGATCAGGCTATGATTGATCAGGCGATTGATATGGTAAAGATTATTGTCACCGATTTTGAGGCGGGACAGGTATTTACCGGCAAAGTGGTGAGCATCAAGGAGTTTGGCGCGTTTATTGAATTTGCGCCCGGCAAGGAAGGCATGGTGCATATCTCCAAGATTGCCAGAGAGCGGATTAACCGTGTGGAGGATGTGCTGACGCTGGGCGATAAAGTAACGGTGGTGTGTCTGGGGAAGGATAAGATGGGACGCATCAGCTTTTCCATGAAGGATGTAGCGCAGAAATAAAGATAAATTGGGCGGGAATTCCCGACATAGTGGTAAAAGGCCGAATACATCCTGCGCTTGCGCTGATGGTTCGGCCTTTTTGACTGAAAACGTGTTTTGGAGCATGGGAGTATGGAGGAATGGATATGAAGATCACATTAAAGGATGGGAGCTGTAGAGAGTATGCGCAGGCCATGCGTGTTTATGACATTGCCGCGGACATCAGTGAAGGGCTTGCCAGAGCGGCGTGCGCCGGTGAAGTGGATGGAAAAGCAGTGGACCTGCGGACGGTGATTGATAAAGACTGCAGTCTGAACATCCTTACAGTAAAGGATAAGGAAGGGCTTCAGACACTGCGCCATACCTGCTCTCATGTACTGGCGCAGGCGGTGAAGCGGCTGTTTCCCGATGCGAAAGTGGCCATCGGCCCTTCCATAGAGGAAGGATTTTATTATGATTTTGATCATGCGCCTTTTTCCAGGGAAGACCTTGATAATCTGGAAAAAGAGATGAAGAAAATCATCAGGGAAGGACATAAGCTGGAGCGTTTTACCCTGGGAAGGGAGGAGGCAATCCAATCTATGGAAGAGCGCCGGGAGCCCTATAAGGTGGAGCTGATCCGGGATCTGCCGGAGGATGCCGAGATTTCCTTCTATGACCAGGGCGGGTTCGTGGATCTGTGCGCCGGCCCTCATCTGATGAGCACAAAGGGGATCAAGGCATTCAAGCTGATTTCTTCTTCCATGGCTTACTGGCGGGGCGACTCCGACAAGGCGCAGCTGCAGCGGATTTATGGCACCGCTTTTGCCACAAAAGATGAGCTGGAGGCCTATCTGGCGCATCTGGCAGATATTAAGAAGCGGGATCATAACAGACTGGGCCGGGAGATGGAGCTGTTTACCACTGTGGATGTGATCGGACAGGGACTGCCGCTGCTGATGCCTAAGGGGACAAAGATGGTGATGAAGCTGCAGCGCTGGATTGAGGATCTGGAAGATCATGAATGGGGATATGTGCGGACTAAGACACCGCTTATGGCCAAGAGCGATCTGTACAAGATTTCCGGTCACTGGGATCACTATAAGGAAGGGATGTTTGTACTGGGAGATGAGGAAAACGACAAAGAAGTGTTTGCCCTGCGTCCCATGACATGCCCGTTCCAGTATTATTGTTATAAAAACGGACAACATTCCTACCGCGACCTGCCCATTCGTTACGGGGAGACATCCACGCTCTTTCGGAATGAGGATTCGGGGGAAATGCACGGCCTGACGAGAGTACGTCAGTTTACCATTTCAGAGGGACATCTGGTCATCCGTCCCGATCAGGCAGAAGAAGAGCTGGGCAACTGTCTGAAGCTGGCCAATTATGTGCTGGGTACGCTGGGGCTGCTGGAGGATGTGACTTACCGGCTGTCCAAATGGGATCCCAACAACCGGGAGAAATATCTGGGGGATGAGGCTTACTGGGAAAAGACCCAGGATGCCCTCCGCCAGATTCTGACAGAGAACGGCCTGCCCTTTACGGAGGCGGACGGGGAAGCCGCTTTCTACGGGCCTAAGATTGATATTCAGGCCAAAAACGTGTATGGCAAGGAAGATACGATGATTACCATTCAGCTCGACTGTGCCATTGCCGAAAATTTTGATATGTATTACATTGATCAGAACGGGGATAAGATTCGTCCCTACATTATTCACCGGACATCTCTGGGCTGCTATGAGAGGACTCTGGCATGGCTGATCGAGAAATATGCAGGCAAGTTCCCGACCTGGCTCTGTCCGGAGCAGGTGCGTATCCTGACGATTTCGGAAAAATTTGATGCGTATGCGGAAACGGTGAGAAAAGAGCTGGCGGCAAACGGGATCGACGTGACTGTGGATAACCGCTCCGAGAAGATCGGTTATAAGATCAGAGAGGCCAGGATGGCCAAGCTGCCTTATATGCTGGTGGTGGGCGCCAGCGAACAGGAGCAGGGACTGGTCAGCGTCAGAAGCCGTTTCGCGGGAGATGAAGGACAAAAGAGCGTGGCGGCGTTTATCGAACAGATCTGTCAGGAGATTCGGACAAAGGAGATTCGCCGGGAAATACCAAAAGAAGAGAGCGGGCAGGAGAGGTAACATCAGGTATGCCGTACAAATGCACGTTTACAGGAGGAACGAATGGATAATAACACCGGAAAACGGAAGGCCCGGGTGGCAAACATAGTGTGCATGATTTTGTGCGTCAGTCTGCTGCTATGTCCGCTCCACGTGCATGCCACCGGCGACGGGGAAGAGCCGGTGGAGGTTTCCTGGCCGCAGGCGCCGGCTGTGACAGGAGAGGCGGCGGTTGTGATGGAGGCCTCCACCGACACGGTGCTGTTTGATCACAATATGCACGAGGTGCATTATCCGGCAAGTATTACCAAGATTATGACGGCGCTTCTGGCGGTTGAGAACTGCAAGATGAATGAAGTCGTGACCGTACCGCCGGAAGCGGTCTATATGGAAGACAAAGGGACACATATCGCGCTTGACGTGGGAGAGCAGCTGACGGTGGAGCAGTGCCTGTATGCGGTTATGCTCGCTTCTGCGAATGATGCGGCCTATGCGCTGGCCGTGCATGTGGGCGGCACGATAGACGGGTTTGTGGAGATGATGAACCAGAAAGCCAGGGAATTGGGCTGTGAGGACACGGTTTTTACCAATCCGCACGGGCTTCCCGATGAGTCGCATGTGACCAGTGCGTATGATATGGCACTGATCACAAAAGCGGCCCTGGCGTATGATGCGTTCCGCACGGTTTCGGCAGCCTCCTATTATGAGATCCCTTCCATGCCCTGGCAGAAGGATCAGATCTGCATGTACAACCATCACAAGATGATCAGCAAAAGTGAATATTATAACAGTGAAGTCTTTGCGGGAAAAACAGGCTATACGATTGTGGCCGGACATACGCTTGTCACTTGTGCAAAGAGAGATAACATGGAGATTATCTGCGTGGTGATGAAGGATGTAAAAGATCAGCTCTATGTGGATACGGGGAATCTGCTCTCATACGGCCTGGATCATTTTTCGAAAGTTAAGGTGGAAAAAGATGAGCAGTACTACGAAGAACTGCTGAAAAAAGAAGATTCCCGGTTTGATAACTGTCATGTTTCCCTGCCGGATGAGGGCGTATTCGTAGTGCTGCCAAAAGGCGCGGATGCTTCAGAGGTGGAGCCGGAGATTACCTGTGGCGAAAACCTGGAGGATGTGACTGTCAGCTGGTACTGGCAGGATCATTTTGTCGGAAACACGGAAATAACGGTGAGCAGTATGGGAGCGGAAAGCGAGGCGCAGGAAGAGACGGCCGACCGGGAAGCTGAACGGGAGACGGAGGAAGAAAAGAAGCCGTTTCCCTGGAAGTATCTGCTGGGAGGAGGCGCCGGTATTCTTCTGGCGGCCGGGATAGTCACGGGGATTGTGATGATAAGACGGCGCGCAAGGCAGAGCCGCAGGCTGCGGTGGGAGCAGAGCGAGCGCAGGAGATATGCCCAGCGGGTAAGACAGCGCAGGAGAAGAAGACGCCGGGGCAGGAGATGGTGACCATGGCTTTGAGAAAATCTGAATCTGCAGGGGGAGGTAGCGGATGGGACGCTACCTCCCCCTTCCCACGTGATAGCGGACGGCCAGCAGTTCCATTGCCGTGACAAGAAACTGGCTGAACAGAATTCCGTACAGATATCCCTGTATACCAATGGCTGGAATGAGCCAGAATACAAAGAGGAGCCTTGCCGAAAGTGCCATCATATTAAACAGGAAGGTGATGCCGGTTTTTCCCAGCCCGTGGAGGACACTGGACAGGGCGCCCGATAAGTACAAAAGCGGGCAGATAAAGCTGAGAGTCAGGATAAAGGAACCGGCCATCTCGCTTTGAAACAGGAGCATTCCCGCATATCTGCCGGTGAGCAGAAATCCGGCGGTGCACAGACTGCCAAAGAGGGTGCAGTAGCGGAAGGCCTTTCTCACGGCGCTGCGGATCGTTGCACGGTTGCCGTTTTCGTCTGCTTCGGAGATCACGGGAAGCAAAAGGACACAGGCGGAATTGATCAGTGCCGTGGGAAACATGATCAGGGGCAGTGCCATACCGGTGAGGACACCATAGACGGAAAGGGCCTGCGCCTGGGAAAAGCCGTGCCGGACAAGGCAGCTGGGAATGGAGACGGCTTCCACGCTCTGGAGGATATTGACGGCAATCCGGCTGGCGGTAAGAGGCAGGGACAATGTGAGGATCTTTCCGGCCATGGACAGGGTGGAACACTGCCGCGTAGCCCGGGGGACGGGCAGGGTACGGAGACGGAAAAAGCGCAGATAGACTGCCGTCAGGGAAACAAACATGGAAAAGCATTCCCCGATGGTAAGACCGACGACCGCACAGGCGATCTGCGGTGCGCTCTGGTGCGCCCTGAGCCATCCGCAGATAAAAAAGACACTTCCCACCCGGGCGAGCTGTTCCAGTATCTGTGTCAGTGCCGGGATACCGGCACGTTTGATGCCGTAGAAATATCCGTTGATCAGAGAATGGGCGGAACAGAAGGGAATGGACAGTGCGAAAATGCGCAGCAGAGGCGCGGTACGTTCTTCCAGTAAAAAAGCGGAGCCAATCCAGTCCGCGCGGCTGTAGATAAACCATGTACAGCCAAGCGAAAGCGGCATGGAGAGCAGAAAACCCGCCGTAAGGACACGCAGGGACGCCCGGTGGTCATGGGTTGTCGTTTCCGATGCCGTAAATTTGGAAACGGCAGTCTGGATACCGGCTGCCGTCAGAGAAAAGGAAAGTGCCATCACCGGGGCGAGAAGCTGATAGATGCCCATGCCTTCTTCTCCGAACGTACGGGAGAGAAAGGCTCTGTAAAAGAAGCCGATCAGGCGGCTTAAAAATCCTGCCAGCGTCAGGATGAGAGTACCGGTGAGGAAAGGATTGTTTTTTCGCATGAAATACCCACAGCCTTATAACCAACGGATGGACTGCCCATGGTTATGCGGCTTTTTGTTGTTGATAAATTATATGTGGCAGCATTTATTGACAGAACCGGCAGGCAGTGCTATAGTGTAATCATTGAATTCATAGTACAATACTAGAAAATAAAAGGAGTGGTAAGTGTCATGAAACCGTTTATATATCTGGACAACGCGGCAACGACGAAAACGGCGAAAGAAGTGGTAGACGCGATGCTGCCATACTTTACGGAACAGTTCGGGAATCCCAGCAGTATCTATTCCATCGGTGCGGCTGCCAAAGAGGCGGTAAGCGGAGCGAGGCAGACCATCGCCCGGTCGCTGGGCGCAAAGGACAATGAGATTTATTTTACCGCAGGCGGTTCGGAAGCCGATAACTGGGCGCTGAAAGCCACAGCAGAGGCGTATGCTGCAAAGGGGAGGCATATTATCACTTCCGCCATTGAGCATCACGCGGTTCTGCATACATGTCAGTATCTGGAAAAGAACGGATATGAGGTCACTTATGTAGGGGTGGATGAAAACGGTATTCTGAAGGTGGATGAACTGGAAGCTGCCATCCGGGAAGACACAATACTGATCAGTGTGATGTTTGCCAACAATGAGATCGGGACGATCCAGCCCATAGAAAGGATCGGGGAGATCGCGAAAGAGCATGGGATCCTTTTCCATACGGATGCGGTGCAGGCATACGGCCAGCTCCCCATTGACGTGGACCGGTATCATATTGATATGCTCAGTGCCAGCGGACATAAGTTAAACGGGCCCAAGGGCATCGGTTTTATATATATCAGAAAAGGGGTGAAGATTCGCTCCCTGATCCATGGAGGCGGCCAGGAAAGAGCCAGACGCGCGGGGACGGAAAATGTGCCCGGTATCGTCGGATTGGGTGTGGCCGCTGCCCGTGCCGTGGAAAGGATGGAAGAAAAAGCGGCGAAGGAAACAAAGCTGCGCGATTATCTCATCGGCAGGATAGAGGAAGAAGTGCCTTACTGTCGGCTGAACGGGGACAGGCAGAGGAGGCTGCCCAACAATGTAAATTTCAGCTTCCGCTTTGTGGAGGGAGAATCCCTGCTCATTATGCTGGATATGGAAGGGATTTGCGCTTCCAGCGGTTCTGCCTGTACTTCGGGTTCCCTCGATCCGTCTCATGTACTGCTGGCCATCGGGCTGCCCCACGAGATTGCCCATGGTTCTCTGAGGCTGACGCTTGGCGAAGATACGACCCGGGAGGAGCTGGACACCGTGGTGGAGGCGGTGAAAAAGATCGTGGAGCGGCTGCGCGCCATGTCGCCTTTATATGAAGACTTTGTCAGGAACGGAAAAGCCAGATCACAGATTTGATACGGAGGAACATAAAACTATGTATAGTGAAAAAGTAATGGATCATTTCCAGAATCCCCGGAATATGGGGGAAATAGAAGACGCCAGCGGTGTCGGTACGGTAGGGAACGCCAGATGCGGGGACATCATGCGCATCTATCTGGATATTGATGAGAATCAGATTATCCGCGACGTGAAGTTCAAAACCTTTGGCTGCGGCGCGGCAGTGGCGACTTCCAGCATGGCTACGGAGCTGGTAAAAGGCAGACATATCAAAGAAGCCATGCAGATTACCAACAAAGCCGTCGCAGAGGCACTCGACGGTCTGCCGCCGGTAAAGATGCACTGTTCGCTGCTGGCGGAAGAGGCCATTCATGCCGCACTCTGGGATTATGCAAAGAAGCACGATATTACCATAGAGGGACTGGAAAAGCCCAAGTCGGATATCCATGAGGGTGAGGAGGAAGAAGAGGAAGAATACTGAATATGAGAAAAAAGGCAGTGATAGGCATGTCCGGCGGGGTGGATTCCTCCGTCGCGGCATGCCTTTTGAAGGAGCAGGGATATGAAGTCATCGGTGTGACCATGCAGATCTGGCAGGAGGAAGACCTGTCCCGGGCATCGGAAAACGGGGGCTGCTGCGGGCTGTCCGCCGTGGAAGATGCCAGAAGAGTGGCGCAGATACTTGAGATTCCTCATTACGTCATGAATTTCAGAGAGCAGTTTCAGAAGGAAGTGATTGACTATTTCACGGCAGAGTACCTCCATGGCAGGACTCCCAATCCCTGTATTGCCTGTAACCGCTATGTCAAATGGGAGGCAATGCTTTTCCGGGCACTTTCGATTGGCGCGGACTATATCGCCACCGGACATTACGGGCAGATTGTAAGGCTGGACAACGGTCGCTATACCCTGCGTATGACCGCAGCGGCCAAGGATCAGACCTATGCCCTTTACAGCCTGACACAGGAGCAGCTCTCCCGGACACTCATGCCCCTTGCGGGTTATAGTAAGGAGGAAGTGCGCGGCCTGGCGCAGGCATATGGCCTGCCGGTGGCTGACAAACCGGACAGCCAGGAGATCTGTTTTATTCCGGATCATGATTATGCCGGTTTCCTTGACCGCATGGCAAAGGATGCCGTCCCTCCACCGGGCGATTTTGTCACGAAAGACGGCAAAAGGCTCGGACAGCATAAGGGCATTACCCATTACACCATCGGACAGCGCAAAGGGCTGAACCTGGCAGTGGGACATCCGGTTTTTGTCACACAGATCCGCCCGGAAACGAATGAGGTCGTTATCGGAGAAGCGCAGGATGTGATGACAAGGGATCTGCGCTGTCATCATATCAACTACATGGCTGTGGAGAGATTTCATGAGGGAGATAAGTTTCTGGCAAAGATACGCTATGGCCATAAAGGCGCTGACTGCCAGATAGAACAGATTGACGGGGATCGCCTGAAGTGCAGGTTCGGGCAGTCCGTACGTGCCGTGACTCCGGGGCAGGCAGTGGTATTTTACCGGGACGGCTGCGTAGCGGGCGGGGGGACGATTCTGTAGGAAGGGAAAAAGAAGGGAATTGCACATGATAACAGCCTGGATATAAAAATTTCTCATTTCCCATATTTATCTCTTGCCCGTAATATGATATACTTTTTACAGCTATGTGCACATAAAAATCTGTTGTCCGGCATTTTTTATGTGCAATGTACGAAACTGTAAAAATGCAGGGAGGGATTGCATGAAAGTATTGGTGATCGGCGGTGTTGCGGCAGGGACAAAGACGGCGGCAAAGCTGAAACGGGCTGACCGCAGTATGCAGGTGACGGTGATTTCAAAGGATCAGGAGATATCCTACGCAGGCTGCGGGCTTCCTTATTATGTGGGCGGCATGATCAGAGAGGCAGGGGATCTGATCGTAAATACCCCACAGAAATATGCGGCGCTGACCGGTGTGGAGGTGCTGACCGGAAGGGAAGCGGTGGCACTGGATGCCGGGGCAAAGACCGTTACGGTAAAAAATGTGGTAACCGGGGAGGAAGAACCCTTTTCTTATGACCGACTTGTCCTGTCTGTAGGGGCATCGCCTGCAATGCCGCCGGTAACGGGGATGGGACTGCCTGGGGTGTTTACCGTGCGGACACCGGATGACGCCATCCGGATCAGGGCCTATACGGAAGAAAATGATGTGAAAAAAGCTGTTGTGGTAGGTGCCGGCTTTATCGGGCTGGAGATGGCGGAAAATCTGCAAAGTCAGGGCGTTTCCGTGACAGTGATTGATTTTGCGTCTCAGATTCTGCCCAATATCCTGGATCCGGAAATGGCAGCCTATGGGAGAAAGCATCTTCTGCAGAAGGGAATCCGTGTCATTACCGGGACGAAGGCTGAGGAGATTGTGGGAGAGGACAGGGTATCGGCGGTCCGTACCTCTGCCGGCACATTTCCCTGTACGCTTTTGATTATGGCGGCAGGTATCCGTCCGAACACAGCGTTTCTGGAGGGCAGCGGGCTGGAGATGAATCGCGGCACCATTGTTGTGGACCGGCAGATGCGTACGAATCTGCCCGATGTCTATGCCGCGGGTGACTGTGTACAGGTGACGAACCGGATTACCGGAGCGCCTCAGTGGTCGCCTATGGGTTCTTCCGCCAATATGGAAGGCAGGACGCTGGCACAGATTCTGGCAGGCGGAGAGAAATCCTATCCGGGCGTTTTGGGCACCGGGGTGGTAAAACTTCCGGGGCTGAATTGCGGGCGTACCGGGCTGACGCAGGAACAGGCTGTAGCTGCCGGGTATGAAGTAGAGACGGTGCTGGCGGTGACGGACGACAAGGCTCATTACTATCCGGATGCGGCGTTTTTTGCCACCAAGCTGATCGCTGACAAGGCCAGCCATAAGCTGCTGGGTATGCAGGTATTCGGGCCGGGTGCGGTGGATAAGATGGTGGATATTGCGGTGATGGGCATCAACATGGGAGCGCGGCTGGAAGATTTTGAAAATGCGGACTTTGCCTATGCGCCTCCTTTTTCCACGGCGATTCATCCGTTTGTGCAGGCCGTGTATGTGTTGCTGAATAAGCTTGACGGGGAGATGGACAGCATGACGCCCGCGCAGTATGCGGCCGGGGATGCCGAGGGTTACCGGGTGCTTGATGTGGCGCCGGCTCCTTCCATCCGGGGCGCAGAGTACATAGATCTGGCAAAAGTGAACGGAGAATTGCCGGGGATCGGAAAAGAAGAAAAGCTGCTTCTTGTCTGTGCAAAGGGAAAAAGAGGGTACTTTTTGCAGAACCGTTTACGGTTTTTCGGATATCATAATACAAAGGTACTGGAAGGCGCGACATTCTTTAACGATGTCAAGGTGAAGGATTTTGCAGGCGCAGTCTCCAAAGAGGAGGAGACGAGAGTCAAGGCGCTGGGTTTCCTCAAGGATAAGCGCACGCCGGATCGCTTCAATGGCCGTGTCATTACGAGAAACGGCAAGATTACGGCGCAGGAAGCCAGAGCCGTCGCGGAAGCGGCCGAGCGGTTTGGCAGCGGGGAAGTGACGATGACTTCCAGGCTTACGCTGGAGATCCAGGGAGTACCTTTTGAAAATATAGATCCCTTGCGGTCCCGTCTTCTGGAAGAGGGCCTGGAGATGGGCGGCACCGGTTCCAAGGTGCGTCCGGTCGTATCCTGTAAAGGCACGACCTGTCAGTATGGGCTGATTGACACCTTTGCCCTTTCGGAAGAGATTCATGAAAGATTTTTCCATGGGTATGCCGGAGTGAAGCTGCCGCACAAGTTTAAAATAGCCGTAGGGGGTTGTCCCAATAACTGTGTCAAACCTGATCTGAACGATCTGGGTATCATCGGTCAGAGAGTGCCGCAGCCTGATCCGGACAAGTGCCGGGGCTGTCGTGTATGTCAGGTGGAACAGAACTGCCCCATCGGTGTGGCGACTCTGAAGGACGGCAGGATCGTGATAGATGAAACTGCCTGCAATCACTGCGGACGCTGTATGGACAAATGTCCTTTTGGCGCACTTGCTTCCTGTACGAACGGCTACCGCATCTATATAGGCGGGCGCTGGGGAAAGAAAGTGGCGCAGGGCAGGTATCTGGATAAAGTATTTACGGATAAAGACGAAGTGCTTGATGTAGTGGAAAAGGCGATCCTGTTATTCCGTGAACAGGGCATTACAGGAGAGCGCTTTGCGGATACTGTGGCCAGGATCGGTTTTGAACAGGTACAGGGGCAGCTTTTGGCGAATGACCTGCTGGCCAGAAAAGAGGAAAATATTGCGGCGCAGATGCATATGAAAGGCGGCGCGACGTGTTAGGAATATGGCAATGGCTCACTGAAATACGAGGAGAAAAATGTTATGGGCAAACAATTGGTGTGGCAGGATCGGTTTAACGTTGGTGTTGAGGTCATTGACAAAGAGCACAGGAAGCTTTTCAGCATCCTTGACAGACTGCTCAGGCGCAGGAAACAGGATGAGAAGAGCCAGTGGGTATGTCAGGAAGGGATCAAATATTTCAAAGATCATGCCATGAAACATTTTGCGGAAGAGGAAGCCTATATGGCGTCGATTCATTATGCGGGATTTGAAACACACAGGCGTCTTCATGATAATTTTCGCAAAAAGACGCTCCCCGCACTGGAGAGGGAACTGCAGCAGAGTGCCTATTCGGAAGATGCCGTGAATCACTTTCTGGGTGTCTGTGCCGGCTGGCTGATCGGCCATACGCTGACGGAAGACGGCGCGATCACGGGAAAGACGATGAGCAAATGGAGGAATCTTCTCCCGGAAGAGGAACAGGCGGCCATGCGCCAGATGATCCTGACGCTTCTGAAAGATATGTTTCAGCTGGATGCAAAGGTCATCAGCGAATGCTACGGCGGGGAAGAATTCGGTCAGGGGATTTATTACCGGCTGATCTATGGCGACGGAAAAGACGGGAAATGGGAGATTATCCTTGTTTTTGAAGAAAAGCTGATTTTAAATACCATCGGTACTATGATGGATTCCGATGCAAACACAGTGAATGTTATGCTGGTCAATGCGGCCCGCTATACGGCGCAGCAGTTTGTGAACCGCATCAAGGTACAGTTTCCCTCTACGGCATCCTATGAGATGCGGGAGGAAAACCTGCTGACGTATGATCAGTTTCAGCGTGTATTTGAAAAGGAACAGCCGCAATTCAGTCTGCTGTTTGATACCGGGCAGGGATATATGGCATACTGTGTCATCGCTCCGGAACTGGTCGGGAAGGAGACAGAGACTCCCATCAATGCTGATAATGCCATGACGGAAGTCAGAAAATATCTGGATCATGGCAGTATGACCGTGAAAAAGAAAATACTGGTCGTGGATGATTCCGATCTGATGCGGCTGGCAATGAAGCAGCTGCTGGAAAAGGATTATGATGTTACCCTTGCCAATTCGGGACTGTCTGCCATCCGCTGTATTACACTGAACCGCCCGGATCTGGTTCTGCTGGATTATGAAATGCCTGTCTGCAATGGCAGTCAGGTTCTGGAAAT
The DNA here is from genome assembly GCA_910587155.1 of uncultured Lachnospiraceae bacterium. GTDB lineage: Bacteria > Bacillota > Clostridia > Lachnospirales > Lachnospiraceae > VSOB01. The sequence continues at coordinate 149,129 of CAJULA010000001.1, forward strand.
GATACGGGAGGAAAAAGACTTTGCGGACATCCCGGTGATTTTCCTGACCGGCAGAGTGGACAGAGAAAGCGTGAAAAAGGTAGTTGCACTCAAGCCGGCGGGCTATCTTGTAAAAACACTCAAGCCGGCCGAGATCAAGAGCGGTATTGATGACTATTTTAAAAAAGTACAATAATCTGCAACTGAAAAAGTAATGGGATAAAACATCGGCAGCTGTCCGTGATTGCCGCCAGGACACAGACTGGAGCCGGGCAGCTGCCGGCAGCGGAAAAGCACAGGCTTTTCCTGTATGATTTTAATTTTCATCTTGATACAATGTATAATAATCACAGTCCAGGTTATCCATCATCTGGGTAAACCATTTTTTGGCATCTTCCAACGCTTTATTGTAAATGATCGGCGCCATTTTTTCTTCAAATACGTCAAGCAGCTGCATCTGCTCAATGATGCCGATCTCCTCGCCGCGTTCGGTCAGGTAGAACGCTTTGAGTTCCTCCGTCAGTTTTTTTCTTTGTGAATCCGACAGTCTGATTCGTGATAAAGATTCTCTTTTTTTCATTGCTTTTCCTTTCGTTTGCATTTTTTTGTCAGATCAACTATACTATTCTCAAAAATCACCGGAACAGATAAGCAGGAGGTTTCCAATATGGCTGTCAGATCAGATTATCACATGCACTCATGGCATTCGGGAGATGGCAATACTCCGGTGACGCAGATGGCATGCCAGGCGCTCAGAGCCGGCATGGAACAGATCTGTTTCACCGAACATCAGGATTTTGACTATCCGCAGATACCGGATATGCCTCCGGAACCTTTTCTGCTCGATACCGGCGCGTATTTTCAGGATTTGCGCCGCTGCAGAAAACAGTATGAGGACCGGATCAGGATATGTTTCGGCGTGGAGCTGGGACTGCAGCCGCATCTGGCAGAAAGACACCGGCAGTATGTCCGCTCTTATGCTTTTGATTTTGTCATAGCTTCTTCCCATATCTGTCATGGACGTGATCCCTACTATGCTTCCTTTTATGAAGGAAGAGAAGAGGAGGAAGCCTATCTTGAATATTTTGAATCTGTTCTGGAAAATATCCGCTGCTTTCAGGATTTTGATGTCTACGGACATCTCGATTATGTGGTCCGCTGTGGTCCCTGCAGGGACAGAGAATACAGCTACAAAAAGTACCGGGATATCCTGGATCAGATTTTGCTGCTGCTCGTGCAATCGGGAAAAGGGCTGGAACTCAATACCGGCGGTCTGAAGTATGGACTGCAGGAGCCCAATCCCTGCAGCGCCGTGTTAAGGCGCTACAGGGCGCTGGGCGGTGAAACCGTCACCGTAGGGAGCGATGCGCATGCGCCGGAGTTTATCGGATATGCGTTTGACCGGGCGGCAGAGATATTGAAAGACTGCGGCTTTTCCTATTATGCCACGTTTCAGGAGCGCGTGCCAAAGTACCATAAATTGTGATGGCGAAGATCAGCTGTTTGTCGTACAATAATAGGTATAATATGCGGTCAGGTCATCCCCAAAGACTGCTGCCAGTTCCGGATTGGCTGCTTTGTACGTCCATACGTTAAAAGCGGCACAGCCCTGTCTGCCTTCCTTCATTCCGGCGGTCAGAAAATGCTGGAACAAAAGTGTGGCATCCTCCGGGCCATAGACGGCAGCGACATCCGGATTGGCGGCGGCGTAAAAGGCAGCGTCAAATACAAGCGCATAGTTGACGGGTACGGCGGCAGGATCTGCCTGCGGCCCGTCCACAACGGGGACGGAAGTATCCGGTGCGGGGATTGTGGGTTCCGGGAGCGCCGGCTGCGGTTCCGGTATGGCTGCCTGCGGCGTGTCATAAGGGCATATGCCGCCTTCATGGAGATGAGCCGGGTAACCGTGATGATAATGATAGGAGCCCAGACCGCTTTTGTTCTTATAATCGTGGTGTCCGCCGTTTGCATCGGTCCTTCCGGAATGGGCGGAGGCGGTGAGCGTGGTATCGGGACCGCAGAGAGCGGTGAAAGAAAGGGCGCAGGCCAGACCGCAGGCGGCCAGCCGCTTGGATAAGTGTTTCATGAGCGTTTCCTCCTATGTAAGTTCCGCAACCCCCTGCCGGTTCCTCTGCACCGGAAACAAGTACGTCGGCCGGGGCCGCCGGACATGTTTCCAGGAACCGACAGGAGAGTTGCTGTTCGGTAAGTTCCGCAACCCCCTGCCGGTTCCGGGTTGTTGCGTATTGTATTAAGTTTATCATACTATGGCAGAGAAGAAAAGATGGGCGCGTAAAATCTGGCATGGGTGTGAATTGTAATGCAAGAGGAGAAGAGAAGATGGAATATGATTATCTGGTAGTAGGAGCAGGGCTTTTTGGTGCGGTATTTGCACAGGAAGCGGGGAAAAAGGGTAAAAAAGTGCTGGTGGTGGACAGGCGTTCCCATGTGGGAGGAAACATTTATACGCGGGAAGTGGCCGGGATACAGGTTCATGAATATGGCGCTCATATTTTTCATACGTCCGATGAGGAGGTATGGAATTATATCAATCGCTTTGCCGTGTTTAACCGGTATACCAATTCCCCGGTAGCCAGGTATGGGGAGGAGTTATATAATCTTCCTTTTAATATGAATACCTTTCATGCCATGTGGGGAGTAAAAACGCCGGAGGAGGCGCAGGCGAAGATAGAAGCACAGATCCGGGAAGCGGGGATCGGGGAGCCGAAAAATCTGGAAGAGCAGGCCATCAGTCTGGTAGGCCGGGATATTTATGAGAAGCTGGTCAAAGGATATACGGAGAAGCAGTGGGGACGGAGGGCGTCAGAGCTGCCGGCTTTTATCATCCGCCGTCTGCCGGTGCGATTTGTTTACGATAATAATTATTTTAATGATGCGTATCAGGGAATCCCGATTGGCGGTTATACACAGATCATAGAAAAAATGCTGGATATGGACGGGATAGAGGTAAGGCTCGAAACGGATTTTCTGAAAGAGCGTGAAAAACTGCAGGATCTGGCCGGGTGTATTGTCTATACCGGGATGATTGACGCTTATTATGATTATTGCTTCGGAGAACTGGAATACCGGAGTCTGCGGTTTGAGACACAGGTTCTGGAGACAGAAAATTATCAGGGGAATGCAGTCGTCAATTATACGGAATATGAAATCCCTTATACAAGGATCATTGAGCATAAACACTTTGAATTTCAGTGTCAGAACGGCAAACGCAATCCGCGGACCGTAATTACAAAAGAATATCCCCATGTCTGGAGCCATGGGGATGAACCGTATTATCCGCTGAATGATGAGAAGAATAACAGTAGATACGAAAGATACCGTGCCCGGGCCGAAAGGGAAAAAACGGTCATCTTTGGCGGCCGGCTGGGCCTGTACCGGTATTTTGACATGCATCAGGTGGTCAAGGCGGCACTGGAATTGTCACATCAGGCGTTTTAAATCGCTGTAAAAGGACGGATAAGAGATATTGACACATTCGCTGCCTGAAATGGTGGTTACGCCGTCTGCCAGAAGGGCGGCGACGGCAAAACTCATGGCGATACGGTGGTCATTGCGGGAATCCAGAGCCGCGCCGTGGAGCGGCCGCCCGCCGCGGATTATCATTCCGTCAGGGGTTGCCTGTACGTCGCAGCCCATGGCAGAGAGATTTTTCGTCACCACGTCGATGCGGTTGGATTCCTTTACTTTCAGTTCGGCGGCATCCTGGATGACGGTGACGCCTTCCGCAAAGGCGGCCATCACGGCGATCACCGGCAGTTCATCAATCAGGGTGGGGATCAGGCTGCCTCCGATCCGGGTGCCGTGAAGGGAGGCAGATCGGATGAGAAGATCGGCAGAGGCTTCTCCACTGTCAGTGCGCAGATTTTCCATGGCAATGTCTGCCCCCATGGCTCTGGCGACTTTCAGGATGCCGTCTCTTGTGGGATTGATGCCCACATTTCTGATGAGGATCTCGGAATCCGGTACGATGGAGCCGGCGGCGATGAAATAGGCGGCGGAAGAGATATCGCCGGGAACCTGTATGCTGCGGGCATACAGAGGGTTTCCGGGCTTCAGGCAGACGGTGGTATCCTGTGTGGACAGATCGGCGCCGAAGAGGCGCAGCATGATTTCAGAGTGGTTTCTGCTGATATAGGGTTCTGTGATCCTTGTATCGCCTTCGGCATAGAGTCCGGCCAGCAAAATGGCTGATTTTACCTGGGCGGAGGCCACTTTTGTCGTATAGTGGATACCGTGCAGCGGGCGGCCCTTGATCAGAAGCGGCGCACAGTCATTGCCCTTTTCACTGGTGATATCCGCCCCCATCAGGGACAGGGGCTCCATGATGCGTTTCATGGGCCGTTTTTGGATGGAGTCATCTCCGGTGAGTCTGGCGGAAAAGTTCTGGGCGGCCAGGATGCCGGAGATCAGTCTTGTGGTGGTGCCGCTGTTGCCGGCATCCAGTGTGGTGTCCGGGGCAGTCAGGCCGTTTGGTCCCCTGCCGCGCACCATAATATGTCCTGCTGCTTTTTTTTCGATCTCTGTTCCGAGTCTGCGAAAGCATGCGATTGTGGAGAGACAGTCTGCGCCTTCGAGAAAGTTTGTGATTTCGGAAGTGCCCTGTGCCAGAGAGGCGAGCATCACACTGCGGTGTGAGATAGATTTATCTCCCGGTACCGTCACGGTTCCGCGGAGTTTTTTTGCTTTATAAAATTCCATGATTGCAGATTATCCTTTCTATTTTGAGGAAACGCTTTCATCAGCGTTTCCCAAGATTTTTACAGGAAACGCCCGGTATGAATACGGTATCCTTTGTTTTTCAGGATGGAAACCGCATGTTCCATGCCCGTCTCCTCATAAAATTCGATCCGCAGTACGCCTTCTTCCAGTTCCCGGTTATGGGTGATGCCGATATTTTTGATACTGATCCCGTTAAGTGCCAGTATGGTGGCAATGGAAGCCAGCGCGCCGGGTTCGTCGGCGATGTCGATTCGGATGGCAAAATCTTTCTTGATCGGGCCGCTGGAAGCTTCGATAAAGGAATCCCGGTATATACGGGCCCGATCGAAAAAATCATAGATTTCCCGGGAAGCCCCCTGATCGATCTGTGCCCGGATATCCTCCAGGGTGGAGATATAGGTTCCAAGCAGGGTGGAAATATTGTCCCGGTTGGTCAGACAGATCTGCTGCCACATGGCGCAGGAGGAGGAAGCGATGCGGGTGATATCTTTAAATCCGCCCGCCGCGATCATCTTCATAATGCCGTCCTCTGAATCACAGTCCTGTACCAGATTGACGAGCGAAGCGGCGATCACATGGGGCAGATGACTGATTGCCGCCGTCACGTAGTCATGTGTGTCACTGGACAGGATCAGGGGGATGGCGCCGATATCGGAGACAAGTTTCTGATAAAAGTCCACCTTCTCCGGGGGCACGGACTTTGTGGGTGTTAAGATATAGTAGGCGTTTTCCAGAAGCTGCGCTCTGGAATTGGCATAGCCATAGCGTTCGCTGCCCGCCATCGGATGGCCGCCGATAAACATATGCTCCAGCCCCAGTGCGGCAATCTGTTCATGGATACCGGTTTTGACACTTCCCACATCGGTGAGAATACAGTCTTTTGGGAGAACTCTGGCGAGCCGGCGCAGATTTTCGGTATTATCGGAAACCGGTGCGCAGAGAAAGAGGATGTCGCAGCCGGCAAAAGCATCGCCCGGTGTCTCACAGATGACATCGGCGATTCCGTCTTTTTGTGCCTGCAGCAGGGTATCACAGTTTGTATCATAGGCATATATGGTTACCTGTTTTCTTTTTTCTTTCAGGGCTCTGGCAATGGAGCCGCCGATCAGGCCCAGGCCGATAAAGCCGCAGGAGACTGTATTCATGGAATGCTTTTCCTTTCCTGCCGGTACCGCGGAAATACTGCGGGAGGCTGTTTTTTGTATTTGTTGTACAGTGAGTAAATTATTGATTATCAACAATATAGCACGTGAAAGTGGGATGGTCAATGGCATAAATCCGATCACATTCTCTTGGGACACGCGATGAAAAAACTGGTTAAGTTGTGCAAAATACTTGTAATTATGAACAGAATTTAGTAGAATATCCCCATGGGGAATGTGAAAGGATAAGAAATTCCTGTAAATCTTGGCAGATACCCAAAACAGCATAAATTGGAGGAATTTAATATGAATGTTTACACGACTGACAAAATTCGCAATGTAGTACTGTTGGGACACGGCGGCGCGGGAAAGACTTCTCTGGCAGAAGCGATGGCTTATCTGGCAGGTCTGACTTCCAGGATGGGCAAAGTGACCGACGGCAATACTGTCAGCGATTTCGGTAAAGAAGAGCAGAGGCGGAAGTTTTCCATCAGCACTTCAGTGATTCCGCTGGAATGGGAAGGCACCAAGATCAATATTTTAGATACCCCCGGCTATTTCGACTTTGTGGGTGAGGTGGAAGAGGCTGTCAGTGCGGCGGATGCGGCTGTTATTGTGGTTTCCGGCAAGGCCGGCATGGAAGTGGGCACGGAAAAGGCATGGGAGCTGTGCGAAAAATATAAGCTGCCCCGCATGGTATTTGTCACCGATATGGATGTGGACAATGCCTCCTACCGCCAGGTAGTGTCGGATATGACAGAGCGGTATGGAAAGAAGATGGCGCCATTTCATCTGCCTATCCGTGAGAATGAGAAATTTGTAGGCTATATCAATGTGATCAGCGAGACAGGGCACAGATGGAAGGACAAGGCAGTGGTGGACTGTGAGATTCCGGAATACAGCAAGGCCAATCTGCAGGTATGCCGGGATACTCTGATCGAGTCTGTTGCGGAGACGAGCGAAGAGTTTATGGACCGGTATTTTGCAGGGGAATCTTTCTCGGAAGCGGAAATCCGGGCGGCAGTCCGTCTCAATGTTATGGACGGTACGATCGTACCCATGTCCATGGGCTCCAATGTTCTCTGTCAGGGTATTTATACGCTGCTGGATGATATTGTGAAATATTTCCCCAGCCCGGAAAACAGAGAGTTTGCCGGCGTAAATATGAAGAGCAATGAGGTATTCCAGGCCGATTACGACTTTTCAAAAGCAAAATCCGCCTACATTTTCAAAACGATCGTTGATCCGTTTATCGGCAAGTATTCTCTTGTCAAGGTTTGCTCCGGTGTATTCAAAGCGGATGATATGATCTATAATCAGGATAAAGAGACGGAAGAAAAAGCAGGCAAGCTGTATATACTGCAGGGCAATAAGCCGGTGGAAGTGCCGGAGCTGCATGCGGGAGATATCGGCGCCATTGCCAAGCTGACTGCGGCAAGGACAGGAGATACCCTCTCCACCAAGGCGACCCCGATCCGCTATGGCAAGACGGAGGTTTCCAGGCCGTATACGTATATGCGCTACCATGCAAAAAATAAAGGCGATATCGACAAGATATCGCAGTCGCTGCAGAAGATGATGCATGAAGACCTGACGCTGAAGGCTGTCAATGACAGTGAGAACAGACAGATGCTGTTATATGGTATGGGCGATCAGCATCTGGAAATCGTGGCCAGCCGTCTGAAAAACGAATATAAGGTGGAGATTGAGCTTTCCAAACCGAAGGTGGCATTCCGTGAGACGATCAGGAAGAAATCGGATGTGGAATATAAATATAAGAAACAGTCCGGCGGACACGGGCAGTATGGTCATGTGAAGATGCGCTTTGAGAGTTCCGGCAATCTGGAAGAGAGCTTTACCTTCTCTCAGGAGGTTGTGGGCGGCGCCGTTCCCAAGAATTATTTCCCGGCAGTGGAAAAGGGGCTGCAGGAGTCGGTGCTCAGAGGGCCGCTGGCCGCTTATCCCGTCGTGGGTGTCAAGGCTGTTTTATATGACGGTTCCTATCATCCGGTTGATTCTTCCGAGATGGCGTTTAAGATGGCTACGATCCAGGCATTCAAGAAAGGGTTTATGGAGGCACAGCCCATCCTGCTGGAGCCCATTGCGTCTCTGAAAGTAACGGTTCCGGATCAGTATACGGGTGATGTCATGGGTGATCTCAATAAGCGCAGAGGCCGGGTACTCGGTATGAATCCCATTGCAGGCGGCAAGCAGGTGATCGAGGCAGATATCCCCATGACCGGGCTGTTCGGCTACTGTACGGATCTGCGTTCCATGACCGGCGGACGCGGCGTATATGCCTATGAATTTGCACGTTATGAGCAGGCGCCTTCCGATATCCAGGAGAAGGAAGTGGCAGAGAGAGCAGCGAAAGTAGCGGAAAATTCGGACTTATAAGGTAAGACAGGTTCTGTGCTTTCCCATTGCCAGGCGGCAGAGAAACTGTGACAGGAAATAAAGACAGGAATCAATCAGTCCGGCAGGAGGACCCGCACGGCGGGTGCTTTTGCCGGACTGTTCCTTTTGCGGGAAAAGGAAATCTGTCCGGTGGATATGCTGCCGGATAATCTTAATAATTTTTTTAGAGACGGAAACCGGAATATGTAGTATAATTTTCCACATACTATAGAGAACGCCAAAAAGAAAAGGACAGGAAACTTATGAAAAGGATGACACGTAACCTGATCTTTATCGCTGCGGGTATTTTGGCCGCAGCGATTCTGTATTATATTTATCTGCCGGCAGTGAATATCCATTCCGCCAGCTTCTGGTTTTTTATTATGGGGATGCTGGTGGTGGCCATGCTTATCTATGGCTTTAAAAGGGCGGGCAGAGGGCTTCTGCTCACCGACGGCAACCATCTGCGGCTGAACATGGATTTCAGAGAGATGAAGGGACTTAAATATATGGGGATATTGCTGCTGGCGGTATTTCTTGTCTATCTTCTGGGCAGCATTTTGTCCTCCCCCATCGTCAACGCGGCGAAATATCAGCAGCTTTTGACGATTGAAGAGCGGAACTTCGCGGATGATATCAAAGAGGCGGATTATAATACCATTCCCCTGCTGGATAAGGGGAGCGCCGCGCTGCTTGGCAATCGCAAGATGGGAAGCCTGGTGGATATGGTATCACAGTTTGAGGTGAGCAATGATTATACCCAGATCAATTATCAGGGGAAGCCGGTGCGTGTGACGCCCCTTTCTTATGCCAGCCCGATCAAATGGCTGACCAATAACAGAAACGGCATTCCGGCTTATATTCTGATTGATATGGCGACGCAGAATACGGAGTGTATCAAGCTGCAGGCAGGGATACGCTATTCCAAATCCGAATATTTCAACCGCAATCTTTACCGGCATCTGCGTTTCCATTATCCGACGTATATCTTTGATGATCAGCTTTTTTTCGAAATCGACGAAGAAGGGACGCCTTACTGGGTATGCCCGGTGAAGAAGTTCAATATCGGCCTGTTCGGCGGACAGACGGTGGGGCATGTGGTGCTCTGCAATGCCATCACAGGCGAATGTGTGGACTATGCGGTGGAGGATGTGCCGCAGTGGGTGGATAAGGTATATTCCGCGGAGCTTCTGACGCAGCTCTATGATTATTCCGGGATACTCAAGCACGGTTTTTTCAACAGTGTGCTGGGACAGAGAGATTGCCTGAAATCCACGAACGGTTATAATTATATCGCGTTGGACGATGATGTATGGGTTTATTCCGGTGTGACCAGTGTCAGCGGGGATCAGTCCAATGTGGGATTTGTGCTGATGAATCAGCGCACGATGGAAACCCGTTTTTACAAGGTGGAGGGCGCTATAGAGGATTCCGCCATGTCGTCTGCCGAGGGGCAGGTACAGAACCTGGGGTATGTGGCGACGTTCCCCCTGCTTCTGAATATTGCCGACGAGCCCACCTATTTTATGGCGCTCAAGGATGCGTCCGGCCTGGTCAAAAAATATGCCATGGTCAATGTACAGAAATATCAGTGGGTGGCTATCGGAGACACGATCCAGGAGTGTGAAAAGAGCTACAGCGAACTGCTCAATACCAATGGCATTGTAAGCCGTAATGCGGATACGCTGAAGTCTGTTTCGGGAAAGATCACGGCCATAGCCCCGGTGGTGCTGGAAGGGAACACGCACTATTATATCTGTCTGGAACAGGTTCAGGATGTTTTTGACGTTGATCTGTCGGAGGAAAAACTGATCGGCATTATCCGTTATCGGGAAGGGGAGCACATTACCCTGAGCTATACGGAAGGATATGGTCTTAACAGCGTGAAGGAGATCGGAGCAAAATGACGGATACCATGTACTTTTCACACCGGTGGGATGCCATGATTTACCAGGATAAGCTTTGCCGATTTCATTGACAAATAATGACAAAATACGTAAACTTAGACTAGGTTATTTGAAAATGCAGGTACAGGGAAAGGAGAGATCACATGCGTAAAACAGGGGGAAAGATTCTGACAATGCTTCTGGCTTTTTCCATATGTCTGACTGCCATGATTCCGCTTCACACGAAGGCCAGGGTTCCGGAGGTAAGGAGTACGCCTGACTGGACCAAGTCTTCCGATGTGTGGCAGGTCAGCGATGGTGTGACGGCTTATATCAGGGATGGGGTACTTTATTTTGAGGGTAACGGTGTCATTCCGGATTATACCAATGACAATCTGTCAGACCGGCCGTGGCATACTTCGATCTTCGGCACGGTAGTCGTGGGCACGGGGATTACGGACATCGGCACAAGGGCTTTTGCAGAGTTTAAAAATCTGAGATATTTCTTTATTCCCAGTACGACTTTTGTATCTGACAGTTCGGTATTTCACAAAATAGACAGCAGTCCGGTTGTGCGTATTCAGGGGAGCGAAGAGACGATCAGAATGATTGGCGACAGGATTCCCTATACCAGCCTTGACAGCTGGGCGGCCGTTGCCCAGAGCACTTCCTATAATACACTCTATGTCGTGGATAATGGTACGGTAAAGTCTTTGTTCAGACAAAAGACATATCCGAATCTCGAGCGGGTGTTCAGTGCCGATAATCCGGACATCGACCGTCCCACCAGACTGAGAGAACAGGACGGAGAGCAGCTTCAGCCCTACGTATCGCCGCTGCGTTTTGCGCCCGGTTATGAGATGGCAGGGAGAGCCGTTACCTCCAAAGTCATCAGGCCGGGAACCGCGTATCTGCAAGTGGTTGCGGATTATCTGAATTATGGGTATCCGGAGTATACGTATGCACAGACCTGCTCCAATATGGTGACAACAGGCGATAAGGTGTATCCGGTGCTTGAGGAGCCGAAACAGTATCAGTTTACGATCCCGGAGCAGCTTCGGAGCCCCGGACGGGTATTTAAAGTGATTGTGGTCGCGGACGGTACGCATACCGTGCTGGATGACATGGATGATTCCGATACGACGATCACCTTTATGACGGATCAGGGAACTTTTACTTACAGTATCATTTATAAGCCGTAACATAACGGCGGACAACGGATATCCGGGGACAGGGAGAAAAAGAATCCGGCGCAGTGCAGCATGCTGCCTGTGCCGGATTCTTTTTATACTTGACAATATGGGCGGGGAAAACTAAAATATTTAATCAGGAGGAATGAAAAAATGGCGATACCTTACAATCACAGAGAAATAGAAGAGAAATGGAGAAAAGAGTGGGAGGCTCATCCTGTCAATGTGGATGACGGGAAGAAGCCGAAATATTATTGTCTGGATATGTTTCCCTATCCTTCCGGGAAGGGGCTGCATGTGGGGCACTGGAGAGGGTATGTGATCTCTGATGTGTGGAGCCGCTATAAGATGCTAAACGGCGGGCATTATATTATCCATCCCATGGGCTGGGATGCATTCGGGCTGCCGGCAGAGAATTTCGCCATTAAGATGGGCGTGCATCCTGCAATATCCACGGCAGAAAATATTGCAAATATCAAGAGACAGATCAATCAGATTGCCGCGCTGTATGACTGGGACCGGGAAGTCAATACGACGGATCCTGATTTTTATAAATGGACGCAGTGGATCTTTGTGAAGATGTTCAAAGAAGGTCTCGCCTATGAAAAAGAGATGCCGATCAACTGGTGTCCTTCCTGTAAGACAGGTCTTGCCAATGAGGAAGTGGTAAACGGCAAATGTGAGCGCTGCGGCGCAGATGTGACGAAAAAGAATCTCAAGCAGTGGATGCTGAGAATTACCAAATATGCAGACCGGCTGTTACATGATCTGGATAAACTGGACTGGCCGGAAAAAGTGAAAAAGATGCAGGCAGACTGGATCGGAAAGTCTTACGGCGCGGAAGTGGATTTCCCGGTGGAAGGCAGAGAGGATAAGATCACAGTCTATACGACCAGGCCGGATACCTTGTATGGGGCTACTTTTATGGTGCTTGCGCCGGAGCATGCCCTGGCCCGGGAACTGGCGGTGCCGGAGACAAATGCAGCGGTGGAACAGTATATTTATGAGGCCTCGCTCAAATCCAATGTGGACAGACTGCAGGATAAGGAAAAAACAGGCGTCTTTACCGGCAGCTATGCCATCAATCCGCTAAACGGCGCGAAGATACCGGTCTGGCTGTCTGATTATGTGCTGGCTGACTATGGTACGGGCGCGATTATGTGTGTGCCGGCTCATGATGACAGAGACTTTGAATTTGCGACTAAATTTCATATTCCGATTATACAGGTCATCGCCAAGGACGGAAAAGAGATCGAATCTATGACGGAGGCTTATACGCAGGCCGAAGGCACTATGATCAATTCCGGGGAATGGAACGGTATGGAGAGCGCCGTACTGAAAAAAGAGGCGCCTGCCATGATTGAAAAGCGGGGAATAGGCCGTAAGACTGTCAATTACAAGCTGCGTGACTGGGTATTTTCCAGACAGCGCTATTGGGGTGAGCCGATTCCCATCATCCACTGTCCCGTGTGCGGATGTGTGCCGGTGCCGGAAGAGGAGCTGCCGCTGCTGCTTCCCGAGGTGGAGTCCTACCAGCCGACAGGTACGGGAGAGTCGCCGCTGGCTGCGATTGAAGAGTGGGTAACCACCACCTGTCCCGCGTGCGGCGGGCCGGCTAAGAGGGAGACGAATACGATGCCTCAGTGGGCGGGTTCCTCCTGGTATTTCCTGCGGTATGTGGACAGCAAAAATGACAGAGAACTGGTGAGCAGAGAGAAAGCGGACAAATATCTGCCCGTCGATATGTATATCGGCGGTGTGGAACATGCGGTGCTGCATCTTCTGTATTCCAGATTTTATACGAAGTTTTTGTATGATATCGGGGCGATTGATTTTGACGAGCCGTTCCATAAGCTGTTTAATCAGGGGATGATAACGGGTAAGAATGGCGTCAAGATGGCCAAATCAAAAGGGAATGTAGTATCTCCCGATGATCTGGTGCGGGATTATGGCTGTGATTCCCTGCGTATTTACGAGCTGTTTGTGGGCCCGCCGGAACTGGATTCGGAGTGGGATGACCGGGGGATTGACGGCGTTTATCGCTTCCTTACCAGACTGTGGAAGCTGGTTCTGGACAACAAGGACACGTGTGTGGAGCCTACCAAAGAGATGGTTAAGATCCGCAACAGGATGATCCATGACATTACGCAGCGTCTGGAAAACTTCAGTCTCAATACGGTGATTTCCGGCTTTATGGAATATAATAATAAGATGACGGAAATGGCCAGGACAGTGGGGATCGACAAGGAGACGCTGCGCACGGTAGTCGTGCTGCTGGCTCCTTTTGCACCACATATCAGCGAAGAGCTCTGGAGGGCGCTGGGAGAAACCGATTCCGTATTCCATGCCGTATGGCCGGTCGCGGATCAGGAAGCCATGGCGGATACGGAAAAAGAGGTTGCCGTACAGATCAACGGCAAGACCAGGACAGTTATCAGGATACCGGCCGACAGTTCCAGGGAAGAGGCATTGGAGGCCGGAAAGGCCGCTCTGGGAAAGAAGCTGAGCGGAAATGTGGTCAAAGAAATATATGTACCGGGCAGGATCATTAATATCGTTGTAAAATAAGTTTTCAGAAGTAGAGGGGAGCAAAGGAAAATGAGGAATGGTAGGGAAGTGATCTTGCTTGTGGAGGGCAACGCAGAAATTCTGCGTGTGGAAACGAATATTCTGGAGGAAAAGCACTGTGAAGTGATCGCAATGGAGGACGGGAAACAGGCACTGGACTATCTCAAGGAGAATCCTTATGACACGGATCTGGTTCTGGCGGCTATTGATGCTCCGGTCATTGACGGTAAGGAGCTTCTGCGGCTTCTGAAACTTTCCCAGCGTATGAAGGATATTCCGGTTGTCATCAAACTGCCTGTGGACAGAGAAGAGGACAGGACTGAGGTCATGAACAACGGCGCGGAAGATATCCTGCTGACACCGTATGATGAGCGCTGCATGTTCCGCCGGATCAGCAATATTATCATGGCGAGCAGGCGTCCTTTTTGTATCAATATTATGGAAGAGGCTGTGGTCAGGGAGCTGGACCGGCATATTGATGAGCTGGGGATGTGTAAATGCCGTCAGTGCAGGAAAGATGTGCAGACATTGGCGCTGAACCGTGTGAAGCCTAAATATATTTCTTCTGAAAGGGGCAGGGTTCTTTCCGGGCTGGATCAGTTGTCCAGCGATTACCTCCCCGATATTCTCTGTGCCCTTACGGAAAGTGCGGAAATTGTGAAAAAAAATCCAAGACATACGTAAGATCAGAGAAAATTCCGGGAGATGGCAGGGCGGTCATCTCCCGGAATTTTTTCCGTCATTTTTGATTTTTCTGCTGCATAAGCTTAGCAATTTTATCCATACGGGCAATTTCTTCTTCGGTGCTGTGTTTTTTTACGACAGCTATGATCAGATCCATTTCTTCCTTTGAGAAAGAGACCGATTTATCCTTTTCGCGCTTGGCGATATTCATCAGGAAAGGAAGCAGTTCTTTCGGGGACAGCTTTTTTCCTTCAAATACCATCATCTGCAGAAAATCCAGCTTGGCTTTGTCGATCCCCATAAGGGCGGGATCTTTCATCCATTCCGGTTCATTCATGATTCATTCCTCCTTTTAACAGTTCCATGATTGCCTGCTGTTCGGGGCCCAGCATGGACAGCAGGGTGTCGATATCCGGCATTTGCATACCGTTTCCGTCAGGACTGCCTTCCTTTTGAGAAGAGGAGTCCGACATGGACTGCATCATTTCCATCATTTCCATCATCTCCCGGTAAGTCTCCATAGAGGACATGAGCTGCTCAAAACGCTGCAGCATCTGCTTCTGGGCATCGCTGCAATAGGGCAAAAGAGCGGGCAGGACTTTGCGGATATCCTGTTTCTGTCCGTTGTGTCCGTCGAAAAGGCAGTGTGAATGTTTTTCAAAATAGGAAATGGTATACTGCAGTTCCTGATATTTGATATAAATGGCAAGATATTTCTGCATGGGACGGTCAAAACATGGCAGGAGAGTTTTCATGATCTGTATCTGATTTGTGGTGAACAGCATGTCAAATGCCGCTACATTGTCCTGCTCTTTTTCATCCATAGGAATATCTCTCCATCTTCCTTATTAAGACTTATGCCATAGCGGCAGAAGATATGTGAAAAATAACCGCTGGCGGCTATCTTGGCACAGAAAAGGGGACGGCTGGCGCCGCCCCCTTTCCGCAATTGACAGGAAACTTTTCGGCTTTCCTGTATCGGGTCCTGACTACCCGTATGAGCCAGAATGGCTCTTTCAAGAGAATGGATGGGCTGATCAGCAGCAGCAGAGCAGGATCAGGATCCAGAGGATATTGCTGCCGCAGCCATTGCCGCATCCACAGCCGTCGTTATTACCGCCGCCGCAGATATTGAAGCCACCGCATCCGCAGTTCATGCCGCCGCCGAAGCCGCCGTTGCCGCACAGGCAGAATAAGATGATGATCCAAAGGAAGTTGCCGCATCCGCAGTCGTTGGAAGGAGCATTGTTGCATCCGCAGGAAGTAGCTGTTAAGTCGCTCATAAAAGCCTCCAAATGTTTATTTATGGTTTATACTATGTGGCAGGGCTTGCCATGTTTCTGGAAATCCTAAAAAATTTTTCTGCCTGCGGGATGGAAATTGAAAAAGTGTGTCCAGTCTGTTATACTGAGGAAGTGCTGATTAAGTAGGTGACGGTCCGGGGAGAAGCCTTATTAGAGGGCTGTCATGGATAGGAAGGGATCAATGGAAAAAGGGGAATCTGGTATGAATGAATTTATTCAGCTTTATCTGGTTTTTTTGCGGATCGGCGGCCTGACGTTCGGCGGGGGGCTGGCTATGCTGCCCATGCTAAAGTATGAACTGGTGGAAAAAAAGGCATGGATAACGGAAGAAGATCTGTTGGACTGCTATGCCATTGGACAGTGCACGCCCGGCATCATTGCCGTCAATACATCCACCTTTGTGGGGTATAAGAGAAAAGGCGTGTTTGGTGCCATTGTCTCCACCCTTGGCATGGTAACACCTTCTGTTGTGATCATTACCCTGGTCGCGGTCTGTCTGCAGGCTTTTATTGAAAATGTCTGGGTACAGCATGCGCTTATGGGAGTCCGTGCGGTTGTGTGTGCATTGATGTTGAATACAGTCGTTACGCTGGCGAAAAAGAGCCTGAAAAACGCGTTTTGCTTTGCCGTATGTGCGGGCGCTTTTCTGCTGGCCATGTTTGTGGACATTCCTACCGTCTGCATTGTAATCATTGCGGCGCTGATCGGAATTGCCGTAACGGTATGGGGAGGTAAAAAAGTATGAATCCGGGTCTGATGGGACGTATGTTCTGGGAATTTATGAAGATCGGCCTGTTTGCCGTGGGCGGCGGTCCGGCGACACTTCCTTATCTGATGGATCTGACAGAAAAATATGACTGGTATACGATGGAAGATCTGACCAATATGATCGCCATCAGTGAATCCACACCGGGGCCGCTGGGATTGAATATGGCGACGTATGCCGGCTTCCATACGCTGGGAACCTTTGGCGGCGTGGTGTCTACGCTGGGCCTTGTCCTTCCCAGTATCGTGATCATTATTCTGGTGGCGAAATTTCTGGAAAACTTCAATGAAAATAAATTTGTCCAGGGAGCTTTTGCGGGGATCCGTCCCGCCGTTACGGCGCTGATCGCTGCCGCAGTCTACAGCGTATGCAAGGTGTCCCTGTTTGTGGACACGGAAAGCGGTTATGAACCTGCCGTTAAGACAATCATTCTGTGTGTGATCGTATTTGCTCTGTTACAGGTCAAACGGCTTCAGAAATATCATCCGGCATTGTGGTTGTTGTTTGCCGTGATCATCGGGATCGTCTTCCGCTTCTGACCGGCGGGGCGCGTACGTTTGTACCGGCTGCATACGGCCGGGCCGGCGACGGATATGGCAACAGAGAAGAATATAAGAAGGCCGTTTTGGGGATGACTGAAAAAGACCGGGTGGTTATCTGCTGCGGGACGACGGATGATAAGGGAAAAAGGATGAATGAGACAGGTAGTAAAAAGAGATGTATTCTGGTTTGTGCGGGGGATATGGAGATTGCAGAAATTCCCGTCAGGGACGGTGACAGAGTGGTCGCTGTTGACGGCGGATATCTGTATTGCCAGGCGCTGGGGATAGAGCCGGACGTATTGATCGGGGATTTTGATTCTCTGGGGGAGTTGCAGGAGCAGCCCGGGGAATCGTTCAGGGATGCAACGGCAGCGCATACGGCAAACGGAGAGGAGAACACCGCAAAGAAGCGGATCATACGGCTCGATCCGGTGAAAGACGATACGGACACGCTGGCGGCTCTGCGGTATGGCCTGGAGCAGGGGTATGAAGAGTTTCATCTGTACTGTGCACTGGGCGGACGCCTGGAACATACCATTGCCAATCTGCAATGCCTGCTGTTTTTAAAGCATGCAAAGGCAGCCGGTTATCTCTGGGATGGAAACAGTATGACAACGGTGATCCAAAATGAATCACTTACCTTCCGTCAGGAGATGGAAGGGATGCTTTCCGTATTTGCCATCGGGGAGAGGGCGGAGGGCGTTACGGAAAAAGGGCTGAAGTATCTGTTGGAAGATGCAACTCTGACCAATGATTTCCCGGTCGGCATCAGCAATGAGTTTATCGGCGAAAAGGCTGTGCTTTCCGTAAAAAACGGGACGCTGCTGGTGATCGTGCGCTGGGAATAATGACAGAGCGAAAGGAATCAATGTCTATGGAAAAGAAAAGGAAAGGTAAGAAGCGGATGAGATTTTCAGCGATTTTTGCAGCCGCTTTCTTGACGGCGCTTATGCTTTCCGGCTGCGGCAGAGGGGACGATGCGGCAAAGGAGCAAACGGCAGAAACGCAGATGGCCGGGCAGGAAGAAGGAATGGATGCAAACGGCGGGATAGAGACGCAAGAAGGCGCCGCAGAGGAAACGGAGGAGGAAATACCCGAAGTACTGGAGGCTGTAGTGAGTGAGACTTCCGTCGAGGATATTGCAACGACGGGCGGTGTGGTTCTGATCAGCAGCAGCGTGCAGGATATCCATGTGACGATACCGGGCAATGCAGCAGCTGCGGATCAGATCAATCAGTTCTTTGCGGACAGAAAGGCGTCTTTTGCGGATACCGTGGAGGCGTATCGTGAGATTGCACAGGAAGATCTGGAATACAGGGCTGCACAGTCCGGGAAAGAGGACCTGGCGCCGACGGCGGATGCGGCAAAAGAAGGGCAGGAGACGGAAGGAGACGCGGACAAAGAAGGGAGCGATCCGGATGACTGGCACGCCTATGAGCTTGGGATCTCGTACAGTGTGAAGCGGGTTGACGAGCAGATGATCAGCATTGTGGAAGACAGCTATGAGTATACCGGCGGTGCGCACCCCAATTCCGTCAGAGTGGCTTATAATTTTGATACGCAGACGGGAGAGCGCCTGAAGCTGGAAGACGTCGCCTCAGATCTGGATGAGATCAGGACAGAGAGCATCCGATATCTGGGTGAGTTGCTTCAGGACGAGGAGTGGCAGGAAGTGCTTTTTTCCGATTATCAGAATCATCTGGAAGATATTCTGACAGACAGCACCTGGTATACCGATCAGGACGGGTTTTACATGATCTGCAACGAATATATTATCACACCGCATTCGGAAGGGATTCTGGAGTTTCTCCTGCCCTATGATGAGGTGGATGTGGTAGATAAGGCATATAAGCCGGTGGCGGACGGCGATGAGTCCGATACAGGCTCCGAAACTATGGATGATCAATCTGAATCACCGCAAAATAGCGGGGATTGACCTCCTGCAATCGCTTTCGTATCCTCTCTTTTAATTCCGGTATGGAATAATCTGTGCGGTAGGGCACGACGACATCAAAAATCAGGTTGGTGTGGGTCGTGCCTTTTACAATGCGGAAATCATGGAGCGAGAGACTGCAGTCAATCTCATGCAGGATATCGGTTGCCAGTGCCTTGCAGGCGAGGGTTTCCCCGTCATCGGTCATAACAGGATCCATATGGATGACGGCAGAGCAGCGAAGTTCCCGCTGCAGCCTTTTTTCCACATTGTCGATTGTGTCATGCAGGGCCAGGATATCGCCTCCGGCGGCAACTTCCGCGTGGAGGGAGATCATCCGGCGCCCCGGGCCATAGTCATGGACGATCAGATCATGGATTCCCAGGATATGGTCATACTGCTTCACGATTTCGTGGATATGATCGGTAAAGACCGGATCCGGCGCCTGGCCCAGCAGCGGGCTGATCGTGTCCCTGGCGGCTTCGATACCGCCGTGAAAGATCAGCAGTCCCACAAGGATGCCGCACCAGCCGTCAATATGCAGTCCGGTAACATGTGATACCAGAGCGGCGATGAGGACGGCGGAGGTGGAAAAACAGTCGCTCAGGCTGTCGGCGGCAGTGGCCTGCAGGGCGGCGGAATTGATCTTCCGTCCCAGAGCGCGGTTGTAACAATACATATAGAGCTTGACCAGAATGGAAAGGACAAGGATAGCGCAGATCACCGGGGTGAAGGCAGTCTCTTCCGGATGCACAATCCGGGAAATGGAGGTACGGATCAGTTCCACCGCCATGACCAGAATCATAATGGATACGATCAGGCCGGAAATATATTCACTTCTGCCATGGCCAAACGGATGATCGGGATCTGCTTCCTGAGAGGCAATCCGGAAACCGATCATGGTTATGACAGAGGAGCCGGCATCAGACAGATTGTTAAAAGCGTCGGCAACGATGGAGATGGAACTGCCAAGGAGCCCTGCCGTCAGCTTGGATGTGAAAAGAAACAGATTGAAAAAAATGCCGACAATGCCGCTGAGTATGCCATATTTTTTCCGGATATCCGGATTTTCCGTGTCAGTCTGATCCGGGATGAACAGACGAAGGAGGAGCGTTACCATACCTGTGATACCTGCCTTTTTTGATTCCCGCAAGCAATAGGGCGGGTGAATGTCTTTGATTGTGCATATATGGATTTATTATATAGGATAAAACATCGTATGACAATAAGATTTATCGGGGATTGTATTTGTCACATGCTTTTTCCGGACGTGTAAAATTACAATAGAATTTATGGCCAAGTAAAGCACTTTGCTAATTGAATAGACGCTGCACCTAATTTGTGATATACTTATATTGTTGCAGTACAAGCCACAATATAGAAAGCAGGTGAGAGGATGGTACAAGATATGACATTAGAAGAACAAAAAGAAGTCGCTATAAATAGATATGTTGATCTTATGCGTATTAAAGCGCATGAAACGGGCGAAAATAAAGAACTTGACTATCAAATAAAAGTTGCAAAAGTAAAACTTTCAAGTTTTGGTATTGATTTTTCAGAACTTGACTTTTAGGGAAACGCTGATGAAAGCGTTTCCCGGGCCGGATTTGCGCTGCGAATCAGCATTTTCCTCAGAAACCATATCACACAATCCAGGGTGTAAAGTCTGTTGAATGATTAAGGCTTTGCACCTTTTTGCTATATTAGAGTAAAAATAGCAGCTCTTTTTCTGTTTTATGAAAAATTAAGGGAGTACCATGATACTTTTTGCACCCGCGCAATGAAACAGTACAGATAAGCTGCCCTGTCAGCGGCCAGAAGTACTGGTTCTGGAAAAATATACTTGGGACTTGTTTTTTCCATGCAAATATAATAAAATATAAGATGTTTCCGATAAAGTATATATATCTTATTACATAATACTATAAAAGCCGTAACCTTTAACCTAGAAGGCAATGGCAGAAGAGGAAACAGGAAGCGGAGATAAGGGAAGATGAGAAAGTCACAGAAGGAGCAGGCAGAAGGCTTTGTCGGCCTGTTGGCCCAGGCACATGAGGAGATCAGAAAGGCAGCGCAGGCAGGGAATACCGATCTGGCTCTGGGGCTTCTGGCGCAGTGTCAGGACGGCGCCATCAGTCTGGGTGACCTGATCGAAAAGACAGAGGGGGAAGGCTTTGCTACCGTAGCATTGCTGGAAGATTACTGCGAGCTTCTGTACCGGATTCATGAATCGCTTTTGCAGGGAGAGGTGGACAGCGCCGGGAAGACATACAAAAATCTGCGCAAATCTCTGATCAGGATAGAAAACAGTGTGCGCAGCGATATCAGGGTGCGCCGGGAAGTGGTGTTTCTGCCCTATAAAGCGTCTATGTGGGACTCTCTGGAGAGCATATGGAAGGCCGCCGAGGAAGATCCGGACTGTGATGCCTATGTGATTCCGATTCCCTATTATGATAAAAATCCGGACGGAAGCTTTCGCGAGCTGCATTACGAAGGCGGCGAGTACCCGGACTATGTGCCGGTGATCTGGTATCAGGATTATGATTTCCAGGCACGCAGACCGGATATGATCTATATCCATAACCCCTACGATGACTGCAATTTTGTGACGAGTGTCCATCCGTCTTTTTATTCGTCTGTGTTACAGCAGTATACGGATCAGTTAGTATATATACCTTATTTTATATTGGGAGAGCCTGATCCGGATAAGGAAGAGTCCCTGGAGAAGCTGGAGCATTTTGTCACCCTGCCGGGGGTGTACAATGCGGACAAGGTGATCGTACAGTCAGAGGCCATGCGCAGGGCTTACATAAAGATTTTGACAAGAGAGACAGGGGCAGAGACAAAAAGCGTCTGGAAAGAGAAAATACTGGGCCTGGGTTCCCCTAAGTTTGATAAAGTGGCGGATACAAAGTCGGAAGATGTGGACATACCGGAAAGCTGGCGACGTGTGATAGAGAAGCCGGACGGGAGCCGCAGGAAGATCGTCTTTTACAATACAAGCGTGGTGGCGCTGCTGGAGCATAATGAAAAGATGCTGGAGAAAATGCGCTATGTATTTGGTGTATTTCAGGAAAACCAGGAGGAAGTGGCACTGCTGTGGAGACCGCATCCGCTGGTGAAGGCGACGATCGAGTCGATGCGGCCGTCGCTTTGGAAAGAATATGAAAAGCTGCTCGCCTGGTATCAGGCGCAGGGGTTTGGGATTTATGACGATACGGCTGATTTAAACCGGGCGATTGAGATCAGCGACGCATACTATGGGGATGCCAGCAGTGTGGTGCAGCTGTACCGCAAGACGGGGAAGCCGGTGATGATGCAGACGATGGAAATGTTCGCTACCGATGCATAATCTAGATTTGTTCCCCCCCTCGAGTAACGCGCCGAGCGGGTATATTCGCGTGTACGTTTGGCGAACCGAAGGATAGTGTAGAGAATGAAACAAAAAAAGAGAGAGGCAATGCAGTTCAACAGTGAAATAAAAATAGGCCCGAAAACAATTTCTGATTACGCAAAGACATTTATCATTGCTGAGGCAGGAGTGAATCATAACGGCGATATGACTCTTGCAAAGAAAATGATAGATGTTGCAGTGGAAGCGGGAGTAGACGCGGTTAAATTTCAAACTTTTAAAGTGGATCATCTTATTTTAAAAAATATACAGAAAGCACCCTATCAAAAGATAACTACCGACAGAGGGGAATCTCAGTATGAAATGTTGAAACGTCTGGAAACAGGAAAAGAAGATACGATTGAGCTGATGGAGTACTGCAGGAAGAAAAGGATTATTTTTCTTTCGACACCATTTGAAAAAGAGAGTCTTGATGAACTTGACGAACTGGGAGTAACTGCGTTTAAGATAGCGGCAACCGACTTAACTAATATACAATTTTTAAGGCAGGTGGCAGAAAAAGGAAAGCCTATTATTCTTTCGGCCGGAATGTGTTATTTAGAAGAAGTGCGGCGCGCGATAGAAACACTATATCCGATTAATAAAAATGTCATATTGCTGCAGTGTACGGCAAACTATCCGATTCAGGATGCAGAGGCAAATATCAATGTAATCCGTACATTTAAGGAAACGTTTGATATTTTAGTGGGTTATTCAGATCATTCCCAGGGTATAGGAGCATCTCCTTATGCGGTGGCAGTAGGGGCAAAGGTTATCGAAAAACATTTTACACTTGATAAGACAATGGAAGGGCCAGATCATAGAGCATCTGTTACTCCGGAGGAATTAAAACGGCTTGTATCAGATATCAGGCGTGTCGAAAGGTATTTGGGGGATGGAATCAAAATTCCCTCATCTTCAGAGCAGATGACGAGAAAATCCTTGCAGAAATGTCTTGTTGCATCAAAATCAATAAAAATGGGAGAACTGTTTAACGGTAAAAATATAGTGGCAAAAAGAACAAATGGAGCAGGAATTTCTGCCTTGTATTTTGATGATATGATTGGAAGAATTGCCACAAAGGATTACAAAGCTGACGATATCATAAGTTTGGATTAAGGGAGATTTTTATGAAAGCAGTTGTTTTTGGGGCAACAACATCAGCAAAATCAATATACGATGAGATAAAGAAACAGTATGATATAGTTGCATTTGCAGATAATGATATAAAAAAACAGGGGGGAGTAATAGAGGGAAAGTTAATTGTAGGGCCGGATGATATAAAAGATTTATGCTGGGATGAAGTTATTATTGTTTCAACTTCGGCAATGGAGGAAATTAAGAACCAGTTGCTTAAATTAGGTATACCAGAATCCAGGATTAATACAAGATATATTGATTTATTTGTGATTCCAAGAAGAAGATTTTGTGAGGATTTCGCATCTGTTATATATAATAAAAATATGTCGGGATGTGTGGCTGAAGCTGGTGTGTTTCAGGGAGAATTTGCATCTGTAATAAACAGGAATTTTTTTGACAGAAAATTGTATTTGTTTGATACTTTTGAAGGATTTGACCAGAGAGACATTGTTTTTGAGAAAAGGAATCAATATTCTGATGCCAAAGCAGGATATTTAGATATAACTTCAGAAATGATTGTTCTGAATAAGATGCTATACCCGAATAATTGTATTATCAAAAGAGGCTATTTCTCAGAGTCAGCAAAAGGAATAGATGAAATATTCTGTTATGTAAATTTGGACATGGATTTATATAAACCTACTTTGGAGGGTTTGCGTTTCTTTTATCCTTTAATGGTAGAAGGAGGTATAATAACAATTCATGATTATTTTTCACACGGTTATGAGGGTGTGAAAGCAGCTTTGAAAGAATTTATGGATGAATTATCAGATGATATATTTCCGTTTCCGATAGGAGATCATGTTAGTATAGCTATTCAGAAGAGGTAGGCCATGATATATGTCTCATCAGCATGTATTAGAAAAAATAATATTGCACAAGTTATATATCAATTAGCAGAAAATGGTATCCGAAGTATAGAACTATCGGGAGGGACAGATTTTTATAATGAAATAGAACATGACATAAGGTTATTGAAGAAAAAATATCGGTTGCAATATGCCTGTCATGCATATTTTCCTCCGCCTCACACTCCTTTTGTAGTTAATTTGGCTTCCTGTAATGATCATATTTATCAACAGTCTATAGAGCATTATGAAAATTGTATAGAACTGATGAAAAGAATAGATTGTAAAACCCTTTCCATACATGCAGGGTTTTTGGTGGAAATAAATGAGAATGAGATCGGAAAAAAGCTAACTAATTATATTTTGTATGATGAAAAGAAGGCGTATGAAAGATTTTGTTCTGCTTTTCGTTATATATCACAATTATGTGCAGAAAATAATATAGAGCTTTATCTGGAGAATAATGTATTAAGTGCTGAAAATTACAGGCAATTTGGATGTCACAATTATATGATGATGACAGATTATAAATCCATAATGCAAATGAAAGACAGACTGGATTTTAAACTGCTTTTGGATTTGGGACATTTATATGTTTCAGCGAATACATTGGGTTTAGATTACTCTGAAGAGTGCAGTGCATTAAAAAGATATATCAAATGGGTACACATTAGTGAGAACAACGGTATTTTTGATGCGCATAAGCCGTTGAAAAAAGACAGCAAAATTATGAAGGAATTTTATAAATTAAATAGTACAGACATTAATGTCACGCTTGAAACAGTAGGTGAAATAAAAGATATTGTGGAAAGCGTGACATTGGTAACAAGATGAAATATTATCCGGGAGAGTCAAATGGATTGCGAAAAGCTGATATGTACTGAAAACTCAACAATAAAGGATGTCATGTCATGTATTGACAGTAACGCGAAAGGCACTGCCTTTATTGTCGATGAAAATAAAAAATTGGTTGGTATCGTTACAGACGGGGATATCAGAAGGGCACTGCTCAATGGGGCTGGCCTGAAAGAAATTATAAAAACTTATATGAATAACAGTTTTATTTATGCATCAGATTTTGTAGATGCACAGAGGATATTTCAGAAGTATGAGTGGAAAATCAAAATCATTCCATTGCTTGATAAACAGATGCATGTTATGAATTATGCAGAATGTAAAGACCGGCAGCATGTCGCATTGGCGCAGCCGCAATTAAATGGAAATGAGTACAATTATCTGATGGATGCATTTCTTTCAACATGGATATCAAGTACCGGCAAATATGTTACGCAGTTTGAAGAAAGATTTTCAGAATTTTGCGGCGTTAAATATGGGATTGCGACATCCAATGGAACAACCGCACTGCATTTGGCATTAACTGCATTAGGGATAGGTGATGGAGATGAGGTAATTGTACCGGATATTACATTTGCAGCAACTATCAATGCAGTAATTTATACAGGAGCAACACCAGTTATTGTAGACATTGAGGAGGATAGCTGGTGCATTGATCCGGATGAGATAGAAAGAGTGATTACACCAAAGACAAAAGCAATTATTCCGGTACATATATATGGGCAGCCATGCGATATGGGACGCATTTGTAGTATTGCGAAGGAACATAATTTATATATTGTGGAAGATTGTGCGGAGGCACACGGAGCAGAGTGGGGGAATAAAAAGGTAGGTTCTTTCGGAATAATATCTTGCTTTTCTTTTTTTGGAAATAAAGTCATTACTACAGGAGAAGGAGGAATGTGCATTACCGATAATAAAGAATTAAGCAATAAGATGCGTATATTGCGTGATCATGGGATGAGCAGAGAGAGGAAGTATTACCATGAAGTGGTGGGATTTAATTACCGGATAACGAATTTACAGGCTGCGATAGGATTGGCGCAGTTAGAACGTATTGATGAAATTTTGAAATGGCGTTTTTCTCTTGAAAATGATTATAATAGAAAATTTTTGGGAATTCAAGGAGTGAAGATGCAAAGTGCCGATTTTAAGAATAGAAAAAAGATAACCTGGCTTGTTTCTGCATTGGTTGATGAGGATAAAAGGGATATTCTGTTACAAAAGTTGAAAGAAAATAAGATTGATGCGAGGCCGTTTTTTATCCCGCTAAGCGAGATGGAGATATATAGGAAATATGCAAAGAACTGTATCGTAAGTAAACAAATCTCAAAAAAGGGGTTAAATCTTCCTACGACTTATGAGATTGATGCTGAAAAGATCGAAAGGATGGCACAAATAGTGATGTCAACATTACATAAGGGAGAAATGTAATATAGATGAGGTCATTAAAGTGTGTCCCATATGTTGTTTGAAAGAGGGATGTCTTATACATAAAGGAAGCAGAATGGAAAAGCATTTTATCAGGGAAGTGCATGATCCTGCATTTCCAATGGCATGTTATTGCAACAAGAAATTGCAGGATTCAAAAAAATTGATAGATCCGGAGGGAAAAGTAGACAGGATAGTAGTGTTTGGATGTGGAGGGCATGCCAGAAGTATTATTAACACAATTTATCAAACATATGATGTAACAGACATATTGCTCGTGGATATCGATGTACGGGAAGGGGAAATGATATTCGGATGCAAGACAATGCGTAACTATGACTTGCATGAAAATGACGCGTTTATTGTAGCAGTGGGGGATAATAATAAGCGCAAAAATTTATATGTAAAATTACTGAAAAATAGCAAAGGATGCAGTATTTCAATTGTATCGCGATCCGCAGAAATCGGAATAGATGCGGAAATGGGATATGGAACTTTCATAGCGCCATATGCGTACATGGGTCCGCAAGCCAGGGTGGGAAATAATACGATTATCAATACGGGCAGTATCATTGAACATGAAACAGTCATTGGAGATCACGTACATATTGCGCCGCATGCAACTGTTTGTGGGCGATCTAAAGTCGGCAACAATGTTTTTTGCGGTGCAGGGAGTACAATTATTGATCAGATAAGCGTTTGTGATGATGTTGTAATCGGGGCAGGGGCTGTAGTGACAAAAGATATTGTAGTATCGGGAACCTATATAGGGATACCGGCACAAAGGGTGGATAGTACTTAAGGAGTTGTTGTGGAGACGTTAGGAATAATAACAGCCAGAAGCGGTTCCAAAGGAATAAAAGATAAGAACATAAAAGAATTAAACGGGAAACCACTTATTGCTTACACTATAGAAAGTGCATTGCAGAGTTGTTATGTTGATGAGGTTATGGTATCAACTGATTCGGTGAGATATGCAGAATTATCGGAACGATATGGGGCAAGTGTTCCTTTTTTGAGAAGTGAGAAAAACTCTAACGATACTTCAAGTTCTTTAAACGTTGTTTTTGAAGTATTGGAGAAGTATGAAAAAATGGGTAAGAGTTTTGACAATATCATTATGCTGCAGCCAACATCACCATTAAGAACATACAATCATATAAATGAAGCATTTCAGTTATTTTATAAAAAGGGAGCGGATTCCGTAGTTAGTGTATGTGAGTGTGAACATAGCCCACTGTTAAGCAATACGCTATCGGATGATTTAAACATGTATGAGTTTATCAAGAGTGAAAATAACTTAAGAAGACAGGATTTAAAGAGATTCTATAGATTAAATGGTGCAATTTATATTTCAAAGGTGACGATACTTAAACAGATTAAAACATTTTATGGTTATAATTCGTATGCATATGTTATGGGGCAGACAGAATCTGTTGATATAGATACGGAATTAGACTTTGAATATGCAGAATTTTTGATGAGAAAATAAAAAGGGGAAGTTGATAAAATAATGGAACAAATTTATAAATACGAATTACCATTTTTTTATGACTGTGTTATTGAGAATAATAAAATTTATTTTCCGCTGGCGGATTTTAATGCATTATGTGAGGGTGATTTAACAAATGATCAGATAAGTATTCTGGATGTTTTTCCTGATACACCGTTAAATAAAAGTATATCGTTTCCAGGAATATATAAGCATGGAGATAATATGCTATTTACTTCATATAAAAATTGTGATAATGATATTTTAATGTATAATATGCGGCAACATAAGTATTTTAAATTTTCCAATAAAGACGGTTTGCTTTTATATAGTGATACGGTGTTTAAAAAAGATGACAATATTTATATTATATCAAAAACAAAAGCTACAATTTATAAATTTAATTTGAAGAACTATTCTTTTGAATATATCGGAGGTGTAAAAGGTATTGAAAAAAACACGCCTGCGGTGGAATTAATGCAAATAGATGATTTAATTTATTTGCCAATAAATCCTAAAAGACAGTTTCTTATATTTGATTTGAAAACAGAAAAATATGAATTTTGTCGGTATCCAGATAATATTTCAGTAATCCTGACATTGTGCCATGGCAATGGAAACATATGGATAACAGGAGATGATAGAAAGATATATACATGGAATATAGAAAACCGAACTGCATGTGAATGTTCTCAATTTCCTGAAGATATTTATTTATTTTTTCAAAATGAAAGTTATTTCGAAAACAGCTTTGTAGATAATAATATCTTATGGCTGTTTCCAGGTCATGCCAATGCAATTCTTAAATATAATATAATTACGCAGCATTTTGAAAATTTTAAAATACCAGGTGAAGAAGAAAATATAAATATAAAACAAAAGAAGCGTTTTTTTACTACTAAGTATAGGTTTATTAAAAAAAATGGTAATAAAGTTTTTTTCTTATCATCTAAGACCAGAGTATTGTATGAATTGGATTTAAATACACAAGAATTGTATAGACATTATTTTTGCTTTCATAATATTTTTCATAATTGTTTTTATCCTACGTTAGATAAGCAGGTGATAGTAGAAGGAGACTGGCTTGCCGGATTAAGGAGTATGATTCAAATTGTAAAAGAAATAAAAAGGAATGATAAATACGACAAACAAAAGCAGGCGGGAGTAAAAATATATCAATATCTAACAGGCAGATGATTAATTAATATAAATCCTGGAATATAGGAGTATCAGTATATGGATGTGGAAAGTTTACTGAATTCATACTTAAAATTTGAGGATGAATTCAATATGTTTCAGATGACAATAAATAATATTAAAATATGGCATTACATACGGAGACATATATTTAACGATTTGATGAAAATTATGAATATTGCAGATGTTACTTTGCACACCAAAAATATTGTATGTAAAAGTTATGAATCTGACTGGAAGGATTTTTTAAGAGAAAATATAAGGTGTAATCAGTTTTTGGCTCAGAAGAGGGATGTGTTGGTTATTCCAAGTGAGGGAAAATATAAGAATAAGGATGGGTATTATAGATGTATTTATACAGATTTACTTGATAGAAAATTGAACCAAACACATTATTTGCTGGATCGGAAAAGCAGCGAAGGTATGTATGCCAAACAGAAAAGTAAAAATGTATTGTATTTGAATATGCAATCCTATGAGAAGATTAGGTATGGAAAACGAAAGCATAATCCGGTTAAGAAAACAGATATAGAAAAGTATATAATAATTCCAATAGAGAATTATTTTAATATTTTATTAGATATAGATGATAAGAAAAGATGGCTGGAATTAGCGAATGCTATAACTAGTTGTCGTGGCCTGCATTTGGATTATTTCAATTACATGTTATCTAGGATACAGCCCAAAATAATTATTATGGTTTGCGCATATGCGTGTGATATGATGCATTTATGTGAAGTTGCCCATAACAGAAAAATTCCAGTTGTTGAGTTACAACATGGAGCAATCAGTAGATTACATATAGCATATAATTTTTTTGAAAAGATGAATTTACCAAGCTTTCCAGATTATATATTTACATATGGAGGCTTTGAAAGGATAAACGTAAGGTATCCGATTGAAATAGAAAGAATCATATCCGTAGGTTATCCGGAATTAGAGAATTACGTGCAGGATGTAAAGAAAATTAAAAAGAATAAAAATAAGAAGCAGATACTTTTTATATCACAAATGTCAGAAGAAATCATTCCTTATGTAAAAGCAGCAGCCGAAACACTGGACAATGAGAAGTATAAGATTGTTTTTAAACTTCATCCCAGTGAATTTGATAACTGGAGATATATATATAAAAATAGCTTGGATCACCAAAATATAGAAATTGTCGGTGATAACAGTAAAACAATATATAATTTTCTGGCAGAAGCAGATTGGGTGGCAGGAATGTACTCTACTGTTCTGATAGAAGCAACTATGTTTGATGTTAAAATAGCTGTGTTAAATAGTTCGTTATCTATAAATATGAAAGAGTTATATAAAAATGGCTATGCAATTCTGGCAGATTCTCCGCAACGTTTAATTGAAGAAATAATGAAAGACAAATTCAGAAAAAATTTGGATATTCATATATTTGAGCCTGGAAGTATAAATAATATGTTGAAAAATATAGATAGAATTATTCGAAAAAATGGGTGAGGAACAATTATGAGATACGCGTTGATAGGATGTGGAAGAATATCTTCTAATCATGTGGTTGCTGCACTGAATAATAATCTGGATATAGTGGCACTGTGTGATATTGTGGAAGACAATATGATAGATAAAATACTAAAGCATAAACTTCGTAAAGATATAAAACAATACACAGATTATAAGATGCTGCTTAAAGAAATAAGGCCGGAGTTTGTTGCCATTGCAACGGAAAGCGGAAAGCATGCACAGATTGCTTTGGATTGTATAGATGCAGGATGTAATGTGATTATCGAAAAGCCCATAGCACTTTCGTTAAATGATGCTGATGAAATAATAAGAAGAGCAAAAGAAAGGAACGTGAAAGTATGCGCCTGTCATCAAAACAGATTTAATAAATCAATTCAGAAAATCCGGGAAGCGATTGAAATGAATCGATTTGGTAAGTTGTATTATGGAACGGCGCATATCAGATGGGCAAGGGATTATGAGTATTATGCAAGAGCTAAATGGCGCGGAACCTGGGAACAGGATGGAGGGACATTAATGAATCAATGTATTCATGACATTGATTTGTTGCGTTGGATGATGGGAGATGACATTGAAGAGGTTATTGGATTAACGGATCGTTTAAAACATGATTATATACAGGCCGAAGATTTTGGATTGGCTCTTATTAAATTTAAAAATGGGAGCTATGGTGTAATTGAAGGAACAACTAATGTCTATCCCAACAATTTGGAGGAAACATTATATATTTTCGGAGAAAAAGGTACAGTAAAAGCTGGTGGAGAAGCCGTAAATATTATTGAGGAATGGAGATTTTCAGATTATCTGGATGATGCGAAAGAAGTAAAAGAGGAATGTCATGAGAATCCGCCTAATATATATGGTTTTGGCCATTCGAAGATATATGCAGATGTAGTCAACGCAATTAAAAATGATCGTGCTCCATATGTAGATGCTGAGGCAGGAAGAAGAGCGCTTGAATTAATATTGGCAATATATCAGTCGTCCTATACGCATATGCCTGTTAAGTTGCCGATGAATACTGGAAGTACATTGGATTTCAGCGGGATGTTTGTCTGAAATGAATTTTATTTAATGCTATAGGGAGAATGCAGATGCGAGATATAGAGAATTATGCAGACAGATATGTTGTACAAGGATTCGAATCTTATAAAGTGCAATACAGAAGAAGGAAAATATTAGAGATTATAAAAAAGTACCAACCAAAAAAAATTTTAGAAATCGGATGTGGAAAGGATCCATTATTCAAATATATTGAAGATATTCCTTTTACTATAATTGAACCCGCCAGGGAATTTTATGAGGAGGCTATGAGTAAAATTACATTCTTCTGCAAAGAAAATATAGTATTGTATCATGCATTTTTTGAGGATATTGTTGATAAGCTTTTTCCGGAATACGATATGATAATTTGTGCCGGATTATTGCACGAGGTAGAACATCCAGACCACTTTATCAATAACATTGTGAAGGTTTGTAACAAAAATACGATTGTACATATCAATGTACCCAATGCAAATTCTATCCATCGTTTACTGGGAAAAGAAATGGGGATTTTAAAAGATGTACATGATATGTCAGAAAATAATATTGTCTTGCAGCAGAACAGTGTTTTTGACAAAAACAGTTTAAATAAAATAGTAATGGATAATGGATTAGAAGTATTTGAAGATGGTGCTATATTTATGAAGCCTTTTTCTCATATTCAAATGTATAAAATGATGCAATATGGAATATTAGATGAGGTTGTCTTGGATGGATTATATATGTTAGGAGAACATATACCAGAATTTGGGAGCGAAATATATGTTAACTGTAAGATAAAAGTAGCCGAAAAGTAAAAGCTCTGATACAGCGGAAAATTGGGGGATACTAGATGGAGAAATTTTTACAAAATAAATTGAAATCAGTTCTTTATCAAACTATTATTATCAATGAATGGATTTCATGTGGTGAGTTTGAAAAAGCGGATAGGATAGTGTTTGTTGGAAACAGATTCGAAGCAGTAGTCACTAATTTTCTCTTTAGGAAAAGTAAGAAAAAAGTATATTATTGTATAGATTTCAGAGAAAAATATAAATATGATGATAAAACTAAATGGATTATATTCAATAATGAAAAATGGAATGTAAAAGAGTTAAACAGTTATGATATTTTAGTCGTTCCGAAATTATAGGTCAGTGAGGAAAAGTTGTGAGAGTATTAGTAGTTGATATTAATTTTGACTATAAAAATCCAATATATCGACAATTTTATAATTCTTTTTGTTATTGTATGGAAGTTGATTATTTTGGTCCCGGATACGTAACAAGAGAAGTGCTGGAGCAGGGGATATATAATTTTTTAGAAAAGCATGATAAATATGACGCTATATTAATGGGGACATATTTTGTTTGTTCCACAGGGGAAAAGGAGACGGTTTTCAGCGATGCTTATAAAATTCATCGTAATGTTATTCCTTATTATTATGTGAATGATGCATACCAGTGTTGTGAGAAAATATATCAGGAATTATTAACTATAAAAGGGGTATTGAAAATATATATATGTTATAGAGATTGGTTTATTCTGGATATTGGTGAGTGCAAGCTATGGCAGGAATTATTAGAGCATGATTTTTATATTATGGGCGATCCGATTGAGCAGATGCAGAAATTTACGAATAGTGCGATACATAAGCATAAAGTTTTGACTAACTATGCTTATTCCATGATAAAAGGAATTACTGAAAGATATATACCGATATCGTTTTTGGCAATAGGAAGCAATGAAATTTTTGTGAGAAGTTTCTCTGAAAGAAAATTTGATTGGTGTGTTCCGGGAAACAGATCGGAATATTTTTATCCAGAAAGAAGCAAGGCTTATGAACTGATAAAAGGGCAGCATAAAAGTGTATGGTCAGATGATCCTTATCAAAATCTCACTGTTCATACGATTGAAAAAAATCATATGGAGTGGTATCAGTTCAGAAATACATTTGAAAGGATGTTATCCTGGATATGGGGGAAAAATTTAAATATTGCTTCTCACCCAAAGGTACAGTATATCGCGGCATGCAGGGAACAATATCTGGAAAGTATGCGTGAGACAAAGTATGTTTATGCGGAGGGTGGAGTGGGGAACTGTCTTGTAAGAAAATATTTTGAAACATGTGCATGTGGGGCTGTATTAGTAGCAAAAAGAGTTCCCGGTATGAAAGAGATGGGATTTATTAACGGAAAGAACTGTTTTATTCTAGACAGATATGAAAATATTACGACTATTGGAAATCATGACAGTGATTGTGAAAAAATAGCAAGAGAGGGGCAAAAGCTTATTCTAGACAAGCATATGTTTTACCATCGGGCAATCGCTTTACATAAAACAATTGAGTTTATTATAAGGGGAGCGTATAAGGGCGGCTATTGGGAATGTGGGGATTATCTGTTAAAGTGATATCCTGTTGAAACAGGATGTCTGTAAGTAACTGTTATATTGATTCCATAAAAGAAGATTAATGGGAAGGTCTGACTGCGATGGATTTTATTGACTTAAAAGCCCAATATAAAACCATTAGAAAAAAGATTAATAAGAATATACAACAGGTATTGGATGATGCGAATTTTATAATGGGTCAATCCGTGGAGGAATTTGAAATTAAACTGGCGGAATATATTGGAGTGAAATATGCTATTGGATGTGGAAGTGGAACAGATGCATTACAGTTAATCTATATGGCATATGGAATAGGCGCGGGCGATGCAGTTTTTTGCCCGGATATGACATTTGTGGCTTCTGTGGAGCCTGCATATATGCTGGGTGCCATACCGATATTTTGTGACATAAATAAAAATACATATAATATCTGTACTGACAGTCTGGAACGGCAAATACACACAGTTATCAAGCAGGGTAGGCTGAGGCCCAGAGCAATTGTAGCAGTCGACTTTGTCGGGAATCCAGCTGATTATGATAAACTGGAGAAAATAGCGGCAGAATATAATCTGCTTCTGATTGAAGATGCAGCGCAGGGAATAGGAGCGTCTTATAAAGGAAAGAAATGTGGCTCTTTTGGAAACATTGCTGCAACTTCTTTTTTCCCGTCAAAGCCTCTTGGATGCTATGGAGATGGTGGTGCAGTATTTACCGATGATATTGATCTCTATTCCATACTTTGTTCATTACGTGTACATGGTAAAGGAAGTAGTAAATATGATAATGTCAGAGTTGGGATAAATTCGAGACTTGATACGATACAGGCAGCCATATTGCTCATTAAATTATCAGTATTAGAGGATGAGATCAGTAAAAGACAGAAGATTGCATCTAAGTACAGTATGGCGTTAAAGGATAAGTATGTTGTTCCTTGTATTGAGAAAGGTGCAATATCAGCATATGCACAGTATACTTTGTTGGCAGAAGACAGAAAACAACGGGACGGGGTATGTGAATATCTTAAATCGAAAGGAGTCCCAACGCTTGTTTATTATCCAAGGCCGATGCATACCATGGAAGTGTTTAAATATTGCCATACAGGAGAAGAAGATTTTGTGAACACCATGGGTTATGCAGAACGGACATTTTCAATTCCGTTTTCAGCATATTTATCGGAGGAAGATCAGGAGAAGATAATTGAATCACTATTAAATTTCTGAGTTCGTGTATACACTTGAATATGTAATAAAAGAAGAAAAACAAAGCGTCTGCTTGTCTCAGATGATAATCTGTTGTTATGTGATTTATAGCATGTTAATAAGTAAAGAATTGTAAATAAAATGGTGAACTGTAATATGACAGATAAAGAAAGATACCGGGATATTTGTAAAAAAGAAAAAAGCATACCTGTATTTTCAAAAGACTGGTGGCTTGACAGCGTTTGCGGAGAAAATAATTGGGAAGTATATCTGATAGGGACAGGAAAGGACATCAAAGCTGCTTTTCCTTATTGGATCAGGGAGGATAACGGAGGAAAGTATATAGGGCGTATACTACTTACCCAAAATAATGGAATATGGATAAAATATCCGGATAAACAGGGAATTAGTGCAAGACAGAGCTATGAGGAAAAAATAGTCAACGAAATATGCGATTTTATTGACAGTCTTGGATTAGTCAGATATGAACAGCAATATCACTATCATTTTACCAATTATCTTCCATTTTTCTGGCGGCATTATAAAGAAATTACACGTTATACATATGTAATTGAAGATACCAGCGATTTAGAACTGGTAAGAGACAGATATTGTTCCAAAGTCAAAAATCTCTTGAAAAAGGCAAGAAAAAATTTGTATGTGGAAGAAACGCATGATTTGGAAGAATTTTATGATGTGAATCAAATGACCTTCAAGCGGCAGGGAATGGAGATACCTTTTTCCTTTGATTATTTTAAAAATTTGTATAAAGCCTGTAAAAAGCAAGATGCATGCTTGCTGCTTTGTGCCAGAGACGGATCGGGAACGGCACAGAGCGTGGCCATGCTCGTATGGGATTCCATGTCGGTATATTATCTCCTCAATGGTACAAACCCGGATCTGAAGATGTTTCAGGGAAACGATCTGTTGATCGATACTGCAATTATGAAGGCGCATGAGTTGGGATTAAAATTTGATTTTGAAGGCAGTGTGATCAAAAATGTAAATCATGCATTCAGAGAATTTGGTGGATATCCGAAACCGTATTTTAGGATTTATAAAGAGTTTCAACTATGAGTTTACCCTTGATAAATTCAATCTGGAGGAGTTGTTTTATGAATATTATAATTTTTGGTTATGGATATGAAGGAGTAAAATTATATAGAGAATTGGAAGATAGTAATAAGTATAATGTAATTGGTTTTGCAGACAATTCTTTATATAAACAGGGGAATCGTGTGGGATCAAATATAATAATGTCAATGGATGAGTTAATACAACTTAAGGAAAAAGTAGATTACTCGGTTCTAATAGCTGCAAAAAAATGGTATGAAATAGGACAACAACTGGAAAACTATGATATTCCGATTGAGGGAATATATCAGAACGGAAGTATTGAAACCTACGATAGAATGAGCTTTGAAAGATTGGACTTGACAAAGAAGATAGTATTATATGCGGGAGATATCTATGATGAAATACATATGTCAGATGAAAATCTGTATGGGCTTTCAATTAGTAAAGCAGACTCAAAACATATATTACATGATATAAGAATAAAATATCCCTTACCTGACAACTGCATTTTTTCTTATCAAGCAGAGGATGTATTAGAGCATATTGAACAAGAAAGACTTGTTATGGTTATTGATGAGATATATCGTATTTTGAAAAAAAGAGGATTATTCAGAATCTGTTTACCCGATTATTTTAGTCCATATTTAAAAAATACGGCTATGAAAGATGAACATGGAAACATAATTTTTGATCCTACCGGAGGAGGGGATTGGGGGAGTAAGGGAGTAATAAATGGGGGACATTTATGGTTTCCGAATTATATTACTGTAAAGAGGTTGTTGGAAAAAACAAAATTCAGGAATATTAATTTCTTATGTTATCATACGGAAGAGGGAATACTGATGAAGAAAGAGATAGACTATTTAAAGGGATATGTTATCAGAGTACCTGAACAGGAATGTAAAAATCCGGTGTATAGTATGGTAGTGGATTGTTACAAATAGATAATTTGTAAGGTGGATAACTCAATGAACAAAATGGTTAAACATGACAAAGAAATGAAAAAGAAGCTGATTATTACAAATATGCGGAAAGAACCAAAGAAATTTGCATTGGCTCCGATCATTGTTTTTGCATATAACAGGGCTGACAAGTTAGAACAATTGTTAACATCGTTAGAAAGAAACGCCCAAATAAAAAATATGGATTTATATATTTTTGTGGATATTCCGGATAAAAAAAATCGGAAAGACAGAAGATATAATCAGCAGGTTATCACATTTTTAAAAAAATATCAGTCAGATTGTAAGATGTTTAAGAAAATTACCATAGAAATATCTGACAAACACAGAGGATTGGCAGATTCTATCATCCATGGGGTAACTAAAATCGTCAATAAATATGGAAAAGTTATTGTTTTGGAAGATGATCTGAAGGTGTCAGAAGATTTTCTGGATTATATGCAGCGAGGGCTGGAAATATATAAAAATGACAGCAGAATATGGGCGGTGGCAGGATATTGTCCGGTTTTCAAAATGCCGGGGAAATACAAAAAAGATGTTTTTTTAGTTCCGCGCCCTGAATCGTGGGGATGGGGGACATGGAGTGAGCGATGGAACCGCTGTGACTGGGAAGTAAGTACATATCAGGAGTTTAGAAAGGATATTTTAAAACGGATACTTTTCAATATAGGCGGCGATGATTTGGGACCGATGCTGAAGAGGCAGATGGAGAATGCCCAATATAATTCCTGGGCGATCAGATGGGGATATCAACAGTTCTTAGAACGGAAATATACGGTTTATCCAAAGGAATCAAGAGTTATCCACTGCGGGACGGATAACCGCTCAACCCATGGTGCATACTTTGATACACAGGTGTTGAAAGATAACTATAAAAGATGC
Organism: uncultured Lachnospiraceae bacterium; assembly: GCA_910587155.1. Lineage (GTDB taxonomy): Bacteria > Bacillota > Clostridia > Lachnospirales > Lachnospiraceae > VSOB01. Next base: position 187,645 of record CAJULA010000001.1, read on the forward strand.
AGATTCAGTTATCTGCGCCCTGATTGGAATGTGATCTGGCATTTCAGAAAGGCATATCGGATTACACTAAGGCAGAGAGTAAGAAGTTTTGCGAATATTGTAAAAAATCAGATCTTCACAGGAAAATGATGACAGATAATTCATGGGATAACAGAGGTAGTCTATGGAATTTATACCGGTAAATGAGCCATTGCTGAATGGCAACGAAAAGAAATATCTATGTGAATGTATTGATACAGGATGGATTTCCTCGGAAGGCCCGTTTGTCAGGGAATTTGAAAGGAAGATGAGCCAGACTGCAGGGCGCAGATATGGCATTGCCGTATCCAGTGGGACTGCCGCGTTAGAAGTGGCTGTTCAGGCTTTGCATATTGGAGAAGGCGATGAAGTCATTATGCCTGCATTTACAATTATTTCCTGTGCAATGGCCGTCACGAAGGCAGGGGCGGTTCCTGTATTTGTGGACAGTGATTTGTATACCTGGAACATGAATACAGACGAGATTGAAGCCAAAATAACCTCAAGAACAAAAGCAATTATGCTTGTACATTTGTACGGCCTTCCGGCCCAAGCAGATAAAATACTGTCATTGGCTAAAAAATATCATTTGAAAATTATAGAAGACGCAGCAGAAATGCATGGGCAGACATATAATGGAAAGCCATGCGGCAGTTTGGGCGATATCAGCATTTTCAGTTTTTATCCCAATAAACATGTCACGACAGGCGAAGGGGGCATGGTTGTCACCGATGATGAAGAACTGGCTGAGAGATGTAAAATGATCAGAAATTTATGCTTTAAAAAAGATGCCAGATACATACATGAGGAAATAAGTGATAATTATCGGATGACCAATCTTCAGGCAGCGGTGGGGTTGGCGCAATTGGAGCGGCTTGAGGAATTTGTGGAACGAAAAAGAGAAATGGGAAAGTATTATACGGAAAAATTGAAAGAAGTAGAGGGTTTGATGCTTCCAGTCGAAAAGACAGACTATGCAGATAATATTTATTGGGTATATGGAGTTGTTCTAAAAGAAAATATTCATGCAGACAATAAAAAAGTACAAAAATTATTGCAAGACAGAGGGATTGGATGCAGGACATTTTTCTGGTGTATGCATGAACAGCCTGCATACCGGAATAAGGGGATGTTTTTAGGTGAAAGTTATCCAAATGCGGAATATTTGGCGAGAAAGGGATTTTATATTCCCAGCGGGATGGCTTTGACAAAAAGGCAGATGGATTATGTAGTAGCAGAGATGAAAGATGTGATGAAACAGATTTGATTTTGACTGTAAAATTAAGAGGATTCGAAAATATGGGTCAGGTTGAAGAAATAAAGAAAAAGGATAAATTGCTGGCTATGATTATCCGAAATGATTATTTTTGTGAAGGGGTAGAATTTATTACACCAAATGAGTATTCTCAGCAGGTAGCATATATGCATCATCCCGCAGGGAAATTGATTGATGCACATATACATAATATGGTTCACAGAAATGTGGTATTGACCCAGGAAGTTCTGTTTATCAAAAAGGGTATTCTCCGTGTTGATTTTTATGATGAGTATGAAGATTATATGGAAAGCAGAAAGCTGTATGCAGGTGATATCATTTTATTGATATCCGGCGGTCATGGATTCTCGGTTTTAGAAGATGTAGAGATGATAGAAGTAAAGCAGGGGCCATATGCCGGCGATCATGACAAAAAACGTTTTCAGGGGATTGATGAGAGTAAGGCAATCTATAAATAGGCGAGGTATTGTTTTTTATGATTGGAGATTTTATATGTTGACGACCGTATTAATGTGTCAACAGGGGATACCGTTCAGGGTTTCGCCCGCTAGAACACAGATGGTGGAGGAATTAAAGCAACGTGGCAGTAGGATTATAGTTTTTTTTCCGGGAAATATCCGAGATATGGAACTCAAGAAAAAAATAGCATATGCAGTTAACACCAAAAGGATGCATAATTTTTCCATCAGGAAGAAAATAGCAGACATCAATCCGGATATTGTTATTTGTTTTACGATAGAAGATACGAATATTTGTTTTCCTTTACCTTCTATCATGAATCATACGGATTTTTATTATTATAATCTGGAAATTTATGTACCTTCCGCAGGAAAAAGGAATAAAAATATCTATGACAGGATTGTAAACAGAATCCATTATTTGCCTAACAAGATCAAAGAGATTATATATGTTCGTGGTTGCAGTGCCATAGTAATTCAGGACAGGCTCAGGAAAAGAATACTAAAAAAGTATTGGATTCATCATTCCAAAACATGGCTGATACCTAATTCCTATTACAGTGACCATAACGAATATCACGCAGAACATAAAGGGGGCCTGATTTATTCAGGCTCAGTAGGGGAAGATGTTTTGGGATCATTCATTGAACATGTAGATGATTTTAAGAATATTAAGCTGACTGTGTCCGGATGGAACGGCACGAGTATAAAATTAAAACAAAATCCCTGGATAAAAGTGATAAAACAGAATATATCTCAGGAAAAGTATACGGAATTTATCAGTGCATACGATATTGCGCTGATATGGTACTCTGACCAAAATGATGATAATGTTTACAATATAGGTTTGGCATCAGGAAAATTATTTAAACATCTGAGTTTAGGACAGCCGGTTATCGTAAACAATGTACCGGGACTGGCAGAGGAAGTCAGGAAAAATAAACTTGGTGTGGTTATTAATGATTTAAGGGAATTGGATGCGGCTGTTCGGACAATTATGTCTGACTACCAGATTTATTCAGATCATATAAAAGAGATATACGATGAAAAATATGATTATAAGAAAGTTTCACGCCGTTTTTTTGATTCCATTGTTTTGCATGCATGTAAAAAAGAGCCGCGGATCAGATAAATCGTTGAAAAGGGGAGACAATGGAAGTATTTCAGGAATATGCGTCTTACTATAATGCATTTTATCAGGATAAAAATTATGAAGAGGAAGCGGAAAAGGTCGACAGGATCCTGCAATATTATGGTAAGAATATCGGTAAAATCATGAATTTTGGATGTGGAACCGGAAAACATGATATTGAACTTGCGAAGAAGAATTACCGGTGTGAGGGAATCGATATAAGCCCTCAGATGATTGATCTGGCAAAATTAAATATAAAAGAGGAAGCGCTGGATATTAAAGTAAAGGTGTCAGATATACAAAGTTTTGTTCCTGACGGGAAATATGATGCAGTTATCTCCCTTTTTCATGTTATGAGTTATCAAAATACGAATTCAGAAATTATGTCGGCTTTTGCTTCTGCGAGGAGATGCCTTGATAATGGAGGCCTGTTTTTATTTGATGCATGGTATGGACCGGGAGTGCTTAGTGATAAACCGCAGGTAAGAGTAAAAGAGGTGGAAGATGATAAGAAGAAATTAATGAGGATTGCCAGACCTGTAATGAATGATAAAACGGATATTGTTCATGTTTATTACGATATCTTAGCAATCAATAAGGGAACAAATGAGTTACATAAGGTCAGCGAAATACATAATATGAGGTATTTTTTCAGACCGGAATTAGAACTTATGCTACAGGAATCCGGATTTGAATTGATTGATAATCTGGACTGTAATACCTTAGAACAAACAGATTTCACATCCTGGACAAGTTATTTTGTTAGCAGAGCAATATAAATATAGTGGCCATAAAAGAGTAATAACAAAACAGATAGTTCCAAAAGCGTTTCTGTCTGTTAAAAAATATAAATAAGAAAAGGAGAAAAGAAATGAAGAAGGTTATAGTACCTGTTTTATCAATGCTGGCAGGCGCAGTTGTAAGCGGCGGAGTGATAAAGAAGAAGGGGGATGAAAAAAGAAAGATTGCGTGGTCTTATTCTGACAAGCACCTGGCACTTTTTCAGATGATGGATCAATGGGTAAAAGTAAAACAGCAGGGAAAAAATCTCTCTTCCTATCTTGAGAAGCATGGATATAAGAAAATCGCCATCTACGGGATGAGTTATGCGGGAACTACATTGGTAGAGGAATTGAAAGATACATCCGTGGAGGTAGCCTATGGGATTGATAAGAATGCGGAAGCTTTATATGCGGATATAGAAGTAGTCTCCGCCGAGGATACACTGGAAGAAGTGGATGCGATTGTAGTCACTGCCATCACTTTCTTTGATGAGATAGAAGAAATGTTAACGATGAAGGTGGATTGTCCCATTATTTCTCTGGAAGACATATTGTACGAGGTGTAACAGAAAATTCTCAGTCTCAGGAAGGGTTTCGTTGCCAACATGAAAAAAATTTTGATATGGGGAACGGGTGATCGCGCCAAAAAGTTTATCAGGGAACAATGCCATGATCAGATACTGGGATTTATAGAAACGGAAAAATCAGCAGATACCTTTATGGGAAAACCGGTATTTGGCAGTCACGAGATCCCGCACAGATATGATTATATCGTCGTTGCGAATTCTTACGTAACGCAGATACATGATCTGTGTCAGAAATCTGCCATTGATTTGCGGAAGGTGATTTTTCTGTATGGCGTCGAATACAGGGTGGGACTGACTGACCCGTGTATTATCAGAGAAGTCCTGTCCGAAAAAAATTACCTTGACTACTGCATGAGATTTGGCCTGTCGGATCACACCTTTGTGGACGAAGATGCTCTGGAATATCAAAAGCGGAATAAAAGGCCGGGATTTTTCATTCAAGAGCAGTACATGTGGCCGATTATCAGGGATAAATATGCGTATGCAGGAGGGATTCACAATTATTTCTGCCAGGATCTGTGGGCTGCCAGGCTGGTCATCCGCTCCGGTGTAAAGCAGCATTTTGATATCGGTTCCAGGCTGGATGGCTTTATCGCCCATCTCCTGGCAGCGGATATCGAGGTTACGATGATAGATGTGCGAAAGTTTCCCGGAGAGGTGGCAGGGTTACATACGATTGTGGATGATGCCACTACTCTGCATCAGATACCGGATGAGAGCCTTGAGAGCGTATCGGCACTATGCTCCCTGGAACATTTCGGCCTGGGGAGATATGGGGATCCGATTGATCCGGAGGCCTGCTTTACCTGCTTCGAAAGTATTCAGAAAAAGCTGAAGCCGGGTGGAAAATTATATCTTTCCCTTCCAGTAGGAAAGGAGCGGGTGGAATTTAATGCGCACAGAGTGTTTTATGCCGCTACAGTGGTGGCGTGCTTTTCCTCATTGCAGTTACAGGAGTTTTCCTGCACATCTCTGGGCAAGATGGAATATGATGTGGATTTACACAAATATGACGGGGATGAACATAACGGGGAATACAGATATGGGCTTTTCTATTTTGTGAAAGGAATATAGACGGAGCATGAAACAGAAGTCTGACATCAGTTTCAGTATTATTACGGTGTGCCTTAATGCGGGGCAGGTAATCCGTGCAACGATGGAATCCGTGCTGAAACAGACATGGGGAAAGTTTGAATACATTATTGTGGACGGGGCATCTACGGATGGGACTGTTGCCATTGTGCGGGAATATGCGGCAAAGGACACGCGGATCAGGTGGTATTCCGAACCGGACAGTGGGGTGTTCAATGCCATGAATAAAGGGATCTGTTATGCAAACGGGGATTTTATTCTGTTTCTGAATGCCGGGGACGAATTCCACAGCGAAGACGTGTTGGAAAAGGCAGCTCAAATGGCGCCGGAGGCGGATATTTTAATCGGGGATATCGCGTTTAAAACCAAATCAGGGCTTTTGCAGCACAGCTATCCTGCCGGCAGAGAATTGCTTGAAAATCTTGAGCGGGGAGAGTGTGTCTGTCACCAGGTCGTGTTCGCATCGAAAGAGTGCCTGAAGGACGGTTTTGATGAATATTATACAACCTGCGCAGACTTTGACTGGATTTGCAGGCAGATGAAGCTTGGAAAGAAGACGGCGAAACTGGATGAAGTGGTTACAGATTATGATATGAATGGAATTACCTTTCAAATACGATATCAGAAAATACACTGGAAAGAATATTTTGAAGTTCTTGGCAAGTATTTTCCCCATCCTGAATTTAAATATGGTAAGGAAGTCAGGAGACTTTTTGTACAAAAGAAAAAAGAACACTTTATGTATGAATTTATGAACCGATGGCTTTTGCTAAAACAGCGGGGCGTCAATCTGAGTACTTTTCTGATCCGCCAGGGCATTCACACGATCGCCATTTATGGCATTCACCATATGGGACAGAGGCTTTATGATGAGTTGAGAGGAAGCGGGGTTGTCGTGCAATATGCTATTGACAGAAATACCGGCCAGGCTATGTGGGATATTCCGCTGCGGCGTCCCGATGACAGACTGGACGAAGTGGAGGCAGTGGTGGTTACACCTGTTTTTGATTTTCTGGAAATAAGAGACAGTCTGTCCGCGAAGGTAAACTGTCCGATTATTTCAATGGAAGAGATATTGTTTTATGAATATGAAAACGGATTGTAAAAATAGGATTCGGGAGAGCGGAGGGGAAGAGGCAGATGTCGCGTGACAGACAATATCTTGACATGATGAATCAGTGGCTGATTTTAAAGCAGGAGGGAAAAAGTATTGCGGAGTATTTAACGGCAAAAGGCTATCGCGCCGTTGCCGTGTATGGCATGGCATTATACGGCAGACATGTGATCAGGGAGCTGGAAGGGACAAATATCAGCATAATCTGCGGAATTGACCGCAGAGAGATAAAACCATATAAAGGAATCAAAGTGATACAGCCGTTGGCGGGCCTGCCGGATGCTGATGTCATCATTAATACGGCGATCCGGGATCATGATTTGATCAAGGCTGCTTTGAAAGAGATGACGGATATTCCTGTTTTATGTCTGGAAGATATCATTTTTGACTGTTACGATCAGGAGAAGGCGAGTGTGTGATTGGGGAGAAAGAAACATGGATGGCGCGGAAAGATTTGTACATAAAGATCTGATCGAACGGGAACTGGCTTATAGTGAGGCGTACCGGTATCTTGACCGGTATGTGGACAGTACCGTATATGCCAGGGTCAGACTCCCGGCCAAGGCGCCGGTAAAGCCAAACCGTACGATATGGATATTTTGGATGCAGGGGATGGAGCATGCTCCCAGGTTGGTTCGGATCTGTCATGATTCCATATGCCGGAATAAACCGGAGGGATATGACCTGATCGTGTTATCCGCGGAAAATCTGCGTGAGTATATAGAATTACCGGAATATATTTGGGACAAATATAAAAAAGGAAAAATCAGTACGACACATCTTTCAGATGTTATACGTTTGGAACTGCTCTGTATGTATGGCGGGTGCTGGATTGATGCGACGGTTTTTTGCAGTGGGCCGATCCCGGATTATATGGTCAACAGAGAATTGTTTATGTTCCGGGCCTCTTCGATGGATCATGTGGTTCTGAAAATGTCAAATTGGTGGATATGTGCAGAGAAGTCTGACAGGCTGATCCATGCAACAAGAAATGCGATACAGTCTTTCTGGAAGCATGAAAACAGTGTTTATCATTATTATCTGATGCATCTTCTTATGTCAAAGCTAATTGATGAAGACTTTGCATGCAGATCGCTTTTCTATGATATGCCATATTTTTATAACGGACATCCCCATATTCTTCACGGAAAGATGGAAAAGGAATTTGATCAGGAAGAATGGGATATTATCAAAGACTGTTCCGTTGTCCATAAGCTGTCGTATAAACAGAAATATCTGCGCGGAGATATTTATAATTATTATCAGGCCCTGCTGGACGGCAGGCTGATATAGTCCGGATTTGTCTTTTTTGCCGGGATGATTGTGATGGGAGTACAAAATGAGAAATTTACTGCTGGTACATCTGGAAAGCCTGAATTACACAACATACCAGACCAATAAAAAAATGTTTCCCAACCTGCGAAAATGGGAGCAAAAATCCCTGGTATTTTCAAACTATTTTTCCACGGCAACCTCCACGGTTATGGTTATTTCTGATATGGCATATGGAGGAATGAAGCAGAATGAGCCGTGTGTCACTCTGAGAAGCATACTGCAAAATTATTGTTATGAGTCGTCATTTCCGGATGATCTGCAGAAAAAGGGATATCAGGTCAGGGTACTGGCCTACCCTGCAACGAAGGACGGCGATGTGCCCAAATGCAACGAAAGACACTTTGTCGGATATGACGTGAACATGGAGGAAATGGAGTCATATGAGACTTATGTAAAGACGATGGATGCGGTGATGGCAAAGGAAAAACCGTTTGCCGTCTGGGCCTGTAATTATATCAGTAATGTGAATTATTATGTTCATATGCAAGGTGCACACGCTCTGAGCGGATTGCAGCGGTGGGAAGATGGGTTTGCCTGGATGGACCGTTTTGCGGGTGAACTGTTGGATATACTGGAAAGAAAAGATTTGCTGGAAGATACGACAGTGATTTTTTATGGGGATCACGGGGATGATTTTTTCGGTCATGGAAAACACAGGGGACTGATGCATGCAATCGAACCTTACGCCTCTTTGATCCATACACCGTTCTGGATTTATGACAGTCGGTTTAAACCGGAGGAGGCGGATATCCTGATTGATACGACGGATGTTCGGTTGTTGATCGGTTCGCTGTTAAGCATACGGGAAGAAGCGGGACAGAGCCTTACCGTCCATGATTTAAAGATATCTGTCAGGAAATATTCACTGGCAAGAAATATCTATGCGGCTCAGAGGCTGAGGGAAAGTACGTTCCACAAGGGTTATAGTCTGACAGACGGTAAATTCCTGTTTCTGGTGAGCGAACGGGGGATGGAACTGTATCGTATTGATATGGACGGTGCCTGTCAGCATAATCTGTTGGATTACTTTGATTTTTGTGGAGAGGTGCTGACCTTACACAACATGTCGTTTCGCAGGATGCAGTTCCATTTTCTGGAAATAATGGAAAAAGGCTCCGTCTCGCAGGTGGAACAAACCTTTTATACATGCAGAAGTGAGTTGATGCGAAAGGTTGAAGAACTGTATGCTTATGCATCTTGCGGGGACAGAGGGACGGAAATAGATTTCAATCATATTCATTACGGATGGGAAGAACGGGAGAGAAGGAAAGCAGAAAAGCCGGATGTGATGGCCGCGGTACTCAATCGCCTGGCGGATTGTATGTGCACTGACAGGCTGGCCGTATATGGGTGCGTGGAAGAAGAACTGAAAGGGCTCTGGCCGTCAATGGAAAAGAAGTGGATTTACGGATTGGCGGACTGCGCCGGATATGAGCTGATGTATCTTTCTTTGGAGGACAGAGACGAACTGTGTAACATAAAATCATGGCTTGATGTCAACAGCGGGAAGATCTCGGCAGTCATCCATATCAAAGGGGAAAAAGAGGCGGAAAGGAATAAAAAAGAGTTGCGGGGGATTGGCCATAAGTATTGTAATCCTTCCCTGCTGGCAGGAACACTGTATTTGTCAGGAAAAATCTTTACTTATCCGGATTCGCTGTCTGTCCCGGATTCGTTTACGGTATTGGCGATAGTAACGTTTAAAAATGATGCCGCTTATCTGAAAAGAACGACGGAGTATCTCCTGGCGCAGGAAACGGATGTTTTTTTGCTTGATGACGGTTCGGATGACGGAAGCCATGAGATTGCGCAATATTACAGCGAACGGTACAGTGGTCATGTCTTTTTGAAACGGATAATGACAGGAGAAGCCGGTTATGATCCGGCCGGCTATGCAGAGAAAACAGCATGGGAAATGGATTATGACTGGTATATGTATTTAGACGCGCGTGAGATGCGCTGCGGCCCGTGGGAGCATAAAAATTTGAGGGAAACGCTTTTTTATATAGATCAGTTGGGTTTCAATGCGGTCGAAAACATTGTAACGGATTTTGAAGTGATTTCGGATGAGGAGAGCAGAAGAGCGGAAGGAAAGGGATATTTTGACTTCCGCCATAAGGAAAAAGAGTATTTTCACAGAAGAACATGGAAAAAAGATGAACAGGCGGGCCTGAAAAGAACGGACGGACATATTGTAAGGATTAAGAATCCCCGCATTTTTCCGCTGACCATGCTCAGTCGGTATGAGCAGTACGCTGATGAGGAAAAAGCGACTTGTTATGGATGGCTGCCCTGGGATGAGACGGCACATGAACGATACTTTATTTCCCTGTTTATGGGATGCGCGATTCCCCTTGATACAAAGGAAGAATTTGAAACATACGAAAAATATCTGGTTGGGAAAAGGGTGATCCTTTACGGCGCTGGCAATTATGGAAAATATGCTTACGAAAAACTGGCAGGGCCGGCGGATATTATAGCATGGGCAGACAGGGAGTCCCGGTATCTTCCGCGTATTTGCGGCAGAGAGATCAAGGCGGTCAGAGAGGCCGTACAGATGGTGTATGACGCAGTGCTTGTCGCTATTTCCGATGGCAGGATCAGGCAGGAAGTCATACGGGAACTGACGGGGATGGGGGTGCCGGAAGAAAAGATTTATTAAGTGCTGCAAGAGATAAAGGAGTATGGTATGCAGGCGGTTATTTTAGCGGCAGGAATGGGAAAAAGATTAAAAGATCTGACCAGGAACAATACAAAATGCATGGTAAAGGTGAATCAGGTGACGCTGATCGAAAGAATGCTGCATCAACTGGAGGAACTTCATCTGTCCAAAATCGTGATTGTAGCAGGATATATGGGGCAGAAGCTGATTGATTATGTTAAGGCTCTGCAGATCAGGACGCCGGTTATTTTTATCAATAACCCTGTCTATGAAAAGACAAATAATATTTATTCCCTTATGCTTGCAAAAGAATATCTGATCAGGGAAGACACCATACTTTTGGAGTCAGATCTTATCTTTGAAGATAGTGTTCTGCAGACATTAGTGGATGATCCGCGGGAGACATTGGCTCTTGTCGATAAGTATGAGAGCTGGATGGATGGAACCTGCATTAAAATCAGTGAAGATGACACCATAGAGGCTTTTATCCCCGGAAAGAAATTTGTTTTCGGGGAGATTCCCGAATATTATAAAACAGTTAACATATACAAATTCAGCAGACATTTTTCCAAGACGCATTACGTCCCTTTCCTGGAAGCATATTCTGCTGCACTTGGAAACAATGAATATTATGAACAGGTTCTGCGCGTCATAACAATGCTGGACGAACCGGAAATCAAAGCAAAAAAACTGGAGGGACAGCTTTGGTATGAGATTGACGACATCCAGGATCTGGATATTGCGTCCTCTATGTTTTCACCGGATGATGAGGAAAAGATGCACTTGATGAAAGCGCGTTACGGGGGGTATTGGCGGTACCCCAAACTGGTGGATTTCTGTTACCTTGTCAACCCTTACTTTCCGCCGCAGAAACTGATGGATGAAATAAAAGCTAATTTTGAGACTATCCTGACCCAGTATCCGTCGGGGCTGGATGTCAATAATCTGCTGGCAGCCAAAAACTTTGGTGTGAAACAGGAGCACATCCTTGTCGGAAACGGGGCCGCAGAGCTGATCAGATGCCTGATGGAAAAGCTGACGGGAACTGTCGGCTTCCTGTATCCTACTTTCCAGGAGTATCCCAACCGTTATCAGGAGGGGCAGGCGGTTGCTTTCATTTCTGACCACACGGATTTTTCCTATACGGCTGATGACCTGATGCGCTATTATAGCGACAAAAACATCAGCACACTGGTGTTGGTCAATCCTGACAATCCCAGCGGGAATTACATAGAAAAAAAAGATATGCTCAGACTTCTCGATTGGTGCAGGGAGCGGAAGATACGCCCGATTGTCGACGAATCGTTTGTTGATTTTGCGGATGAGGAAGACAGCTCATTGATTTCGGAACAGATTATCGCATGCTTCCCGGCTCTGGTGATTATCAAATCCATATCAAAATCCTATGGTGTTCCCGGCATACGCCTGGGGATTATGGTTTCCGCTGACAGCCTTTTGTTAAACCAGGTGAGAGAGAAGCTTTCCATCTGGAACATTAATTCTTTCTGCGAATTTTATATGCAGATAGAAGAAAAATACCATGGTGAATATCTCGCCTCTCTCTCCCGGATCAAAGAGGTGCGCAGAAAATTTACAAAAACGCTTTCAGAGATGGAATTTTTACATGTCATACCGTCCCAGGCCAATTATGTGATGGCGGAAATCACAAACGGGATGACGGCAAAGCAGCTGACAAAAATCCTGTTGGTGAAGTATAATCTGCTGATCAAGGATCTGACCGGAAAAACAGGCTGTGAACATCGTCAGTGCGTGCGGTTTGCGGTAAGAAGGCAAGAGGATAATCAGAAGTTAATCAAAGCGTTATATGAGATTATGGACAAAGCAGGACAGGAAGGGCAGAGGGTATGAAAACGGCAGTTATCGGTGGCGGGAACATAGGCACCTTACTTGCGGCTGAAATGCTTCGCAAAGGGCATGAAGTGACAGTTTATACATCACGTCCCGGGGAGTGGAAAGAGGAGATCAGTGTGCTGGATGCCTCTGATGCGGTTTTATGGCGGGCGAAGACATACCGGGCGACGGATCAGATCGGCGAAGCGCTGCAGTCGGCTGCTCTGGTATTTATTACGATGCCCGCGCAGATGTTCCCTGCCCTTGCACAGCTCATGGAACCTTATATAAGAAAGGATATGATGCTGGGTGTCGTTCCGGGGAGCGGAGGAGCGGAATTTATTTTTTCCGACTGGATCAAAAAAGGCAGTACTCTGTTTGGATTTCAGAGAGTACACAGCATTGCGCGGATCAGGAAGTATGGAGAAGCCGTTTACATGCTGGGGCGGAAACCGGAACTTTACCTTGCTTCCATACCGTCCTCCCAAACGGCTGCCGTTGCATCAATCATGGAATCCATATTTGACCTGCCCTGTATATGCCTGCCCAATTACCTGTCCGTCACACTGACCCCTTCCAATCCGATTTTGCACACAACACGGCTGTACAGACTCTTTGCGGATTATAAGCCGGGCATGGTATATGCGGACAATTACCTGTTTTATAAAGAATGGGATGATGAATCTTCCCAGCTTCTGATTGACTGTGATCAGGAACTACAGCGTTTGTGCAGTGTGATCCCGTTGGATTTGAAGCATGTCAAATCGCTTCGGGAGCACTATGAAAGTGATTCGGTTTCCGCGATGACCCGGAAAATAAGAAGCATTGAAGCGTTCCAGTCTTTGCGCTCACCTATGAAAAAGGCGGCGGGCGGTTGGGTACCGGATTTTGAATCGAGATATTTTGTGGCTGATTTTTCTTATGGCCTTAAAATATTGAAGGAAATAGCGATGTTGTTTGACGTCCCGGTTCCCCATATGACGCGGGTATGGGACTGGTATAGGTCTGTCGATGTAAAAGGTGCAGAGCATTCTTTCGAGCTGGATATGAAGAAAGAAGATCTTATTGCACTTTACAGTCTGTAAATATTCGTTGGATGCAAACATTTCAGAAATTGAAATCATGTTATCAAGACGGAGAACTATATGAAAATTCTTGCAAAATACCTCCCCCAATTCCACCGTACCAGAGAAAACGATGCCTGGTGGGGAGAGGGGTTTACGGAATGGACTGCTGTAAAAAAAGCGGCGCCGCTGTTTGAAGGCCACGATCAGCCGCGGGTCCCCAAAGATGAGAACTACTATGACCTGCTTCAGAAAGAGACGATGCTCTGGCAGGCGTCTTTGATGGAAAAATACGGGATCGACGGCATGTGCATCTATCACTACTGGTTCAAAGACGGCAGGCAGGTACTGGAAAAGCCGGCGGAAAACCTGCTTAGATGGAAAGAAGTGCCGATGCCATTTTGCTTTTGCTGGGCGAATGAGACATGGGCCAGATCGTGGAGTAAAATACAGAATAAAAACCATTGGTCTGATATTTACGAGCAGAAAAAAAGCAATGGATCAAGCGGGATACTGCTTGATCAGAAATATGGAAGAGAACCGGAATGGAAAGCGCATTTTGAGTATCTTTTGCCATTTTTCAGAGATGAAAGATATATAAAAGTCAATCATAAACCGCTGTTTGTTATCCATAAGACGTCTGATATAGGGTGCCTGCCGGAAATGACAGAGTATTTCAGAGAATTGGCAAAGGCATATGGTCTGGATGGTATTTATATGATAGGCTCAGATTGTGCATTGTCAGATAACCTATACCTGGATTCAGAGTTATATCGTCAGCCGGCAGAGGGGATGCGTAATGCCCCGGCTCACTACGTACACGGATATGATAGTGTTACGATTCGAGAATATGATGATATCTGGAAAAATATTCTTTCTCAGAAGGCAAAGCACAATGTATTATTGGAAGGATTTACCGGTTATGATGACACTCCAAGAAGGGGAGCAAAGGGGACAGTGACGGTTCATGCCACACCGGAAAAGTTTGCCTGTTATCTGTCGGAACTGATGGCAAAAACAGAAGCCAATGGAAACGATATTGTTTTTCTGAACGCATGGAATGAATGGGGAGAAGGCATGTACATGGAGCCGGATGAGCTGCATGGGGAAGCTTACTTGCAGGCAGTTTTGTATGCAAAGAAAAACTATACGGACAGAGTCAGAAAATATAAAGAAGAAAGAGAAAAGCATACCGGGATTGAGGAGGGGAAAATAGACAGGCAGGCCGGATATCCTGACAAAGATACACGCTATCTGCATTTTTTTGATAAATGGATGACGCTTCGTGAAGAAGGGTTCTGCGTCGCCAACTGGCTGAATGTCAATGGCTACAAACGGGTTGCAATATATGGCTATGGAATTTTCGGAAGGCATCTTTGCCATGAATTGGCTGCAAACGGAATTGTGATTACGTATGTTGTTGATCAGAACATTGATAAACTTGATATCGGATATGAGACTTTTTTACCTGACGATCAGTTACCAGAGACCGACATCATGATCGTTACTGCGATACAGGATTATGGGACAATTTATAAAGCTCTCAGTGCGAAAGGTATTAAAAAAATAATATCTTTGAAAACAATGCTGGATGAACGATAAGAATTAACGGGCAGGAATTGTATGATTAATGAAAAAATCGTATTCTTTGGTACAGGCGGAAAATTAAAATATGAAAAAGAAAAACATCCTGAAATTTTTGATCATCTTAATATAGTTGCCTATTTGGATAACAACAGTGCATTGCATAAAAAAGTGTTAGGTGGTATTCCGATCCTGCCTCCTGAGGAAATCTGCAGACTGGAATATGATAAAATCATCCTTATGGCTGATTATGTAAAAGAGATGTGGCAGCAACTGATGGTTCTGGGCGTTCCATCAGATAAAATTTTTTTATGGAATGAGTTTCTTTGTGCGGGCAGGCATGGGACATTTATGGAATATGGCAATCAACGTTCCTTTCATGATGACAGGAAAAAGGTTCTGATGATTTCCACTGACCTGAACTATAACGGTGGGACGATCGCTGTCTTATATGCTGCAATAGCACTGATGCAACAAAGATACAGCGTAACCGTATCAGCACCTGGAGCAGAGCCAAAACTGATTAAGGAAATGGGCAGACAGAAGATATGTCTGGTAATTGCTCCAGCCATACATTTCCCTCAGACAGAAGAGATAGAATGGATCAGTCAGTTTGATATTGTTATCGTGAATGTCTTTCAAATGCTCAGATGTGCCTGCATTGTCAGTAGAGTAAGGCCGGTTCTCTGGTGGCTGCATGAGAGCAGTTCCAGTTATACAAGGGCTTATCCCCTGACAAGAGACAATCACTGGGAATATGACAATGTAGATGCTATGAAATATCTTCATATTATGGCGGTAAGCGTCAAGGCAAAAGAAAATTTCAATCATTATTATAAATCCCGGATCAGAGAAATCTTACCATATGGAATTCCGGATACCTATATGCCAGGGAAGAAAAAAGAACATAAAAAACATGTATTTGCTGTTATCGGTGAGGTATATCAGTTGAAGGCCCAGAAGATTTTTCTGGAGGCGATATCAATGCTTACAGAGAAGGAAAGAAACAATGTAGAATTTTGGCTCATAGGAAAGTGCGGGAATGATCCTTATGCCAGTGAAGTTAAGCGGAAGGCCAGGAAAATTTCCGAAATAAAAATGCTGGGAGAGCTTACCCGTGATCAGATGAGAGCAGCATATGAAAATATAGATATTGTTGTCTGCCCGTCCCTGGAAGAGACGATGTCGCTTACTATAACAGAAGGAATGATGCTGGGAAAAATCTGTATCACAACAGATGCCACCGGGATTTCCGATTATATGGAAGATAAGGTAAACGGACTGATCTGTAAGGCAGGAAGTACGGATGGACTGTATCTGAAAATGAAGTGGGTTCTGGAAAATACCGACATGTGGGAACAGATCAGAAAACAGGCTAGAAAAACGTATGAAAATCATTTCACTATGGAAAAGTTTGGTATAAGACTGCAGAAAGCGATTGAAGATACCATGCATGAAAACAGAGGTGAAAGGCAGGGAAATCTGGCATGAGCCGCCTATGCATCTACATGACTTACAACACGGAAAACAAAATACATAACTACATGGGGCAGGTCATCCGTTCTTTGAAACAATGCAGCAGCACCCTCTGCCTTGTCTGTAATTATAAAAAGATAAGGGAAGGCAAAGAACATATCACGGGACCGGTGGATGAAATTTTTTACAGGGAAAACAAAGGTTATGACAGCGGCGCTTTCAGGGACACGCTCTGCGATTTCCTTGGGTGGGACAGGGTATATGAATACGACGAACTGATCCTTGCCAACGATTCGTTCTTTGGATTTTTCTGTCCCCTGCAGGAGAGTTTCTTGCGCATGGAAGGACAGGACTGCGATTTCTGGGGGATGACAGGGCAGGCGGCAGGAGAGTTTACAGACCCTTACTATGCGTTTGACGCCCATGTGCACAGTTATTTCCTGGTCTTTCGTAAGACGGTCTTAAAAAGTGAGTGCTTTCAAAGATTCTGGCAGGAACTGGACTATCCGGGAAGTTTCCGTCAGGCAGTCACCGGCTATGAAATCGGGATCAATGCCTGTCTGAAACAGCACGGATTTAAGGGGATGTCTTTTATTGACCTTTGCCGGATAAGGCTTCAGAGAAACGAAAACCCAAGCTATGCAAAACTTTATGAGATGGTGAGGGACTGCCGCCTCCCCGTCATGAAAAAAAAGAGCGTACTGATCCGCAACCCTTTTTTTGCGGATACCATGAAGACGATCGACTATCTTAGGCAGGAGGAACGGTATCCTGTACAATGGATGCTCTCATTTTTAGACAATCAGTTTTATATCCCTGGCATGCATCAGGCGTCTGAAATGCAGGCAGACCAATGCCGGGCCATGGGGCAGGAGGGTGGAATAAGGCAAAAACCATGCAACAGTCTGGAGATTTTTTGTAAAAGCTATTCACGCATTTATATTTACGGGGCAGGCGTATGCGGGAAGAATCTGGCCCTGTATTTTTCCCGCAAAGGCTGGGAGTATCAGGGGATGATCGTCACAAGCGCCGGCGATGCCACAAACGGCGCCATGACGCTTGCACAGGCACAGATCAGTGCGGATACAGGGATTGTGATATCCGTTTTAAACAAAGGGACAGCAGAAGCCATAGCTGACCATATAGGTAACGTGTGCGGCAGAGAACAGCTCTTTTTTATGTCCGACTGCAGTGCGATAAAAATTCCGGTTTAAGAGCCGGGAGGGAAAAACATGCCAGACCACACTGACCGGACAGTTACGGAAAATAAGTGCAGCAGAAGCAGAGTGCGCTTTCAGAGGAAGAAGGGATAGGACATGAACATAGCAATGATCATAGCAGGCGGAAGCGGAAGCCGCATGCACCAGGACATACCCAAACAGTTTCTGACAGTAAATGAGAAACCGGTCATCATCTATACGCTGGAAGTATTCCAGAAACATCCGGCGGTAGACGAGATCGTGGTGGTCTGCATTGAGGGCTGGGAGAAGGTGCTCTGGGCTTACATCAAACAGTTTTCACTGACCAAAGTGACCGCGGTTGTGACAGGGGGCCACTGCGGGCAGAATTCGATCTACAGAGGGTTGCGGGAAATTCAAAAAGACCACAGCCCCGATGACATCGTGCTGGTCCATGACGCCATCCGCCCCATGGTTTCAGAAGAAATCATCTCTGACTGCATCAATAAGACCATGGAGTATGGCTGCGGCATCGCCTGTATCCCTTGCGTGGAAGTGATGCTTATCTCAAAGGACCAGAAGACTTCCACAGAAGTCTTTGACAGGGACTGCTTAAAGCGCACTCAGACCCCCCAGGGATTCCGCCTGGGGAAACTGTGGGCTGTTCATCAGCAGGCACTGGAGCGGGGCGTGACCGATTCCATCGCCTCGTGCATGCTGATGATTGAGATGGGAGAGAGCGTGCACTTTTCCAAAGGATCGGAGAAGAACCTGAAACTGACGACGGTGGAAGACATCGACATCTTTAAAGCGCTGCTTCTGGCAAAACGGGCGGAGTGGCTCAAAGCCTGAATGGTGGGGCAGACTGACAATCCGCCTGCTATCAGCAGGGGGCGTACATCAGCAGAGGCCGGAAATGCCGGCCGGGAGAAAGAGATGAGATATCTGGAAAATAAGACCTACCGGGAAGACATGGAAGCCATCATGGACCATACGCGCGGCTTTGCCCGCCTGCGGGAGAAAAAGATACTGATCCTGGGAGCTACGGGCCTGATCGGCTCGGCCCTGACCGACTGCCTGCGCTATGCCAATGCGGTCCACGGCATGGATACCCGCGTGTATGCGGCAAGCCGGCATATAGAGCAGCTGGAGCAGCGCTTTGGGGAGCCGGACGGGAAATACCTGCATTTTATGGAGACAGATGTGACCAGGTTAAAAAGTTCGGAGCCCTTTGACTACATTATCCACGGGGCCGGCTACGGGCATCCCGGTGCCTTTATGGAAAAGCCGGTGGAAGTCCTTTTATCCAATGTCGCAGGGCTGCACAAAGTACTGGAAACGGCAGGGGGGAATGGACAGTGCCGCGTCCTCTATCTCTCATCCGGGGAGGCAGGGCAGGAAGTGGACCACCTAAGGACAAGAGCCTGCTACCCGATGGGTAAGAAAACGGCCGAGACGTTATGCCTTTGCTACCATAAAGAGTATGGGACGGATGTGGTCATAGCCAGGCCCTGCCATACGTTTGGACCCTGGGTAAAGATGGGGGATAACCGGGCCACAGCCCAGTTTCTGGCGGCGGCTGCTGCGGGCAGGGACATAGAGATGTACAGCGCAGGGAGCCAGGTGCGGAGTTTTTCCTATGTGGCCGACTGTGTGTCCGGCCTTCTGTCCGCGCTGCTTTTGGGGGAGAGTGCAAACGTATACGGCATCGCCGGCGGGGAGGCCTGCACTGTCAGGAAGTTTGCCGGGTACTGCGCGGCGGCGGGCGGATGCCGCGTTACGATGCACCTTCCCGATGCAAGGGAAAAGGCGCAGACATCACCGATCAAAGACCAGATCGTGGAAAACGGCGCGCTGAAAGGACTGGGGTGGAGCCCCTGTTATACCATAGAGGCGGGCATTGCACGGAGCGTGCGTATGATGAGAGAGGAAAGAGGGGGATAACATGGGAGCCTATCAGATCAAAAGCCTGATCGGAGAGATTGCAGAGGGGATCAAAAGCCTCCTTGATGGTGGGCAGATCAGGGAAGGAAGCCGTGTGCTGCTATACGGCCTTGACAGATACGCCTTTGCCATGCGCACGATCCTTTCCAACCTTGGATTTCACAGGGTGGAAGGCTATCTGACGGACGATGAGGCATTGGCTCTTACCTATGGCATGGAGATGAGAAATTTTTCCTGCCGCTTTTTAAACCACGAAAGAGACTTGATCAAAGTATGGACACTGAAGGAGCGGCTGTGTCCCTTTGATGAAAAGGCGCTGATTCTGGTAGCCTCAAAAGAGTATGAGACAGTCAGGGCGGCGCTTGAGGGGCTTGGATATAAGGAAGACATACATTTTTTTTGTGCCAGTGATTTCAGGGATACAGAGCAGGAACGGCTTCTTGCGGGCAAAAGAAGGATGACCCTTCCCGAAATCAAAGAGACGGAAAAAGGGATACTCGCCTGCATAGATAAGTTCTGCGGGGAAAACGGCCTCAGATACTGGGTATGCGGGGGGACGCTTTTGGGGACGGTCCGCCATCAGGGCTTTATCCCCTGGGATGACGATATCGACGTCTTTTTGCCCTGGCAGGACTACCTGAAATTCTTTGAACTGTTCCGGGAAAGCGGGCAGTATGACACGATGGGATTTGGCACCTTGCCCGCCGGCGATTTTCCCGACCTGCTGGCAAAGGTGGTGGATAAAAGGACCATAGTAGTGGAAGATATCGGGACCGTGAAAAAGACCAACCCGCTCTGGGTGGATGTATTCCCCCTGATCGGCCTGCCGCAGGACGGGGAGGAGAGACACCTTTATTTCCGCGGTTATCAGGAGATGAACCGGCGGATCTGGCAGGAATTTTACGAGACAAACGGAAGCCTGGACGTCTTTTCGAAATGGGAACCCCTCCAGCGGGAATACCTCTCCCGTCATGACTTTGATGCGTCGGCCTGCGCAGGGGTGCTTGGCACCATATACGGGGAAAAGGATGCCACCTCCAGGCAGGTGTATGAGAAAACGCTGCGGATGCCGTTTGAGGACATGATGGTAAACGTACCCGCAGGGTATGAGGAATACCTGACAAATCTCTACGGCAGGGACTTTGGGAAGCTGCCGTCAAAGGAGAAAAGAAAGACACACCACAACATGCAGGCCTACTGGAATGAGTGAAAGAGGAGCCTGCATGGCGAAGGAAGGCGGTACGGTGGCATCGTTGACTGACAGCAGCACAGCAGATGGAAATTCAGGCGGGCGAAACGAAGGGGAATGAAAGTGGATCGTATCAGGAGGAAGAAAAGGCCATGATCAGTATTATCGTCCCGGTTTATAACAGCAAAAGATATCTGCCCCGGTGCATAGAAAGCATCTGCGGGCAGATATACCGCGAGCTGGAGATTATCCTGGTGGATGACGGCTCCATGGATGGCAGCGGGGAGCTGTGCGAGGCATATGCAAAAAAGGACCCCCGCATCCTTGTACTGCATAAAGAAAACGGTGGCGCAGTGCGTGCGCGCAAGGAAGGGCTTAAGCTGGCATCCGGAAAGTACATCGCCTTTGCCGACAGCGATGACTGGCTGGAGCCGCACATGCTGGAAAGGCTGCACGGCACACTGACCGGGCAGGATGTGGAGATTGCCATGTGTGGGCGCTATGAAGAGACGGGCCATACCGCCAGGGCGGTGCGCCATGGCATAGCCCCGGGCAGATACGACAAAGAGGCGATGATAAGGCAGGTGTATCCCCGCATGATCGTTAACCGGCGCTTTTTTGAGTGGGGGCTGTTTCCGGGTCTCTGGGACAAGCTCTTTAAAAGGGAGTGCCTGGAAAAGTTCCTGCTGGCGGTGGATGAGAGGCTGACGATGGGAGATGACGCGGCCTGCGTATACCCCGCCCTCTTACATGCAGAGAGCATTTATATCCTGGAGGAATGTCTCTACCACTACCGCCAGAGCCCGGCTTCGATGGTGAAGCGGGCGGAAGAGGCGGACAGGGAGAGGTTTGGCATACTTTATCAGACAGTGCTGGGGCAGCTGGAGAGGGATAAGGATATCTATGACCTGAGGGGCCAGTGGAGGGAATACCTGCTGTTTCTGATGGTGCCAAGGGCGGATACGCTGCTTAAAGGGGTGGGGGAGCTTGACTATCTCTTCCCCTTCCCCGGGATCAGGCGCGGCAGCCGGGTTATTGTCTATGGCATGGGCACGTACGGCCAGAGGCTGTGTGCCTACCTGCGCCAGAGCGGCTTTTGTGAGGTGGTGGCGGCGGCTGACCGGAGCTATCAGGAGTTATCCTTGCAGGGGATTGAGGTGACAGACCCCGCAAGGATAGCGGCGCACACATTTGACGCCATAGCCATAGCTGCCTCCTTTGCCGGGACGAGAGAGGCTATCTACAGGGAACTGTCTGCGGCATACGGCAGAGAGAGGGTACATGTGATGGATGAAGGACTGGTAAAGAGCATGGAAGTCAGAGAAGCGTTCGGACTCTGATAGGGGAAGGCATGAGAGGAGGGGAAAGGGAATGAAGCTGGTTATTTTCGGCGCTCAGGGGATCGCCCTTGGCGCCTGTGAGGCGATCCGTGAGTTATACCCCGCGCGCAGGGTGGAGTGCTTTGTCGTGAGCAGCCGCGGGATCAATGCCCGCTGCCTGGCGGGGCTTGAGGTGGTGGAGCTTTCCGCCTATGCGGGGCAGTTATCGGAAAAAGAAAAAAACGATGTGGAGATCCTGATCGCCACACCGGAAAATATGATGCCGGAGATAGAAAGGGAACTGGATGAGAAAGGGCTGTTCTGTCATGTGCGCCTTACTTCGGCCAGATTTTCCATGCTGCAGGACTATTATCATGGCTGCCATAAAAACTTCCTGCCCCTGTCGGCGCTGCCGGTTGGATACCACAGGGCGCAGCTGCATGTATTCAAAGTCAGGACACACAAAGATAAGACACTGACAGAAACATACCAAAGCCCGGACTGGCTGACCCCGATCCAGGCGGGTGCCATCGGGTGCCGTGAGCGGGTGGCGAACATCCTGGACTGCGAGGGGGAGCACATATCGGGAAAGAACGGGAACTACTGCGAACTGACGGCGCTGTACTGGATCTGGAAAAACCGGCTGACAGAGAGCTGGTCGGGGGATGAGGAAGGATACTATGGCCTGTGCCATTACAGAAGGATGCTGGAGCTGACAGAGGATGACATCCTGAGGCTTACAGACAATGACGTGGACGTAGTGCTGCCCTTTCCCATGCCCTACGAGCCGGACATGGGCGCCCACCACAGACGCTACTTAAGCGAGGGGGACTGGGAGGCACTGCGCGCAGCGCTAAAAGAGCTGTATCCCGATTACGCGGCCGCGCTTGCGCAGATCGAGTCGCAGCCATACCTGTATAATTACAATATCATCCTGGCGAGGAAAAAGGTACTGAAGGATTACTGCAGCTGGCTGTTTCCGCTTCTTGAAAGGATAGAGCAGCGCAGCATCCCCATGGGAAGCGAGCGGGCAGACCGGTATCTGGGCTATATGGGGGAGAGCCTTTGCACGCTTTATTTTATAGTCAATAAAGACAGGCTTACCATTATGCACAGCGGTTGCCGCTTCCTTAAGTAAGAACTGTGTCGTCACAGCCAGGTGATACCAGGATAATCATTCTTTACTGTAAAGTCAAAAAATTCATGGCAAGCTGGCGTGAGATTAAATTTGCAATATGGCAGTCGTCAAATGCCTGCAGGCAGTCACCTGGCCCGTTGTTTGTAGGAATCAAAAAGTTAAAAGAACCATTAGAACCGAAAGGCGGATCAAAATATGCAGTTTGAACTGATGGCATCCATGATGTGTGCCAACTACGGAAACCTGGAAAAAGAAGTGAAAGATCTGTAAGCGGGCGGCATCGACTCCTTCCACATCGACATCATGGACGGGCGTTATGTGCCAAACTTCGCCATGTCCTTAAACGACTTAAGATACATAACCAGCGCGGCGCAGCGGCCCATCGACGTCCACCTGATGATCGAACATCCCAACAACCGCATTGGCATTTTTCTGAAAAACCTGCGCCAGGGAGATACAATCTATATCCATCCGGAAGCGGAATACCATCCCTCCACGACCCTGCTCTTCGGGCGGGATGCGCTTTATGAGGAGACGCTGCATAATATACAGGAACTGAAGTTCTGACAGTACTGTTGTCTGGAATGGGACATTCCCACTGGCAGAGAAATAGCAGGATTCTTCACCCGACAAACGCATGCGTGAATTAATTGTGACCATTTTATTCACGCATGCGTTTGTCGGGAGTTCTGAAAAAATTTGGTGGTTCCTGATGGAAAACTGTGATAAAATAAAAAAATAGAAGTATATAGAAGGCACACCGCAGGTAGGAGAAGTGGCAGTTGCCCCGGATGAATCCAATCAGGCTACGATGATACACGGAACCGGCAATGAAGATATTACTTTGACGGAAGGGACAGTAACCTATGATATCAGATTCCTCGCGGCGGCACCAAGATCGGGAGAATTGATTCGTCTGATTGTTAATATAGAAGCCCAAAATGACTTTTATCCGGGGTATCCATTGATAAAGAGGGCAATCTATTACTGTAGCCGCATGATTTCCTCCCAATATGGAACGGAGTTTATAAATGCCCACTATGAGAATATTAAAAAAGTATATAGTATCTGGATCTGTATGAATCCGCCAAAGAACCGTAAGAACAGTATTACCCGTTATCATATAATGGAAGAAAATCTGGTGGGATGTGTAAAGGAACGAAAAGAGGATTATGATCTGATGGCAGCCGTTATGATCTGCCTTGGAAAAGAAGATTCTGCGATAGATCTACTGAAACTGTTGCATGTCCTTTTTTCCAACGAGACAGGTTCCGAGGATAAATGCCAGATATTGAAAGAAGATTTCCATATTAAAATGACGCAGGCGTTAGAGAGTGAGGTGTCACTTATGTGTAATTTGAGCAAAGGTGTAGAGGAGAAAGGGATTTTAAAGGGAAGACAGGAAGGCATCATAGCCATGGTATCGGTTTTAAAGGAGCTTCAGGTCGCAGACAGTGTTATTCTGAACAAAATTCAGGAAAAATTTCATCTGGCAGAAGAAGCAGCTAAGGAAGTGCTGATTAAATCAGCACTTCCTTAAAGCCTTCGACGGATGCGCACGGATTTGTAAAGGAAAATGCTGCTTCGCAGCGCAAATCCGGCGCGGGAAACGCTTTCCTCAGCGTTTCCCTAAAATATATCTGTAAACATGACAGGCAAAAATCGTTGAGACTTTTACGGTAAAGGAGAGCCAGAGATGACGACAGCACTGATTTTATCAGGCGGCACGGGTGTGCGTATGGGAGGCGATATCCCAAAACAGTACAGGAAAGTAAAGGGACGGCCTGTCCTTGTTTACTGCATCAGGAGCCTGGCCGCGCATCAGGAAATTGATGAAATACAGATCGTGGCGGCCCGGGAATGGCGTGATGAGATTACTGCATGGCTCAGAGAGGGCGGATGGGAAGAGAAATTTGCAGGCTTCTCCGATCCGGGCGCCAACAGGCAGCTTTCCATTTACAATGGACTGACAGATATCAGGATCAGGGGAACGGATGATGATTATGTATTCATCCATGACGCCGCCCGGCCGCTTCTGACGCTGCAGATGATATCCTCCTGTCTGGAAGCCGTCAGGGGCCATGACGGCGTACTGCCGGTGCTGCGGATGAAGGATACCATCTATGAGAGCAGGGACGGCAGAACCATTTCCTCTCTGCTGGACCGGGGATGCCTTTTTGCCGGACAGGCGCCGGAAGTTTTCCGGTTGGGCCCTTATTATGAGGCAAATCAAAGACTGCTGCCGGATGAGATTTTACATGTTAACGGCTCCACGGAACCGGCCGTTATGGCCGGCCTGGATATTGTAATGATTCCCGGAGACGAGGGTAACTTCAAGATTACGACCATGGCAGATCTGGAACGGTTTGAGCGGATAATGGACAATCATGAAAAACAGTGAAAGAGAGCGTAAGAGATGAAGGCATGGGTACTACATAGTATAGGGGATATCAGACTGGAAGAAGTAAGAAAGCCGGAGCCGGCCAGAGGGGAAGTGCTGGTAGAGGTGGGGGCGGCAGGCATCTGCGGCTCGGATATTCCGCGCATATACCGGTCAGGGGCGTATTTTTATCCGCTGATTCCGGGCCATGAATTTTCCGGGACAGTGGCAGAGACAGGGCCTGGTGTGGACACTGCCTGGACAGGGGCGCGGGTTGGCATCTTTCCGCTGATTCCCTGCAGGGACTGTCTGCCATGCCAAAAGAAACAGTATGAAATGTGCCGTCGCTACAGCTACCTTGGTTCCAGACGGGATGGCGGCTTTGCGCAGTATGTTTCTGTGCCGGCCGATAACCTGCTTTGCCTGCCGGCCAGTGTCACTTTTGAGGAAGCGGCCATGCTGGAGCCTATGGCGGTGGCGGTTCATGCCATGCGCAGGATCAGACCGCAGAAATCGGAGCGGGCGGTTATCTGCGGCATGGGCACTATCGGTACCCTGCTTCTTATGTTTCTGCGGGAAGCAGGCATGGAAAATATTTTCGTCATTGGTAACAAAGAGTTACAGAGACAGACTGCTCTGCAGGCCGGGCTTTCAGCTGACTGCTATTGTGACAGCAGGAGCGAGGATGTAAAGGCATGGGTGACGGAGCATACGGGCGGTGCGGGTGCGGATCTGTATTTTGAATGTGTGGGGAAAAATGAGACCATTTCCCAGGCAGTCACCCTGACAGCACCTGGCGGCCGGATTATGCTGGTGGGGAACCCTGCTTCCGATATCGGACTGCAAAGGGATGTTTACTGGAAGATTTTGCGAAATCAGCTTACTATGGCAGGAACCTGGAATTCTTCTTTTACGCATGACCCTTTTGATGACTGGCACTACGTTTTGCAGCGGCTGGAACAAAAGCGGATCGCCCCTGCCAGACTGATTTCCCAGAGATTTTCACTGGAAGAAGCGCAGCGGGGATTTCTGCTGATGCGTGATAAAGAAGAGGAATTTCAAAAGATTATGATATCAAAAATCTGATCCTGCACCTTTCTAATCTCACATTCCCGCGCATACATATATAGGTAAGAAAAGCAAAGCGGGAAAAGGCGAACTATGGTAAAAGAATATAAGGTACTGGCCAGGATCGGGCTTTTGTTTGTGATGATGTATATGATCGGAGCCGGGCTGGCGGGAGGCGTCAATGTCTGGAAAGAGACGAGTGCCATTGCGCATGAGACCAGGGACTGGGGGCTTGGTTTTGGAGAGAGCGGGCAGAAGCCGACAGGCAATACCAGCGCTGAGGAGCTGGCGGAGTATGACGCCTATTATGTGGGTGCCGCGCAGGAAAAAGTGATTTACCTTACCTTTGATGCGGGATTTGAAAACGGAAACACACCGGCAATACTGGATGCCCTGAAAAAGCATCAGGTATCTGCCACTTTTTTTGTCGTGGGAAATTATCTGGAGACCAGCCCGCAGCTGGTAAAGCGTATGGCTGCAGAGGGGCATACAGTGGGCAATCATTCCTACCATCACCCGGATATGACGGCAAAAAGCGATGAGGAATTTGAGAAGGAGCTCCGCCTTTTGGAGGAAAAATACAGAGAAATCACCGGCTGTGAACTGACAAAATTTTACAGACCGCCGCAGGGTAAGTACAGCGCTGCCACGCTTAAACATGCCAAAGCCATGGGATACCGTACTTTCTTCTGGAGTCTGGCCTATGTGGACTGGCTGGAAAACGACCAGCCCACAAAAGAAGAAGCCTTTGACAAACTGCTTGGCAGGATCCATCCGGGCGCCATTGTGCTGTTACATAGTACTTCCGCCACAAACGGACAGATACTGGATGAACTGCTGACCGAGTGGGAAAAGATGGGATATCGGATCCGGCCGCTGTCAGAGATTTCCTGAGGAAGTGCTGATTAAATCAATGCTCTTTGCATCACTTCTTCCGCTCTCTTTTCCATACATGGCCCGGCTGCGCCATATAGGTGGGCTTGCGGCGAAGCAGGGTGGAGAGTGCCTCCCGGTTAAAGGGATAAAGCGGCCAGAAAAAACTCTTCCCGGCAAAAGAAGGGGTGGTCAGGATGGAGAGCAGCACAAGGATACAGCCGGATATAAATCCCCATAAGCCCAGGAAACCGGTCATAAGCAGCAGAAAAATACGATAGCAGCGCAGCCCCTCCGAAAACGCGGTGCTGGACAGGGCAAGACTGGCCAGCATAGTGGCAGCGGCGTAGAACATCACCTCCAGAGATACCCAGTGCAGGTCGATGGCTGCGTCACTGAGGATCAGGCCACCCACAATGGAGAGCGCGCCTGAGTAGGAAGAGGGGCTGTGGGCGGCGGAGTACTGGAAGAGATCAAGGGCCAGTTCCGCAAACAGGATATATAACAGCAGCCGGCCGCAGCCCGGATGCTCTATGGGAAAGAGGGACAGATTGTCTGCCATGGCCGGGAAATAAGAACCCAGCAGCAGAAAGGCCGGAAGCAGAAGCAGGCTGATAAAGACACAGCAAAATCGCAGCAGGCGGCTGTAGCTGCCGACAAGAGGGCTTTTATAATAATCTTCCGGACTCTGGGTAAACTGAAAGATTGTGCTGGGCAGGATCAGAGCCAGCGGCGAATTGTCCACCAGCAGCAGGATATTGCCTTCCATCAGATAGCTGCAGGCCACATCAGGGCGCTGCGTCTGCTGGATGCTGGGCAGAGGATGATACCATTTTTTGGGGACAAGCAATTCTTCCAGACTTTTGGCGCCCATAGTCAGGGCAGACACATGAAGATCATCCAGGGTTTTATGAATTTTCTCCAGCAGTGTGTCATCCACATAGCCGTCAATATAGGCGATGGCGACGTCGGTCCGGCTGTCGGTGCCCACATTTCTGACGGCAAATGTCAGATGCGGATCGCGGATCCGGCGGCGGATCAGATTGGTATTGAACAGCATGGTTTCCACAAAACCGTCCCGGGCGCCCATTGTGACCCGTTCGGTTTCCGGCTCGGAGATACTTCTGGCGGGATAGGTACGGGTATCCAGCAGTATGGCCTGTGCAAAACCGTCCACGAAGAGAACGGACGGGCCGCTTAAGACACTGGAAACTATCGTATCCCAGTCAGCGGTCAGCTCTGCCTGGGCATAGCCGATCTTGGACGCCAGATAGAGGGAAATATCCTCAATGGAAGGACTTTCCCTATAGGTGGGATTTTGCAGATCAGAGAAAATTTCCTGCAGTACTTCCGTCCGGCACATACCGTTGATACCCAGAAACCATGCGCGCGTCTTTCCCAGATACAGGTCTCTGAAGATCAGATCAAAACTTTTTCCCACGGGAAATCTCTCATATGCCTGCTCGATATTGCAGTCAAGAGAAGCTGAAATTTTCATAACCGGAATCCTTTCTTAAAACCAGTGTTCTTTTGTCAGGCCGGATACGCCCGACTGCCGAAAATAATAGCCAGTTTCTGCAAAAAAGGCAGGTTTTATGCGCAAGAGGCAGAAAATATACAGGTTGCACAAAAAAGAAAACATTTTTCGGGATAACAATAAAAAAATGCATAAAAAATATATTGACAGAAGTTGACAGGGTTGGTATAATAGTACCAGTTGAACAGAGTGTAAGGATTGTTACTGGAAACAGGCAAAACCGGATTTTATAAATGGACCAGTGGATGGTCATTTTGTAAAATTTGGTTTTTCTTTTTCTATTGCTGCGGATATAAAAATTTGTCTGACGAATTTGCCGCACATACGGTCTTTGATTTCGCCAGAGCTGCGTTTCCCTTTACAGGAATATGTTTTCTGCGAAACAGAGGGTGTAGAAAGCATATTCCTGTTTTGTCAGCGTAAGAGATTTGGAAGGGATAGAAATTGTTAATCGAGCGAATTATAAACAACAATGTCATCAGCGCTTTGGATGAAGACGGCAAAGAGATTGTCATCATGGGAACCGGCATCGGTTTTGGCAGAAAGAAAGGGCAGGAATGTGATGAAAGCCGGATTGATAAGATCTTTCGCATGGAAGATGAAGCGGCGCTGGGACGTTTCAGAGATTTGCTTGCCAAACTTCCGCTGGAATACATTCAGGTATCCAATGACATTATTTCCTACGCCAAAAAGCAACTGAGCGTTTCCCTGAATCAGAATGTATATATCACATTGACGGACCATATCAGCTTTGCATTGGAACGGTATCAGAACAATATGAACTTTGCCAATGCCCTGCACAGTGAGATCCGCAGATTTTACCCGGCGGAATATTCCGTAGGCATTCACGCCCTGCAGCTCATAGAGGAGAAGACAGGTGTTCTGCTTCCGGAAGACGAAGCTTCCGCCATTGCCCTCCATCTGGTCAATGCGGAGCTGAATCTGCGGGTCCGGGATATCTGGGCGCTGACTGAGATCATGGGCTGCATTACAGAGCGGATAACGGCATTTATGCCGATGCTGAAGGCAAAAAGTCTGGAAATGGACTGGCTGCTTTCCGATCTGAAATTTATTCTCTGCCGGGTGCTGACCTTAAAGCCGCTGAAGGAAAACGGCGATCCCGCCCTGCTGGCCTTTTTGGAAGCCGGCTGTCCGGAACTGGTAAAACTGGCGGCGGATATCGCGGCGCTTCTGCAGAAAGAGTACAACTGCCACATGACGCAGGAGGAGCAGTTGTACCTGGTGGTAAGCCTGAAACGAATCAAAGATTTATACACATAAACCGGAAAACAGCATACCCCGAACAGGCCGGGATAAGATTACGGATGCAAAGCAGCCGGAAGATTATCCGGTGAGGTGGCCTGGGAGGGGGATGCGGAACTATAAATAGAGAGGAGAGAAATATGGGATTTTTAAGCGGGGTTTTTAAGAAAAAAGAAGTGGAGATTGCATCTCCCGCTTCCGGCAGATGCGTCAGCATCAAAGAAGTGCCTGATCCTACCTTCAGCGAAGAGATTCTGGGAAAAGGCGTGGCAGTCAGACCGTCGGAAGGAAAGTTTTACGCACCGGCTGACGGCAAGATCAACACTCTGTTTCCCACGAAGCACGCAATCGGTATTACCACACCGGAAGGCGTGGAGATACTGCTTCATGTGGGGCTGGATACGGTGAATCTGAAGGGAGAACATTTCACGGCGCATGTGGAGGAAGGCGCATCCGTGAAGAAGGGGGATCTTTTACTGGAAGCCGATCTGCAGGCGATACAGGCTGCGGGCTACCAGACGATCACGCCGGTTCTGGTCTGCAATACCGCGGATTTTGCCGATGTGATTCCTGCTGCGGAGGCGGATGTGACGCCTGGTGACAATATACTTCGAATTAAATTATAGGAAGGTCTGATGATATGGAAACTTTTCATGGAAAAAGCGTATTACAGGGAATAGCCATCGGCAGTCTGTATGTTATGGAAAAGAAAGAAAGCACCTGGACCAAGCATACGATAGAAAATGCCGAGGATGAAGTGGCAAGATTTCAGAAAGCCAGGGAAAAAGCGATATCCGAGCTGGATGAACTGTATGAGGAAGCACTTGATCAGGTCGGTGAAGAGAATGCCATGATCTTCGATGTACACAAGATGATGCTGGAAGATATGGATTATCTGGAAGCGATCGAGAATCTGATCCGGACAGAAAAAGTTAATGCGGAATATGCCGTGACTGTGACGGGAGAAGAGTTTTCCGCCATGTTTTCTGCCATGGAAGATGACTATATGAGAGCCAGGGCGACAGATGTACTGGATATTTCCGGCAGAGTAGTCAGGGTTCTGGAGGGAAGAGAAGAGCCGGGGCTGCACTCCAAAGAGCCGGTCATTATTCTTGCGGACGATCTGACTCCCAGCGAGACCATTGCCATGGATAAGACAAAGATCCTGGCTTTCGTCACAAAACATGGCTCTGCCAATTCCCATACGGCGATTCTGGCCCGCTCCCTGAATATCCCGTCCCTTGTCAATGCGGATGTGGAGATTACGAAAGAATATCATGGGATGGAGGCCATTGTGGACGGCGTGACAGGGACGCTGTTTATTTCCCCCGATGCACAGACGCTGGAAACAAAACGGAAAGAGCAGGCCGAAATCCGGGAGAAGAATGAGAAACTGAAACTTCTGATCGGACAGGAAAATATCACAAAGGACGGCAGACGCATTAACCTGTATGCCAATATGGGCAATGTGGAGGATGTGGAAAAGGTACTGACAAATGATGCAGGCGGTATCGGCCTGTTTCGAAGCGAATTCCTTTATCTGGGCCGGGATACTTTCCCTTCGGAAGAAGAGCAGTTTGAAGCTTATAAAGAAGTGGCTTCCCGTATGGGCGGCAAAAAGGTCATTATCCGTACGCTGGATATCGGCGCGGACAAAAAAGCGGATTATTTCGGGCTGGATCCGGAGGAGAACCCGGCACTGGGGTATCGTGCCATTCGTATCTGTCTGACCCGGAAAGAGGTATTTCGCACCCAGCTGCGGGCCATCTACCGGGCATCCGCCTTTGGCACCATATCCATTATGTTCCCGATGATTATTTCCGTGGAAGAGATCCGCAGGATCAAAGACTTCGTGGAAGAGATCAAAGCAGAACTCAAAGCCGAGGGGACGGCATTCGGTGATGTGGAGCTCGGCATTATGATCGAGACGCCGGCGGCAGCTCTTGTAAGCGGCGAACTGGCCAAAGAAGTACAGTTTTTCAGCATTGGCACCAATGATCTGACCCAGTACACACTCGCTATCGACAGGCAGAACCAGAAGCTGGAGGAATTTTATGATTCTCATCACCCGGCGGTACTGAAGCTGATCGAAATGACGATCCAGAGCGGGCACAAAGAAGGTATCTGGGTAGGTATCTGCGGAGAACTGGCAGCGGATGATACCCTGACGGAAACCTTCCTGGATATGGGGCTGGATGAATTGTCCGTATCTCCCACATATATCCTAAGACTCCGCGACAGAATCCGCAACATCGGCTGACACAGCCGCAAAGACGTAACCCCAAAACCCTGAAAACAGCATCGTCCCATGCAGTGCCCGGATAAAAACAAAGGCGCGCTGGGAGGGAGGATACGCAGCTGATAATAGGAGGACAGAAAAATGAAAACATTAGAGTATGTAATTACAGACCCGGTCGGACTGCATGCAAGACCCGCAGGACTTTTTGTAAAGAAAGCGGCTGCCTATGAGAGCAGCATCACTGTTAAAAATATGGAAAACGGCAAAAGTGCGGATGC
Organism: uncultured Lachnospiraceae bacterium; assembly: GCA_910587155.1. Classification (GTDB taxonomy): domain Bacteria; phylum Bacillota; class Clostridia; order Lachnospirales; family Lachnospiraceae; genus VSOB01. Next base: position 220,482 of record CAJULA010000001.1, read on the forward strand.
CAAACGTATTATGGCCGTTATGTCTCTGGGCGTAAAACAGGGCAATAAGATCGAGCTGTCTATCGAAGGCGGGGACGAAGATACGGCCCAGAAAGAATTATTGGCATTTCTGAAAGAGAACCTGTAAGAAAAGTTTTTCTTTTCTACAAGTTATAGATGCAAGAAACATTCTGTGCCAGGTCAGAATGCTAAAAGAAAGGGGTAGTAATTATGATGAAGTATTTGCAGAAGTTAGGTAAATCCCTGATGCTTCCGGTAGCCTGTCTGCCTGTCTGCGGTATTCTTATGGGTATCGGATATGCTTTATCGCCGAATGCTATGCAGGGCGGCGACATCACAGGTTTTGCAGCAATTGTTGGTTTCTTCCTGATCAAGGCAGGGGGTGCTCTGATCGACAATATGTCATGGCTGTTTGCCATCGGCGTGGCTTTTGGCATGTCCGATGACAATGACGGTGCGGCAGGTCTTGCAGGTCTGGTATCATGGCTGATGATCATCAACCTGCTTTCCTCCGGCGTGATCGCTACAATCACAGGTGCGGATGCCGATCCGGCATTCGGTAAGATTCAGAACCAGTTTATCGGTATTCTTGCCGGTGTGATCGGTTCCACATGCTATAACAAATTTAAGAGCACCAAGCTTCCGGATGCACTTTCCTTCTTCTCCGGCAAGAGATGTGTTGCTATTATCACAGCAGTGGTTTCCATCGTAGTGGCAGGCGTTCTGTTCTTTGTATGGCCTATCGTTTACTCCGGTCTGGTAGCTCTTGGCTCCGGCATCCAGGGTATGGGCGCTGTCGGCTCCGGTATTTACGCGTTCCTGAACCGTCTGCTCATTCCGTTTGGTCTGCACCATGCACTGAACTCCGTATTCTGGTTTGATGCCATCGGTATCAATGACCTTGGCAATTTCTGGGGCAACACCGGCGTACTCGGTGAGACCGGTATGTACATGGCAGGTTTCTTCCCGTCCATGATGTTTGGTCTTCCTGCGGCGGCACTGGCAGTTATCCACTGTTCAAAACCGGAAAGAAGAAAGACAACGGCAGGTATTATGGGCGCTGCAGCTCTCTGCGCATTTATCTGCGGTGTCACAGAGCCTTTTGAGTTCGCATTTATGTTCCTGGCTCCCGCGCTGTATGTTGTATATGCAGTTCTGTATGGTATTTTTGCAGGAATTTCCGTTGCACTGGGCTTCCGTGCAGGATTCTCTTTCTCGGCAGGTCTGACCGACCTTATCTTTTCTTCCCAGCTTCCGCTGGCGCAGAAAGTATGGCTGATCATTCCTCTCGGAATCGCAGCGGCAGTTGTATTCTATGCAGTGTTCCGTTTTGTGATCACCAAATTTGATCTCAAGACACCGGGACGTGAAGACGAGGACGCAGACGGTGATGAAACGAAAGTCGTTCTTGCAAACAACGATTTCACAAAGGTTGCACAGATCATTCTGGAAGGCCTTGGCGGAAAAGCCAATGTGACTTCTCTCGATAACTGTGTGACGAGACTTCGTCTCGAAGTAAAAGATTATGTGGCGGTAGATGAAGCCAAGATCAAATCTGCAGGTGTTGCAGGCGTGATCCGGCCGAGTAAAAATGCCGTTCAGGTAATCGTAGGAACAAAAGTTCAGTTTGTAGCTGATGAAATGAAAAAAATGCTGTAAAATCTGAATTGGTAACAGAAGTGAAAAACCTGGCAGGAGAGAGGGAAACCTCTCTCCTTTTTTGTATCGTTTTAAGAGAAAAGCCATAAGTTTTGGCTTTCCAAAACAGGTAATCTGGTGTATAATCGTAGCAGTTCGGACAGGCATAAAAGAATGGGACTGTGATGATGGTTTGCAGGAGTAACGCCGTGCCGTGATGCATGGATTTTGCCGGAGGCTGTATGGATTGTAAGGAAACCCGGAAGAATATATATAAGTTTATTGAGGATGGTCTGGATGGAAAAGAGCTGCAGAGCTTTATGAAGCACGTCAGCGAATGCGAGGAATGTATGGAAGAACTTGCGATCCAGTATCTTGTGACAGAGGGGATGCAGCATCTGGAAACGGAGAGTGCCTTTGATCTGCAAAGCCAGCTGGAAAAAAAGATGGAAGGCGCCAGAAAGAAAATCCGTGCCAGAAAGCGGGTCATATGGTTTATGTATTTTATTGAGACGCTGGCCATTCTGGCGGTGATTCTGCTGACGATATTGGTGATTATCAAATGAGTGAAAAGATTGTTTTGATCGACGGACACAGTATTTTGAACAGAGCATTTTACGGTGTGCCCATGTTAAGTAATGCAAAGGGGCTTCATACCAATGGGATTTTCGGATTTTTGAATATCATGTTCCGGATACTGGAAGAAGAGGAGCCTCACTATCTGACTGTGGCATTTGATGTGGGGGCGCCCACGTTTCGTCATGAGCTTTATCAGGACTATAAAGGAACCAGAAAACCCATGCCGCAGGAACTGTATGAGCAGGTGCCGGTACTGAAGGAGGTATTACAGGCGATGGGAGTTCAGATCTGCGAAAAGGCGGGCCTGGAAGCTGATGATATTCTGGGAACACTGGCCAGACGCAGTGAGGAGAAAGGCCTGGAAGTGACGCTGGTATCCGGTGACAGAGACCTTCTGCAGATCGCGTCAGAGCATATCAAAATCCGGATCCCCAAAACAAAGGGTGGCAGGACACAGATCGAGGACTATTATGCGGAAGACGTAAAAAAGCGCTATGGAGTTACGCCGCTTCAGTTTATTGAACTGAAAGCGCTGATGGGGGATGCTTCTGACAATATTCCCGGTGTCCCCAAAGTTGGAGAGAAGACGGCCATGGCGCTGATGACAGAGTTTGGTTCCATAGACGCCATTTACGCAGCATGTGAAAATCCGGAAGCGGCGCTGAAAAAATCCGTCCGGGAATCGCTGCTGGCCAACAGACACCTGGCAGATCTGAGCAAAGAACTGGCTGCGATCAGGACAGATGCCGTATTTCCCTTTACCTTTGAAGCGGCGGTTCTTCATGATCTGTATACGCCAGAGGCTTATCAGCTTTTTGTGGAACTGGAGTTTAAAAATCTGTTGGGCCGCTTTGACATGCAGACGCCGGAGGATGACAGAGAGGCGAGGTTTCGCCTGGTGACGGATCTGGCAGAGGCGGAAGCGGTACTCAGGGCCTGCCGGGAAGCGGAAAAAACAGGTGTCTTTTTGTTATATGACAAAAAGACGGGTGTATCCGGGCTGGGGCTTTGCTGGTCCGAAAATGATATATGTGTCATTAAATGTCAGGGTTTTGTGACAGCAAATTATCTCACCGGACGCCTTGGCGGGCTGCAGGGTGAGACGGTGTTGTGCGGCTTTTTTCTGAAAGGGATCTATCCGTATCTCTCCTGCGATGATGTGTCAAGGTGTTTTGATATCCAGCTTGCGGCATATCTGCTTAATCCGCTGAAGAGCGATTATACGACAGATGATATAGCCAGGGAGCATCTGGGTCTGTCGATGCCATCTTATGCCCAGTACTTTGGGAAAAAAAACATGGCAGAGGCGGCAGAGGATGAGGCAGCGTTTGTTTCCTATGGCTGTTACGGGGCTTATACGGCCTGGGCAGCTTCTTTTACGCTTGAGAAGAAACTGAAAGAAACCGGTATGGACCGGCTGTTTTATGAGATAGAAATGCCGCTTTCCTGGGTGCTCTATGATATGGAGCGGGAAGGGATCCGGGCAGAGGCGCAGGAGCTGCACCAGTACGGGGAAGCTCTTACCGGAAGGATCGCCGAGCTGGAAAAGAGTATTCATGAAAAGGCAGGGGAAGTGTTTAATATCAATTCCCCCAAACAGCTGGGAGAGATTCTCTTTGGAAAACTGGGGATTCCCGGCGGCAAGAAGACAAAGAGCGGTTATTCCACGGCGGCGGACATCCTGGAAAAGCTGGCGCCGGAGTATCCGATCATAGAAGAAATACTGGAATACAGAGGGCTTGCCAAACTCAAATCCACATATGCCGACGGTCTGTCAGCTTTTATCGGGGAAGACGGCAAAATTCATACCAACTTTAACCAGACGATCACAGCCACGGGCCGGATCAGCTCCACCGAGCCCAATCTGCAGAATATTCCCATGCGGATGGAGCTGGGACGTCTGATCCGCAAGGTATTTGTGCCGGGGGACGGGCATATTTTTACGGATGCAGACTATTCCCAGATCGAACTGCGGATCCTGGCTCATATGTCAGGAGATGAACAGCTGATCGAAGCTTACCATATGGATGAGGATATCCACCGGATTACGGCGGCGAAGGTATTTCATACGCCGTTTGAAGAAGTTACGCCTCTGCAGAGGCGCAATGCGAAGGCAGTGAACTTCGGTATTGTCTATGGCATCAGCTCCTTTGGCCTGAGTCAGGATCTGAGTATTTCCAAAAAAGAAGCGGAAGCCTATATCCAGGAGTATTTTGCCACATATCCGGGTGTAAAGGCATTTCTGGATCGGATGGTGGGAGAGGCCCGGGAGAGGGGCTATGTCACTACCTTGTTCGGGCGCAGGCGTCCGGTGCCTGAGCTGTCCAGCAGTAATTATATGCAGCGCTCCTTTGGAGAGCGTGTGGCCATGAACTCTCCCATTCAGGGGACGGCGGCAGATGTCATTAAGATTGCCATGATTCGTGTATACCGGGCGCTGAAGGCGGCGGGCTGCCGTTCCAGGCTGATCCTGCAGGTCCATGATGAACTGCTGATCGAGACGGTTATGGAGGAGGCGGCGCAGGTGGAGGAGATTCTGCGGGAAGAGATGGTTCATGCGGCCGATCTGGCCGTGAAGCTGGAGGTGGATCTCCATACCGGGGCCAACTGGTATGAGGCGAAATGAGAGAGTGACCCGATGAGAGAAAGGGTAAAAAAACATGAAGGTAATCGGCATTACCGGGGGCGTGGGCTGCGGCAAGACGAGACTGTTGCATTATCTGGAAAAGAATTATAAATGCCGGATTCTCCTGGCGGACCGGGCAGCCCTTTTGCTGCAGCAGCCGGGCGGCTTATGCCATGAACCGGTGACAGCCCTGCTGGGCAGGGAAATCCTGCAGCCGGACGGAAGGATCGACAGAGAGCTGATGGCGGCAAAGATATTTCAGGATCATGCCCTTCTGGCCTCGGTAAATGCCATCGTCCATCCGGCTGTAAAAGAATATATCCTGCTGCAGATCAGGCAGGAGAAGCAAAAAGGGGAGCATGATTTTTTCTTTCTGGAGGCGGCCCTTCTGATTGAAGAGGGCTATGAACAGATTGTGGATGAAATGTGGTATGTCTATGCGGATGAGAATGTCCGCAGAAAACGGTTGAAGGATGACCGACAGTATTCGGACAGTAAGACGGACAGTATTTTCCGTGCCCAGCTCCCGGAAGAGACATATCGGGCACACTGCGATTTTGTCATTGACAACAGCGGGGACATTACTTATGCTTATGAGCAGATTGACAAAAAAATGGGGGAATATCTGTGGAAGAAGTAAAAAAATATCCGGGAAAGCTGGTATTCGGACTTGATATCGGAACAAGGAGCATTGTCGGAACCGTAGGGTATAAAACAGGAGATCAGTTTTATGTGGTGGCACAGCGGATCAGAGAGCATGAGACAAGAGCCATGCTGGACGGACAGATCCATGATATCGGCCGGGTCAGCATGACAATCTCTCAGGTAAAGACCGAGCTGGAAACGGCGGTCGGTGTCAGACTGACCGATGTCTGTATCGCGGCTGCAGGACGCGTGTTAAAGACCGTTACCATACATACGGAAACGGCTTTTGAAGAAGAGCGGGAAGTTACGGAAGAGGATATCTATGCCCTTGATTCCAAGGGGATTGAAACCGCCTATGAACAGTTCAACCGGGAAAACAGTTCTGATGTCACGTTCTACTGCGTGGGATATTCCGTAGTCCGTTATTATATGAACAATTATGTGATCGGCAATCTGGAAAGCCATAAGGCCAGAATCATCGGTGTCGATCTGATCGCCACATTTCTGCCGGAAGATGTGGTGGACGGTCTGTACAAAGCGGTGGGACAGGCCGGGCTGGAGGTTGTCAATCTTACCCTGGAGCCCATTGCGGCCATTCAGGTGGCAATACCGGAGATGTACCGGATGCTGAATATCGCACTGGTGGATGTGGGTGCGGGAACCTCCGATATTTCCATTACCCAGGGCGGCAGCATTGTGGCCTATGGCATGATTCCCATGGCAGGCGATGCGCTGACGGAAGCCGTGGCTCAGCACTGTCTGGTTGACTTTGTGACGGCAGAGCAGATCAAGCGGGAGTGCGGTGAGAAGGAGACGATTGCCTATAAGGATATTATGGGGCTGGATCAGACGGTGAAACGGGATGAGCTGTTGGAAGTGATGAGACCGGCCGTGGAATCCATGACAAAACAGGTGTCGGATAAGATCAAAGAACTCAATGGCGACAAATCTGTCAGCGCTGTCTTCGTGGTGGGCGGAGGCGGTAAGATTCCGGGCTATACGGAAAAACTGGCCGGAGAGCTTGGTATCCAGCCCGAACGTGTGGCGCTGCGCGGTGAGGAAGTGATGGCAAAGATCCAGTTTCTGGAAAAGGAGACAAAGAAGGATTCCCTGCTGGTGACACCGATCGGGATCTGTCTTTCTTTTTATGAACAGAGTAATTCCTTTGTCTTTGTCACGTTTAATAACACCAGAATCAAGCTGTATGATACGGCAAGGCTGGCGGTAGTGGATGCCGCCCTGCAGGCGGACTTTCCCAATGAAAGTCTCTTTCCGCGGCGTGGGGCAGCCCTGCATTTTATGGTGGACGGTCACGCACGGATGATCCGGGGAGAACTGGGCGAGGCGTCAGTGATCACGGTTAACGGCAGTCCGGCGGATATCCATACGCCCATTCATGCCAATGATATTATCTGCGTGCAGGAATCCACGGCCGGGGCCGATGCCTCCATGGAGATAGGCAGGCTGCCGGAATACCATGCCATTATCCGGGTGGAGGTCAATGAAAAGAAGATTGACCTGCCCAAATTTGCCGCTGTCAATGGTCAGCTTCAGTCCGGCTTTTATGATATCCGGGAAAACGACAGAATTGAAATGCTGAATTTTTATACAGTGCGCCAGATTGTGGAATTTATGGATGTGATTCTCGATCGGAATATGAATATCTATGTCAATAATAAACTGGCAGATCTGGAGACGAAGGTTTATGAAAACTTTTCCGTCCTGTGGACGATGGAACAGATGCAGCTTTCCGATGTGGAACAGTATGAGAACAAATCACCCGGCGAGGCGGCTACCTACGCGGATCTGCCGGATGATGTGGAGGAGGGCGGAGATGCGTCTGAAGGAGGATCGGAAGAGGCAGGAAAGAGAGAAAAACCGGAAGCTTCTGAAAAGACAAAAGAGCCGGGGGTGCCAATGGATATCTTTGTCAATGGCACGCCGGTGACACTGCGGGGAAAACAATCCTATATCTTTGTGGATCTGTTTGATTTTTACCACTTTGACCTGACACCGCGCCCTGGAAAACGGATTACGACCAAAAAGAACAAAAGAGACGCACAGTATATGGAGCCGCTTACGACCGGAGATATGATAGAAATTTACTGGAGGGATAACTGAAATGAGAATGTGCAGCATCGCCAGCGGAAGCAGCGGTAACTGTGTTTATGTGGGATCGGATACCACACATCTGCTGGTAGATACGGGAATCAGCCGCAGGAAGATCGAAGAAGGACTGAAGACGCTTGCGCTGTCCGTGCAGGATCTGGACGGTATTCTGATCACCCATGAACATTCCGACCATATCAGCGGGCTGGGCGTATTGATCCGCAGGCGGGAAATCCCCATCTATGCCACAAGAGGCACGATCCAAAAGATGCGGGAGATGGAATCTCTGCGGCATATTCCGGCCGATCTGTTTCAGGAAGTGCGTGAAGAGGAACATTTTACCATTAAGGATGTGATGGTGGCTCCCATGCAGATATCCCATGACGCGGCCCAGCCGGCCGCCTACCGCTTCCGGCATGATAAAAAATGGGTGGGCATTATTACCGATCTGGGTGTATACAATGAGTATACGGTGGAATGTATGCGCGGGATGGATGTCATACTTCTGGAGGCCAACCATGATGTGCGGATGCTCGAAAGCGGCCCTTATCCTTATTATCTCAAACGCCGGATACTGGGTGAGAGGGGACATCTGTCCAATGAACTGTCAGGCCGCTTCCTTTCCCGCATTCTGCACGATCAGTTAAAGGCAGTGATTCTGGGACATCTCAGTAAGGAAAACAATCTGGCAGAGCTGGCCTATGAGACCGTCCGCCTGGAGATTACCATGGCTGACAATGAATTTAAAGGGAATGATTTTCCGATTATGGTGGCGAAACGGGACGAAGTGTCCGGAGTTGTGGAGATTTAACGGAACTGGAATAAAAATAGGAGCTTGGGTATGAAAAAGACGATAATTACGGTAGTTGGCAGGGATACTGTGGGCATCATTGCGGGGGTCTGCAGTTACCTGGCAGAAAATGGGATTAATATTCTTGATATTTCCCAGACGATTGTACAGGGGTATTTTAATATGATGATGATCGTAGATACTTCCGGCTCGTCAAAGTCTCATAATGAGATGACAGATGAGCTGAAGGTGCTGGGAGAGAAAATCGGTGTGATCATCCGATGTCAGAGAGAAGAGATTTTTCAGAGTATGCACAGGATATAGGGGGATAACATATGCTGAACATATTTGAGGTTTCGGAAACGAACAAGATGATCGAAAAGGAAAACCTGGATGTGCGTACGATTACGCTGGGCATTTCTCTGTTGGACTGTGCCTCCTCCGATCTTGCGGCATGTAACAGAAAGATATACGAGAAGATCACGGCGGCGGCAGGCGGGCTGGTAGCCGCAGGAGAGGAAATCGAGAAGGAATTTGGGATTCCCATCGTAAATAAGCGTATTTCTGTCACGCCAATGGCACTGGTAGGGGCCGGGGCATGCAGGAGTGCAGAGGATTTTGTGACGATTGCCCATACGATGGATCAGGCGGCAAAAGCGGTGGGGGTCAATCTCATCGGCGGTTATTCGGCACTCGTCTCCAAAGGTATGACGCAGGAAGATGAATGGCTCATTCATTCTATCCCCCAGGCACTGGCCGAGACAGAGCGGGTCTGCAGTTCGGTGAATCTGGGTTCCACGAAGACTGGGATTAATATGGACGGTGTCCGGCTGATGGGACAGATCATAAAGGAGACGGCCGAGCTGACAAAAGAACAGGACAGCGCTGCCTGCATGAAGCTGGTGGTGTTCTGTAATGCGCCGGATGACAATCCTTTTATGGCGGGTGCTTTTCACGGCGTGACGGAAAGCGATCAGATCATCAATGTGGGCGTCAGCGGCCCGGGGGTGGTGAAAACGGCACTGGAAAAGGTACGGGGCGAAAGCTTTGAGGTGCTGTGTGAGACGATCAAGAAAACGGCATTCAAAGTGACCCGTGTGGGACAGCTGGTAGCGCAGGAAGCATCGCGGATGCTGAATATCCCGTTCGGTATTGTGGATCTTTCCCTGGCTCCCACACCGGCAGTGGGTGACAGTGTGGCTGACATTCTCTGTGAAATCGGTCTGGAATATGCGGGCGCGCCCGGCACGACGGCGGCACTGGCACTTTTGAATGATCAGGTCAAAAAGGGCGGCGTCATGGCCTCGTCCTATGTGGGCGGCCTGAGCGGTGCATTCATCCCGGTATCCGAGGATCAGGGCATGATTGACGCCGTGGCGGCGGGCGCTCTGACCCTGGAAAAGCTGGAGGCCATGACCTGTGTCTGCTCCGTGGGCCTTGATATGATTGCCATCCCGGGAAAAACGCCGGCGTCTACGATTTCCGGCATCATTGCGGACGAAATGGCCATCGGCATGGTCAACCAGAAGACGACGGCAGTGCGTGTCATTCCGGCCATCGGCAAAGAGGTCGGAGATCAGGTGGAGTTTGGCGGCCTGTTCGGCTACGCGCCGGTTATGCCGGTAAACGGGTTTTCCTGCGAAGGCTTTATCAACAGAAAAGGCAGAATACCGGCGCCCATCCACAGCTTTAAAAATTAACAGGGTAAAAAGTAACGGAAAATCCGGTTGCCTTTGCAAAGTTATATGTGCAAATTGACAAGAAGAGCCGTATATTGTACAATAGTACCACTATACGAAAGGTGGTAAAATAAATGGAAAACAAAAATGAGTTCAAACCGTTTATTCCGGCGGACAGGGTAGTGCCGGAACTGACGGTTACGTCCATCATCATCGGCGCTCTGCTGGCCGTGCTGTTTGGCGGCGCCAATGCGTATCTTGGTCTGCGCGTGGGCATGACGGTGTCGGCGTCCATCCCGGCGGCGGTTATTTCCATGGGGATTATCCGCGTGATTCTGAAGCGGGATTCCATCCTGGAAAATAATATGGTACAGACCATCGGCTCTGCCGGCGAATCGGTGGCGGCCGGTGCGATCTTTACCATGCCCGCCCTGTTTATGTGGGCGACAGAATCGGGCAGTGCCAATCCTTCCCTGCTGGAGATTTCCCTGATTGCGCTCTGCGGCGGTGTGCTGGGCGTGCTGTTTATGATTCCTCTGCGCTCCGCACTGATCGTGGAAGAGCATGGAAAGCTCCCTTATCCGGAGGGACAGGCATGTGCCGAGGTACTGCTGGCCGGTGAAGAGGGAGGTGCCAAGGCAGGGACGGTATTTGCAGGTCTGGGCATCGCAGCCGTCTACAAGTTCATCGCGGACGGTCTGAAGCTGTTCCCCAGTGAAGTTGATTTTGAGATTAAAAGTTATAAAGGCTCCGGAATCGGTATGGATGTGCTTCCGGCACTGGCCGGTGTGGGCTATATCTGCGGCCCCAAAGTGTCTTCCTATCTGCTGGCGGGCGGTACGGTTGGCTGGTTTGTGCTGATGCCCCTGATCGTACTATTCGGCGGCGATATGATCCTGTATCCGGCTACGGCTCCGGTGAGCGAACTGGGCACCTGGGGGATCTGGGGCGGTTTTATCCGCTATATTGGTGCGGGCGCGGTGGCGGCCGGCGGTATCCTTTCCCTGATCAAATCACTGCCGATGATCCTGCGTACGTTTAAGCAGGCCATGGCTGTATACGGCAAAAAAGCGTCGGCGAACAACCGTCTGAGCAAAGACCTGCCGATGAATATCGTGATGATCATTGTCGGTGTCATTGCCATTGCCATGTGGCTGATCCCGGCGATTCCCGTGAATCTGATCGGCGCCATCATTATTATCGTGTTCGGCTTTTTCTTTGCCACTGTATCTTCCAGAATGGTGGGTATCGTAGGCAGTTCCAACAATCCGGTTTCCGGTATGGCCATCGCCACTCTGCTGATTGCCACCATGCTTTTAAAGGCCAGCGGCAACATCGGCATGCCGGGCATGATCGCGGCCATTACGATCGGTTCCATTATCTGTATCATCGCGGCGATTGCAGGCGATACCTCGCAGGATTTAAAGACCGGTTTTATCGTAGGCGCGACTCCTGTGAAGCAGCAGATGGGCGAGCTGATCGGTGTGGTTGTGTCTGCCATTGCCATCGGCGGTGTACTTTATCTTTTGAGCACGGCATGGGGGTATGGTTCTCAGGAGCTTCCCGCCCCGCAGGCGACACTGATGAAGATGGTGGTAGAAGGCGTTATGGGCGGCGAGCTGCCATGGTCTCTCATTTTCTGCGGTGCGTTTATTGCGATCGTGGTGGAGATTTTGCAGATCCCGGTACTGCCCTTTGCGGTAGGCCTGTATCTTCCCATCCATCTGAGCACTCCCATCATGGTAGGCGGCCTGATCCGGCTATATTATGACAAAAAGAAAATGGATTCCGAAGAAGACAGAAAACAGATGGTGGAAAACGGCGTTTTGTATTCTTCCGGCCTGATCGCAGGCGAGGGTCTGGTGGGCATCCTGCTGGCCGTATTTGCGATCATTCCGTTTGGTGCGGGGACACTGGGAGATTTCCTGGGCAGCTGCCTTGGCATCAATTTAGGCAACTGGGGAGGGCTCTTTGTCTTTGCTCTTCTTTGTTCCACAATTATTCTCTTCATCAGAAAGAAGAAAAAAGCATAAGACTGGTGCCGGATCTATGAAGAAAAAGAAAGACAATTTTCTGGATTATATTCCCAAACATAACAGCCTGATTCCCTTTGAGGAAAATAAGGATGGCAATGTGGAAATCCTGAGAAAGAACCGGGGACTGTTTAACCGGATTGCGCAGATTTTTTTCAGGAAGCCGAAAATCAGCCGGATCGAGCTGGACACCTTTGGCAGCTTTATCTGGAAACAGATAGACGGAAAAAAAGATGTATATCAGATCGGCAGACTGGTAAAAGATAAGTTTGGAGAGGAAGCAGAGCCGCTGTACGAGCGTCTGGCAAAATTTCTCCATATATTGCGCAGCAACGATTTTATCTTATATGTAAATCTGCAGAAAAAGTGAGGCATGGACATGGGTGTTTTATCTGATCTGGAACCGAAGGAAGTATTTGGTTACTTCGAGGAAATATGCGGGATTCCGCATCCTTCCTATAAGGAGAAACAGCTGAGTGACTACTGTGTGAAATTTGCCGAAAGCCGCGGGCTTGAGGTACATCAGGATTCTCTTGGAAATATCATTATCATCAAAGAGGCAACGGCAGGCTATGAGTCTGTGGAGCCGTTGATTATCCAGGGGCATCTGGATATGGTCTGCGAAAAGGAACCGGGCTGTGACATAGATTTTGAAAAAGACGGCCTGCGTCTGTATGTGGATGGAGATTATGTGGCCGCCCGGGGGACGACCCTGGGCGGTGACGACGGAATTGCCATCGCCATGGCGCTGGCGATTCTCGGCAGCGACAGTCTGGAACATCCCCGCATCGAAGCCGTTTTTACCGTCAGTGAAGAAGTGGGGATGGAAGGAGCGTCAGCGATTGATCTGTCAGTACTCAGGGGCCATAAGCTGCTGAACCTTGATTCCGAAGAGGAAGGATATCTTCTGACAAGCTGTGCCGGGGGCTGCCGGGCCAATATCTTTCTGCCTGTTTCCTATGAGACGAGATATGGGAAACGGTATCGTATTTCGGTAAAAGGCCTGACCGGCGGACATTCCGGTGCGGAGATTGACAAAGGGCGGGCCAATTCCAATCTGGTACTGGGGCGGCTTTTGCTGGCTCTGGAAGGTGCGTTGGATTTCGGCATCGAATCCATGTCCGGCGGTCTCAAAGACAATGCCATTCCCCGGGAATCCGCAGTATCTGTGGTTGTGGACGGGGAAGCGGAGGAAAAGCTGAAAGCGCTGGTGGCGGAAACGGAAGCGGTCATTCGCAGCGAATATGCGGTTACCGAGCCGGATCTGCATATTACGGCGCAGCCGGATGGCGAGACAGAGGCAAGGACGCTGACAGGCGGCTGCAGGGAGGCGGTGATCACACTGATCAATCTGCTGCCGAACGGGATTCAGTCTATGAGCGCCGATATCAAAGGACTCGTGGAGACCTCTCTCAATCTGGGGATATTGAAACTGACGGAATCGCAGCTGGAACTGCATTATGCCGTGAGGAGCTCCGTGCAGACAGCAAAAGAATTTGTGGTGGAAAAGCTTCGCTGCCTGACGAAAATACTGGGCGGAGATCTGACGCTGGAGGGCGTGTATCCGGCGTGGGAATACAGAAAGGATTCCGTACTGCGGGATGATATGGTGAGGATCTACAAAGAGATGTTCGGGAAAGAGCCTGTCATCCAGGCGATCCACGCAGGTCTGGAATGTGGACTGCTGGCGGGCAAGATTGAAAATCTCGATGCGGTTTCCATCGGGCCTGATATGTCCGGTATCCATACGACAGAAGAGAGACTGAGCATATCGTCCACCGGACGGATGTGGGAATATGTGACGGAAATTATCCGGCAAAAGTAAAAAAGACAGAACGAAGCAACGCCCAAACGGGCCGGCAAACAGTTGTCAGAACGCGGGACAGAACAGAGGAAAGTGTCCCGATCGGGTTCGGCTGTTGTTTACCGGCTCTTTTGGGTATTTTTATGGCCTGTCGGCATAAATATCTCTTGACTTATTATCATTATGATAGTATCATATAAATATAAAGATAATAACAGACAGAGCAAAAGAACAGGGAGGCGTGGATATGGCAATCAGATACAGAAAATTTCAACCGACAGATTATGTCATAAAAGTCAAGAGGGGCAATATAATCGAAGAAGGGGCGGGGCTTTCCTGTTTTTATAACACGATGAGCACGAGCCTGATTGTATTGCCGACTACGGCCTTTGACACCGGATTTGCCTATGATGATATGATGACGGCAGATTTTCAAAAGATCAGTGTGCAGGGGGACATTTCCTATATCATAGCGGATTATGGAAAGGCGTCACGGATGGTCAATTTTTCCTACGAAGGCAACGACAGGGAATACGAACAGGTATGTAAGGAAGCAAAACTGACAATGGCAAAGCGCATGATGAGTCTGACCAAGGTGTACACAGCCACCTTTCTCAGCAACAAAACCGTAAAGGAAGCCGTAAAAGTGGCCAATGAGCTGGCCAAAGCGCTGCGAAGCGCACTGCGCGCAGATGAGACAGTGAAGGAATTCGGGCTGGAGATTCTGGCGGTGTCCGTTCTTGGTATCATGCCGCAGCCGGATACGAGAAAAGCGCTGGAGGCGGCCACCCGCGAGGAAATACTGAAACAGCAGGATGATGCCATTTATAAGAGGCGCAATGCCGCCATCGAACAGGAGCGTGCCATCAAAGAGAATGAACTCAATACCGAGATCCGGGTCGCGGAAAAAGCAAAAGAGAAAAAAGAAAAAGAGATGGAGACAAAGCGTATGCTCCAGGAGAAGCAGGCGGAGCTGGATGCGGGGAAGATCGAAAGAGATATCGAGCTGGAAAAAGAGCGGCGCCATCTGGTGGATCTGCAGACGGAGAATGAAAAGAAAAAATCCGATGCCAGAGCCTATGACTCTCAGGTATTGCTGCGGACACTGGCAGGCGTGGACGCAGAGATTATCAAAACGCTTATGGTCAGCGGGATGGACAGCCGTTCTCTGATTGCCAAAGCCTTTGCGGAGATCGGAGACAAAGCGGATAAAATCGGTGTGCTGAATGTTTCGCCGGATCTGCTTGAGACATTATCCAGAGGATAGGAGAGGGAACGGAGGAGACGGATATGGACAGAGAGGCAGAGCGGGGACTGCATAAAATCGTACTGATAACGAGAAAGACCAGACTGACCGAACTGATTTACCGATACAACACGATAGAGCAGGCCCGGTTTTATATCGAACATATGGGAGCGGATTTTTCCGATTACCTGCAGGAGGATATGGTTTACAGGCAGGCGGTGAAAACGGTATCGGAGACAGCCCTGCGCTTTGCGCGGGTACAGGAGATCGACAGAGAGTTTGTCCCCGGTATGATCTTTGGAAACGACGATATTGTGATCGCAGTGGGTCAGGATGGTCTGGTGGCCAATGTGATGAAATACCTGGACGGTCAGCCTCTGATCGGGGTCAATCCGGATATCCGGCGGTGGGACGGTGTCCTGCTTCCCTTTGAAGCCGGTGCGCTGGGGGCACTTCTGCCCCGGGTCATTGCCGGGAACTATGAGACGAGAGAAGTCACCATGGCCCGGGCAGATACCGGAGACGGCCAGTACATGCTGGCAGTGAATGATTTGTTCATCGGATGTCGTTCCCATGCTTCTGCCCGCTATGATGTGATCTATAATCATGACAGTGAAAATCAGTCGTCAAGCGGCATAATCATCTCTACCGGTCTGGGAGCCACCGGCTGGTATCGGTCGGTGATGGCCCAGTCCAGGCGGATGGCCGTCCTGTTCGGCCTCGGACAATTCACCGATCATGCACCGTGCTGGGAAGAGAATCAGCTTACCTTTATCGTGAGAGAGCCTTATCCGAGCCGCTCCACACAGGCTGATATCGTATATGGAAGAATAGGCATGGGAGATCAATTTCAGGTCATTTCCAAAATGGCACAGGGAGGGGTCATCTTTTCAGACGGAATCGAAAATGATACTCTGGAATTCAATGCGGGCAGCCGGGTCAGGGTCAGCGTTGCGGGGCGGAAAGGACGGCTGGTGGTGAGATAGGGGAAAAGTCCCGGCTGTTGCAGTAAAATAAAGGTTTTATGAAGATTTTCTTATTTCTCTTGCGCTTTGTACCGAAAAAGCTTATGCTGTGTAGTAAATATTGGCAGACATAAGAAATATGGGGAACATACCTGTATGCATGAGAGGGATGTATATGGAATACTTTAAGGGATATGAGATGTCAGCAGAAGAGCGGGCCTGGTTGGAAACTTATGATATCAATGCTTTTGACAGGCCGTCCGTTGCCACGGATATGGCCGTCTTTTCCATTATGTGCATGGAACCGAAGGAGGCAGGCCGCGGCAATCACCGGAAAGATCCGGAGAAGCGTCTGAAGCTGCTGCTGATCCGCAGAGGTTCTTTTCCATACAGAGACTGCTGGGCGCTCCCGGGAGGTTTCTGCAGGAGAGGAGAGACGACATCGGAGACCGCCTGCCGGGAGCTGCAGGAGGAAACCGGCGTGGCCGATGCTTACCTGCAGCCGTTTGCCATTTTCAGTGAAACGGGGCGTGATCCGCGGGGCTGGATTATTTCGCACGCTTTTCTGACACTGATCGACGGGGAGAAATACCAGGTCCATGAAGGGACGGATGCCTGGGAGGCGCAATGGTTTTGTCTGGATATCAAAAAAGAAGAAACGGACAGGGCAGTGGATGCTTTGCAGGCCCGGGTTACCAACACCTATCATCTGTGTCTGTCATGCGGGGCACGGGATGATCTGAAACTGACCGCATCGGTGATGGAACGAAAGGAGTTTGTCCATTACCATGAAAAAGCGGTTTATGAGACCGCCGGCAGTGCGGGAATTGCGTTTGACCACGCCGTTATTATTTTGCGTGCGTTTCTGCATCTGCAGGAGCAGGTGGAAAGCGGCGGCAAGATGGTGTTTGACCTGATGCCGGAGACATTTACCCTATCCGAACTTCAGAAGGCTTATGAATCCGTCCTTGGGAGGACGCTTGTGGCTGCTAATTTTCGAAGAAAGATCGCGGACTATGTGACAGAGACAGAGCAGATACTGGAAGGAGCAGGCCATCGTCCGGCGAGACTGTTCCGCAGAAATCTGGAAGCCTTTTACCGCTGAGGACTGTTGTTTTGTCAGAGGAGGGACTGTCAGTGGGCAGGAAAAAATTTTTCCGTATGACAGGGATACTTTGCCTGTCTGCTTTTTTTATCCTCTGTCTTTTATCCGGCAGAGGGAAGAGAGGGATCCGGCTTGATTCGGCGGCGGAAAGGGAGCCGGAAAATGTGGTTTATTTTTGCCAGAAGGATGAACGCTGGGCGGATGATCATCTGGGCAGCGCGAAAGATACGATGGCGTCTTCCGGATGCCTTGTCTGTGCCCTGGCGGCGGGACTTACCATGCAGGCTGCTTCATTGGATGCGGATTTTTCC
Organism: uncultured Lachnospiraceae bacterium; assembly: GCA_910587155.1. GTDB lineage: Bacteria > Bacillota > Clostridia > Lachnospirales > Lachnospiraceae > VSOB01. Next base: position 238,012 of record CAJULA010000001.1, read on the forward strand.
ATGACGGCGGGAGAGCTGAATCAGGCACTGTCTGCAGCAGATGCCTATACGGAGGACGGCGCCGTGATCTGGGACCGTATTTCCCTGGCAGTACCGGGAACGGAAAGCTATGTGGCGGCCGGCGTGGACAAAGATGAGATCAGTCAGCTTTTGGAGCAGGGGATATTCCCGGCGGTCAGAGTACGTATGAAAGGCATCGGTTCCTGGCACTGGGTATTGCTGGTCGGCGCGGATTCGAACGGATATCTGTGCATGGACCCCATGTCATCACAGGAGCAGCCGGTTTCCCTCGGCACTTTCGGCAATCGGGTGTATTCCATGCGGGCCGTATATTTTACTGACAGATAAGAGACAGTACACTTTCTTTTGCAATCCATGGATTGCCTAAATGATGTGATGATGATATGATTAGGCAGTATGATGATGCAAAGGAGGTCAGTAATTTATGAAGGAAGACAATAATTCCCTGCATGCCGGGTCACGCGGCAGTTTTTCGGGAAAGCTGGGTTATGTCCTGGCGGTAGCGGGTTCGGCTGTGGGGCTTGGAAATATCTGGCGGTTTCCCTATCTGGCGGCAAAATACGGAGGCGGTATCTTCCTGCTTGTGTATCTGATTCTGATGCTGACATTCGGCTATGCCCTGATTGTATCGGAAACCGCTCTGGGACGGATGACGAAACGCAGTCCGGTAGGGGCTTTTCAGACATTCGGCAAAAGTCTGCCCTTTCGTCTGGGCGGCTGGATCAACGCGGTGATTCCCATGCTGATTGTGCCATATTACAGTGTGATCGGCGGATGGGTGACAAAGTATCTCTTTGAATATGTACGGGGCAATACACAGACTCTGGCGGCGGATGATTATTTTTCCGGTTTTATTGCCGATGGTATGGGTGCCGGCTTCTGGTTTTTAATATTTGCGTTTATGGTTGCGGCAGTGCTGTTTGCCGGTGTGAAACAGGGTGTGGAAAGGGTTTCGAAGGTGATGATGCCACTGCTTGTCATACTGGCCCTTTTTGTGGCGGTCTATTCGATGACCAGACCGGGAGCCTGGGAGGGGGTAAAATATTTTCTTGTCCCCAATATGGAGAATTTTTCCTGGATGACGGTAGTGGCAGCCACGGGGCAGATGTTTTACTCCCTGTCAATTGCCATGGGCATATTGTATACATATGGTTCTTATATCAAAAAAGAAGTGGATATCGAGAAATCGACCACCCAGGTGGAACTGTTTGACACGGCGATTGCCATGCTGGCCGGCCTGATGATCATACCGGCCGTATTTGCCTTTTCCGGCGGTGATCCGGATACTCTGGGGGCGGGGCCTTCTCTGATGTTTATTACCATTCCCAAGGTATTTGCAAGTATGGGACTTGGAACCGGGGCCGGTGTGATGTTTTTCCTGCTGGTTTTGCTTGCGGCCCTGACCAGCGCCATTTCGCTGGCGGAGTCCGGGGTATCCACCTTTGAAGATCAGCTGGGCCTTAGCCGCAGCCGTTCTGTGATGCTGATGGGTGCGGTGATTGTCGTATTTGGTCTGGCTTCCGCATTGGGGTTTGGCGTGCTGAGTTTTGTCTCCATTCTGGGCATGTCCATTCTGGATTTCTTTGACTTCCTGACCAATTCCCTGATGATGCCTGTTGCCGCTCTGGCTACCTGTTTTCTTGTCACCCGCGTGGCAGGCACTGACAGGATCGCGCAGGAAGTGGAGCAGTCTTCCGCCTTTAAAAGGAAAAAAATGTACACTCTGTTTATGAAATACCTGGCGCCGGTCTGCATTGCCGTGATCCTGCTCAGCTCCATTGCCAATGTGTTTGGATGGATATCCCTGTAGCAGCGGCAGAGGCGGTTTCGTATTATAAGGTTAGGAATTCTGAGACTTGGCTGGGTTCATCATGGTGGATGGTGGACCCTTCTTTTTTTGTATCGCTTATAAGAGGGCGATTGTCGGCACAATTTCCGGACAATCTGTGGTAAGCTAATATCATCAAAGGAACCGATTCTCAATTGAATAACTATTTTTATCAAGGAGCGTAAGTGTATGATTATCGTAAATGAGCAGGAAAAAGTATTTCATCTGAACAATGGACGAATCAGCTATCTGTTTTATGTGATGGAGAGTGGGCAGCTTGGTCATTTGTATTTTGGCAGGGCACTCAATCCTGAGGGCAGCTATCTGCATATGGTTGAAAAAGCACACCGTCCGATGACGACTTATATCACGGAGGGGGATCTCTACACCTCCTATGAGCATCTGCGGCAGGAATACCCCTGCTATGGCACATCAGATTACCGTTATCCGGCCCTGGAAATCCAGGGCGGTGACGGGAGTCGCATCTGCAAACCGGAATACCAGCGGTATGAAATATTCCACGGTAAAAAGCTCCTTTCCGGGCTGCCGGCTACTTATGTGGAAGATGAGAGTGAGGCTTCCACAATTGAAATTTTTATGTGGGATCCGGTGAGATCACTGGAGGTTATATTATCCTACAGTATTTTTCGGGATGTCGATGCGGTTGCGAGGAGTGTCCGGTTTGTCAACCATGGAAAAGAAAGCGTGTTCATCAACAGTGCGATGAGTATGAGCGTAGATCTGCCGGATGCAGGTTTTCAAAGCGTGCAGTTGTCCGGTTCATGGGCGCGGGAGCGGCATATACATGTGCGGGACCTGCAGCCTGGAATATCCGCTGTGTCAAGCATGCGTGGCAACTCATCTCACCAACATAATCCGTTTCTTGCTCTCAAACGCAAAAGTACCACGGAACTGAGCGGTGAGGCGTATGGATTCAGTTTAGTATACAGCGGCAATTTTCTTGCGCAGACAGAGGTGGATAATTATCAAGTACTGCGTGTTATGATGGGCATCAATCCTTTTGGATTTCAGTGGAAGCTTGATCCGGAGACAGATTTTACTACACCGGAGGCAATCATGGTTTATTCCGGCGATGGGCTGAATGGCATGAGTCGGCAGTTTCACCGGCTTTATAGGAGTCGCCTGGCACGCGGATACTGGCGCGACAGGGAGCGTCCGATTCTGATCAATAACTGGGAGGCGACGCAGTTTAATTATGTGGGGGATGATTTGATCCTGTTTGCAGCCAAGGCAAAAGAGTGTGGCATTGAGCTGTTTGTTCTGGATGACGGCTGGTTTGGCGCGCGGGATGATGACAGACATGGGCTTGGGGATTGGCATGCAAACACACAGAAGCTCCCGAATGGAATTGAAGGATTAGCGGAAAAGATCGAGGCACTTGGTATGAAATTTGGTCTGTGGTTTGAGCCGGAGATGGTAAACCGGGACAGCGACTTTTTCAGAAGTCATCCGGATTACATTATCGCGACACCAAACCGCAGCACCTCACATGGCAGAAATCAGTTTGTCCTTGATTTTTCACGCCGGGAAGTGGTAGATGCAATATATGAACAAATGTATGAGCTGCTGTCAAAAGCGAAGATCAGTTATATTAAATGGGATATGAACCGCTCTATCAGTGAGTGTTATTCGGAAGCATATCCTGCGGATCAGCAGGGAGAAATTTTTCACCGGTATATTCTTGGTGTCTACGATCTGCATGAGCGTCTGATACAGGCATTTCCAAGTCTGTTGATCGAATCGTGTTCCAGCGGAGGCGGCCGGTTCGATGCGGGAATGCTCTATTATGCGCCTCAGGGATGGGTCTCCGATAATTCTGATGCTGTCGAGCGTTTGAAAATACAGTATGGCACCAGTCTGGTCTATCCCATAAGCTGTATGGGTGCCCATGTCTCTGCCTGCCCGAATGAACAGGTGGGGCGCAGGACACCGATCGAGACGAGAGGAAATGTGGCGTGCACTGGTGCGTTTGGTTATGAGCTGGATTTGAACAGGCTTAGCAGCGAAGAGATCGAGATTGTGAAAAAGCAGATTGCGTTTTACAAGGAAAACAGAAGGCTGATAGCAGAGGGGAACTTCTATCGGCTATGCAGCCCTTTTGAGACAAACTTTGCGGCATGGGAGACAGCGGCGCCAGATAGGCAGCGGGCGATTGTGACGGTCACTCGTATATTGAGTGAGATCAATGGTCCTTATAGACGCCTGCCTCTTTGCGGATTACTGGCAGAGCAGAAATACCATATCGAGAGTCGTTTTTTATCCTATGATGCCTATGGTGACGAGCTGATGCAGTATGGACTGATGCTGGAGGATAAATCCTCTGGACAGGTTATTGATGGAAGCGGGGGATGTCAGGATTTTCTGTCAGTCTTATATGAAATTACAGCCATATAGGGAATACTGATTCCTTTTCGTGAAAAGGATTGGATTTCCTGCGGTTGGGCGAAAATGATAAGAGGAGAAATTGATGAACAGCGACAAAAAGCAAAATCGACACTCTGCAACTTTGAAGAGGAACGTTGTTGGCCTAATAAGTATCTTAATTGTTTTGTTATTGACTGCTTGTAGTAATAAAGCGGAGATCCCAGAGAAGGATGCGGGGAGCATTGCCATTGAAAAAATTGATGATGCTGAAGATGTTCAGGAAACGCAGACTGTCGCTCCAGCCGATATGGATTTGGCAGAAAGCGCTGAGGAGAAAACTGAACAAATGGAAAATACGGAGCAGACGGAGGAGGATTTATCCCAACAGACTTTTTCCGAGAAAATAGCTATGGAGATTTCCTATGCCGAGGAGAGGGAGAAAGAAATAGAGAAAAAACAGAAGGAAGCTGTCACACAAATGGATATGAA
>CAJULA010000002.1 GCA_910587155.1 uncultured Lachnospiraceae bacterium
CTTCCACTTACCCTATTCTCCCCAGCATAGCTGGGGGATTAGGATTTTTCATTCAGCAGGAAGGTCTGAAGCTGCGCGTCCACTGCCATTTCCGCCGGATAATAATGATCCTGATAGTCGGTCATATTACCTGCCGTAATATACTCTGCCATACCGTCCAGCATGGGAGCCAGCTTGAAGTCTCCGTTTTTGCAGGGAACCGCGTTCTGCGCGTCAATATACTGCTGCAGGTTCTCGTCCGCCAGCAAAAAGTCCAGCACCTCATAGGCCGCTTCTTTGTTGGGGCAGGCAGCCGTTACGCAGAACTGCAGGTCAATACCGGAATTGAGCGTATTGCCGTCCTTGGTATCGCTTGCCGGCATTACAAAGGAATCCACATTCAGATCCGGATTGACGGAAAGGATCTGAGGCACCGCGTAGCTGCCGATGGGGTACATGGCTGATTCGCCTCTTGCGAATGCGGTGCAGGCATCATTATAGTTATAAGCGAACGGATCTGTGGGGCCATACTGAAGCAGCGACAGATATCGCTCCGACAGTTCCCGGTATTCCGTGGTAAAGGTCGTCTGCCCTCTGTTGACCTGTTTGGTCGTATCGGCAGGGGAAAGGTCCACTGCCATGGCATTCCAGGGAGCCAGGCAGGTCCATGTATCCTTGAAGCCAAAATAAAATGGCTGGATCCCCTCTGCCTGAATCGTATCGCAGAGTGTGTTCAGTTCTTCCCATGTCTCGGGGATTTTCCATCCGTGCTCTTCGAACATGTCCCTGTTATAGAGGACACCGGCCGCATTGGCCACATAAGGTACTGCGAAAGTTCCTTCCTTGGGCACAAATTCCAGCGCTTCGCCGATATCAATATACGCCGGTTTGATATCCCCAAGGCCCGGATAGTCCGAAACATCAGATAAGATTTCGGCATCCACAAAGTAGGAATAGTTAATATCCCCACCTATCCCGATGATATCCGGATAGTCTTCTCTGATGAATCTGGTTCTCAGTATTGTCATTGCATCATTGGGAGAACTGATCGTCAGATGGATGTCATCATGAGTTGCGTTAAACGCTTCTTCCACTGTGGTAAAGTAATTTGCCGCTTCCGGCTTATACTGCACGATCTCGATTTCCGTCTTACCGGAGTTGGCCGAAGATCCGCATCCCGTCACCGCGAAGGTGGTCAGCATACCGCACAATGCCAGCTTTAAAAATGTTATCGTTTTTCTTTTCATAGCATTTTCTCTTCTCCTTTCTTTGATAAAAACATTATAATATACCCTTATACCAACAATAAATAGCCGTATTTTGGCTCTTTTATGCCTTTATGATGTTTTTTCAACTATAGATTGAAGTCGGATGGCATTTTGGTATATAATGTGCTTATCAAATTTCCTGCCACTGTGCAAAATCTACAAAAAATCATTTACACGCTTCTAAAAAACAGCAATATTGTAACCCACAGCATAACTTTTTGCATCAGCCTTACCAATCTGCACACATCTTCTGCCGGTGGGCTGCTGCAATCTTTCAGTCAAAAACAGCGAGGTACTACTGCATGAGCGAAGTCATTTTTTCAGTGTTTCCAAGTGAAAATTTTATTGACATGGGATTATATCAGTTCGGCTGGGAACAGTGCGACCCTTCCCATTCTTTCGGCCCGGCCGCCAGAAACCACTATCTCTTCCACTACTGCCTCTCCGGTACCGGCACACTCTTTGCAAACAACACAAAGGGCGATACCATCGCCTATCAGATCAAGAGCGGACAGGGGTTTATGCTGTTTCCCGGGCAGGTATCTACCTATATTGCGGACCCCGAAATCCCCTGGGAATATACATGGGTGGAATTTGACGGCCTGCGGGCCAAAGAGACACTGGAACTGACCGGCCTTTGTCCTGACAATCCGGTTTATCGTGCCAGCCATAAGGATATCGCGGAGTCGATGAAAGATGAGATGCTCTATATTGTCAATCACAAAAATGAATCTTCCTTCCATCTGATCGGGCATCTCTATCTGTTCATTGACAGCCTGATCCGCTCTTCCAGCTCCGTCCGCTCCCAGAGAGGAACCAGACTGCGGGATTTTTATATCAAAGAAGCATTTTCCTATATAGAACAGAATTTCCAGAATGACATCACTGTCGAAGACGTGGCTGCTTCCTGCGGCCTGAACAGAAGCTATTTCGGCAAGATCTTCCGGGAGGCTATGGGTAAGTCCCCACAGGAGTTTCTTATCGCCTACCGCATGACAAAGGCAACCGAACTGCTGAAGCTGACGGAACTGCCCATTGCGGATATCGGCAATGCCGTGGGCTATCCCAACCAGCTCCACTTTTCGAGAGCATTTAAAAATGTCTATGGGGTATCTCCAAGACAATGGAGAAATGAGAACGCGGCCGCTAAGAGAGGATTTTAACGTCCTTCTATGTTGTCCGCAAAGGGAGCCGGCGTATTCAGATAAAACAGGAAATATCCTTCTTCCGTTTCCTTCAGATAGCAGTCCCATCCGTCCAGTACATAGTAGTCCTCCATGATTTCTTCTATTTCATATTGCTTAAGCCCGGTTGAAAACGTTATGGAAGACAGACAGTCAACATGGTTTCCCGTCCCTGATGTATTCCCGGTCTCCGTATATACATGGATAATCTCGATGTCGGGAATTTCATTTTCGAGGCATGTCTGCAGGGTATCTGTCTGCTGTCTTGTCGCATTATGATTGACAAACATACCCAGCGCTTCATATAATATAAAAACGATAACCAAAATAACCGGCAGTGAAAGAACGATCCACCCGATTCTTTTTAACCATTTCATAGTCTGCTCCCCTGTTTCTGGCATGTCAAGTGACAGTGCTGCTCCGATCATGTAACATTTTTATGATACACAAAATCCGGAATAAATGCAATCCACAATCCCTTACATTTCCTTTGTTTTATTGCTTTTGCCAAAAGGGATTTCATGTCACCCATGAGCACGGAAAAAATAAGGAATTTACGAGGACTATGCGTTTATGGTAACATAATGACATTGAGAAATGTAATACATTTATTCTGAAGAAGGAAAAGGAAATGAAAAAGCGGTTTCAGAATATTAATAAAAAGAGCAGATTCTATCTATTGGCAGGTATCATGATTCTGATAATCGGCATGGGGACATTGACCCGATGTTCTGTCAGAGAAAAAAAGACAGACGCGAAAAAGACAATATCATTGGGTGCGAATTTTTCCAGCATGCCGGACATGACATTTACGAAAGTAGAGGATAAGACAGAAGAAAAGGAAACCGTTCTTTATTATGCGCACACAGAACAAAACAGGGCATATGGGGAAATATTATGGGATGCATTTTATTTGGGGCAGATTGATGGAACAGAATTTGCATTTTCTGATGCAGATGGGAATGAAAATGGCAGTTTTGCCATTTACGATATCGACCAAGATGGGGATGAGGAGTTGCTACTTTACTTCGATGGAGGTTCCATGTCCACAAATGTGGGGTACATATGGGGATATAAAAAGGGAAGTATCCATATCGAATTGAACGCATTTCCGCTAATGCGTTATTACAACAATGGTATAATTGAAGTTGACTGGTCCCATAATCAGGGGCTGGCCGGAGACTTCTGGCCATATTCTGTTTATATCTATAATAGTGAAACCGATGCCTATCAAAAATGGGGAGCCGTGGATGCCTGGGATAAAAGCAGTACAGGAGTTGAAGTTAATGCAGAAGGCGAATCGTTTCCAAGCAATATAGATATTGATGGAGATGGCATTGTTTACTATATTTTGCCGGCAGATTGGGATGGGTATTATGATATGACTCCTTTGGACGGTAAAGATTATGAGAACTGGAGAAATGATTACCTCAATAAAGCAACAGAAATAAAGGACATCCCATTTCAAGCATTGAATGCGGAAAACATATCAAAATTAGGGGCTTCGAAACCAAATATACAGTTTTCGGAGCCTTTGGGATGAGGAATACGGGTAGTGTAACGTAGTTTCACAAGCACCTGTAACACTGTCTTTTTACAATATGCTTTCGTGAAAGAGATCGGTTTTATATCCACATCAATCTATCCACGCGCTGTTTTAAAGCCAAAGCCAGAAGAGCAGACAAAATCCTTGCAAAAACCGTACTCCACCGTTTTACCGTTTACTTTTGAAAATTTACATTTCAGAGCAAAAAAATAGAGCCAGGAACCTGTTTTTTTAGATTCCTGGCTCATTAGTCCCATTTACATATTCTGGTCTGTTTTCAATTTTCTCACTTCATCAACTGAAAGGCCAACAAATTCCGCAATTTTTTCAAGCGTTATTGTTCCATCTTCCAGCATTTTTTTGCAACATTTATCATTCCCTCTTTCAATGTCTGATTCCTCATATCTTCCATAGCCCGACACATAATCTCAATTCCCTCCTTGTGAGGAAATCATCATCAAGCAGGTGAAAACCTCTTATCCTCCGTAAATCTTCCTGATGTTTCTGGTCTTCTGTTTTGTTACTGTCAGCATCTTCACCCACTTTCGCTACAAATTTACAATTATTTCATCTATGGCCTTTGTACATTCTTTTATTTTTTCTGCATTTACTTTTGCTTCTTCGGAATATACTGTATAATACTTCTGCTTCATAGATGATAATAATCTGCCCAAATATGCACATACAACGCCTGCGCTATTAAAATCTCTCAAAGGTTTTGAATAATACTCAATAAAATTTCTTTACTGCTTATAGTAACTTTAGGCTCTACAAAATAATCTGGATTTTTCTTATAAATCTCATATAATGATGTTGAAGTGGCATCTGACAGCGCTTTAAAGGCTGTCGCAGACCCCTTAAATTGTATTAATCTATTTCCAATTAACATATGTATCTTAGGCACTATAATACCTTGTTCATTTGCCATTTTAGCATAAGTCCATAATCCATATATAGGATGGGGAGGATTTGTACCATGCAATAATGCCACCATAGCAGAAGCTGCTGTTTTAGAAGAATCGTCTGCATTTATTGGTACTAACAATCTCTCTGCTCCCGATACTGCAATCTGGGTATATATGCTAAAACTTGGATTTGTGTCAATAAAAACTAACCATTCATCGTTTGATTCAGTAATATCCTCTATGGAATTTTTTATAATTTCTTGAATCCACTTCCATGGTTGAGCTGTCGGAGTTAAAGCCTTAGCAGATGCAGCCCATTGATTGCTGGCGCCATAGGCTCTAAATTTCCGTCTCCACATAGTAAAAATATATTTTGTGGGGCATTAGTATTATAATCGGACACATTCACAACAAATTTATATGGGTCTGGTAACTGTGCCCCACGTCCATTTGTAATGACAGTACTTAAATAACCAACAACAGAGTGCGGAGTCGCCCCTTTACAAAAGTTTATTATATTTTCTTCATCAACAGGGCCTGCCTCCAAGAAGCATCATACTTGAATTAGCTTGCGGGCACAAGTCAATAACTAATATTTTGGTTTGTGGATGAAGTTCTGCATATCTCATTGCCGAGTGAAATGTTATTGTACTTTTTCCAACTCCACCTTTATATTCCATAAAGCGTAACTGTGAATTAATTCCATATCTAAGCCTCCTCTTTTCAATATTTTACCATAAAATTTCAAAAAAAGAAAGTTGCTTACAGCTAAAACAGTTCTGACGCTTAAATTTATGTTTACTTTCTCAAGGCAATCAGGATTCTATTTTTTATACTTTGTGAATCATACGTTCTCATTTTTAAACCATAAAATCCCCATAGCCCGCCCTTGTCCTTTTTGCTTTTCACCCCTCTAAGCATATGCATCCTCTATAAATCTAAAGGCTTGCATGTATAAAACACACAAGCCCGTTCGCTATCTACAAGAAACCAGTTTCGAGGAACCAATTTCTTGGAGCCAGTATATGCAAATCTAAACAAAAAGTCAACCTATTTTTTGAACCAAAAATAGGTTATACCGGATGAAAGGCTACCTAAATCCCCAGAATCCGCACAAATTCAGGCTTTTTCATATTTCCTGTGATTGGCGCGCAAAATACATCTCTGTCGCTCCCACCCTTAGTGTTCACAGCAAAACATATTGGTATTGTATGCTTAAAACGCCATAATCCAAAAGAATTATGGCGTTTTACCTGTCTTTATGTGCAATTTTTATGTTCTTATAAGGCTTAACTAGAACTTCCCGGCATTCGCCGCTTCCTCAATCGAAACAGCCACAGCAACGGTAGCGCCAACCATCGGGTTGTTGCCCATACCGATCAGTCCCATCATCTCTACGTGAGCCGGTACGGAAGAAGAACCTGCGAACTGGGCGTCGGAATGCATACGTCCCAAAGTATCGGTGAAGCCATAGGAAGCAGGGCCTGCAGCCATGTTATCAGGATGAAGGGTACGTCCTGTACCACCGCCGGATGCTACGGAGAAATATTTCTTTCCTGCTTCTGTTCTCTCTTTCTTATAAGTGCCTGCCACCGGATGCTGGAATCTGGTGGGATTGGTGGAATTGCCGGTAATAGACACATCCACGTTCTCTTTCCACATGATTGCCACACCTTCCGGAACGGAATTTGCACCATAGCAGTTAACCTTCGCACGCAGTCCTTCGGAATAAGGAGTTCTGCTCACTTCTTTTACTTCGTTGGTATAGGGATCATATTCCGTCTCTACGAAAGTAAAGCCGTTGATACGGGAAATAATCAGAGCTGCGTCTTTGCCAAGACCGTTTAAGATAACTCTGAGGGGTTTCTTACGCACCTTGTTAGCCTTCTCAGCGATACCGATCGCGCCTTCCGCAGCCGCAAAAGACTCATGGCCTGCCAGAAATGCAAAACAGTCTGTGTCCTCTTCCAGAAGCATCTTGCCCAGATTGCCATGTCCCAGGCCTACCTTACGCGTATCCGCAACAGAACCGGGAATACAGAATGCCTGAAGTCCCTCACCGATGGCTGCGGCAGCATCTGCAGCTTTCTTGCAGCCTTTTTTGATCGCAATAGCTGCGCCCACGGTATAAGCCCAGCATGCATTTTCAAAACAGATAGGCTGGATCTTCTTTACCTGTTCATATACGTCAAGTCCGGCGTCTTTTGTGATCTTTTCAGCTTCTTCAAGGGAAGAGATGCCGTAACCGTTTAATACACCATTGATCTTATCAATACGTCTCTCATATGATTCAAATAATGCCATTGTATTGTCCTCCTCCTATTATTCTACTCTGGGGTCGATGATCTTAACAGCATCGTCCACGCGACCGTACTGTCCGCATGCTTTCTCATAAGCCGTGTTCGGATCGTCGCCTTTTTTGATGAAGTCAGTCATCTTGCCAAGGCTTACGAACTTATAGCCGATGATCTGGTCGTCTTTGTCAAGCGCGATGCCTGTTACATAACCCTCTGCCATTTCAAGATAACGGGGACCTTTCTTCAGTGTACCATACATGGTACCAACCTGGCTTCTGAGACCCTTGCCCAGATCTTCAAGACCTGCGCCCACCGGAAGTCCGTCCTCGGAAAATGCGGACTGGGTACGTCCGTACACAATCTGCAGGAACAGTTCTCTCATCGCCGTGTTGATCGCATCACATACAAGGTCAGTATTCAGAGCTTCCATAACAGTCAGACCCGGCAGGATCTCGGATGCCATAGCCGCGGAATGGGTCATGCCTGAGCAGCCAATCGTCTCTACCAGTGCTTCCTGGATGATTCCTTCCTTTACATTCAGTGTTAATTTGCAGGCACCCTGCTGCGGAGCACACCAGCCCACGCCATGTGTCAGACCGGAAATATCTTCTACTTTTTTTGCCTGAACCCATTTAGCTTCTTCCGGGATCGGAGCACAGCCATGGTGAACGCCCTGTGCCACACAAGTCATCTCTTCCACTTCTTTTGAATAAATCATGTGAAAACTCCTTTCAATATGTAGATTGTTATTGTGAACAAAAGTGCGCATCACACACCTTCACGTTCCACTGCTCAAGCGGCGCCGCCTTCTGGCGGATCCTGTCTCAGTCGCCTCTATCATTTTCTCATATTTACGCCAAAAAATCCAGTGTTTTTGATAATAATTCCCAAAATTTATATCACGTGCGGTCATATTTCTGACAGCCCGTTCCCTGTAAGTATTTATGTCCTTTAAGACAGAATCATTCTGTCATTGGCAAATTCGCCGCCGCTGGCCTCTTCAAATTTTGCCAGCAGATCTGACACATGGAGCCGCTTCTTTTCTTCTCCCGACACATCATAGATAATGCGCCCTTCATGCATCATGATCAGACGATTCCCCAGGCGGATCGCATCTTTCATATTATGTGTCACCATCAAAGCCGTTAAGCTTTTCTCTCTGATCATTCTCTCTGTCAGTTCCAGCACGGTTTTGGCCGTTTTGGGATCGAGAGCCGCCGTGTGCTCATCAAGTAAAAGAAGCTTCGGCTCAATCAGTGTGGCCATCAGAAGTGTCAGCGCCTGTCTCTGACCGCCCGATAAAAGTCCCACTTTGGAATGCATGCGTTCTTCCAGGCCCAGTCCAAGAAATTTCAGCTTTTCCCGATACAGTTCTCTTTCTTTTTTCGTCACGCCCCACCGAAGGGTACGCATCGCACCGCGGCGGTATGCCAGCGCCAGATTCTCTTCAATCTCCATCCCGGCTGCCGTTCCACGCATCGGATCCTGAAATACCCGGCCTATATATCTGGCCCGGCGGTGCTCCGGCCGTCTGGAAATGTTGACACCGTCAATCTCGATCAGGCCGTTGTCGATCGGATACACACCGGCGATCATGTTAAGCAGGGTAGACTTGCCTGCGCCATTGCCGCCGATCACGGTTACAAACTCTCCCTGTTCCAGATGAAGGCTGAGGCCACAGAGTGCCTTTTTTTCGTTGATCGTTCCTTTGTTAAACGTTTTGTATACATGATTCACTGTCAGCATGTGGGATCCTCCTCAGAATAAGATTTCCAGATTCTCCATTTTCCAATGGCGACCGGTATGCAGAGCGCCAGTGCCACGATAACGGCGGACAGCAGCTTCATATCATTGGCATCCATGCCAAGCTGCAGGACAACGGCCCGGATCAGAAAATACACGACACATCCGGTCACTGCGCTGGACAGCTTGCTGCCAAAAGACTTCAGCCGCCCCATCAATACCTCTCCGATTACGATCGCCGCCAGACCGATTACAATCGCGCCGGTTCCCATTCCGATATCGGCATACTTCTGGCTCTGGCACACCAGCGCGCCTGAGAGTCCCACCAGGCCGTTGCTGATTGTCAGCGCCAGCAGCTTGGTAATCTTTGTATTCACTCCCAGCGCCCGGATCATATCTTCATTGTTGCCTGTGGCACGCAGCGCCGCGCCGATTTCCGTACCAAACAGCCAGTAAAGAAAAAGGATAATCAGCACCGCAATCAGTATACCGATCACAAGAGAAACTGCCGACTGTTTCACTCCCAGCATATCCACGATCCTGGAAAAAATCGTATCCACTTTCAGCAGCGGTACATTGCTCTTTCCCATAATGCGCAAATTGACAGACCACAGGCCAATCTGCGTCAGAATCCCTGCCAGAATCGCCGGAATGTCAAACAGGGTATGGAGCATGCCTGTCACCGCCCCCGCCGCCATGCCGGCCAGCGTGGCAATCACCAGTGCCAGCAGCGGATCCATGCCTTTTTCCACTACCAGGATCGCGCAGACACACCCGCCCAGCGCAAAACTGCCATCCACTGTCAGATCTGCAATATCCAGTATCTTGTAAGTAATATAGACGCCCAGTACCATGATCCCCCATAAAACTCCCTGGGAAACGGCGCCCTGCATCGCAAGCAAAATTCCACTCATGTGTCATCCTCCATCACAATTTGCTATATAAAAGTCTCAACCTTCCCTCCCACAGTACGGGCAAAGGAGCGCACTTGCAAGCAAAAGAATCCTGCAAAGCAGGATCCTTCTGTCACAGCCCGGACCGGCCAGACTGTCATATTTTACTTTTGCCGCCCCATCAATCCAGCACAGACAGATCAACGCCAAGAATATCTGCCGTTTCCTGATTGGTTTTCAGTGCACATTGATCAGCGCTCAGATAACCGATCGGCATCTGGGAAATATCAGCGCCTTTGGTAAGGATATCCACGGCCTGCTGTCCTGCCATATAGCCAATCTGGTAATAATCAATTCCATACGTAGCAAGACCGCCCGCATCTACCATTCCTTCCTCACCGCAAATCGTAGGCAGACCATTGTCATTGGCTACCATGGCCACGGTCGCCATACCGGCAGCTATCGTATTATCGGTAGGCGTATAGATCGCATCCACCTTACCCACCATGGATTCCACAACCTGCTGAATCTCATTGGAACTGGATACCGTAAACACTTCTGCTTCAAGTCCTGCCGCGCTGCATGCCTCCTGCGCCATATTGGCCTGGAACTCCGAATTGGACTCTGCGGAACAGTACAGGATGCCTACCTTCTTTGCCTCCGGAAGCAGTTTTGTCAGCAGTTCAATCTGTTCCTTAACCGGTGTCAGATCCGATGTGCCGGAAACATTGTTGCCGGGTGTCTCATTCGATTCCACCAGTCCCGCATCCGCCGGATCCGTCACTGCCGTCACCAGAATCGGGATATCGCTTGTAGCGCCTGCCACCGCCTGTGCTGCCGGTGTCGCAATGGCAAGGATCAGGTCATTTCCGTCATTGACCAGTTTCTCCGCAATCGTCTGGCACGCCGACTGGTCATTCTGTGCATTTTGCTGATCAATGGTATAATTGAGGCCGGCTTCATCAAGTGCGGCCACAAATCCTTCATTTGCCGCATCAAGAGCCGCATGCTCCGTCAGCTGGAGTACACCGATCTTGTACGATTCTCCGTCTCCTGCCGCCGGCTCCGCCGGCGCTTCGCTCTCTGCAGCCTCTGTAGCTGCTGCCTCTTCTCCCGTGCTCTCCGTTGCCTGTGCCTCACTCCCGGCACTGCCATTTTCTCCGCCTGCAGAACCACACCCGGTAACCATACCGATCACCATGGCCACTGTAAGGGATAATGCTAATACCTTTTTCATAATCTTCCTCTCCTCGCGATTTTATACGTTGACGCTTTAATGCTTCAACGTGAGTTATTGACTCCGCAAATAACTATACTCCTTTTTGCAAAATTCGTCAACCGCTTCCCGGAGATTTTATCATCGCTTTGTAACGGTTCAGACAAGCTGAACTGTTACATCGCTTTACCGATACATGGCAATCGTTTTTTGCGCACCAGAGTCCTGGTTTTCTATTTCATCGTGCCGATAAAGTATTCCGAAATATCCATTCCATTCAGCACGCAGATAGCGCTGTCCGTATCATGCTGTATCCAGGAACCATGGATCTTCAGCCAGCTGCGCAGAGCCGAGCTGAACCATTCCTCCGACCATTTGGCATGCGGGTCCTTTTTGTCCAGCTTACACATTACGCAGGATTCACAGGGTTTGTCCTTCTGCGCAAAGGTACGGTAACAGCAGTCTCCAATCCGCAGGTCAGGCAGCGCATCCAGCAGCTTGCGGTTTGCAAAGCAAAGCTCATAAGTATCACGGTCCACTGCCATCACGTAGCTGTCAAAATCATCCAAAAGCCGCATATCCCGCAGTGCAGGCTGTCCGCTTTTCTTTCTCTGGTCTTTGAGCACATAGATCTGCACCAGCTGCAGAATCCGTTTCAGTTCTTTTTCTTCCTCCGCATTCAGATGCCACTCACGGCCGCTGCACTCTCCCATAAGAAATGCACCCGTGATCTCTCCCCGGCTCATAATGGGCTGCACAAGCAGGGTATGTATGCCATTGCGGATCATATAGGAAGAAAGATCCCCCGGAATATCATCATAGCTGTGTATCAGGCAGAAACCTTTCAGCAGCTGCCTCTCTTTCAGGAAGGAAACCCACTGATGGTTTTCATCGGTCAGATTCTGTTCTTCCCTTGGTTCATAGCCCGGATTAAAATACTTCAGCTCCATTCCCTGCCTGCCTCTGCCTGCCTCGATCGAAAGGCAGGCTTTCTGGAATCCAAAGTGACGGATCACCAGTTTGAGCATGGCTCTGGTAAGGTTTTCGTTGTAATTTTTTTCATTGATAATCTGGCGGAGCAGATCTTCCAGATTTTCTTCCCTGCCGACTTCTTCGATAAATTTCTGCTGTCTTTCGTTCTCTGCCGCTTCCTTTCGCAGAATACCGGAGAGGTCATATACATGATATCCCAGCTTCTCATGGCCTCGGAGCGAACTGATGG
Organism: uncultured Lachnospiraceae bacterium; assembly: GCA_910587155.1. Classification (GTDB taxonomy): domain Bacteria; phylum Bacillota; class Clostridia; order Lachnospirales; family Lachnospiraceae; genus VSOB01. The sequence continues at coordinate 12,254 of CAJULA010000002.1, forward strand.
CCATCTCCGCCTTTTCACTCAGCTCAGCCCATGTCTCTCCCTGATACGGGCAGACCGATATGCCCACCCTGCCGGATAAGGTAAAGCTGTCTTCTCCGCTGCCCAGCGTCATGGTCGTACTGTGGCATACCATGGTGGCAAGGGCATCGAGATTGTGCACGGAACCGATGTTCTGTGCAAAAATAATCAGCTCGTCTTCACTGATACGGCCCAGAATATCCGATCGCTTGAATCCCCGGCTCATCTTTTCTGCCATATCTTTCAGAATCCTGTCACCTACACCCTCGGAAAGGCTCTCCGCCAAAATGCGGAAGTCGCTGATATCCACCAGGATAAACGCATGGATATCATGACTGCCGGAAGAAGCCAGAATCTGGTTTACCTGCTCTTTTGTAGCCTCTTTATTGTACCAGCCGGTAACCGTATCCAGTTTTTCCTTGCCCCGCAGTTCTTCCTGCAGCAGCTTCTTTTCATGTATATCCGTAATCTTTCCGACGATATGGGTAACATATCCGTCCACGCCGGCTATACTGGAAGTATGGATGCGATACCAGCGCTTCTCCCCGCTCCCCAGCATATCGGTTTTCAGTTCGATAATATCGGTACGCGGAGTCTTCAGCGCTTCTTCCAGAATCTCCAGCAGCCGTCTCTCATCTGACAGGATGGAAACCTGATCCTGCATCCGAACCATAAATTTATCAATGATCCGGTCATTTTCTATCCCGTATTCCCCTGCCGTTTTAATACTCAGTACATCGGTCTTGGCATTGTAATCCGCCAGCATCTCCCCTTCCGTTTCCAGAAGCATCTGATACCACTGGGACTGTGCCTGTATCTCATTTTCCACAAATTTCCTGTCTGTCGCATCCAGAAATACGCATAACAGGACAGCCCTCTCATCTGTCCTCTCATAGAGATTGCCCCGGATCTGCAGCCATCGCAGATTACCGGACGCAGTCACCGTACGCATCTCCAGATCTACCGCCCCGTCATCTTTCAGGACATCTTCAATCGCCTGCCAGAACTTGGGTTTATCTTCTTCCAGGATAAGCGATACCAGATTGTTGAGATATTTATACCCGGTAGACGGTACATATCCCAACATCCGGAAACCGCCACTGTTCATATAGAGAAATTCCAGCTTATCTTCCTGCAGCCCCAGAAAAGCCACACCTGTAAGCATGTTCTCCACCATCTCGCATATTGTCCTGTAATCCAGATTATTTGCCATAATATCCCCTTCGTGACTCTATCCGTACTGTTACATGATCTATTATATCTCTTTTTTCACAATATTTCCACTGTCTTTGTAGATACTTTTCTCAGGAATATACCCTCTGACCCGTGAAAGCGGGTAGATATTCGTCTGCCTGCCGATCACACTGCCCGGATTCAACACACTGTTGCAGCCCACCTCTACCTGATCGCCCAGCATGGCACCGAATTTTTTCAGCCCGGTCTCGATATTGCCGCCCTCTGATTTAACCACCACCAGCGTCTTGTCACTCTTTACATTGGAAGTGATGGAACCCGCACCCATATGTGCCTTGTAGCCCAGTACACTGTCGCCGACATAGTTGTAATGGGGTACCTGTACCTTATTGAACAGAATCACATTTTTCAGTTCCGTGGAATTTCCCACCACTGCCCCTTTTCCCACAATGGCATTGCCGCGGATAAAAGCACACTGCCGCACCTCGGCATCTTCGTCGATAATCGCCGGGCCGCCGATATAAGCGGAGGAAAAAACGCTGGCCGTTCTGGCAATCCAGATGTTTTCCCCTCTTTTTTCATATTTGTCCTGCGGCAGGGTATTGCCCAGGCTGACTATAAAGGCGCCAATCTCCGGGAGCACTTCCCAGGGATATGTCTTCCCCTCAAATAGTTCCTTTGCCAGTGTTTCTTCCAGATTGTACAGATTTTCAATAGTCAGATAGTCCATGTTTTATGTCACCTCTCATAATTTTTTGCGGCCATATCATATCTTTCATACAGACTCCGCCCGCCGGGAGAACGTTTCACGAGATTGGTGCGTCTGGAAACGAAGTCATCCAGCTTATCCATATATTCTTTTCCTGTAATCGTCCCCTCGGCCACCTGGGTCAGGCCTTTTTCCCAGCTCGCCGTCAGCGCCGGATTCAGCAGCGGCCTGATCGAATAGTCCACGATTTCGTAGATCAGTTCCCCCATCAGTGTGGGGGTGATAATCTGCGTCTTTTTGTTGAGCGCCAGATATCCGATATGAACAAGTTTTTTCAGGATTTCCGCTCTGGTGGCAGAGGTCCCAATCCCGCTGCCCCGAATCTGTTCCCGCAGTTCTTCGTCCTCAATAAATTGCCCCGCATTCTCCATGGTAAGGATCAGTGTACCGGAATTATAACGTTTGGGCGGTGTGGTCTCGCCTTCTTTGACAGCATAGGGCTCTTCTTTCTGCAATGACAGCCTCTGCCCTTTTTTCAGCCCCTCCAGCGCCTGCATGAAGCCACTGTCTTTGGCGGATTCCTCCCCGCTTACCGTCCCCTCCTGCGACTCTTTCTCTTTTTTCTTTTTCAGAAAGCTGCAGGCTGCGGCCCGCAGATAGCCTTCCTCTGTCAGCACTTTAAAACCGGCAGAAAAACGTTCCCCCCTGGCCAGTAAGACCAGTGATATTTTACGATAAACCGCGCCGGGATAAAAAATGCTTAAAAACCGGCGTACAATCAACTCATATACATTGGCGGCCACCGGCTGCAGCCCTTGCAGGGCGCCAAGCCCCTGCCCCGTGGGAATGATGGCATAATGATCCGTGATCTGTTTATCATTCACATATCTGGATTTGGCCAGTTTCTGATGCATCCCCTTCTGCAGTATCTCATCTGCCAGCAAACAGGCTCTGTCATACCGGGAAAGCCCTTGCAGATTCCTGTCTATTTCCTTTGCCACGGCAGAGGAGAGCACCCTGGCATCCGTTCTGGGGTAAGTCGTCAGCTTCTTTTCATACAGTTCCTGGGCAATGCGCAGTGTTTCATCCGGACTGATCTTGAAATACCGGGAACAGTCATTCTGCAGTTCTGCCAGATTATATAAAAGAGGGGGGTTTTTTGTCTCCTTCTTCTTTTCGATCTTTTCCAGCAACGGCTCCTCTCTCGGTTCCTGTAAAAGGCAGCGGATCAGTTCCTTTGCGTTCTCTTCTTTCAGAAAACCGTTTTCTTTATACAAAAGAGGCGATCCCTCATATTTGCTGCCCGCCACAGCCCTCCATTCTCCCTCAAAAGTCCTGCCGCCCAGCTCCACACATGCCAGCACCCGGTAAAACGGAGTCTTGACAAAATCTCGTATTTCGCGTTCTCTTTTTACCACAATGCCAAGCACACAGGTCATGACCCGCCCTGCGGATATGACTGCCCGGTCCAGTTTCAGATATTCTTTGACGGAATTGCCGAATTTCAGGGTCAGTGCCCTGGAAAAATTAATCCCCATCAGATAATCTTCCTTGGCCCTGAGATATGCCGCCTCGCACAGATTATCATAGTCCGAGAGGTCTTTGGCTTCCCGGATCCCCCGCCGTATCTCATCCTGGGTCTGAGAGTCAATCCACACACGCCTGCGCGTCTTTCCCGTGACACCTGCCTGCCGTTCCACCAGCCTGTAGATATATTCCCCTTCCCGTCCGGAATCCGTACACACATAGATCGTATCCACATCCGCCCTTTTCAGAAGACCGCTGACAATCTCAAACTGTTTCTTTACCCCTTCTATCACCTCGTATTTAAATTCCGTCGGAATAAAAGGGAGCGTGTCAAAAGTCCAGCGTTTATATTTTTCATCATATTTTTCCGGATAGCTCATGGTGACAAGATGACCGACGCACCATGTGACAATGGCTTCTTCTGATTCCATAAAACCATCCCGGCCTGCCAGACGGTATCCCAGCGCGGCGGCAAATTCCCGTGCCACACTCGGCTTTTCCGCAATGAATAAACTTTTTCCCATGTATGACCTCAAAATGATGCCAGATCCGTCAGATGCACATTGCTATGCGCCCCCGCCTCCCGCATCAGCATCGTATCAAATCCCTCTGCGGAAAACAGGTAAATATGCTCAGCCGGAATCCGGGCTTTTCTCGCACAGAAGAGCAGCCACTCATAATCCTCATAGGGCATTACCGGCTTCTCCCAGCTGCATAATCCGATGATCGTATGACCCGCCCTGTCCATGGCAACAATATCAATGTCCCCTGCCTTTCCCGCCCATTCACCCATCCGTATGCAGTCAAAGGGCAGCTGTCTGATCCTGTTGAGATATTCCATATATTCCCGACAGATCCGGACAAAAGCCCTCGCCGTATGACGTCTGAAATCCGATGCAATATACCTCTCGTAGAATTCCGGCTCTGCCATCGTCCCCGGGCGGCTCAGATGCGGATACAGGTAGCGGAAATAAAAACAGACAAAAGGATGCCTGATCCGATAGACGCCTTTGCGGGCATTGCTTCTGCCTTCCGTCTCAAAAGAGGAGACCTTTTCCACAAATTCCAGCTCCATCAGGTGGTTCAGATATACGCTGATCTTGGCGCGTGAAAATCCGGTATGAAGATACAGATCGTTCAGTTTGTCCCTGCCGCAGGCCAGCGCAGAGAGGATCGTATCATAAATCCCCGGTTCCCGCAGCTCTCCCCCGACCAGTCTGGCAGCTTCCCCGTGGAGGAAACTGTCGGGATTCAGGATATGTCGGCATATATTCTCTCTGACTGACAGTTCTCTGTCAAAATACTTCCACAGTCCCGGGAAACCGCCCAGCACACCGTAATACTCCACCTGCCTGCTCCTGTCTCTTTCAGGAAAGCCCCGTACCATCTCAAAAAAACTCTGTTCCTTCAGCTTGAGAAACCCTGTAATGCCCCGGGCATCCGCACCCAGTTTGCGCACCATGCCATTCTCCACCCATCCCGGTGCGTGGGATACAAGAAGTGCCATCACACTGCCGCTCTGCTCTGCCTCTTTTAAAAAAGCGATAAGAGAGGGCATAAAATCCTGGCTCTGCTTTACGATATTCTGAAATTCTCCGATTATGACAATCTTTTTCCCCGACAGCGCTATCTGCTGCGTTATCAGACGCACTGCCTGCAGCAGCTGTGCAAAAAGCGGAAACGCCGGGAGTGAGGCCCCTTCTTCACGCAGCTCGTTTGCCCACTGAAATACCTGCTCTCTCTCAGAACAGGTCCTGGCCCGGTAAAAATAAGCCGCTCTGCCCTGACAGAAAACCCGCAGCAGATCTTCCATCCCCGTATGTCTCTGTCCATACAGTACAATAAGCTGACTGCCTGCCTGATCATAACAGCTCTGCAGATATCTCAGCCCGGCTCTGTCCAATCCTGCCATATGTGTTCCCCATCACGCCCTGCGTCATTCCCACACCTGCTTTTCGATCTGTTCCTCCAGCAGCTCTTCCAGCTGCTGTCTGGGCATCGGCCTGCCCATCAGATACCCCTGTACATATTCGCAACCGATTTCCCGCAGGTAATCCAGCTGTTCCTGATGCTCCACACCTTCCGCGATCGTCTTATACCCCAGCCGATTTACCATATCGACAATGGATTCCACAATGATATTGCCCGTTTCGTCTTTCATCATGGCATCCACAAATGATTTGTCAATCTTGATCGTCTCTACCGGCAGCTTGCGCAGATAGGAAAAAGCGGAATATCCTGTACCAAAATCGTCGATGGCTGTCTGTACGCCATAGCGTTTTAAAAACTCCAGTTTCTTGATTACATTAGAGATATCGTCTACCAGCACGGTTTCCGTAATCTCCAGTTCGATCTCCCTGGGGGAAACCTGATGCTCCTCGATCAGTTCGATCAGTCGTCTGGAAAAGCTTTCCGACGCAAACTGGATCGCGGAAATATTCATGGACATAATCAGATTCAGGCCAAACTTTTTCTTCCAGCGGGCCAGCGTGGAAACCGCCTTTTCCATCACCCACTCCCCGATATCAATGATCAGACCGCTCTTCTCCGCTATGGGAATAAATTCTCCCGGACTGATCATCCGGCCGTCCTCGTCCCGCCAGCGGATCAGCGCCTCCACGCCCCGCAGGTGCCTGGACTCAGTTTCAAACTGTGGCTGATAATACAGGAGAAATTCCTTTTCGAACACGGCATTTTTCAGTTTATGCTCAATCTGTGCACTTTCCACAAAATCCTGAATGATGGGTGCGTCAAAATAACGGATACCGCTCTTTTCTTCCTGTTTCACTTTGAACATGACAATCTCCGCCCGCTCAATCAGGGCAAGCGGTTCCGTTGCCGCCTCCGGATACTCCGCCACACCTACGCTGACAGTAATATAGACCTGATGCTCTGTCAGCGAAAAGGGCTGTTCCAGCCGGTCATGGATCTGACGGTAAAGAGCCTCTATCGTACGCGCCCCACAGGGTTCATAGACAGCAATACAGTAAGCGTCCGCATTGAGATGGGCACACATCATCCGTTCATCCGCGCACAGTTTTTTCAGAAACCCGCCGAAAGCCGCCAGTAATTCATCGCCCACCAGCACGCCGATCCCGTCATTGATCTTGCGGAACGCATTGATATTGATAAACGCCACACTGACCGTCGTCTCCTCCGCCTCCGCTTTCACGAGCCATTCCCGGAGCTTTTCCACAAAACAGTTCCTGTTATATAATCCGGTCAGAGTATCATAATAAGCCATGTAGGCCAGATCGTCATTGCGTTTTTTAAATCTGGTAATATCCGTAAAACGCAGCAGCTTCTCTTTCGGCTGCCCCATTTTGTCCCTGATCAGACGGACTTCACATTCCATCCACTGCTCTTTGTCTCTTCTGCAAAATTCCCGGACAGCGGATGTCTCCTCTGTCTCCTCGATATAGATCGCCTCTCTGAGAGCCTGCCCGTCTTCTTCCCTGATCTGGGAAAAAAGCTTGGCCAAATCATTGCGGTTCCTCACCTGTACATCAAAGAATCGATGAAAGCTGCCCATGGTCAGGCAGGTGTCCTCCTCCATGGAAACAAAGAGGAACGCATTGCCTGACGTATCCAAAAGGGCACGGTATCTGTTGCATTCACCGTCCAGCTTTTGATTCACCGCCTTCAGCAGATCTATTTGGTATTGGAACTCATCCACGAATCTCTAACCTCCTGCCCACATGCTCTATTTTGCCTTAATGTATCCTCTGGCTTTCAGCAGCTCCGCGCAGAGTACCGCACCGCCTGCGGCGCCTCTTACCGTGTTGTGGGATAATCCGATAAATTTAAAGTCATAGACATGGTCTTCCCGCAGCCTGCCGATGGAAATCCCCATGCCTGCCTCAAAATCGACGTCCAAAGTTACCTGCGGCCTGTTGTCTTCTTCCATATACCGGATAAACTGCTTCGGTGCACTGGGAAGGTTTAACTCCTGCGGCAGTCCTTTGTATTCTCTCAGCTTTGCAATAAGCTGCTCTTTTGTGGGTTTCTTCCTGAATTTGATAAATACGGCAGCCGTATGTCCGTTCAGCACCGGTACCCGGACGCACTGACAGGTAATCCGCGGCTCTGCGGCCGGCCTGATCACACCGTTTTCGACCGTTCCCAGTACGCGCAGCGGTTCCCGCTCGGATTTTTCCTCTTCTCCACCGATATAAGGAATCACATTGCCCTCCATCTCCGGCCAGTCGCGAAATGTCTTGCCTGCACCGGAAATAGCCTGATAAGTCGTAACCACCGCCTCATAAGGTTCAAATTCTCTCCACGCCGCCAGGGCAGGCGCATAACTCTGGATGGAACAGTTTGGCTTCACTGCGATAAAGCCCCTCTCTGTCCCCAGCCGCTTTCTCTGAGAACTGATCACTTCCATATGCTGCGCATTTACTTCCGGTATCATCATCGGCACATCTTCCGTCCAGCGATGAGCGCTGTTATTGGACACGACCGGCGTCTCTGTTCTGGCATAGGCTTCTTCTATCTTTTTGATCTCATCTTTGGACATATCCACGGCACTGAATACAAAATCAACCTCCGCCGCCACTGCTGCCACATCATTGACATCCATGACGACAATATGTTTCACTGCCTCCGGCATGGGAGTATCCATTTTCCAGCGGCCGCCCACCGCCTCCTCATACGTCCTGCCCGCAGAACGGGGGCTTGCCGCAATAACAGTGACCGCAAACCACGGATGATCTTCCAGCAGAGAGATAAATCTCTGTCCCACCATACCTGTTCCGCCCAAAATACCGACTCTTAATCTTTCACTCATTTTTTCATTCTCCTCCTCTATGCTATTATCATGCTCTCTGCTCTGCCGTCTCTGCTAAGGAAGTACTGATGTAATCAGCATTTCCCTAAAAACAGGCGGCCTGCAGCGATCGCCTCTTCCATGGCTTTCCTGCCCGGCCCGCCCGTCGTCAGTCGCTTCTCCACACAGGTCTCAAGGCTGACCGCTTTAAAAATATCCTCTTCAAATACCGGACTGACCGCCTGCAGCTCCGCAAGGGAAAGAGCATCAATGGACGTATTTTGGTCAATGCAGTATAATACCAGCCTGCCAATCAGCGCATGGGCATCCCGAAAGGGCACGCCCTTGCCCACCAGATAATCTGCCGCATCCGTGGCGTTGGTAAAGCCGTTTACCGCGCTTTTGGCCATCACATCCCGATGAAAGCGCATGGTCTCCAGCATCCCGGTAAACAGGGCAAGACAATCCCTTACCGTGTCCATGGCATCAAAGGTCAGCTCCTTGTCCTCCTGCATATCTTTGTTATAGGCAAGAGGAAGCCCCTTCATCACCGTCAGCAGTGACAGCAGCGCTCCATACACCCTGCCCGTCTTGCCCCGCACCAGTTCCGCGATATCCGGATTTTTCTTCTGGGGCATAATACTGCTGCCTGTGGAATAAGCGTCGTCAATCTCCACAAACCGGTATTCATTGCTGTTCCAAATAATAATCTCCTCCGAGAAACGGCTCAGATGCATCATAATCGTAGCCGCAGCCGAAAGATACTCGATCAGATAATCCCGGTCCGACACGGAATCCATACTGTTCCATGTGGGCCCGTCAAAATCAAGAAGCTGTGCCACATACGCCCGATCCAGCGGATAGGTCGTCCCGGCCAGTGCACCGCTTCCCAGCGGGCAGGTATTCATCCGCTTCTCAATATCCGACATCCGCAGCGCATCCCGCTTAAACATCTCAAAATAAGCCCCCAGATGATGGGCCAGTGTCAGCGGCTGTGCCTTCTGGAGATGAGTAAACCCCGGCATATAGGTATCCAGATGTGCCTCCATCAGGGAAAGCAGCCGATCGAGCAGATTGTGCAAAAGCCCCCTGGTCTCCCGGATCACCTTTCTGGTATACAGCTTCATATCCAGAGCCACCTGGTCATTGCGGCTGCGGCCCGTATGCAGTTTCTTGCCCGCATCACCGATCCGTTCTGTCAGAACAGCCTCCACAAAACTGTGCACATCCTCGTACACATCTGTCACCGCCAGCCTGCCGGAGCGCACATCATCCCGAATCTCCCGAAGCCCTGCAATCATGGCATCCGCTTCTTCCTTCGTCACGATCCCCTGCCTGGCCAGCATTGTCGCATGAGCGATACTGCCCTCGATATCTTCTTCCAGAAGCCGCCGGTCAAAAGAAATGGAGGCATTGAAATGATACACAAGCGCATCCGTCTCCCCCTTGAATCGTCCGCCCCAAAGCTGTGCCATATGTAGTTCCTCCTATTTATAGTTCCGCATCCTCCCTTCCCGGGATGATGCTGTTTTACAGTTTGCATCCGATGTTTTCCATTTAAATCTGAATCTGATGATACCATACTTTTGGGCGACCTGCAATAAAGTATCTGGAAAATATCCGTCACATGCCAGGCGGGAATCTGTCGTTTTAGTCATCGGGCGTCAATTTCAGTCAGTTTTGCGACAATATTATGCTCTCTGCCCCAACGAAACGACGGCATCACCCCTGTTTATCCAGCCAGAATCTGTGCCATATTCCAAAATTTCTCATACTATATGATATATCTTTTGGGAGTGATGCTATGAATGATTCAATACTACAACTGCACAATATATCCTACTCTTATCATAGTCTGACCGGGGAGATACCTGCTCTTTCGGATATCTCCTTCCATGTAAAACAGGGTGAGTTTCTTGCCATCGTGGGGCCCAGCGGCTGCGGTAAGTCCACACTCCTGTCAATTATCGCTAGGCTGCTGACACCGGAAGGCGGCACCATCGCCTTTCAGAGCCCGGACGGCTCCCTTGAGTATCCGAAAACAGGGTATATGCTGCAGCACGATCATCTGCTGGAATGGCGCACCATTTTGAGAAATGTGACACTGGGTCTGGAAATTGCTCACAGGGACACCCAGGAGAATATCGCCTATGCGGAAAAACTGCTGAACGATTACGATCTGTACAAATTCAAAGACAAACACCCCGGGGAACTGTCCGGCGGGATGCGGCAGCGGGCCGCTCTGATCCGCACTCTGGTCATGAATCCTGAAATCCTGCTGCTGGATGAGCCTTTCAGTGCTCTGGACTATCAGACCAGACTGTCCGTATCCGGCGATATCGGAAATATCATCCGCACCACCGGCAAGACAGCGATCCTGATCACCCATGATTTATCGGAAGCCATCAGTCTGGCCGACCGCATTATCATCCTCACCGGACGTCCTGCCTCAGTCAGACGGGAGCTCCCCATCCATCTGACCAAAACAGACAATTCCCCGCTGGCCGCAAGAAGTGCCCCTGAATTTCATCATTATTTCAATTTATTATGGAAGGAGCTTTCCCATGAGAACTAAAAAAAGCGAAAACGTTCTTTCCGCCCAGGAACTTTTTATCAGAAAACACCGGATTCATCATCACCGCATTGCGGGGATGCGCTTTCTTTTGTTATTTGTCTTTCTTGGTGTCTGGGAATTATGCGCGGATACCGGTGTCATAGACAGCTTCTTTTTCAGCAGCCCCGGCAGAGTATTATCCTGTTTCCTTTCCATGGTGGCCGATTACTCCATTTTTCAGCATATCGGCATTACATTATTTGAAACTCTGGCCAGCTTCTTTTTGGTGATTGTCATCGGCCTGCTGGCCGCCACGCTGCTGTGGTATTCGAAAGGGCTGTCAGAAATTATGGAGCCTTATCTTGTCGTCTTAAACAGTCTGCCTAAGTCCGCTCTGGCGCCGCTCTTTATCGTATGGCTGGGCACCGGAATGGGCACTATCATCGTGGCCGGTATTTCCGTAGCCCTTTTTGGCTGTATCATTTCTCTTTATACAGGCTTTCATCAGGTGGACGCAGAAAAAGCCACCCTGATCTATACACTGGGCGGTACAAAAAAGGATGTGTTTTTCAAGGTGGTGCTGCCTGATTCCATCCCCACGATTCTCAGTACGATGAAGGTAAATATCGGTCTGGCCCTGGTGGGAGTCATCATCGGAGAATTCCTGGCTGCCAGACGCGGTCTTGGTTATCTGATTATTTATGGCAGTCAGGTCTTTCAGCTTCATCTGGTCATTACCAGTATTATCATTTTATGCATCATTGCCATGGGCCTGTATCAGCTGATTCAGTACGCGGAACATTGGTATCGAAAAAAGATGTAAGACAGGTGTCGTCCCTGACCGGAGCAGAGAGAACTGCCGCCAGGACGGTTAACAGAACGGGAAAAGCCCTGTAACACGAGCCGGTCTTGTTACAGGGCCTGTCAGTCACAGGTGGCTTTTCTCCATCAATGTGTGCAGTTTTCTTACGGCTTCTCTGATACCGCCCACTTCATCAATCAGTCCTTCCTTTACGGTTTCGCCGCCCACCAGTATGGTGCCCACATCCTTTGTCAGAATACCGGTCGCCATCATCATCTCCTCCATCCTTTCCCTTGTCACACGACAATGGCTGCATACAAAGCCGGTGATCCGGTCCTGCATCTGTTTGAAATAATCAAAAGTCTGCGGTGCACCGATCACCATACCGTTCATCCGCACCGGATGGATCACCATGGTTCCTGAGGGTACGATATAGGAGTAATCCGTACTGGTGGCAATGGGAACGCCGATGGAATGGCTGCCGCCCAGAACGAGCGATACGGTCGGTTTGCTGAGGGAGGCGATCATCTCCGCGATCGCCAGTCCTGCCTCCACATCCCCGCCCATCGTATTGAGCAGTACCAGCAGGCCCTGTATTTCCCTGCTGTCCTCAATCGCCGCCAACTGGGGAAGAATATGCTCGTATTTGGTCGTTTTGGCATTGTTGCCGAGATTGTCATGACCTTCCACCTCACCAATGATCGTAATGAGGTGGATGTTTCCCATGGTCGTCTGCCCGGTCTCTTTAATCCGCTCGTCCTGATGCTGTTCCTGTTCTCTTTTTTCTTCTCTGCTGTTTTCTTCTTTTTCCGTATTTCTTCTGTGACAGTCCGTCTGACTGTTTTTTACTTTGTTTTTATTGTTTTTTGCCATATCTGTCTCCTTGATCCAAAAAAATAGAGAGCATGTATGCCCTCTATTATCTGCATATTCTGACAGAATCATTCGTCAGATATCAAAATCGTCTTCGCCTTCCTTTAGTTCCACATCAAATTCCAGCAGCTCCGGATCCGGTTCAAAGTCAAAACCGATCTCCTTCTTTGCATGTTTTTTGGGAAGCGGCAGAGGATTGGGAATATAATGGATCTCCTGCGCCGTCCCTTCTTTTTCTCCTGCCTGTGTGCTGCCTTTTTGCGTCTCTCTCTCCAAAATACTCTCCTTTTTCCGAAAACCGCCCTGTCTGTCAGGAATCCGCGCAGAAGTTTCCTTACATATACTCCGCCCGCAGCATTTCCACCATCTCTTCATATTTTTTCAGACAGGCTTCATTCTCTCCCTCTTCAATCAACCGGATGCAGGGACTGATATAAGTCTGATACAGTTTCTGATAAATCTCCCTGCTCTCCTTTTTCTTATTGATCCGCTTCACAATGGTGGGCGCTATATCATAATAGCGGGCAATCAGCGCTTCCCCCTGCTCTTTTCCGGAAAGATAAGAGTCCCTGTATGATTTGAGTACCCGCAGTTCATAGCAGTCCGAAGGTTTTTTCAGCCCCTCGCAGACCGCCGTCGTAATATAACAGAGCTTTCTGCGAAAGCCGTCTTTCAGGGAATTAAAATCCGCCGCCTGTATCTTGCTGTTCTTGAAGGTCTGACTCCATTTTCTGCATATCTCCCCGGTAAGATCGGAAAATGCTCCCTGATCCAGAGAGAGTATGGCCGGCAATACATAGGTTACCATATACATATTCAGGGTCATCTGCATGGATTCCCTGCCCAGTTTCCCTTTCTGGACATCCATCATTGCCCTCGCCTTATCCAGAAAGACTTCCGAGATTCCATCGACGGCTCGCTGCCTGTCAGAGGCGGCCAGCATGGCACTGCGGATGATCCGCAGATTTTCCTGATGCGTGATCAGATATTGCTTGTAGCTGCCTTCATACTCGTTTCGCTGGAATCCTTTGACTGTTTTTTCCACATCCGCAAAAAAGGCATCCGCATGCGCCTCAAACTGTGCCAGATATGTCTCATAAGCATGCTCATCGGCTTCCCTGCCTTCCTCCGGGGAAAACTCCTGTCCGCAGAACATACAGATGATCCGCTCCCGGCCCACCGGAATCTGCATCACTTCCCTGCACTTCGGACATCTGCCCTCTCTGTATTCCATACCATAGTCCTCCATCTCTTACAGGCTTTCTCCAAAGTATCTCTTTTTGCCGGTCATCCTATTCATCCCAGTTCGTATAGACTGCCTGTACATCATCATCCTCGTCCAGCAGATCCAGGGTACGCTGGAGATTTTTGATATCTTCTTCCTCTGCCAGCGCCACATAATTCTGCGGAAGCATCGTCACCTCTGCGGAAGCCATCGCAATGCCGGCTTTTTCCAGTGCCCCCCTGACGTCTTCAAAGGCGTCCGGATCCGTAATGATCTCAAAGCTGTCCTCTTCTTCCGAAAAATCCTCTGCTCCCGCATCCAGTGCGGTCATCATCAGCTCATCCCCATCACCGTCAAACTCTTCCCGGTCAATGATAATCTGTCCTTTTTTATCAAACATAAACGAGACACAGCCCTGTGTGCCGATGCTGCCCTTTCCTTTCGTAAAAGCGCTCCTTACATTGGCTGCGGTACGGTTTTTATTGTCCGTCAGCGCATCCACGATAATGGCAATACCTCCCGGTCCATAGCCCTCATATGTAACATATTCATAATTTACGTTGCCCACATCCCCGGCCGCCTTTTTGATGCCCCGCTCTATCGTATCATTGGGCATATTGTTGGCCTTTGCCTTGGCCACCACCGCCGCCAGACGGAAATTGTTGCCTACATCCGGACCACCCTCCTTTACGGCCACCGCCAGCTCCCGGCCGATGATCGTAAATATTTTGCCCTTCGCAGCGTCGTTTTTCTCTTTTTTGTGTTTGATATTTGCAAATTTTGAATGTCCTGACATGTGTCCTCCTATTATAAGTTCTGCAGCTCTTGTTCCGGCTGGTGTTTTGTTACAAGTACATTTTCTATTACTCTGTTTTTTACCGACAAGACTTTGAAATGCCAGCCGTCTACGTCCGTCTCAAATGTTTCTTCATCGTCAGGGATTCTGTCCATGCGTGAGATCAGAAAACCGTTCAGCGTTTCAAAATCCTGTTCTTCAAAGGCAATACCGAACCGCTCTTCCATCTCCTTCAGCGGTGTCAGTCCTTCTATCACATATTCGTTCTCGCTTCTCTCCTCAATATGTCCTTCTTCTTCGTCATATTCATCCATGATATTACCCACGATCTCTTCCAGAATATCCTCCATGGCTACCAGCCCCGCTGTCTGTCCATATTCATCAATAACGATCACCATCTGAATCTTCAGGGCACGCATATTGTGAAACAGCGCGTCAATATTCCTTGTCTCAGGGATAAATCTGGCTTCCCTCACCAGTCCCTTTATGCTTTTGATCTTTCGTTCCGTTATCGTGGCGCTCTTGCTCGTTTCCCGGGCACGAACCGCATCTTTGAAGTGCAGTATCCCGATAATATGGTCGATATCGCCGTCATAAACGGGATAGCGGCTTTTATTTTCACCGATAATAAAGGTCAGCGCCTCCTGCAGGGTCATATTGCCGTCAAGCGCTACGATATTTTTCCGGTGTATCATAATATCCTGTGCCTCTTTGTCACCGAATGCAAAGATGTTGGTAATCATCTCTGCTTCGCTCGCCTGCAGCACGCCCTGCTCGTGCCCTTCATTGACCATGGAAATGATCTCACTCTCTGTCACATCTCCGTCCATCGCTTTTCCGATTAAGCCTGCAATTCTGGAAAACCCCCGTTTCACAATCCCGGGTTTCCCGGCAGTAGGCCCGCCATCGTCCATTTCGTCATCTCCTCTTTCCCTGACCCTGGTCTGCCATCAGATCAGTCTGCGATTATTCCATTACATAAAATTCCTATTCCATGAATATAGCATTTTCTCTATCTTACGTCAAGAACACCGTTCGTTACTGTCATATGTATGTCCTGTCCGAACGTGGTATAAACCTCTGCTCCGGCCTCCGTCAATGCCTGATCCATCTTTTTTTCCGCTTCCTGCGCCGTTACCACAACAATACAGGGACTGAGGCAGGCAAGCAACTCTCTGCTCTTCCCGCCGTCTCTGCCATGACAGGCCGCCTTGTATACATCCACTTCGGGAAGCTCCTCTTCCAGCAATTCTTTCATCCGTTTCTTTTTCGCATCTCCCGCAAAGAAAAATGTCCTGCCCTCATACTCGGCCAGCAGTGCAATCGAATAATTGTTGGCTTCCTCGTATTCGGCTTCTCTGGGGGGAAAGAGCGTAAGATGCAGCTTTCCGTAGTCAAACTCCTGTTTTTCCTCCGGAATCAGGACAGACTCCTGTTCCAGCTTCCGGTTCAGTCTGTTCTGCTGGACGGAATCCTTGATACAGGCGGTCTGGATGATCTGCCCGACCTCAAAAGTATCCAGCAGCAATCCGGCACCGCCGATATGATCCTTGTCGGGATGGGTCAGAATCATCAGATCTATGCGTTCCACATCCAGCGCCTTCAGCTTTTCTGCCAGCGCACCCGCATCCTCCTCCAGTCCCGTATCAATGATTACATTTGTCTCATCGACCTGCAAAAGAATACTGTCCGCATCGTCCGAGCAGGAAAAAAACCATACATCCAGGCCGCCGCGCTCTCTGTCTGTGACTTTGCCGTCTGCTTCTGCCTTCTCTCCGACGCCGCGCCCGCCCGGCTCTTCTGTTTCCTCCGCTCTCACATCACGGTCCGCCGGCCCTGCGGTACAGGCGGTCAGGCCGGTGCACAGACAAAGAAATAACAGGTACACGGCAAGGCGTACCTGTAATCTTTTCTTTCCGTTTTTTCGGTGCATTTTGTCTCCTTTTATGTATCCAGCTCCAGACTGATCAAAAGCCCTCTGTTCACTTTTTCCATAATGTCCTGATCCAGATGACATACTTTATCCTTTAACCGTTTCTTGTCTATGGTACGGAGCTGTTCCAGTAATACCACCGAATCTCTGACCATCTCATAACGGCCGGAATCCAGCTCAATATGTGTCGGCAGCTTCGCCTTATTCATCTTTGATGTAATGGCTGCGCAGATAACCGTCGGGCTGTGCCGGTTGCCCACATCGTTCTGAACGATCAGCACAGGCCGGATACCGCCCTGTTCGGAACCGATCACAGGTCTCAAATCCGCATAGTATACATCTCCACGTCTCATATGATATGCTACACTTCCTTCATTCTAAATATAGCAATATTATTGCCCTTTTTCCGGAAGGTATTCAAAATCTTCATAATAATCTTTCGTTGCCGTGATACTGCCGCCCTGCAGGTAAACGCGCGGCACCCGCTTGTTGATATCGCAGACCAGCTCATAATTGAAACGGCCTGACAGATCCCCCAGCATCTCAGCCGTCATCCGCTCCGTTTCATCCTCTCCCAGCAGTACGACCACATCTCCCTCTGCCGCCTCCGGGATCCCTGTCACATCAACCATCATCTGATCCATACAGACTCTGCCCAGAATCTGTGCCCGTTTCCCGTGGATCAGCACATATCCCCTGCCTGACAGGCTTCTTGGATAGCCATCCCCATACCCGACAGGAATGGTCGCCACGCGCACAATATCCGCCGCGGTATAGGTTCCGCCATAGCTGATCTGTGTCCCCGGCTCCACCTCTTTGATATAGATGATATGGCTTTTGAGAGAAAGGGCCGGCCGCAGAGAGATCACGTCACGCTCCACTTCATCGGAAGGCCACAGTCCATACAGGGAAATACCCGCCCGCGCCATATCCATCCCCGTCTCAGGCAGACGTATGATACCTGCACTGTTGCAGCAGTGGCGCAGCAAAGGGGAAAGCCCCAATACCCGCTCCACACGCCGCGTAAAAGCCAGGAATCTCTCATACTGCCCCAGTGCCGCACTTTTGTCCGTCTCATCGGCCTTCGCGAAATGAGTAAAGATACCTTCGATGCGAATCCCCGGATACCGATGCATCACTTCTTCAATCAGTGCCAGACCGCTGTCATCGGGACGGATACCGATCCGGGACATTCCCGTATCCACTTTGATATGCACAATCGCTTCCTTTTGGACCCGGCAGGCCGCTTCTGACAATGCCTGCGCCTGATCGGGCAAAAACAGCGTGCCGCGGATCTCCTGGCGGATCATCTCACTGTAACAATAGGGAAAGGAATACCCCAGTATAAGGACCGGTTTTTTGACACCGCTTTTTCGCAGTATCATGGCCTCTTCAAATGTCGCGGTGGCAAATCCATACAGATATGACAGCGGCTCCAGTACCCGCGCAACAGGTACACTGCCATGACCATAACCGTCAGTTTTAATCACTGCCATCAGCTTTGTGCCTTCTGCGAGATTGGCTTTCATTTGCTCCATATTACTCAGAATGGCATCCAGATCCACTTCTGCCCATACCCGCGCATAGTTTTTTGGTTTCTCTGTCGTATTCATAAAAGTCATAACCCTCCAATTATAAGCCCCTCACAATCCTGCCCTCTCCCCGTCCCGCAGAATTCTTGTTTCTCTGCAAGTACCTGCGGCAGCGCGTCCAAAAGATCGCGCGCCATGACGCTGTAAGCTGTTTTTTCCGCAGAGGCCCGGTTTCCCGCAAGACCATGAAGATAGACCGCCATACTGGCAGCCTCCATGCCCTGCATCCCCTGTGCCAGCAGGCCGGACAGCATACCGGACAGTACGTCACCGCTGCCCCCGGTAGCCATACCGTTATCACCGGATGTATTGATGTAAATCTGCCCCGCCGGATCTGCCACTACGGTTCTGGCATCTTTGCATACCAGAATCACCTGACAGGCCGCAGCGTAACCGGCAGCGGAAGATAGGATATCTTCCTTACAACATTTTATGTTCTTTTTCGTCAACCGTGAAAATTCACCCATATGAGGTGTAAAATATACAGGGCGGCCGGCTGCTCCCTCCCTGATCCACTCCGGATGGACAGCCAGAATATTCAGTCCGTCCGCATCCACGACCAGTGGCAGACGGCAGTGCTTCCATACGTATTCCATAATCCGGCAGGCCCTCTCTTTGGTGCCGATGCCGGGGCCAATCACCACGCAGTCTGCCCAGTTGAGCCCTTCCTCCAGTGCTTCCCCCGGAAAATCCGCCCCATACGTATCCACAATTGCCTCCGGCACACCCTGCATCAGCCCGATCCGATTATCCCCGCCAGTCAGGACACGGACAAGTCCGGCGCCGACACGGTAAGCGCCCAGCACCGCGAACTGACAGGCTCCATACATGCGCTCATTGCCCGCAATCACAAATACTTTCCCAAAGCTTCCTTTATTGCCGTCTTCTTTTCTTATGGGCAGACGGGCCAGATCCTCTCTGTCATACAGAAAAGCCGCCGGTTTTTCCAGACCTTCCCGATAAGTGATGCCTATCCTTTTACATACGGTCTCTCCCGCACAGGAAGCGCCCGGATAAAGGACCAGCCCCAGTTTCGCATAGCCAAAGGTGACGGTCAGATCTGCGGCTACCGCCACTCCCATGACAGTCCCGGTATCCGCATGAATGCCCGAGGGAATGTCCGCAGATACCACAAACGCAGAGGAAGCATTGATATAGCCAATCATCTCCGCATACCTTCCCGTCACTGCCCGGTTCAGGCCGATCCCGAGCAACGCATCCACGATAACGTCAAACTCTCCTTCCGGAACACTGCTGCCAATCAGGACTCCCAGATTTTCCAGTATTCTGATCTGGGTATCGGTCTCCCCGGAGCAGTGGGTTCTTTCTCCTGCCAGCACATAAGAAACCGGATAGCCATATTCCTCCAGAATACGCCCCGCTGCAAACCCGTCCCCGCCGTTATTACCGCTTCCGGCCAGAATCAGCACCCTGCTCTTTTTACCGTTCAAAGAACAGGAAAACCGCCGGATAATCTCCCCTGCCAGAGCACCGGCCGCTCTCTCCATAAGAACCAGTGAAGGGATGCCTGTCATCTCCGCAGCCGCTTTGTCGTACGCTTTCATCTGCCTGCTGTTTACAATATATTTCATAGTTACTTATTCCAGTTCCGCATATTCCCTCCCAGACCCTTTCCCACGAATCAATTCCCGTTCGCTTCGCGTCCGCGTATTGATTCAGGGTCTGTCGGGCTTATGCTGTTTTTTTCTGTTTGAAAAATGCGCCAAAGCAATTATCCTCTGACGCATTCTGCCGCAGCAGCCGCCGCGTTATTTATCTT
Source organism: uncultured Lachnospiraceae bacterium (assembly GCA_910587155.1). Lineage (GTDB taxonomy): Bacteria > Bacillota > Clostridia > Lachnospirales > Lachnospiraceae > VSOB01. The sequence goes on from CAJULA010000002.1 coordinate 32,025, forward strand.
TTTTTCCTTCGGGACGATGCTGGGCCGGATTATATTCCATATCAAATATCTCGATCACCCTGGAGCCGAAAATATCATGCATATAAGAATATAATTCAAAATTTACGGTCTCACTGTCCTGCTTTTTCAGAACCTGTTTTTTCAATTCAATCCTTGTCTTTGTCAGCCAGTCGTCAATTTCATGGATCACCTTTGTATTCTGTCTCAGCCTGTCATAGCACAGATCCATGGTCGCCAGCATCAGTCTGTAATTCACATCGTCGATTTCTCTGGGCAGTTCCAGATTCTCGTCCCGATACCGACTCATTTTCAGATTGCACTCTTCGATCAGGCGCCTGCTCTCATCCATCTTTTTGTCAACCAAGGGGTCCTCATTTTCAATCTCGTCCATGGAGGCTACGATATTTTCCATCAGCTTCTTTTTCACACGATGGATATCCTTCAGTTCATTGTTGACTTTTCCCTGACGCTTCAGAAGTTCATTCAGCTTTTCTGTCAGGCGCATAATTTCCGTCGTAGTGCCCAGGCGCGCGATCAGCTTGTGCCACTTGTTGTCCAGTGTCAGAATGGGTATCTTTTTACCTTCCAGCGCTGCTCTGTATTTGGTGTCATCCCGTCTGTTCCCCTTTTTTTTCTTCCCTATCATTGATCCCCCTACCCCTTTTGCTTTTCATAGCAGCTGATCGTATAAGAAAGTTTCATCAGGCTGTCTGAGAGGTGTACATTTTCCACCTGAACCCCTTCCGGCACCTGCAGATCCACATGGGCAAAATTCCAGATCGCTTTGATCCCACAGCCGATCAGGCGGTCTGCCACCTCTACCGCACTGTGCTTGGGAATGGTCAGCACCGCGATATCTATATTCCGCTCCCGTATCCGCTGCTCCACCAGTTCCATCGGCTCCACTTCCAGATTTCTCACCCGCATGCCAAACAACTTCGGATCAATGTCAAAGATCCCCTGCATGATAAAGCCTCTTTTTTCAAAGTTCATATAATTGGCAAGCGCCTGCCCCAGATGTCCCGCACCGATGATAATCAGATGGTGATGCTGATCCAGCCCCAGTATCCTGCCGATCTCTTCGTATAAATATTCTACATTATACCCGTAACCCTGTTGACCAAAGCCGCCGAAATTATTAAAATCCTGTCTGATCTGGGAAGCCGTCACCTGCATCCGCCTGCTCAGATCCTGAGAGGAAATACGTTCCACCCCTTCGTCTCTGAGCTCCCCAAGATACCGGAAATATCTCGGCAGCCTGCCTATGACCGCCTGTGAAATTCCTTTTCCTTCCATCTTGTATTGCCCCCAATACAAATCTATCCTTTTTGCCCTGTATTTTCCTGCCTGCTTTTGTTTTATTATATCCGGTTGTTAAATTCCTGTCAATGATATGGGAAGAAATCAACACAATACAACCCGGGATCCGACACCATGCAGCAAGTGCATGGCGCGGGTATGAAAAGTAACGGGATCTGTTACATCATAACGCTCTTGTATTTATTGCCCGTTTCCTATAGAATAAAGAAGGTTGTAATCAGAAATCAACCCGCCACAGACAATGTTCTGTCACCTTAAACTATCACTTACGGAGGAATGATCCATGATCCTGTCCTGTCAGAATATCAGAAAACAATTCGGAGACACTGTCATACTCGACCACTGCTCCTTTCATATAGAAGACTGCGAAAAAGCCGCCATTGTGGGAATTAACGGCGCAGGCAAGACCACTCTCCTGCGCATCATCACAGGGGAGCTGGAAGCCGATGAGGGAATCTGTACGCTTTCCCGCGGAAAACGACTGGGATATCTGCCCCAGCTTGTGACCTTTGACAGTGAGCGCACGATTTATGAAGAGCTTCTCTCTGTAAAAGAAGAGCTGACTCTTCTGGAAACGCAGATCCGTGAGGCGGAACGGCAGATGAAGCACACATCCGGCAGTGAACTGGACGCACTGATGGATTCCTATGCTTCCCTGACCCATCAGTTTGAACAGGAAAACGGCTATGCTTACAAAAGTGAGCTGACCGGGGTGCTGAAAGGTCTGGGTTTTTCCGAAGAGGAGTTTTCCAAAAAGATTGTCACTCTCTCCGGCGGTCAGAAGACCCGTGTGGCACTGGGCAGACTTCTGCTCCAGAAACCGGATCTGATCCTGCTGGATGAGCCTACCAATCATCTGGACATGACCTCCATCGCCTGGTTGGAGACGTATCTGATGAATTATAAAGGCGCGGTGCTGATCGTCTCTCACGACCGCTACTTTCTGGACCGTGTGGCCGCAAAGATCATTGAAATCGATCAGACAAAGGCTGCCGTCTTTTCCGGCAACTATTCAGACTATGCCATAAAAAAGGAAGCACTGCGCATCGCCGCATGGAACGCTTATCAGAATCAGCAAAGAGAAATACACCACCAGGAAGAAGTCATCGAAAAACTGCGGTCTTTTAACAGGGAAAAATCCATCCGACGGGCTGAAAGCAGGGAAAAGCTGCTGCAGAAAATGGATGTCATCGACAGACCCACCCAGGCCCGGACCGATATGAAAATCCGCCTGACACCCCGGATTCTCAGCGGAAATGACGTCCTGTCAGTATCTTCCCTGTCCAAATCCTTTGACGGCCTCACACTCTTTCACAATCTGGACTTTGCGCTCAGGCGTGGAGAACATGTGGCAGTTATCGGCAACAATGGCACCGGCAAGACTACAATCCTCAAAATCATCAACGATCTTCTGCCGGCAGATGCAGGAAGCATCCGGCTGGGAACAGGCGTACAGATCGGCTATTATGATCAGGAACATCATGTGCTGCATGAAGATAAGACATTGTTTGAGGAAATCTCAGATGCCTATCCGTCCCTGACCAACACGGAAATCCGCAATACTCTGGCTGCCTTCCTCTTTACCGGAGAGGATGTCTTTAAACGGATCCGCGATCTCAGCGGCGGCGAAAGAGGACGCGTCTCCCTTGCCAAACTGATGCTTTCCGAAGCCAATTTCCTCATTCTGGATGAGCCTACCAACCATCTGGACATTATGTCACGGGAGATACTGGAAGACGCCCTAAACCACTACGAGGGCACGGTTTTGTACGTCTCCCATGACAGATATTTTATCAACCGCACGGCTCACCGCATTTTGGAACTGTCGGAGCAGTGCTTTACGGGCTATCTGGGTAATTATGATTACTATCTGCAGAAAAAAGAAGAAATGCTGTCATCCCGGGAAGCCCTGGACCCATCTGCGTCCCATCCCGATGCGGATACCGAATCCAAACTGGACTGGAAAAATCAGCGGCAGCAGCAGGCCCGGAAAAGAAAACGGGAAAATGATCTGAAAAAAACAGAAGATACCATCGAAGCACTGGAGCTTCGCAATGAAGAACTGGATATGCTGATGGCTCTGCCGGAAAACTGCAGCAATGTGGAAGTCCTGACCGGTCTTGCCAATGAAAAAGAGGATAACCTGCAAAAACTGGATACCCTCTACAAAAAATGGGAAATGCTGGAAGAAGAGGCCGGTGTTACATCGCCTCCAGTGTCTTCCTGATCTCCTGTATAAATTCCCCGCTGCTCTTGACCTGTACCTCTTTCAGGGAAGTAATCAGTGCCAGATCCTTTGTCATGCGCCCGCTCTCAATGGTTTTGATGGTTGCCTGTTCCAGCCTTTCCGCAAACCCGACGAGAGCGGGGATATCATCCAGCTCTCCTCTTTTTTTCAGCGCTCCCGTCCATGCAAAAATAGTAGCCACGGAATTGGTGGAAGTCTCCTCTCCTGCCAGATGTTTATAATAATGACGCTGTACTGTTCCATGAGCCGCCTCATATTCATAGATGCCGTCCGGTGACACAAGGACACTTGTCATCATGGCCAGAGACCCAAACGCGGAAGATACCATATCGCTCATCACATCACCGTCATAATTCTTGCAGGCCCAGATAAAACCCCCCTTGGCCTTCATCACTCTGGCCACCGCATCATCAATCAGCGTATAGAAATAAGTAATCCCCGCCTTCTCAAAGGCTTCCTGATATTCCTCTTCAAAAATCTCCTGAAAAACATCCTTGAATGTATGGTCATATTTTTTGGAGATCGTATCTTTGGTGGCAAACCACAGCTCCTGCCTGGTATCCAGCGCATACGTAAAGCACGCCCTGGCGAAGCTGCGGATGGACTGGTCCGTATTATGGATTCCCTGGAGGATGCCCGGCCCCGCAAACTCATGAATCGTCTCTCTTCTCTCACTGCCGTCCTCCCCGGTAAATACCAGTTCTGCCCTGCCGGGACGATCCACGATCATCTCCGTATTTTTGTATACATCACCATAGGCATGTCTTGCCAGCGTAATAGGCTTTTCCCAGTTGCGCACACACGGTTCTATTCCTCTGACCACAATAGGCGTCCGAAATACCGTACCGTCCAGTGCCGCACGTATTGTTCCGTTGGGGCTTTTCCACATCTCTTTCAGATGATATTCCTCCATACGGGCCGCATTGGGCGTGATTGTGGCGCATTTTACCGCCACACCGTATTTCCGTGCCGCCAGCGCACTGTCCATCGTCACCTTATCATCCGTTTCATTCCGGTGTTCCAGTCCCAGATCATAATATTCTGTCTTCAGGTCAATATAAGGAAGCAGCAGTTCCTCCTTGATCATCTGCCACAGAATCCTTGTCATCTCGTCGCCGTCCATCTCTACCAGCGGTGTCTTCATCTGAATTTTTTCCATTGTCCCATTTCCTTTCTGTTTTTACTCCCTGCATCTCTGCCCCTGGCTGTCCGTCTTTCGTCTCCGGCTCCTTGTCTTATTCTCTGCCCATATCAGGTGCTTATCACACTTCTTCGTAGTGCTCCATATAGCCGTTCTGGAGAATATTTTCATAGGCATTGAGCATATGCCTGTTGGCAAGCTGTTCGGCCAGCGCCCCGTCCCCTGCCCGTATGGCTTCCATGATCTTGCGGTGCTCCGCGTTGGATGCCGTACTTCTCGTCTGCGTGGACAGTGTCTTTCTGCGCACCCGCAGCACATACTGGTGATAATCTTTCAGGGCATGCTCCAGTATTTTGCTGTTGCAGGCTTCATACATAATCTCATGAAAACGATTGTCAAGCTCTGCCATCTGTTCCGTATGACCCTTAGACGCATGGAACTCGGACAGAAATATATTTTCCTCCATCTCTTCCATCTGTTCTCTGGAAATATGTTCTGTGGCCCATCTGGCGCATAAACCTTCCAGCAGGGAGCGGATCATGTAAATATCCCCTACATCCTTGACCGTAATGCCTGTCACATAAGCGCCTTTGTTGGGCACAATCCTGATCAGCCCTTCCAGTTCCAGCTGGCGGAATGCCTCCCTCACCGGCGTACGGCTGACTCCCATCTCTTCCCCGATGGCTACTTCCCGCAGTTCTTCCCTCACCTTATATCTGCCGCTTAAAATATCCTCCCGGATTTTGTTAAATACACGGCCCCTTAAAGAATATTTGTCCGTGACTTCCCTCTTTACATCGTAATGTCCCACTGTTCTCTTACCTGCCTGTTCTTTCCCTTAACATGTATAACCAAAAATACATCCCGCATAATTGTATACAATTATACGAGATGTGTCAATATCAAAAATCAAGCATCCGCTCTATATTGATCATTCCCCAGCCCTGTTTGTACCATGGCTCCCTCAAATCCGTGGCCGTGTAGATCATTCTGCGCTTTACCTCACTGTTTACGGCATCCGGGCATTTTTCCAGACACAGCGCTGCCGCACCCGATATGATCGGCGTAGACATGGATGTGCCGCTTTTTGCCATATACGCGTTCTGCCAGCCATGCAGCGTACGGCGCACACGGCTGTTGCAGGAAACAATATCCGTCCCTGGCGCCACGATATCTGGTTTGCGCAGTCCGGCATCCGCCGCTTCCCTGCCGGAATAGTGTTCGCACAGGGAATTCCGCTCTCCGAAATACCCGCCCTCATTACAGCCCACTGTAAGCACCTTTTTGCTGTTTCCGATCGGTGAAAGGCTGCCCGGTCTGGGACCTGCGTTTCCGGCAGCAGCCACTACCACAAGCCCCTGTACCCAGGCCTCTTCCACACCGGAAATCAACGTTTCTTTCTGGCTGCTCTTTAATTCCAGACCCAGGCCGATGGAAATATTCAAAATCCGGATATTCCAGTTTTTTCGGTTCTGAAGGATCCACTCGATGCCCCGCAGCATATGCTCGATCGTCCCGTCGCCGCTTCCATTGAGCACCTTGCCCACCACCAGGGAACACTGCGGCGCGATCCCCCGGTACTTTCCGCCGGAAAGACTCCCGTCGCCCGCAAGAATACCGCAAACGTGTGTTCCATGAGAATCATCGTCATACAACCCGGCCCGGCCATTGACAAAATCGCAAAAACCCACGATACGACCGCCAAAATCCGGATGCCGGGCAATTCCGGTATCCAGCACCGCCACCGTTATATTTCTACCGGTATATCTGTCACTGCAGGATACCTGCTTTCTTACTCGTAACAAAATAGGCTCCCGGCTTTTTTATTATCCTATGCCAGAAGTACGTATTTGTTGCTTATGAAACCATTTTGTCGGAAGCTGTCATGCAAAACTCAGAAAAATTTTTTTATTTCTCATTGCAGAATCTAAAATTTCCTGCTGCTGCGTCTCTCTTATGCCTCTGTTATGTCTCAACAAGTTTGCTATTTGCTCTAACTCATTTTTCATTTCCGTGTACTTTTCTTTTATCTGAAGTGGCTCAGAACCTATTTGCTTCTGTTCAGAATTTGTTTCTTCTTCCTGCCTGGCCAAATACTCACTGACAATCTCCTGAGCGGCTGTGACCATTCGATATGCATTATCATAATACCCTGACGTATTTTCATAAGTTGATATAATCAAGTCACATTCATCCGCCAGGTTCCCCGCCTGTTCCTCCAAATATCTGTCATTCAGCACAATTGCTTTTTTCCCTATCCAGATTTTGATTTTTTCATAATCCGCCTGCAGCATTCTTAAAGGGACGTTTCTCAGACTGTTGTCACTTTCAAACTGACCTGCCAATGCTATTATTTTTTCTTCAAGCTCTTCTTCGCACCTTATTATAAAATTCATCCTTTGTCTCAAATTATTCATTTTTTCCAGTGCATCCACATAAGTTACCAACCTGCGTGGCAGACATACAAATCCATATTTTCTATAATACAAAGATACATTTTTTCGATGTTTTGCAATGCTTTGTACGACAGCATTATCCTCGATTATCACCCACTCTGACGCCCCTGACTCAGCGGCTTCCTGTAAACGGATTCTTTCCTGCTCTGGCTGTTCCGCAGGCGCTTCCGCCTCCTGCCCTCCGCCTTCCGCCAAAACTTTCCCCTGCACCGACTCCTCTTTTGTCCGCTGTTCTTTCAGAGCTGTCATTTCATAAAAACATCGTAGTTCCGCAAACAGTTGCGGTCTGATCGCAAGCAGAACCCGCTCACTTTCCGCTTGTCTTTCTGACAGTTTTTCATTCAGTGCCACTCTTTCGCCGTCCTTACATTTTTTGAGCCGCGCCATTAACCTCTTTTCTTCATCCTGATACTTTTGAAACATGGATAAAATATCTTCCATGTTGTGATAACAATCCCGTAACCGCAGAAATTTTCCTTTTTCCACATTTTTTATATAACGGGCATCATAATCAAACCCGTCCTTTTTCCCTGCTTCCGCTCTTAAATCCGTATTCAGGCCATAAAATATATTTCCCTGCGGCCATTCGATATAATCTGCTTCCGAAAATCCCTCCGTATCTCTTCTTTCCATTTCTGCTCTGTCAAAATCATATCCCGTTTCCTGCCTTCCGCCTCTTTCTGTCTGTACCTGCCTGTACCAGGGCACACCGGCAAGCCATTTCAACTCCTTCTTCTGCGCCTCCTCTAACAGAGAAAATGCCGCTTTAATCAATGCAACCGGTATAATATGATGCCCTGTCTGTTCCTTTCCGGCAATCATAGTTCTTTCCCGATTCTGATTGAACGGATTACTTCCTCTGGCCAACTGTACGGGGGCAGAGACAGAATACAGGCTTTGTTCCTGCCGGACAAAGTACACCCGCCTGCCCGCCCCGATTTCGTCCGCCTGTCTTTCCAGCACTGGATCCTCATTGATTCTGACACTGCTTCCTGACCGCGCCTTTGCCTGTACCAGTCCTGCTTTCTGTTGCAAAACATGCCCCAGCTCATGCGACAGATACCTTTCCTGTCCAGGACCGATATAGACCCGGTTACCCTGTGTATAGGCAGCTGCATCCAGCCTGGCGGGGCGGTCCGAATTGTAAATAATCCGCACATCATCCAAAAGCAGGCCACTGCTGCTCTCCACCTTCCGTTTCAGCTGTTCCGGTATTCCTGTCCGGTTGATCTTTACGCTTTTTCTTTTATCCTCTTCTTGCTTTATTTCCTTATATTGATACACTGCGTCTGCACCCTCCTTACCAGTTACTGTACATTAGTCACAAAACACATCGTCTGCACACCACAGGCTGCCGCACTGTTTTACCGTATAAAATCCCATCTCCCTGCACACACTACCCACCGAAAGGATGGTGCAGAATGAATCTTGACAAAATTGTATGCAGCTGCCTGGGCGTAACAGCCGGCGCCATCAAGGATGCCGTTGAATCCGGCGCTCACACACTGGAAGAGGTGCAGGAGGCTACCGGAGCCGGCACCGTATGCGGTGCATGTCTGGAAGACGTAAGACACCTGGTGGATGAGTTTGTGGCAGAAAGCGCCAACTGACAGTTGGACAGAAAAAAGCACCCGCAACGCCATAAAATATCAATGGCCCGGGTGCTTTTTCCATCTGCCAGGCAGGACGATAAGCCGGGTTATGTCGTGAATGATCATCTATCCAGGACTGCTGTCGCCAGCAGCCTCCAGCGACCCACCTGAAAGCAGGCCGGGCCGGCCTGTCGCTTTCGTTTCGGTCTTGCTTCGGATGGGGTTTACATATGCCCCTGCCGTTACCGGCAGGGCGGTAGTCTCTTACACTGCCCTTCCAACCTTACCAGATTCCTGGCGGTACATTTCTGTTGCACTGTCCTTGGAGTTGCCTCCACCGGATGTTATCCGGCATCCTGCCCTGTGAAGCCCGGACTTTCCTCACCTGCTGCCTTTCGGCACCTGCAGCCGCGATCATTTATCCTACCTGGTTGTATCTGATTTTCTGTCTTTGCGCGGTCAGCCTCAGACATTGAATACACTGCCGCCCACAAACTCTCTGACAATGGAATTTTTCGGTACATCTTCACTGCTGATACCAAGAAAATATTCCAAAAATTTCAGCAGCCGCTTTGCCTCATAGTATTCCGGCTCGCCGGGCCGGATACTGAACAGCAGCGGCTCTGCAAACTGCTTGAGCACTGCCAGTTCATAGATCAGCACGGAATTAAATGTGGCATCCGCACTCTCCTGGAAAGGAAAGATATTCTCCTCCTCTCCCCGCCGCACGGAGGGCCACATGGAAAGCGTCCGTTTGGCACTGCTGCCTCTCATCCTGGCATCCCGCACGAGACGGCGCAGCAGGCGGCCGTCAGTTGTGGGAATCCGGTTGTGCTCATCCACATTCAGACTGGTCAGCGCGCTGATATAAATTTTATATTTGCTTTTGCCCGGCAGTGATGCGGACATTTTGTCATTCAGCCCGTGGATTCCTTCGATCACCAGCACATCATCCTGCCCGAGTGTCTTGAAATTTCCCTTATATTCCCGTTTGCCCGTCTTGAAATTAAAGCTGGGAATCTCCACCGTCCTGCCCTCTAACAGGGCGCACATATCGGCATTGAATTTTTCCAGATCTATGGCCCCCAGGCACTCAAAATTATAATTGCCGTTTTCATCCCGCGGCGTCAGCTCTCTGTCCACAAAATAATCATCCACCGCAATGGGGTGAGGCTTCAGCCCATAGGAGCGCAGCTGGACGGAAAGTCTGTGGGCAAAGGTCGTCTTCCCGGAGGAAGAAGGGCCTGCTATCATAATAAATTTGACACCGCCCCGGCTCACGATATCCTGTGCGATCTCTCCGATCCTGCGTTCCTGCAGCGCCTCCTGAACCAGAATCAGCTCAGAGATGCCGCCGCTACAGATCTGATCGTTCAGATCCCCTACTGTATCAATATCCATCATCTCACCCCAGACGGTGGACTGATGAAGCGTACGGAACAGTTTGTCTCTTGGGGCAAAATAATCCAGTGTTTTGGGCGCCTGCCGGTCAGGCAGAAGCAGCATCAGGCCCCCTTCATAAGAAATCACCTTGAAATATTTTACATAACCGGCTGACGGCAGCATATATCCATAATAATAGTCATAATAATCGCCCATCCGGTACACATTGACTGTAGAACTCCTTCTGTAGCGGAAAAGCTTTCTTTTATCCTTCATGCCGTACCGGTCAAACAGCGCCAGGGCTTCTTCCATAGGATATGTCTTTTTCTCAATAGGCAGATCGGCCATAACAAGCTGCTGCATCCGCACATTCAGACGCTCGATCAGTGTTTCATCCACTTTGATCTGCCCCCGCAGGCTGCAATAATATCCCTGCCCGATGGCAAACTCCACTTTGATCCGTTCGATGTTCTCCCTCTCTTCCACATCATACAGCGCTTTGATCAGAAGCATGATCGCCGTCCTCACATATGCCTTGTGCCCTGCGGAATTTTTCAGTGTAATAAACTGCACTTCGCAGTCTTTTACGGCTTCTTTCATCAATTCCGTAATCTTTCCGTCTACAATGACAAGGCCGATCAGACCGTCATATGCTTCCTGATATTCGTCTGCAATCTTTTCATACGTAGTGCCCGGCTCATACTGCCGTTTTTCTCCGTTGATTGTAACCGTAATCATACCAAACCTCCCAGATTTATCCACACACTATACTATATGAAACGGATTTTTCTCCTGCGCCCGCAAAATGGTCAGCCCGTCCCACCTGCCCCGCAGATATTCTTCCATATACGGCAGAAAAATCTGTTCCAGCCCGAAGTGTCCTGCATCAATAACACCTATCCCCATGGCCATGGCATCCAGTCCTTCGTGATGACCGATGTCACCCGTAATCAGCACATCGGCGCCGGCCTGCGCCGCCTTTTCCATCACGCTTTTGCCGGAACCGGGGCATACGGCTACAAGCGATATTTCTCTGCCCTGCTCTCCGAATATCGCAACCTGTTCCAGTCCAAACAGTTCCTTCAGCCGGACTCCAAGTTCATCAAGCCCTGCCGGCTCCGGCAGTTTCCCCACTCTGCCGATACCGGCCTCCCGTTCTCCTTCCTGCCATGTCACGTCCAACACCCGGCACCCGGAAAGACCAATTTTCTCTGCCGCCACATCAGCCATGGTCAATACATCAAAATTGGTATGCATGGCATAACAGCAAATATCGTTTCCCAGCAGTCTGACCAGACGCCGGCCGATAAAATCGCTGTCATTGATCTGCTTCCTGGCAGAAAAAATGAGCGGATGGTGTGTGAGCAACAGGTCAGCGCCTTTTGCCACCGCTTCCTCTACCACTTCATCCGTGGCATCGAGGGCAAGCATCACCGTCTTTATCTCCTTATCCGCCCTGCCTGTCAGAAGACCGGGATTATCCCAGCTTTCCGCAAAGGACAGGGGCCATACTTCTTCCAGTTTTTCCGTGAATTCTCTGCATCGCATCACTGCACTCCTTTTCTTTGTCATACCGCATGGCTTTCCGGCAAAGAAACGACGCGTCCTACGTCTGCCCGTGTGCATAAAATGACAGGGCCACGTCTCTGATACGCGCTGACAGTGCCAGTTCTTCCAGACGCCTCCGGCGGGCTCCGTCATCTCTTCCTGCTCCGGATTCTATCCTGCGGCTGATCGCCGCCTCCCGCTCCTGCTCCCATCTGATAAACTGATACAGCACCGGATGCCGGCTTTGTAAAAGACATGGCCCATATCTGTCATATGCCTGCTGCAGCAGAGCAGACTTCTCCATATCTTTCGTCCGTTCTTCTGACAGATGCGCAGACACCCTGTCCGGCATACTGCGATGTCCCTGCTCCTTCTCACAGTCCTGATCTGCGGGACATAAAACGGCTTTCATCATCGGATAAAATTTACCGTCCTCATACACCATATTTTCGTGTATGATCCTGTAGCCCCGTTCACGCAGAAAGGCTCTGACAAGGGTGATCTCTGACTGGGGCTGCAGAACCAGCACCTTTATCGCCGCGATTTTCTCTTTGCCTTCTGTCAATATCCGCACTGTCAGCCTGCCGCCCATACCTGCCAGTATCAGGCAGTCCGCTTCTTCGTATCCCAGCGCCCCCACACCGTCCGAGCGCCTTGTCTCTATGTATTCTTCCAATGCAAAAGCACGGATATGCTCCTTTGCCTGCATCAGAGGACCTTCGTTGACATCCATGGCGATAATTTTCGGGCAAATCTTATGTTCTGCCAGATAGATCGGCACATACCCGTGGTCACATCCCACATCACAAACGATGCACCCGTGAGGAACCATATCTGCCACTGCCTGTAATCTGTCCGTTAATTCCACGTTTTCTCTACCCCGGACCGAATGCGCATCCGGGCGCCCTCCTAATCCAGATAGTCTTTCAGCTTCCGGCTTCTGCTCGGATGACGCAGCTTCCTCAGCGCTTTCGCCTCGATCTGACGAATCCTCTCACGGGTGACATTAAATTCCTTGCCCACTTCCTCCAGGGTTCGGGCACGCCCGTCGTCCAGACCGAACCGCAGACGCAGCACCTTCTGTTCCCGTTCTGTCAGTGTCCCCAGCACCTCCACAAGCTGTTCTTTTAAAAGAGTAAAAGCCGCCGCGTCCGAGGGTACCGGCACATTGTCATCCTGGATAAAATCTCCCAGATGGCTGTCCTCTTCCTCGCCGATCGGGGTCTCCAAAGATACAGGCTCCTGTGATATTTTGAGAATTTCCCTCACCCGGTCCTCCGGCATATTCATCTCTTCCGCAATCTCTTCCGGTGTAGGTTCGCGTCCGAGTTCCTGCAGCAGTTGTCTGCTCACCCGGATTAACTTGTTGATTGTCTCCACCATATGCACGGGTATCCGGATGGTTCTCGCCTGATCGGCAATAGCCCTCGTGATGGCCTGGCGGATCCACCAGGTCGCATACGTGGAAAATTTATAGCCCTTGCGGTAATCAAACTTGTCCACCGCCTTGATCAGCCCCATATTCCCTTCCTGAATCAGATCCAGAAACAGCATTCCCCGGCCCACATACCGCTTGGCAATGCTGACCACAAGGCGCAGATTGGCTTCCGCCAGACGCTTCTTGGCTTCCGCGTCTCCCAGCTCCATACGCTTGGCCAGATCAATCTCTTCTTCCGCATTGAGCAGCGGCACTTTACCGATCTCTTTCAGATACATCCTGACAGGGTCTTCAATACTCACACCGTCCGGCACGGTCAGGTCGATATTCTCCACATTGACCTCATCCTCTTCCGTCAGTATGATCTCCTCTTCATCCACATCATCGTCATCGGTAATGCGCAGTACATCCACATGGTTCTGTTCCAACATCTCTATGATCTGGTCAAACTGCTCCTCTTCCAGAGGCATGTCCGCAAAGTATTCACTGATCTCATGATATTCCAGAACATTCTTCTTCTTTTTGGCAATGTTCAAGAGCTCTTTCATCTTCTCGTCAAACTTTGCCCTTGTGTTTTCGTCCATTCAGTGGTCCATCCTTCCATAACTTGTTATTTATTTTTACCTTAATCCAGGGAAATATGCGTTTTTTTCAGTTCTTCCAGGTCCTTTTTCCCCGAAACGGCCCGACTGAGCGCATCAATATCACTCCCCATATGGGCACTGTCATATTCATAACTGTATGTTTTGACGCGTACCAGGATATCATGAAATGCCTTTTCCCGTTCTTTTTTATCCAGCGCCATCTGCGGCAGCTTGGAATGGAACAGTGCCGCCGCCTCCCGCTGCTGCTCCTCATCCTCAAACTGACTGATTATGGAAGCCGGCTGCAGACTGCCCTGTTCCAACGTCTCAAAAAGGCGTTTCGCCACCTCTCTGTACAGGTCTATGGTAAAATCCCGGGGGGAAATATATTTCTTTATCTTATCATACAGACCCGGTTCCTCGCTGAGCCAGGTAATCAGCAAACGCTGGGCCCATCTGGCACCGTCTCTGGGGGCGCTTTTTCTGGCAGCCGCCTTCATCGGACGGTTCATGCTCATGCCGCCCGCAAACCCTTCCTTTGCCGCATAGCCCCCCACTAAAGAACGCAGGCTCTCAAAACTCATATGATATTTTTCCGCCACGGCTTCAATATAATTCTCCCGTTCCGCCGCTTCCGAAAATCCACACAGCTTTCTGGCAATCTCCTGCTGAAATTTTGTCTTGCCATCCGGATCCGACAGATCAAAATCCCGTTCTAATATCCGCAGTTCAAAAAGAAAGCTGTTCTCCGCCTGCTCCATCCGTTTGCGAAATTGTTCCGCACCCAGATTTTTGATAAATTCATCCGGGTCTTTATAGGGTTCCAGATGAATGATCCGGCCTGACATTCCTGACTCCCTGAGTATGTTAATGGCACGCAGCGCCGCTTTGACGCCCGCCCCGTCGCTGTCATAAGAGAGGTATACATTTTTTGTATACCGGCGAATCAGCCCTGCCTGGCCCTGGGTAAACGCGGTGCCAAGCGAAGCCACTGCCTGGCCGAAACCGGCCTGGTGCATAGCGATCACATCCATGTAGCCCTCACAGAGTATCATATTGTCGTCTCTGGCGCTGCGGGCAAAATTCAACCCATACAGATTCCTGCTCTTGTCAAAAACCGGCGTCTCGGGTGAATTCAGATATTTGGGCATCCCTTCCCCCATAACCCGGCCGCCAAACCCGATAACCCGGTGACTGGCATCCTGTATGGGAAACATGACCCGGTTCCAGAACTTATCATGCGTCCCATGCTTTTCATCTATCGTACAAAGGCCGGCTTCCTGCAGCAGCTCGTCCTGAAACCCTTTCTGTTTTAAATATCTGGTCAGGTCATTGCTGTACTTGCTGGCAAAACCAAGCCCGAATTTATGTATTGTTTCCCTGCTGAGCATGCGCCCCGTCAGATAGCGCATCCCCTGCTCCCCTTCCTGCCCGCGGAGCAGATAATAATAATATTTTGCCGCCTCCTTATTGGCAGACAAAAGAGTGGCTCTGCGGCTCTCTTTCTTCCTTGCCTCCGGGGAATCGTCGGCTTCCGGCAGCTTCACACCAGCCCGCTCTGCCAGTGCACGTACGGCTTCCTGAAAGGTATCATGCTCATATTCCATCAGAAATGTAAACACATTGCCTCCGGCCCCACATCCGAAACAGTAATACATCTGTTTCGATCGGGAAACGGAAAAAGAGGGCGATTTCTCATTATGGAACGGACATAAGCCAAAATGGCTGCTTCCTTTTCTCTGCAGTCGGACATAACCTGAAATCACATCCACAATATCATTTTTCATGCGGATCTCTTCTACAAGTTCCTCCGGATAGTACATTTTTTTCCTTTCTTATGTTTAGTTCCGCAAATTCCCTCCAGTACACGCTCCGGCAGATCATTACCAGCCTCCTGCGGCGTCTGTTTCTGATCTGGTGCACTGTCCTGAATTTGCTGTTTAGTTCCGCAAATTCCCTCCAGTACACGCTCCGGCAGATCATTACCAGCCTCCTGCGGCGTCTGTTTCTGATCTGGTGCACTGTCCTGAATTTGCTGTTTGTGTTCCGCAAATTCCCTCCCGGCGATCAGTCAGTCCGCACGCCAGCATCTGGGGATGTAGATCTCCTCATATCTGGCAATGGCAAAGCGGTCTGTCATCGCACCGATGTAATCGCAGAGCACCACTTCCTTAGGCTCTCCCCGGTCCATCAGCATATGATAATCGTCCGGGAGCAATTCCATATGTTTTCCATAGTATTCATACAATGTCTCTATCAGAACTTCCGCCTTTTTCTCATCGCCTTTGGCGGAAGGGTTGGTATACAGATGTTCGAATAAAAACTGGCGCAGCTTTTGCATGGCCTCTCCCACGGGTGGAGACATACGGATGTCTCCCGCATCCGTGCTTGTCATTATCAGGTCATGAATAAAGCTGTCCAGGCGTCTGCCGGCGGTATCTCCGATCACGTCCGTGATCTCCCGAGGAATATCGGCTTCCCGCAGGATACCTGCCCGCATGGCATCATCCATATCGTGATGAATATAGGCAATCTTATCTGAGATACGGACAATCTTCCCTTCCAGGGTGCAGGGGCTGCCTTTTGTCTGATGATTACGGATGCCGTCACACACCTCAAACGTCAGATTCAGGCCCTGTCCTTCTTTTTCCAGCAGTTTCACAATACGCACACTCTGTTCGCTGTGACAGAAACCTCTGGAACACATTTTATTCAGCGCACGCTCTCCCGCATGTCCAAACGGCGTATGGCCCAGATCATGGCCCAGCGCAATGGCCTCCACCAGATCCTCATTGAGCCGCAGCGCCTTGGCTATGGTCCGCGCGTTCTGGGACACTTCCAGCGTATGGGTCATTCTCGTCCGGTAATGGTCGCCCTTTGGTGTCAGAAATACCTGTGTTTTGTCTTTCAGCCGGCGGAAAGATTTGCTATGTAAAATCCGATCCCGGTCCCGCTGGAATACGGGGCGGATATCGCATGGTTCCTCCGGCCTCTGCCGTCCCCGGGAATCCATGCTGAATGTGGCATGGGGGCTTAAATACTCCTTCTCCCGAAGTTCCAGCTTCTCGCGAATGGTCATACCGCTTCCCCCTTCGTTTTATTATTCGATACTGGCAAAGAGATTTCCTTTTTTTATTTCAAAAAAATTTTAATTAAAAATTTCCTTATGCGGGCCTGCGCAATCGAGCAGGGAAGAAACATCTTCCCCTGCTCGCACGCCGGGCGCCCGTCAGTGCATGCTGACATTCTCCTCTGGGCACCCGTGTACATAAAAAACCGTGTACCAAAGGTACACGGTTCCTGTCATTTCTCTCCTGCCTGTTCTACTAAAAAAGTCTCAACCCTCACTCAGGACCGCGCACTCGCTGCGCTGTCCGTACACGCGCCATGCAGCTTGCTGCATGTGTGCATAAGGTTTCTAAACGCCCTCTTTATACTTATGACAGTGAAAATCGACTATACGGGCGTTTAGAAAAAGCTGTTCAACAGGCTTCCCGCCGAATAGGAGTTGTTGTAATTGCCGTTGTTATTATAGAGGGAACTCCTGTTTGCTTCCGACTGCGCCGCAAAGTTAATCATGGAGGCTCTGGAAGATACACTGTAGGCGAAAGAAGAATTGCCGTTGAACAGTGTCTTGGCAGTTGTCATATCCGCTTTTTTGAATGCCTCCTTGTCAATGGTCAGCTTATTGTCAGAACCGATCGTAATTCCCACATTACCAAGAAGCTTCTCATAGGCTTTGGTGCCGCTCACCATGTTGTCCACCTGGTTACGCACTTTATTGGATACGGATTTGGAACCGGACTCAACAAGGTTATTATAATTGTCCGCGAACTTCTTCACCGCATTGTAGATCGCTTCGGTATCATAACCCCTGGTCGTGGTTTCCTTGCCGTCCTCTCCCTTGGTCGTGATATCCTTCTCTGCAAATACGGAATTCGTCCCCTTATTGATCAGTGCTTCCGCAGATTCCGTCAGCGCTTTTGCATCCTTCTGCGTCTTATTCATTGCCTTTGCCGTCTCACTCTGGGTTTCCGTGTTTTTCTTCGTGCCGGACGTATTCTTTGTCCCTTTCGTACCTGCGGTCTGCTTTGCGTAGTACGCCTTTACAACTTTGTAATAGGTCCCGTTCTTGATATTCTTGTATTCCGACAGCAATGAGTAAATGCCATTGCCTGACGAAGAACCGTTGTTGTTAAATAAAAATGAATTCATACCCTCACTCCTTTGATCCTGGCGGCATCCATGCCTGGGGTTTCCTGATAACTCTCTGTCTATTATATACTATATATCGGCATATTTTCAAGATACTTTACCAAAATTTTGTAACAGACCGCGGCAGTTTTGCCCGTCTGCACTGCTTTAAACTCACTCGCCGATTGTGATGCAGTCATACCGTTCACTGCCGATCACTTTCTCCATGGCTTCCACCGGTGTGCAGTCCAGCGACTCCAGTATCTGTTTAAACACGGTCACCGACTGTCCGCTGGCAAGCTGTACGCCTCTGCGGTTTTTGTCCGCGTGGAACGTATCATGCAGACTGTTTACATTCCAGAAGATAACATTGGGGATCTGATAACCGGCCCGGGCAAAGCGGTCCGTCATCTTATCATAAAAGCTCCATTCCCGGCTGCCGCAGTAGTCAATCTCCATGTCGGAAATAATTACGATGGCCCGCGGCATATCCTCCCGCGGAATATGGGCCTTCTGGGCAATCTCAAGCACCAGTTCAAACGCTGCTTCCAGATTCGTGTTCATGCCCCAGGGCGCACTCATGGTATTGCGTACCTTCTGGAAAAGCGTCTCACCCCGCAGCTCCACGATGGAAGGCGCGGCGCTGAATGTCAGGAACAGATTATGATACATCCCGGTATTTCTCTCGGCGAAATATACGGCCAGCCCCACGGAAGTGGCAAGCGGCCTGCCGCCCGAACAGGCCATGGAACCTGACGTATCCGCCATGACCAGCACATTGGTATTTTCTTTCACATAGTCGGGCAGCGCCTTCCACTGCGCCTCCAGCGTGCGGTCCTCATCCCCGCATCTCAGATAAGCACCCACAATATCATAGGGATAAAGAGTATCGGCATGGATTTTTGCCTCTCCTTTTTCCACACTGCTCAGATAGCGCGCGAATCCGTTTTCATCATGCTTCCTGAAGGCATTGCGGTAAACCTTCATGGCTCTGCTGGGAACTGCGCCATAGGATATCTCATCCCATCTGTTTGCCGACATCAGCGCTTCCACAATGCCGATCTGCCTGCGCATACGGCGGATGATCCGCTTGAAATCATAGACAGTATATCCCAGCTTCTGTGCCGTCAGGATTCCCAGCCTGCGTGTCTCTTTGGAACTGGCATCCGCGGTCTTGATCCATTTCGCCAGCAGAGAAATGGCATTGCCCTGATTCAGGTTCTCCTGATCCTCTTCAAACTGGTTTTTCATAGCCGCCCACATCTCGTCTTCCAGCCGGGTTCCGATCAGCGTATACAAGTCGTCATACCGCCCGAAAACACCGACCAGATCCAGATTCGGCCTGATCGCTTCGGGATGATGATCCGCGGCATACCGCAGCAGCGTGCGAAACGTCTTCCGTTCTCCCAGCCCGCCCCTGATATCCCTGGCATAAAACAGAATTTTTACGGCGAAGAGCGGGTCCTGACCGTATGCCTCGGCAAATAATGTATGGATCCGATCATCATCCGCTTCCCGCAGAGAGCCAATCGTACTGAAAAAATCCAGCCGTGCATCTCTGGTCGTGCGCAGGGCCACAGCCCCGTTTTCAGTACGGACAAATCTGCCCGTGTTTCTCATTGCATCTGCAAAACTCATACTCCCCTCCCCTTCTCATGACCTCTGCCGCATCCTCCCGTCCCCTGCAGGATCACCCGATACCGCATGGGCCACCTGTTTTCTCTTTTTCTTTGTGACCGGTTCCTGACCGGCCACACTGCGCACCCGGCGTGCGCTCTCTTTGTTACCCCCGGCACGGACTTTTTTATCTGCAGGCCCCTCCTGCAGTCTCCGGCCCTGACGATGCGAAGGACTCGAACCCCCGATCTGTACCCGGGCTCCAGCTCTGCTGTCCGTACCACCGGCATGATACGACAAATGGCAGGTACCATGTTTCCTTTACACTACATCGCCATATGAGTGAGGGACGGAATCGAACCGCCGACAACGCCATTTAAGTGGTTGGATGGTTGCTGTATGAATCACGGACATGATTCATTTTTTTCGTGCTCTGCCCCTGAGCTACCTCACTCATCCGGCAGGCAGGATTCGAACCTGCAAACATGGCGGTCCTTCTTGCGTTGTCTGCTGTCAGTTCCACGAACATGAAACATTTGGCTACCGCTGCGTCTTCCATTTCCGCCACCACCGGATCAGACACGGGAAAATCCCCGGCCTTATTTACCATTATATTCCTGTAAATACACGAATTCAATAGATTTCATGGGGATATCTTACAAAAATTTATCCGTGACATGCATTGTAATCTTGTCCCGGATACTTTATAATAGGGGTGTATATAAGACTGTTACAAACAGGGAAAGGGAACAACCGATACTGATATTATGAAAATGGATATGCACTGTCACACCAAAGAGGGCTCTCTGGACGGAAAAATACCCATAGCCCGTTATATTGCCATGCTGCAGGAAAACGGGATCCAGGGCATGCTCGTATCCGACCACAATTCCTACAACGGATACCGCTACTGGAAAAACCACCGGGACGAAATGCCCTCTGATTTTGTCGTGCTCAAAGGAATTGAATACGATACCATCGACGCAGGCCATATTCTTGTCATCCTTCCCACCGGTGTCAAAGTACCACTGATTGAGCTGCGGGGTATGCCGGTCAATGTACTGATTGATATCGTCCACCGGCACGGCGGCATCCTGGGGCCGGCTCATCCCTGCGGGGAACGTTTCCTGAGCCTGACCAACAACCGCCGCTTCCGCAAACAGAAATCCGTCCTCGAACGTTTTGATTTCGTGGAGACTTTCAACTCCTGCGAACCCGCGATCAGCAACGAAGGCGCCCGGCAGCTGGCCGAAGCTTACAGAAAACCCGGTTTCGGCGGCAGTGATTCCCACCGCCCTGACTGCGTGGGGACAGCCTACACCTGTTTTTCACAAGAGATCCGCTCGGAAACAGACCTGATCAATTATATCCTTGCCGGCAATGAGACATCCACCGGAGGCTGCTACTACCATGGCACCACCCGTGAAAAAATCGGCAGGATGAATCAGCTTCTTGTCTTTTCCTTCTGGTTTTACAACAAAGGATCCGGACTCCTGCGCAGTCATAAACGGACTGCCGCCCTGCGGGCCGACGATGAGACAACCCTCCGGCAGTATGAAGAAAGCCGCAACGGAGGATGAGATTGCCGCCTCAATGCTCTCTGCCGTGCCCCCGCATATGGTCTCTGGCCGCTTCCTTCAGTTCTTCCATGGACTCTCTGAATCTGGCTGAGATCATCCCGGGGTTGTCCAAAAGGAGGCGTCTCTTATAAAAATTCAGGCTGCGAAGCTGACGGTGCCGCTCATGCAGTGCCCGGAATTTTCCATGCAGCTCTTCCCGCTCCTGCGCCAGCGCCTGATCGGCAACTGCAATCAGCACATCCAGACGTTTCTGCATCCGCTCCATCTCCTTCTTGATTGCCTGCAGCCCGGAAAGAGCCTCTCTCATATCCAGCGCCGCCTTGAAGGAAAGCGCAAAATCTGCCGAAACATACATGGTCAGCAAAAGGGTCATCCCCTGCAGGACACCTGCCGGCAGCATTTCCGTAAACCGCTGCACGGGCCTGTGGATCACTTCGGTCATCAGGATGGTCAGAAATCCCCAGGCGATCGTGGAGCTGAGGCAGATCTGTCCCTGGAAATTCATGAATTTTCCCGAATAATCCCAGTACCGCACACGAAAAAGCGCTTCCGTCACCGTCCCTGTCACATATTCCAGTAGTGTGGCCCCCACACAGCCCGCCACATAGGTCAGCAGGATATGATCCTGAAACGGTGCGGATACCACAAGCATCATCATGGCCCCGCCGCCGTAGATAGGCAGAAAAGGCCCCCGCATAAACCCCCGGTTCACTGCCTGACGGGTACGAAGGGACACATAGGCAGATTCAAAACACCATCCCAGAAAAGAATACAGATAAAAGAAAAAAAGAAACTCATACATAAACGTCTACCGCAATCTTGCATTTTCCCTTTCTCGTCCTGTGAGTCATGCCATGATACAAAAATTTTCCATAGCCTCTCACAGATATGATATCCCCCTCTTTCGGCGTCCTGCTGCCGTTTTCCTGTATCCTCCCGTTGACAAATACCCTGCGCTCCGAAAACAACCGGCCTCCCGCCTCCCGCGACAGGCCAAAAACCCGTGCCGTCACACCGTCCAGCCGCTCCGATGCCACAGGATATTCCCGCCTCTCACGGGCGGGCTTCAGATTCTCCATACCGCCGGTATACCTGCGGCAGGCAACGCTGGTATGCCGTACCTTTGTCAGATGCTCTTCCACATAACCGGCAATCCTTTCTGTACAGTACAGATATGCGGTGTGGCCGCGGATCAGAATATCTCCCAGCATACTCCTGTCAAATCCCAGATTCATACAGGCACCAAGAAAATCCCGATGGGTCAGATCCTCCGCAAATTTCTCCAAAAGCGGCCGAATTTCCAGGCAGACAATGGGAAAGGGCTCCTCATAACCCATCATCTCCTCACTGCCAAACCTTGCCATCTGCCGCTCGCATCCTTCATTTCCGCCATAAAGCAGGCAGGGTACATAAGAGATCTCCCGCCGCATACCATATAGCACGTCCTGCTGTGCCATATCCAGAAACCCGGTAAAACAATAGAGATTCTGCCTGTAACTTTTTTCTGCCAGTTCCGCAAACCGCCGCTGTAACTGCTGCCTCTCTTTTTCTGTCTGTGCTGTCATAGTCCCACCATCTTTCTGTGATGATATCTATTCTATGAAAAGTCAATAATCTCCTTCTCCGGTTTCTTACAGGGCTTTACGGAAACGGCGTGAAGTACGGGGCCCTCTCCTTCATAATCCGCCCAGTATTCAAAGGTCATGGTAGCTTCCACCAAAACCCAGTCCCGCTCATGCAGCCTGTCCGCACCCTCATATTCACAGGCAAAGCCGAGAAATGCCATATCATCCGCGCAGCAGGTCATGGCCATTCTGCCCGGCACGAAATAATCCGCCGGGAATCCCCGGGGCTTTAAAACCATGGCTGTAAAAATCATCTTCTTTCCCAGATAACGCTTGGCATGGTCGAGTGCGTCCAGATAAAAAATGCCATATCCCCTCTCATCCAGTACAAGCGTATCCTGTTGCAAATCATAGGGCAGCTCATCCTCCATGATGGCATTGACCTCGCCGTCCGCATCCTCAAAAATAATCTCCGCCTTCTGATTGATGGCTTTCACATTGCGTTTGTAATTGCTCAGATCCTGGATTCCATCACAGCGGTTAAAGATAATCATATCAGATCCCCGCAGCATCTCCGCCAGCAGTGACCGCATATTGGTATAATACACGGGAAAGGTGGAGGCATCTATGGTCGTAATCTGCTGCTCAATTCTCCAGTTGCGGGGCAGCTTCATCTCTTTGAAATTCCACATGCCGTTATATTCGATTACGATCCGCTCCGGCCGGTATTTTTTTTCCAGGGCACTCAGCCTCTCCGGTGTAAAATCCTCTTCCTCTTCGATCAGTTCCAGTACGGTGCGGCTGCTCCTAAGCAGCGCTTCCTCAAATTCCACTTCCCCCTCTTCACACAGGATGAGCAGGGTCTTTCCCCGTATCTGAAAATAAGGCTGCTCCAGTGTATAACGGATAAACTCTGACTTCCCGCTTTCCAGAAAGCCATTTATCATAAAAACAGTTTTCATTGCGATTCCCTCCGGCCATCCATCCGTTACTTTGCAAACAGTTTGTCAAGCGCCGCTTCGTTCATCTTGGAACCGATCACACAGATCCTGCCGGTCAGATCCGCGCCGCCGCTGCGGATATCCGTCTCACCCGGCACATAATCAAAGTAAGTCCAGTTTCCCCGGCCATCCGGCAACATGCCTTTGGCGCGCAGGATAAGTCCATACGTAGCTTCCTCTTCCAGCGCCGTCAGACAGCTCTCGATCTCCTCCCTTGTATAGCAGGCGGAAGTTTCCCTGCCCCAGCTTGTAAAAATTTCGTCCGCATGATGATGGCCGTGATCATGGTCATGACAGCCGCATGTGCAGTCCGGGCCATGCTCCTTTTCATGGTGATGGCAGTGCGCATGTGCCTCATGTGCTTCCTCATGATGATGGTGTTCATGTCCCCCATGCTCTCCCCCATGATGATGGTGTTCATGCTCCCCATGTTCTTCCTCGTGATGGTGCCCGTGCCGGCTTTGTGTCTCCTCCAGCAGCTCCTGCGTCCAGTCGTTTTTCTCTTCCATGGCCGCAAGAATCTGCCGCCCGTCCAGCTCTTCCCAGGGTGTCGTAATCACCGTTGCCATCTGATTATGCTCGCGGATGATCTCCAGGGCCCGGGCCGTCTTTTCCTGACTCACGCTTCCCGTGCGGCTGAGAATGATC
The DNA here is from genome assembly GCA_910587155.1 of uncultured Lachnospiraceae bacterium. Classification (GTDB taxonomy): domain Bacteria; phylum Bacillota; class Clostridia; order Lachnospirales; family Lachnospiraceae; genus VSOB01. The sequence goes on from CAJULA010000002.1 coordinate 56,340, forward strand.
AATCCGGCATGTGCAATCTGGTTGAGGAAAAATTCGCCGAAATTTCTGGCATACATTTTGCATTTGGAGGCGTCCACCACCGCGACGGCACTGCTCAGAGATACTTCAGCCTCTGTCTTTACGTTCTGCACTGCCCTGATCACATCAGACAGCTTCCCCACGCCGGAAGGCTCGATCAGAATCCGCTCCGGGCTATAAGTCTCCAGCACTTCCTGCAGAGAAGCGCCAAAATCTCCCACCAGCGAACAGCAGATACAGCCGGAATTCATCTCTTTCATCTCCACGCCGGATTCTTTCAGAAATCCGCCGTCAATGCCGATCTCCCCAAACTCATTTTCGATCAGTACCACCTTCGTATCCTGCAATGCCTCCTCCAGCAGCTTTCTGATCAGTGTCGTCTTGCCGGCTCCCAGAAAGCCGGACACAATATCAATCTTCGTCATAAAACATCCCTTCTTCCAACAAAACATTAAGGTATCCTGTTCCATTCCGCCAGAATACTCTCCATCGGCAGGCTGGCCGTCTCATCGTCATGGCCCCCTGTAATCATGCCCACACAGTGTCCATGGACGTCAAAGGTGCCTCCGCCGGACATACCCGGTTTGGCCTTACAGTAATTATATATCATATGCGACCCGAATTCGTCAAAGTAATACCACGGATCGGCCACCACGCCTTCGGAAATATTGCTGGCCACACCATCCGTAGAACCAACCATAAAGATCTCGCTTCCTCTGCCAAGCTGTGTATTACAGCCGCTTTTGACACTGACACTGCGCAGCCTGGCACGTCTTTCATAGGAAAGCTGACTGATATCGGCCAGAATAAAGCCCACATCCACGGAATCAGACAGGTAGAGCCTTCGGGCAGAGACTTCCGCCCCGTTATAGAGTCTGACCAGGGAAAATTCCTGCCCGGCAAGCTGATGCCTGTTGGAGGCGATCAGCAGGGAGTCTTCCCTGATTTCCAGAATGATACCGCTTCCCAGCAGATTCCCCGTCCGTATCTGCACCACCGCCGGCATGACATTGCGGATGGACTGGGAGGTATCTCCATTATAATTTTCCGCCGTCTCCAGCAGTCCCAGATGGACCAGCCCCAGCCATTCGTCCTCCGGCGTGGTTGTCTGGATCAACGGCCCCAGCGGCTCCCCGGCCGCACAAACCTTCCCGACAGGGCAAAGCAACCACACGGCACAGGCAGCCACAGACAGCAGACGATACAGAAGGCCCCTTTTGCACGGGTCATTCATCCTCCAGCCACCCCGCAGCGTCCAGCGCGTGATAGGTAATAATGATATCCGCCCCCGCGCGCTTCATCGCCAGCAGATTTTCCATGACAATACGCCTCTCATCTATCCATCCTCTGGCCGCTGCCGCCTTAACCATGGAATATTCGCCGCTCACATTATAGACAGCCATGGGATAATCAAACCGCTCCGCGGCTGCCTTCAGCACATCCAGATAAGCAAGCCCCGGTTTGACCATCAGGATATCGGCGCCTTCCCCGATATCGGCTTCCATCTCCCGCAATGCCTCTCTGGCATTGGGCGGATCCATCTGATAGCTGCGTCGGTCCCCAAAGCCCGGCGCCGAGTGTGCCGCATCCCGAAAGGGAGAATAATAGCCGGAAGCATATTTGGCACTGTACGACATAATGGGCGTATCTCCATATCCCGCTTCATCCAGTCCCCGGCGGATGGCAGCCACCCGGCCGTCCATCATATCAGAGGGCGCGATGACATCCGCCCCGGCCTGTGCCAGGCTGACGGACATCTTCACAAGCAGAGGCAGTGTTTCGTCATTGAGGATGCGGCTGCCCTCAACCAGACCACAATGCCCATGGGATGTATACTCACACAGACAGACATCCACAATAATCAGCAGTTCCGGATACGCCTCCTTGAGATATCTGACAGCCCGCTGGGTAATGCCGTCCCTGGCATAGGCCTGGCTCCCCACCTCATCTTTGTGGGCGGGGATTCCGAAAAGCAGGATATTGCGCACGCCCCGCGCTTTTATTTTCTCGCATTCCTCAAAAAGCCTGTCGATGGAGTACTGACAGATCCCTGGCATGGAATCCACCGGATTGCAGATATTCTCTCCTTCTGCCACAAAGATCGGATAGACAAGCTGCCTTTTGTCAAGTCTTGTCTCCCGCACCAGACTCCTGATGGCTTCGCTGCTGCGCAGCCTTCTCATCCTCTTCATATCGCATCGTCCTTTCTGTGTATGATAATCCCCGGCCCGTCAGGGACTGCCCCTCCCGCAGCCCCAGGCGGTCCCTGATGACCGCTTCTGTCAGTCCCCGGGCCGTAAACGTCTGCGGGATCAAACACGCCTGACATCCCGCCTCTGCAAGTGCACGGGCCGTCAGAGCACCAATCGCGCATACCGTTACCCCCTGTAATACCTCTGTCTCAAAAATATGAGGATTTTCCCTGCAAAATGCCGTCACTCCGGAGGTACTGGCAAAAACAAGATAAGACAGTGTCCGCAGCTGCCCGGAAGAACAGCAGGCACCGGCCAGTGTCCTGTATGCATGGATCCGCACGGTTTCTATCCCCGCTTCCAAGAGCCTATCCTCCAGCACCGGATTTCCCTCCCGAGCCTGCCAGAGCAGCACCTTATCACACCCCGCCTGCAGGCGGCTCAAAAGCGCCTGCGCCAGATGCTGTGCCGTAAAAACTTCCGGTATCAGATCCGGATAAATCCCCCGCTCTTCAAATACCTTTGCCGTGCCGCTGCCGATCACCGCAATCCGCAGATGCGCCAGCAGACGCACGTCCCAATGTCTCTCTGTCAGCAGACGGAAAAAATACGCCGCACCATTGGCACTGGTAAAGACCGCCCAGGTAAAACCATCAGGCCACTCCAAACCGCTCACGGCCTCTTCCTCCATCTCTGTCATGATGGGCTGTACCCAGAGAGTTTCCGCTCCGGCTTCTCCAAACAGACCGGTAAACTTCTCCGTCAGATGCCTGGTGCCCACCAGTCCCACCCGGACACCTTCCAGGGGCAGGCGACTCTCACAGCGCAGAGAAAGCGCCGCCGTCTCTCCGAACACAATCATGGCAGGCGATGCGACCCGGGCCCTTCTGACGTTCTCCCCGATATCCGACAGCGTCCCCCGGATGATCCTCTCATCATAGCGGCTGCCGTTTGCGATCACCGCAGCCGGAAGATCAGGCGCCCTGCCCGACTCTACAAGCAGCCTGCAGATCATGGGCAGCGCGTTAAGTCCCATCAGAAATACGAGCGTCCCTTCCGCTTCTTTCAGATTCCCGATCTGTCGGCGCAGACTCTCTTCCTGTTCTCTTTCCCCGCCGTCCGCCGTATGCCCGGTGATGACATGGAAAGAACGACTGATCTGCCGGTGCGTCACCGGGATGCCTGCCAGTTCCGGCACCGCCACGGCACTGCTCACGCCAGGCACGAGACTGAAGGGGATATGTGCCGCCATCAGGCACTCCGCTTCCTCTCCGCCACGTCCAAACACAAAAGGATCGCCGCCTTTCAGACGTACCACCTGCCGTCCGGCAAGTGCGCGCTCCACCAAAAGCCGGTTAATCTCCTCCTGCTTCCAGCCATGGCTTCCGGCCTGCTTGCCCACATAGATCCGCTCACAGTCTTTTGTTACCTCTGCTAACAATTCTTCCCCGCTCAGCCGGTCATATACAACCGTATCGCAGCGGCGCAGCAGCCGCAGGCCGGCAACCGTGATCAGATCCCGCCGCCCCGGCCCGGCGCCCACCAGATACACATGCCCCGCCGTCTTAGCTTTCTCTTTTTTATTATGCTTTCTGTTTCCCTCTGTCATACCCCTGTCCATGTACAATAACCTGCCGTCACAAAGTCAGTATCCTTTCCGCCAGTTCCTCTCCCAGCCGTTCACCGTCATCTGCCGTAGAGGCGCCGCTGACACGGGTGTACCATGGCTTTCCTTCCCGCCAGTAAGCCGCCGTCATGTGGAGGATATTTCCCCGGCAGCTGGAATACGCGGCAACGGGCTGACGACAGTCCGCTCCCACGGCCCGCAGATATGCCCGCTCCGCCGCGAAGCAGGCCATTGTCTCCCGGTCGCTGACCGCTTCCAAAAGTTCTCCAAAAGGCGTGTCTCTCCTGCACTGTGCGGCAATGATCCCCTGCGTCGGCGCAGGCAGAAATTCCTCCAGACTCAGCTCTGTTAGTTCATAAGAAGATAAAGACAGCCCCGAAAGCCGCTCCAGCCCGGCAGCTGCCAGAATCAGCCCGTCCACCTCTCCCTCCTGCAGTTTTTTCAGTCTCGTCCCGACATTCCCCCGCACAGGTTTTGTCTCATACCCAAGATAAGTACGAACCTGCCACGCGCGCCGCAGACTGGAGGTCCCTATCACGGCATGCTCTCCGGGCACGCCTCCCCGCAATGTCACCAGCACATCCCCCGGACTGCCCCTTGTCAGCACGGCCCCTACCGTCAGCTCCCCGGGGATTTCGGCCGGCATATCCTTACCGCTGTGAACCGCCACATCTATCTCCCCGGCCATCAGTGCCTTCTCAAACACCGAGATAAACATCCCCTTGCCGTCAAGTTCATAGAGAGGCCTGTCCAGTATGACATCGCCCATTGTACTCATCGGCGTCAGTTCATACCGGATATCGGGGGCCACGGCTCTGCATGCCTCCAGAAACATCTCCGCCTGTGCCAGCGCGAGAGGGCTTTTCCTTGTACCGATCCGCATAACCGTCCGCTCCTCACTCACGCCTTATCCCATCCTTTCCGATCCCGGCAATCCACTGCGGCAGCACGGCTTCCAGCTTCCTGCGAAGCTGCGACGCCAGCCTGGGCGAGCTGCCGGAGGTGCTCACGCCTACGGCGATTTCTCCCTCCAGGCACCAGGCCGGGAAGAAAAAGCTGCACTCTTCCCGGCAGTCCGCAACATTGACCGGAATCCCGGCTTCTTTGCAGTAAGCCGCAATCACATTATTGACACGCCGGTCATCCGTAGCGGCAACCACGGCTGCCCAGGGCTGCGCCTGCAAGTCTTCTTCCCGAAAACCGCGCCTTATTCTGTGCAGCTTCTGATCCGCGCTGCGGCTGCCTGCAGGTCTGGCAAACGACATTGCCACCATCGTCACATCAGCGCCAAAAGCCAGCAGGCCGTCACATTTGCGAAAGGCCACCCGCCCGCCACCCACGATCAGACAGGGCCTTCCTTCTAATGAAACAAACATGGGAAAATATGCCATTCTTATCCCTCTTTCAGGACTTTTTGCAAAGCGCCGAAAAAGCCCTTCATTTCCTCATAATCCGCATGGTCTCTTACCCGGTACAGAACCTGTTCAAATGTAAGAGAGGCGGCCGCCTTTTTCATCACCGGTATTTCCTGTAAAATATCATGAAAGAAAAGTTCTTTTTTCAGTATGTTAAGATACTCCTCAATCATATGCTCCGCACTCTTTTTGGCCTCCTGCTTTTTTTCATTGTTGCTGCGGGCCAGCTCCCGGAAATAATCCATCTGACAGAGTTCTCCATATGCCGCCACCTGCCTGTCGATATCCGCCGGCACGGACAGATCCAGGAACAGGACACGAGGCGGCGCCTCTCCCGCCTCCTGCGCCCGCTCTCTGGCCTGACGCCACTGACGGCTGGAAACCGTATAATGCGGACTGCCGGTAGCGCTGACAATCACATCACAGCGCCCCATCCAGGCATATCGCTCTTCATAGGGGATCATCACTGCCCCTTCCATGCCGATGACCTGTCCGTCCGCCCCATGACGTCTGCTTGTGCCGATCAGCGTAATCTCCTTATGTCCTCTTATATTTTTCATCACGCTCCCGCCCGTGGCGCCGGTAATACCGATAATCATGACCTGTGGCTTTTCCCTCCCCTTGAGAAAGCCCATGATCCTCCCTGCCGCCAGTGTGGCAAGAGACACGGATGTCTTGGACAGGCTGGTGTCTGTCTTGATCCTTTTGGCACAGGTAATGGCGCTTTTAAAAATCGTATTCAGGGCGAATCCCGTACAGCCTGCTTCCATCGCCTGATAATACGCCGCCTTCACCTGTCCGAGTATTTCATCCTCACCCATAACCATGGAATCCACGCCGCAGGCGACCCGGTGCAGATGCCGCAGCGCACCCTCGCCATAGTAGCAGCTTCCATACCGCCGACAAAGTTCCATGGGAATGCCTCTGGCTGCGCAGACCGCTTCTTCCATCCGCTCCCACCGGCTCACGGCATATGCTTCCCGCGCGCCGTCTTCCCCTTTCGTCTCTTCCTCCACAAACTGTGTATACAGTTCCATTCGATTACAGGTGGATAAAATGACGCTCTCTGCCAGTTCCCCGCGCTCCCGACATTCCTTAAGAAAAGCGTGCTGCGCTTCCACGGGAAAGGCAAACCGCTCTCTGATCTCCAGAGGCGCCTTTTTATAGTTGATACTGATTACATACATAACAGTCATTCCCCGTCTTCCGGTATCAGAATCGTGGTAAAGTAAGAATTTCGTTCGGTATCTTCGTCCAGCCCCCAGCAGAGCTCCTGCGTCTCCATACCGCAGTCCTTGACCATGGACGAGCGCTCATACAGGCCCAGTTCCCGAAGCAGCCGTTTCGTCTGGGGCAGATGGCTGCCGCTTTTCATCAGCACCTTGCTGCCGGGGAGCCTGAGGCTCTCTGCCGTCCCCTCATATCCGGCAGGTATGATATGCAGCGGTCCTGACATGCTGGTGAGACTTCTGCCAAGCGCTGCCGCACAGGCACAGAAGCTGCTGACCCCGGGCAGCAGTCTCACCTCATAGCCCGCATCCGTAAGCGGCGCTGCCAGATAGGATACCGTAGCATAGATACTCACATCTCCCAGCACTGCCATGCCCACATTTTTTCCCTCATCCAGATACCCTGCGATCTTTTCTGCCAGTGACTGATAGACTTCCCTGCGTTTTTTCTCCTCTCTGGTCATCAAAAAATCCAGATAGAGAATTTCCTTTTCTTCCATCCCCAGATAATCCGCAGCATGAAACATCTCCCTGATCCGCGTCTCTGCCCGGCGGACAATAGACAGTGCGATCGTATGATCCGCCCCTGTCCTGGGCACTGCCAGCACATCACAACGCCGGATACAGTCCGCCGCATCCAGAGTCAGACTGCCGCCCGCCCCCGGGCCCACACTGATACCGAAAAAGGTGCCGCTCAGACATTTTTTCAGTTTTTTCACATATAACTGCCGAATCTCAGGATATGCTCCCATGCCGTGCAGGACACACGTTGTCTCATATCCTCTGGCCGTACAGATCCGCTTCCAGCTCTGTGCATCCTCACCTGCCATATCATGCAGGGCATGTTCCCCGGCCACAAGCATAAACGGCACCAGGCGTATCTTCCTGATGCCCTGATCGCCTTCCAGAGCGTCAAGAATCTCTTCCAGAGACGGCACGCCTTCCACCGTGGCCATAAAAATACGCCGCCCCGGCTTTTTTTCCAGCCGCTTTTCTATCTTTTCATAGGCTCTGTTGGCCTCATGATAGGTGCCATGTCCCATAAAGATGCAGGCTTCGTCCTCGCCGGGAGCAAAGCGCTCCTTCATCAGACCAACAACCCTGTCATAGTCCTGTTCTGTCAGAAGCAGCGGCTCTCCCACTTTCAGAAACTCAAACTTCCCCCTCCACACATCCACATCCGCCCGGAGTCTGTCATATTCTTCTCCCGGGATCAGATGCGTGGGCTGGATCCATATATGGCTGTATCCCTCTTTCCAAAATGCCTGCAGAGCCTCAGTCACCCCCGGGATCAGGATACCCTGCCCGGCCAGCTTCCCTCTCACGATGCTGCTCGTAAAGGCGCGGCGCAGTTCGTACGCAGGAAAGGAATGCGCCAGCTCTTTCTCCAGCGCATCAATGGCTTCCCTGCGGGCTTCCTCATAAGTAGTGCCGAAACTCACTGTCAGTATTCCTTTTTTTTCTGCCATTTCCGGCTTCCTCCTTTGCAGTCAGACGTACGGCTGTCATTCCACGGACACAACGGACGGATCCCCTTTTCTGGCCTGCTCTGTCACCGCATGGGAAAGCTTGTCAAAATTGCTGCCGGAGCTTGTCGCCCCGCTGAGCGCATCGACAGCATCCGCGTCCTGACTTTCAATCAGCTGTGCCACATATTGTCTCGTATATTCATTGGGATAAGTCCCCGTTCCCCCTGCCAGCATATTTTCCATATAGGCATTGTCCCAGGCCTTGATATAGCCGCTGGCATCTTTGGCGTTGAACTCCGCATATACGATTTTATCATTCTTTACCAGAATACAGAGATATTCTTTCCAGCCGTGGGAATACTCTGCCATCTCGGCCGTATAGAAACCGTCTTTCATCCCGCTCCCGGCGCCGCATCCGGTCAGAAGAAGCATCAACATACCAAGCAAAAAACAAATCCTCTTTTTCATTCCTCAGTCCCTTTCAAATCTGCGGAGCAGCCAGGTACACTGTTGCCCGTTTCCCTGATCTTCACCTCTGCCACATATTCCATCAGACTTTCCGACTGTGCCAGGGAATCCGCCGCCCGCTTATCCGTCTCCTGTGCCAGTTCCCTGTTTCCCTCGGCAATCTCCTGCAGGGAAATCATCTGGCTCCTGATTTGGTCCACTGCCGCGCTCTGTTCCTCCACCGTGCCGCTCAGTCTGCCGGATATGGCAAGATATTCTTCCGTTACCTGACGGATCTGCCGGAAAGCCTCCGCCGTCTGATCCGCCGTCTCTCTTCCCTGGCGGATCGTTTCCATGGAATTGGCCGTCATACTCATCGTCTGCCGCAGTGCGTCTGCAGTCTGTCCGGCCAGCTTACCGATCTCACCGGCCACGACCGCAAATCCCTTTCCTGCCTCTCCCGCCCGCGCCGCTTCGATAGAGGCATTGAGGGCCAGCAGATTGGTCTGTTCGGAAATGTCCTCCACCATCAGGCTGATCTTGGAAATCTCCTCCACAGCCTTATGTATCTCTTCCATGGTATCCAGCATATGCCGCATATAATCGCCGCCCTGGGAAGTCTTTTCCGCCGCATCTGCGCAGCATACTTCCATCTGCGCCGCATTGTCTCTGTTTTTCTCGATGGCGCCGGCGATCCCCGCCATACTCTCTTCCAGCCGGGCCAGCAGATCTGTCTGCCTGCGCGAGTCTTCCTTGAGCCTTCTTGCACAGTCCGACACCCCGCCGGAATTTTCATTGACTTCTCCCGCAGACTGCCGCATGCGCAGCATCGTCCGGTTCAGTGCCTGCGTGATATGACAGAGAGCATCGTGGATCGAAGAAAAGTCGCCGTGAAATTCATCCGGGATCTCCAGGGTATAATCCCCCTTTGCCAGGCTGCCCAGGCAAGTGTAAATGCTTCTGATATAACTGCTCAGACTGGCGATCGTCTTTGCCAGCCCTTCTGTCAGGATCGTTGTTTCATCATTACTGTCAGAGCGCACCACTTCCTGTGTCAGATCTCCCTCCGAGAGTGCCTGCAGCCTTCTCGTAGCCGCTGAGAGAGGCTCTGAAATCTTCCTTGACTGCCTGATAATAAAGGCCGCCGCACCACACAAAAGCACAACGCTGAGTAAAATGGTGAGACCGATGGAGACAAACATGGTGCCCATATACTCCCACTGCGGCACATGGATCAGCAGGGCCCAGTTAGTGCCCGGTATCGGCGCATAGCCCACATACCGCTTTACCCCTTTCATCCGCATCAGCGCCGAACCGGTCTGACAGGCCAGCGCCCGGTCAAATATTTCTCTGTTTTTGGAAGTGGGATAAAGTTCATAAATATTTTTCCCTTCCGCAATAGTCTCTTTTCTCACATCCCCTATGACCAGACCGTCTTCATTGACAATACATGCACTTCCGGTATTGCCCAGGATCAACAGGCTCATCACATCATTAAGCAGATCATATTTATAACTGCCCACCAGATAACCGCTCACCCCGTCCGCGTCTTTCATCGGCGCGGCCACGGCCAGCTGTATGACGCCTTCGTCCTCATACGGTTCACCGATCACGATATTACCGGTCACAGTCAGGGAGGAATAGTAATCGCAGCCGCTGATATCCGCAGGCGCCAGCTCATCCCCGCAGAGCTTTTGTCCGGAAGTATCGTAGAGCGCAAGCCATACAAACTCGATCTGCCGCCTGATCTCTTCCATCCGTGCCTCCTTGCGCGTATCCTCCACTGCCGGATCCGCAAAAATATCTTCCGAGGAGAAATGATACATCCTCTCCGTCAGAAGATGAAGGTTTGCGCTGATGCTCTGAGAGGCGATCCGCGCCGTAATCTGCATATTCTCCAAAAGAACCGTATTGGTGGAGAGTATACTGCCTGCAGACATATTGACAGTAATCAGCACCGCCAGCAGAATCGCCACCGACATCACATAAAAAATAATTTTATCTTTTAACGTATTCAGTTTTTTCATGGAACCGAGTAAACTCCTTACTTAATCATTGAATTGTCCTATCTCACAGCCGGATCAAGCGGATACTCCACCACATAAAAATCATAGGCATTGATCACCGTCGTATCCTCATATCTGTCTTTTCGTTTAAAGCTGCTGCTGTAATTGGCATGTACATGGCCATGGAAAAAAAATTTCGGCCGGTACTTCTCCATCAGACTGCGGAAGACGGCAAACCCCCGGTGGGGCAGATCTTCCAGATCGTTCACCTGATAAGCGGGGGCATGAGCCACCAGAATATCAAAGCCCTTATGCCGCCAGAGTTTGAAGCCCATCCGGCGCACCCGCTGTCTCATCTGCCGTTCCGTATACTGGTTGCCGGCGCCGGGGATGTACTGCATGGAACCGCCCAGCCCCAATATGCGCACACCTTCATAGACAAAAATATCGTCCTCAATACAAATACAACCTTCCGGCGGCTTTTCCGCATAACGTCCGTCATGATTTCCCCTGACATAGAGCACCGGCACATGACAGAGGGTGGCAAAAAATGTCAGATATTCCGGCGACAGATCACCGCAGGAAATAATCAGATCAATATCCTTCATCCGTTCCGGCTCATAATAATCATACAACAGCTTCGATTCATGATCCGTCAGAATCATAATATTCATCACACCCGCGCCGCCGTCCCCTCTGTCCGCGGCGGCGCGCCTTCTGCCCGCAGATCTGCGTCCCTTCTTATTTCTCACTGCTGCCCTCATCTGCTTTAATGCCCTGAAGCGACACAAGCGCCTGGGCTTCCTCCGTCAGTTCTTCAAATTCAGGAATCTTTCCTGTCACATTGTCCACCAGCCAGTCCATGGTAATAATCTCATCCGGCCCCAGACTCTCTCCCTCCCCGCATCGGACCGTCCCGTCCTGCGAGCGGATCAGCCCGTCAAATGGCTGAAAGCTGCCGCTTTTGATGGAATGTTTTAAAAATTCGATCAATCGCCTTGTCTCCCACGGCATCGTCTTGGAACAGATCACATCAATCACATCCGCTGACAGCCCCCACCAGTAATTGACGGCTTTCTTTCCCTTATGGGCATCCGTCTCACCGCTGCCGCTGCAGAGATTGCGGATAATGCGCTCATAAAACTTTCCCCAGTCCCAGATCGGCGTGGCCAGATTTTCCAGGCTGCCGTCCTCCCGCTTTCTGTACAGTCCGTACTCCCGGGACGCATTTCTGGGCGTAATCATGTCATTGTCAGAGATAAAAACCAGCCCCTCCTGATTGAGCCTCTCTCTGGCGCCCGTCCCCCTTTTCTTGGCCCATTCCAGACAAACTTTCACATACGGATTCACCATTCTGGCCCCTATGGCAAAGGCATTGATATTGGCCATCTCGCCGTAAATGGGATAGTCCGCCACATATCCAAGACGCTCAGAACGCGACAGGGCGGCCGCAATGGCGCCGATCAGAAACTTGGACTCATACATGCGGGCATAATAAGTATGGATGGATGTATAGGGCATCCGCAGCGAACAGTTGAAAATACGCACTTTGGGATGCCGCACCGCACAGCGCACGCTTGGCCCCGCCATCTGTACCGCAATGGTAAAGATCAGGTTACAGCCTGCGGCAACCGCCAGATCTATGGCATTTTCCACCTCACCGGCCGTCCCCGCCCGGTCAAAGACACAAGTCTTTACTCTGCCTTCAAAAGCCTGTTCCAGATACAGCCTGCCCAGTTCGTGAGCATAGGTCCAGCCCGAAGTTTCCGGCGTCTTGGGATAGATAAAGGCAATCTTTAACATCTCCGGCGTCAGTGTTCCTGCCGGAATCAGCCGTGTCAGCAGCGAAGCCTTTTCCGTCCCCGGATTCTGTACCAGCTCCACCTGACTTCCCTGCTCCGCCAGCCGGATCTCCTCCCATATCTTCTGCAGAGCCCGGTACATCTCCTGCTCCGTCTCTTCCCGGATCCGCTCATAACCATAGATTTCCACATAGACAAGAAACGCATCGGCCACGCTCAGCTCCAGCTTCTCGCCATGCGCCATCTTATAAGCGGTTGAAAACCTGCCGTAAATGCTGCGCAAAAGCCGCTGCTCTTCCACATCCCACACTTCACCGGCCTTTTTCCCCATCAGCTTCAGCAGCTTTTTATAACCGCCCTCTTTTGTAAACCAGATCTCACAGATCTGTGATACCTGATAAAAATCCAGGAATTCGTAGTAGAGCCGGTTCTCCTTTTCCTCCGTCTTTCTGGGGATCAGTCTGGTCACCGTGCCGGCGATGCTGTATGCCTCCAGATACTTCATCACACTGACTCTTTTGTTTCCCTCCTGGACATAAAAGCGATTCATAAATTCATATGCCACAATCGGGTCACGGATGCCGTCGCTCACCTGATGGTCATACAGAGAGGCCCACTTGGCTCCGAATTCTGATTTTTCCGAGAGCAGGGGCATAAAATTATCGGCAAAGGCATTGGTCCTCCCTGCCGTTTTCGTGCCGACAATCCTGGAAAGCGGAATGTCCATCAGCCCCAGGCTGACGCTCTGCACCACTTCCGTATAAGATAAAATATCATCCAGCACCGGCAGGTACGGGTACTGCCCTCTTGTCAGAGCCGTCTGATACCGTCTCCTTCCCTGCTTTAATGCCGCCGCATAATCATTCAGTGCCATCTTTTACTCCCCTTCCCTGAAGGAATCCCTTGGATCTTATTTTTCTCTACCATATTACCATTTTCATCAGAAATTGGAAACTGTTTTTCTGATTTTGTCATGAATTTGCCGGATCATGGCGTACCGGGCCGCCCGCCCGAACCGCCATGACAAAAAGAATCCCGCTTCAGGCAGGATTCTTTTTGCAGGATTTTTCTGATCAGAGCTTCCCATACATCTCTGTCACCTGTTTCCAGTAACGGTAACGATTCTTTGCGTGTCTCTCTGCGTCCCCAAACAGTTCATCCGCCACTTCCGGCTTTGTCTTTTCCAGTGCGGTGTAGCGTATTTCTCCCTGCAGAAATTCCCGATAGGAGTGATCCGGCTCGGGGCTGTCCAGGATAAAAGGATTTTTTCCTTCCCTGCGCAGTGCGGGATTGTAGCGGAACAGGGTAAAGTAACCGGATTTCACCGCTTTTTCCTCTTCATGCTGCGAACTGCCCATACCCGCGCGGATTCCATGGTTGATGCAGGGCGCGTAGGCGATGATCAGCGACGGACCGTCATAGCGCTCCGCCTCCTGTATGGCCTTTACGGTCTGCGCATAGTCGGCGCCCATGGCGATCTGCGCCACATAGACATACCCATAGCTGATCATCATCCCGGCCAGATCTTTTTTCCGTGTCCGTTTGCCGCCGGCGGCAAAGAGGGCCGTGGCGCCAAGAGGGGTGGCTTTGGACGCCTGTCCGCCGGTATTGGAATAGACTTCCGTGTCGAACACAAGGATATTGATATTTTTCCGGCTGGCCAGCACATGATCCAGTCCGCCGAAACCGATGTCATAAGCCCAGCCGTCTCCGCCAAATACCCATTTGGACTTTTTGGAGAAGAAATTCCTCTCAGAAAGCAGCGCCGCCGCCCCGTCCGCAGTGCCTGCGGAAAGTGCCTGCACCAGTCTTTCGGAAGCCGGGCCGTTTGCATAAAAATCATGATAGGTATCCAGCCAGTCTTTGCATGCCTGCCGCAGTTCTTTCTCCGTCGTCTCTTTCTGCAGAGTCTCTATTTTGCCCCGTAGACGTTCTCTGATTGTCTCTTCCGCCAACAGCATACCATACCCAAACTCCGCCGCATCCTCGAAAAGGGAATTGGACCAGGCCGGGCCCGCCCCTTTGTCATTGACTGTGTAAGGCGTAGACGGGAAGGAATTGCCCCAGATTGAGGAACAGCCTGTCGCATTGGCAATATACATCCGCTCGCCAAAGAGCTGTGTCACCAGGCGGGGATACGTTGTCTCACCACAGCCCGCACAGGCGCCGTGAAATTCCAGATAAGGCTTTTTATACTGGCTGCCTTTTACCGTACCGATGCCAAACTTTCTGACCAGTTCTTCTTTTTCCGGCAGAGACTTTCCATAATCAAAATATTCCTGCCGTTCCTCATGTTCCCGGACAGGGCACATCACAAGAGCCTTTTCCCCGCCTTTTCCGGGGCAGACAGCGGCGCAGGAACCACATCCCGTACAGTCCGCGGGAGAAATGATCATCGAAACCTGATAGCCGTCCACGCCGTTTACCGGCAGCATATCCATCCCCCCGGGCGCCGCGGCCGCCTCCTGCGCATCCATGACTGCCGGCCGGATGACCGCATGCGGGCACACAAAGGAACAGCGGTTACACTGGATACAGTGTTCCGGCTTCCAGACCGGCACTTCCGTCGCCACATTCCGCCTCTCATGCGCCGCCGTACCGGAAGGCACGGAACCGTCCGCAATGTCGACAAAAGCCGAAACGGGCAGTTTATCCCCTTCCTGCACATTGACCGGCTTCTGGATATGACAGATAAAACGTTCCACTTCCTCGCGGTCGGGCGAAAGATCCTCATCCAGCGGCTCCTCTTTTTCCTGCTTCCAGGCCTCTTTGACCGCAACTTCCCGGACCGCCTCCATCCCTCTCTCAATGGCCCGGTAATTCATCTCCACGATCTTATCTCCCTTACGCTCATAGGCCGCTTTGGCTGCCTGCTTCATAAAGGCCAGTGCTTCCTCCGGTTTGATAATGCCGGACAGCTTGAAGAAGGCCGCCTGCAATATCGTATTGATCTTGTTATTCAGGCCGATCTCCTTGCCGATCCGAAGGCCGTCAATGACATAGAATCGGATCTGATGCTCCGCCAGGTAGCGTTTGACCTGTCCCGGCAGAAAATGCTCCAGCTCTTCCCCCTCATAGGGACAGTTCAGCAGGAAGGTGCCGCCGTCCCGGATCTCCTGTACGATATTGAATTTGTGCAGATACACATGATTATGACAGGCCGTAAAATCCGAACGGTCAATCAGATACGCCGAGCGGATGGGCGCAGGCCCGAAGCGCAGGTGAGATACGGTCAGTCCCCTGGATTTTTTGGAATCATAGGCAAAATAAGCCTGCGCATACAGATCCGTATGGTTGCCGATGATCTTCACCGACGATTTGTTGGCTCCCACCGTACCGTCGCCGCCCAGCCCCCAGAACTTGCAGCAGACCTCCCCTTTCTTTTCCACCTGAAATGGTTTTTCCGGTAATGACAGATGTGTCACATCATCCTCGATACCGATGGTAAATCTCTTTTTCTCCTTATTTTCAAAGACCGCATGGATCTGCGCCGGCGTCGTATCCTTGGAGGCCAGTCCATACCGCCCCGAGAATACGGGAATATCCTGATAATAGCTGTCACGCAGCGCCCCGATCACATCCAGATACAGCGGTTCTCCTATGCTTCCCGCTTCCTTTGTCCGATCCAGCACGGTAATCTTTTCCACTGTTTTCGGCAGTGCCGAGAGCAGATGTTCTCTCTCAAAAGGCCGGTAAAGCCGTACCTTGATCAGTCCCGTCTTTTTCCCGCATTTATTTTCCTCATCCACCACTTCTTCGATCGTCTGGCAGACACTGCCCATGGCGATGATGACATGCTCTGCCTCCGGGTCTCCATAATACTGAAACAGCTCATAGGGCGTACCTGTCTTTTCCGTCACCTTGCGGAAAAGCGCCTCTACAATCCCCGGCAGTCTGTCATAGCGGGGGTTGGCCGCTTCCCGATACTGGAAAAAGACGTCAGGGTTTTGCGCCGATCCCATCTGTTTGCCATGCGTTGGATTGAGCGCCCGTTCCCGGAAAGAGGCAAGGGCCTCCCTGTCCAGAAAAGATTCATAATCCGCCCTGTCCCAGACGGCAATCTTCTGCACTTCATGAGAAGTACGGAAACCGTCAAAAAAATAAAGAAAAGGCGTACTGCCCTGCAGGGCTGCCATATGTGCCACCGGCGCCAGATCCATCACCTCCTGTACACTGCAGGCTGTCAGGATGGCCGCCCCGGTCTGACGGCAGGCATAGATATCCGAATGATCCCCGAAAATAGACAGCGCATGGGTGGCCAGGGATCTTGCCGCAACATGAAACACACCCGGCAGACCTTCTCCCGCTATCTTATACAGATTGGGAATCATCAGAAGAAGCCCCTGGGAAGCCGTAAAGGTGGATGTCAGTGCCCCGGCAGCCAGAGAACCATGCACGGCGCCGGCCGCCCCCGCTTCGGACTGCATGGTCGATACCGTGACCGGACGGCCAAACAGATTCTTCTCCCCCCGCGATGCCCATTCATCCATCAGCTCCGCCATTGTGGAGGACGGGGTAATCGGATAGATGGCCGCCACATCACTATAGGCATAAGCTGCCAGTGCCGCGGCGTGATTGCCGTCCATTGTCTTCATTTTTCTTGTTGTTTTTACTTTTGTGTCATCTTTTTGCTTATTCTGCATTATACTGTACTCGCTTTCCTCATATCTCATATTCCGGCATTGAAACAGAAAACATCACAAGCCTTCCTTATGACGTTTTTTATAGTTTGTACAGATTTGGGGAAAATCATCCATGAGAAGAAATTTTGTGGCGCTGCTCTGTCAGAGCATAAATTTAAAGAAAAGTTAATAAAGTCGTATTACTGGCTGTGTTATAATAGATTGCGCCAATACGCAGACAGGTCATCCGTTTTCTGACTTCCTGCGAATCCCTACAGGCAAAAACAGGAGGAATCAAATGTACATAGCAGATAAATACTGGAATCATATGATCGGCGACAGTGACGACAGCCTGACACTCGTGGAATATCTGGCCGCCAAGCAGAAAGAAGAAATTTCCGTGGGAGAGATATTGAATGACTTCGGGGTGGATAAACTGCAGGGAAATTTCCGCAATCCTGATATTCCTCTGGTCTTTACCGATTCCGAAGGATGGGAGACGGATATCCATTATGCCATTTGTCTGATCACTGACCTTGCCGCAATTTTGCTGGAATGTAAGATAAACAGAACGGTCCGTCTGCGGGAATTATTTGATGATATTGACGAAGAAGCTATCGCTGAGATCCGTGTCACAGCCACTGCACAGGAGCTGAAACTGATCGACCGGGCACTTCTGGATTTTGCGGCAGCGCCCCTTGCCTATGATATGAGTGAGATGGTGTCAGAAGAAGATATGCTGGAAATGGCAGCAGTCTGTGACAGACTGAGAAAAGAACTGCTCGCGTGAGCAAAATTTTTATGAGTTTCGTCCGGCGCTCTGCCCGCGGGCAGAGCGCCGGATAACTGCTGGCAGGCATTTGGCGGCTGCGGCTGCCGCCAAATGCCTGCATGATACTGTTAAAAATCTCAGCCATTACGCAGGACTGCACACTTCCCTAAACGCCAATCTCCGCTTTGACCCCCAGCAGACTGCCGTTTTCCTCGAGAATCGGTCGGATCACCTCTCTCAGGAAAGCATCCACCTGTTCTTTTGCCCGTCCTATATAACGGGAAGGATCCATTGTCCTTTGCAGCTCTTCCAGTGTCATGGGGAAAGCCGGATCTGCCGCGATCAGCTCCAGCAGGTTATTCTCTCCGCCTTCTTCCTTCACTCTTCTGGCAGCCTGCATGGACAGGCAGCGGATCTTTTCATGCAGCTCCTGCCGATCTCCGCCCGCTTTTACCGCGTCCATCATGATATTTTCCGTCGCCATAAAAGGCAGCTCGCTGCGCAGCCGCTTTTCGATCACTTTGGGATACACCACAAGTCCGTCCACCACATTCAGGCACAGATCGAGAATACCGTCCATAGCCAGAAAACCTTCCGGAATGGAAAGGCGTTTATTGGCAGAATCATCCAGCGTCCGCTCAAACCACTGCGTGGCGGAGGTAATGGCAGGATTAAGGGCGTCGATCATCACATACCGGCTCAGAGAGGCGATCCGCTCACTGCGCATGGGATTGCGTTTGTATGCCATGGCCGAAGAACCGATCTGGTTCTTTTCAAAAGGCTCCTCCACCTCTTTGAGATGCTGCAGAAGGCGGATATCGTTGCTCATCTTATGAGCGCTGGCCGCAATACCCGCCAGTACATTGACCACCCTCGTATCCACTTTCCGCGAATAGGTCTGGCCCGATACCGGATAGCAGCGGGCAAAGCCCATTTTTTCCGCGATCATGGGGTCAATCCGCTCCACGGTGTCCTGGTCGCCGTCAAACAGTTCCAGGAAGGATGCCTGTGTACCGGTAGTGCCTTTGGAGCCAAGGAGCCTCAGGCCGCTCAGTACATAGTCCACATCTTCCAGATCCAGACAGAATTCCTGCATCCACAGCGTGGCGCGTTTTCCCACCGTTGTCGGCTGGGCCGGCTGGAAATGGGTGAAGGCCAGCGTGGGCAGCGCCTTATAGTTATCCGCAAAATGCGCCAGCTCACCGATTACATTGACCAGTTTCTTCTTAATCAGCAAAAGCGCCTCCCGCATGACGATAATATCCGTGTTATCCCCCACATAACAGGATGTGGCGCCTAAATGAATGATTCCTTTTGCGCCCGGACACTGAACGCCATAGGCATACACATGACTCATCACGTCATGGCGCACTTCCCGCTCCCTTGCCCTGGCCACATCATAATTGATATCTTCCGCATGCGCCTTCAGTTCATCAATCTGCTCCTGGGTAATGGGCAGTCCCAGTTCCTTTTCCGTTTCCGCCAGCGCAATCCAGAGCCTGCGCCATGTTTTAAACTTCATATCCGGTGAAAATATATACTGCATCTCTTTGCTCGCATACCGCTCGGAAAGAGGGCTGTTGTATCTGTCCGTACTCATGAAATCCTCCTTTTCCCTGACCTTTTGCCCGACTGCATGTACCGTCTTTCTCTATCGTTCAAACTCTCCTCTGATATCCTCTCCCGGCGGATCCAGCGGGTAGATGCCCGTGAAACAGCCCTGGCAGATACCCATGCCGTTGGCAATCTCCGGCAGACGTTCCAGACGAAGATACGCCAGAGAATCCGTACCGATCATCTCACTGATCTCTTCCACGGTCTTATTATGTGCGATCAGCTGGTCACGGGCCGGGATATCAGTGCCGAAATAGCAGGGCCAGAGGAAAGGCGGCGCCCCCACACGCATGTGTACCTCTCTGGCACCCGCATCCCGCAGCATCTTTACAATCCGGTCCGAGGTGGTGCCCCGCACGATGGAATCATCTATCATAATAATACGTTTGCCGTCCACGACTTCCCGCAGCGGATTCAGTTTCACCTGCACACTGCTCTCCCGGCTCTTCTGACCGGGTTTGATAAAGGTGCGGCCCACATAGGAATTCTTGACAAAAGCCTGACCATAAGGAATCCCTGACTGCATGGCATAGCCCATGGCGGCACAATTTCCCGATTCCGGCACACCCACCACCAGATCGGCGTCCACCGGAGAATCCATAGCCAGGAACTTGCCGGCCATCATTCTGGAATTGTACACACTGAACCCGTCCAGATAGCTGTCCGGCCTTGCAAAATAGATATATTCAAAAACACACCGGGCATGCTTTTCTTTGGGGATGCAAAGGCTCATGTCGGACTCGATCCCTTTTTCCGGAGAAATGGTAACAATCTCACCCGGCTGCACGTCCCTGACAAACTTCGCTCCGATCGTATCCAGCGCACAGGTTTCGGATGCCAGCACATACGCGTTGTCCCGTCTGCCGATGCACAAAGGACGGAAGCCAAACGGATCTCTGGCGCCGATCAGCTTCCTCGGTGACATGACGATCAGCGAGTAAGCGCCCTTGATCTTCTTCATGGCCCGGCCCACCGCCTCTTCCACCGATCTGGAATTGAGCCGCTCTCTGGCGATATGGTAGGCGATCACCTCCGAGTCAATGGTTGTCTGGAAAATGGCGCCGGTATATTCCAGCTCCCGCCGCAACTCCGGCGCATTGATCAGATTGCCGTTATGGGCCAGCCCCAATGTACCTTTCACATAATTCAGCACCAGCGGCTGTGCGTTTTCCCGAATGGAACTGCCCGCCGTGGAATACCGCACATGCCCTACGCCGATATCTCCTTTCAGGCGTTCCAATGTTTCCGAAGTGAAGGATTCATTCAGAAGCCCCATATCGCGGAAACTGAGAATCTTATTGGGACCATCCGTATCGCTGACCGCTATACCGCAGCTTTCCTGTCCTCTGTGCTGCAGTGCATACAGGCCATAATAAATGGAAGAGGCCACATCGCCGCCGTCAAAATCATACATACCGAACACACCGCACTCTTCCCGCAGCTTGTCCGTATCCTCCGTAAATCTGTTCACCCTATCAGTCATTCCCGTTTATAACCCCAGACGTTTGAATACTTCGTTATATGCTTCCTCAACATTGCCCAGATCCCGGCGGAATCTGTCTTTATCCAGTTTTTCGTTGGTATGCACATCCCAGAGGCGGCATGTGTCCGGCGAAGTCTCGTCTGCAAGGATAATCTGCCCGTGATACCGTCCGAATTCGATCTTGAAATCAATCAGCCTGATATCCGCCTGCAGGAAATATTCCTTCAGCACGTCATTTACCAAAAATGCGTATTTTTTAATTGTCTCGATCTCTTCCCAGGTTGCCAGACCAAGTGCCACGGCAAAATAAGAATTGATCAGCGGATCGCCCAGCTCATCATTTTTGTAACTGAATTCAATGGTAGGCTCCCTGAACGGCGTACCCTCCGCAACTCCCAGACGTTTGGAAAAGCTGCCGGCCGCCACATTGCGGATGATAACCTCAAGCGGTACGATCTCCACCTTTTTCACGGCTGTCTCCCGATCGCTCAGTTCCTCGATCAGATGCGTCGGCACGCCTTTTTCTTCCAGCAGTCTGAAGACATGGTTGGTCATACGGTTATTGATCACGCCCTTGCCCACGATAGTCCCTTTTTTCTCACCGTTAAATGCAGTGGCGTCATCCTTGTAATCTACAATCAGTACATCCGGATCTTCTGTCTTAAATACCTTTTTTGCCTTTCCCTCATAGAGCTGTTCCCGTTTCTTCATTGCCTTCACCCTGTACCTTTCGTGCGATAGTCATGTTTCATCATTATAAGTGTCTGACAGGATCAAGTATACCTTACCGGAAAGAGTAAGTCAATGTACGAAGCAAATGACACGGTTCTCTGAACTGTGTCACAAAGAAACAATCAAAAATACACAAAAATTTCTGCCAGGATAAAATTTTTATGGCAATTCTGCCCAGACAATAGTATAATAAAAATGGCAGTCCGACAGATACGGACTGTTCCCAGATTACTGAAAGGCAGCTAAGCAAACAGGAAGGAGAGGGATTTTTTTATGCAGGAAATCAAAAAAATATACTCCAAACGGCATCCCAACATCGTACTGCGGACCATTCCGGGACATTTTGTAACCCCCAGTTCCCATGTCAACTATTATCTGGATATGACACTGCTCAAGTCACGGCAGAGCGAAGCACTGGAGGTAGCCAGGGCCATGGCGGAAGCTTATGTGGCCAGCACAGTCGTAGACACTATCGTCTGCACGGAAGGCTGTGAGGTGATCGGCGCCTATCTGTCCGAATTTCTGACAAAGGCCGGCGTTCTTTCCATGAATGCCCACAAGACCATTTATATCACCACCCCTGAGATCAACAGTGCCGGTCAGATCATGTTCCGCGAAAATTATAAACATATGATCAAGGACAAGCATGTGCTTCTGCTCATGGCCGCCGCCACGACCGGTAATACCATGAACCGTGTCATTGATACAGTCGTATACTATGGCGGCACAATCAGCGGTATTTCCGCTATTTTCAGCGCTGTGAACAAGATACACGGCATCCCAATCAATGCGCTCTTTACCATGACTGATGTCGCGGATTATAAAATGAGCGCCCCCGATCAGTGTCCGATGTGCAGAGAGGGAAAACCGATTGACGCGCTGGCAAATGCCTACGGCTATTCTCTCATTCAATAAAACAGAAACGATCACGACCAGACGAAAAAGAGATGCGCTTAGAACCCGCATCTCTTTTATGTCCGGCCCTGGCAGGCTGCCTCTCTTTTATCATTCCCTCTGTCCGTTTCCCCCGGAAAACAGACCGGAATCCTCCAGGCTTTTTTCTCTCGTCAGCCATTTCCTGCGCTCTACCATCCTGCCCATACAAAAGGCAATAATTCCCACCCCGATACCGGTCTGGATACAAAACAGCAGGCTTTCCAGTTCACCTGGCAGTTCACCGCCCAGCATCGTCTCAAATACAGGGGTAAACCACGGCTCATAAGCCCCTGCGATCTCTTCCACCATAACACTGCCCGCATCGTCGGAGCCTCCAAACTGCGCACCTTTCTGCGTAATCACGGGAATGATAACAATCGCTGCCGTCAGAATCAGCAGTGCCAGTACCGTTTTTTTATTTGTGCTCATCATACTTCCCCCTTCTTTGCTTCCAGTGCCTGCAGTTCCGGCTGCGCATACACTTCCAGCCCGATCACGATAAGGACGGTCAGGATTCCCTCAATCACCGCAAGCGGAATCTGGGTAGGCGCAAATACGCCCAGAAATTTAAGCGCTGATGCAAATACGCCCCCTTCCGGCGAAGGAAAGGCCAGTGCAAGCTGTACACTGGTAATACAATACGTAAACAGATCGCCCAGCGCAGCCGCCAGGAACACAGAAACCCGCTTCTTCACCCGGCATTTCTTGCAGATTACGTAGACAAACCATGACAGAACGGGACCGGCAACAGCCATGGAAAACGTGTTGGCGCCAAGCGTGGTCAGTCCGCCGTGGGCCAGCAGCACCGCCTGAAAAATCAGCACGATCACGCCCAGAATACTCACTGTGCAGGGGCCGAGCAGAACAGCGCCCAGTCCGGTTCCCGTCATATGGGAACAGCTTCCCGTAACAGATGGTATTTTAAGAGAAGATATCACAAAGATAAATGCGCCCGACATGGCCAGCAGGGTGATAGACCGGCCATCCTCCCGCAGACGCTTCCTGATATGTAAAAAACCGGCAGCGACAAAGGGAATACAAAGAAGCCCCCAGGCCACGCAGTATCCCGCAGGAAGATATCCTTCCATGATATGCATGGCGCTGACCTTCGGGGAAACCCCAATCATAACACACGTTATCATAACTGCCATGATCCGTTTTCTTTCTTTTTGATTCATACGTTCTCCTTTCTTTTCCAAGACAGGCAACCGGCTTTTTCCGGCAGCCGTCTCCTGTATCCGCTCATCGCTCGTAACCGGATACGTCCGTTGTGAAGGGCAGGTCTTCTGACTCTGGCATCCGCGCGCACCTTACGCCTTCCCGGTTTCCCAGTGGCATACGCAAGGCCGCTCCGCACATACAGCGGCGGGACCGTAAGGGATTCTCACCCTTTTCCCTGTTATCCTGCGGAGAACACAGGCACCTCTTCACGATGATATTGATATCTATGATATCCTTCCTTCTCCCTGGCCTTTCCGGCGCCAGGCAGACAAGGATATTATCTGCCCAGAAGCTGTTCCAGTTCTTTTACAGTCCTCGGGCTTCTCCCTTTCTCCTTCAGGAGATTGTTTTTCTCCAGAATCCTCTCGATCTGAAGCAGGATGGGACATTCCAGACAGGCGCTGCCGCACAGCGCATCCCGGGAAAATATTTCCGGCGGTGTCCCGTTCGCCGTCAGCCTCCCATTTTGGAACACAAGGATCCTCTCTGCCCATCTGTAGGCAAAATCCACATCATGCGTACTGACTATCAGCGTCTTCCCCTGTCCGTTAAGACGCACCAGCAAAGCTTCCACCAGTTTTGCATGAAACGGATCGAGAGAGGCCATCGGCTCGTCAAATAAAAATATCTCCGGCTCCATGGCAATGATATCCGCGATGCCCACCCTCTTTTTCTCTCCTCCGCTGAGGTAATGGGGCGGCCTGTCCTCAAATCCGCCCAGGTTCATCACGTTGACTGCCTGTTTCACACGCTCCTCTACTTCTGCCGGAGAGAGTTTGAGATTCATGGGGCCGAATGAGATTTCTTCACGCACACATGGCGCTATGATCTGGCTGTCCGCTTCCTGAAAAATAATACCCACACTGCGCCGCAGGATACTTTCGTTTTTCCGGTGAATCTCCATCCCTTTGTAAAAGATACTGCCCCGTGTCGGCCGGTAAACACCGTTCATCAGCAGAAACAGCGTGGATTTTCCTGCTCCATTGGGGCCCAGTACCGCAATTCTCTCGCCCGGATAGATCGCAAGGTTCACATCGGCCAGCGCCCGCTGTCCGGTGTGATAAGAAAAACACACATCCTGCAGGCCAAGAAGCACCTCATCTTTCAACCAAAGCACCTCCCTATCGCCACCGTTACAAGGATGTAGCAGACAGCCGCCCAAACATCGCCCGGGCTGCACCTTCGCTTAGGTTCCTGAAAGTGAATCGTTCCTTCATAGCCCCTCGCCGCCATGGCATTGTAACAGTCATCGGCCCGTTTGAGGGAACACACAAGCAGATTGCTCCCCATACCGCCAAATGTCCGCAGTGATGTCCGGTAATCCACATATCCCAGCCTTGACTGCGCGGCAAGGTACATAGACTGCCATACGTCTGTCAGGACAAAAATAAAACGATAAATCAGATACATAAGCCCGGTCAGCACCGGAGGCACATGAAACCTTTGCAGCACTGACATAAGCTCCCCCACCGTTGTGGACAAGGTCAGAAAATAAAACGTGCTGACCGCACTTATGGCCCGCAGCGTCACGTGGCATGTCTGACCGATATCCCCGGTGGCAAACCAAAGCGCACAGCCGCCAAACAGGATAAAAAACAGCGGGATCCCCAATAGCCCAAGATAGGCTGACAGCTTCATCCTTCCCCCGAAAACGGCAAGCGCCATCATGGAAACCGTGACCCAGAGAAAAACCGCCGTACTCTCCAAAGCCATACATAAAATCAGAACCGTCAGACCAAATATCACTTTCAGGCAGGCATTTTTGCCGCGCAGCAAAGAGGCATGCGCATACAATTCCATCACATGGTTACTTTCATTTCTTATTTTTCATCCACCCTCCTTCTTCTGATGTCTTTTTCACACCGCACTGCTTTCTTTTCCTTCTTCCTCACTTTCCGTGCCTTTCTGTGTGAGTTTCATTATAACACGCTATCTTTACTCCTGCTACCATAAGTTCCGCAGACAGCTTTCCATCACAGCCTTCATCTGCGGTGTTACCCACTTGTCGCGATGGTAAAGAAGCTGCTCCCATACCTCTATCTCAAAATCCGCCACCGGCAGGCGGCATATCTTCCCCTCCTCCACATATGGTTCTGTGGCATAATCCGGCAAAAAGGAAATCCCCGCTCCCTGCGCCACCAGGCGGCAGAGCAGCTCCACATTGCCAAGCTCCAGCACCGGAACCACTTCCAGAGACAACGCCGCCAGCCGCTCTTCCATCAGCCGCCTGTAGCTCATCCCTTTTTCCGTCAG
Organism: uncultured Lachnospiraceae bacterium; assembly: GCA_910587155.1. GTDB lineage: Bacteria > Bacillota > Clostridia > Lachnospirales > Lachnospiraceae > VSOB01. The sequence goes on from CAJULA010000002.1 coordinate 82,178, forward strand.
GAGAAAGGGCGCACCCATCAGTTCCCGAACCGACAGGCGCCGCCGGGAGGACAGGTTACAGGAGATCGGTGCAACAAAATGCATGTCAATCTTTTTTTCTCCCGCGGTAATATAAGCCCTGTCGTAAATATGATTGTCGAGGGTAAAGACAAAATCCACTTCATTGTGATCCAACAGTCCGAACATCCCCGTCGTGTCTCCGGTTACCACTTTCAGGGTAATTCCCGGATAATTGCTGCGGAATGTGACAAACGTACTGCCCAGCAGCCGTCCGCAGAGAGAATCCGCCATAGCGATACGCACATGTCCCGTAATCGGCAATCCCGCCCCGTTCCCAGCCTCCATCTCCTGCCGCAGACGGAGTATCTCATGCGCAATGGACAGAATATGATGCCCGCTCTCTGTCAATGCCACGGTATGATTGATTCGTTCGAATAACTGCGTCCGCAGCTCTTCCTCCAGCTGTCTGATCTGAAAGGAGACCGTCGACTGGGAATATCCCAGCACCCTGGCGGCCCCCGTAAAACTGCCCAGTTCCGCCGCCTGGATAAACGTTGCCAGATTTTTCAGTTCCATTTCTGTGTTCTCCCATGCGTCTTAATCTAAATTTTCGATGTCTTGTATCAATACTATCAATTTTACTTATGCTGTTACCTATTGTATACTACTACTATATATCAGGCAACTCATAGCAAACACATAAGGAGAAAATTACTATGCCGATCCTATCCTGGTTCTATCAAATACTCTGGGGCGATCTGATCACCATCCCCCTGCCCGGCGGACAGAGCATCGGACTGTCCCTTTTAGTTCTGATCCTGATTCCCGCCGGCCTGTTTTTCACCTTTCGCACCCGCTTTCTTCCCATCAGGCTCTTTCCGGAAATGCTCCGTGTCACCGCGCAGAAACGCATCCGGTCTGAGCATCATGCCATCTCCGGCCTGCAGGCACTGATCGTGTCTACCGCCACCCGTGTGGGCATGGGTAATCTGGTGGGCGTGGTGGCCGCCATATCGGCCGGCGGCGCAGGGGCTGTATTCTGGATGTGGATCACTGCTCTGATCGGTTCTTCCACTGCCTTCGCGGAAGCGACACTCGCACAGATCCATAAAGAAAAGGACCCTCTCTACGGCGGATACCGCGGCGGGCCTGCTTATTATATCCATCATTTTGTAAGTTCCGTCAGGAAAGAGAAAAAAGGCCGCAGCATCATTGCCACCCTGTTCGCAGTCTCCGGCCTGATCTGCTGGTGCGGGATCAGCCAGGTTATCAGTAACTCGGTTTCTTCTTCCTTTTATAATGCCTTCCATATCCCGCCCCTTTATACGACGGTCATACTGGTTATTCTGGCAGCGGTTATTGTCCTGCGCAAACATGCCACAGTCAAAGTACTGGATGTCCTCGTTCCCATTATGGCCGGCTGCTATTTTGCCATTACCATCTTTATTATTCTCAAAAATATCCCCGCGCTTCCCGCCGTATTCGGACAGATTTTTGCGGAAGCTTTCGGTCTGCGTCAGGCCGTGGCCGGAGGATTCGGCGCAGTGCTGATGAATGGGGTAAAACGGGGACTGTTTTCCAACGAGGCCGGTTCCGGCTCCGCGCCCTGCGCCGCGGCCGCCGCAGATACGGATCATCCGGCCAAATCCGGTCTGCTGCAGGCTTTCGGCGTCTTTATCGACACCATCGTCATCTGCAGCTGCACTGCGATGATCATGCTTCTGGCGCCCGCGGATCTGCTGAGCGGCCTTGGCGGGATGGAGCTGCTTCAGACTGCCATGCAGTATCATCTCGGCTCTTTCGGTGTCATTTTTATTGCCGCAACCCTCTGGCTGTTCAGTTTCTCCACCTTTATCGGCATCCTCTTTTATGCCCGCTCCAACGTAGCTTACCTGTTCGGTGACAACTGGCTCTCTCAGACATTGTATAAAATACTGGCCCTGATCATGCTCTTTGTGGGCGGTCTGGCCGCATATACCTTCGTCTGGGATCTGGGCGATATCGGGATCGGGCTGATGACCATTTTTAATATGATGATCCTCATCCCCCAGAGCGGCGAAGCGCTGCGGGCACTAAAAGATTATGAACAGCACCTGAGACGGTGAAATCATCTGAACCGTGACACGGAGCAATGAACTGTTCCGTGTCCTTTTTCGTTTCCCAGAGTTTAGGGAAACGCTGATGAAAGCGTTTCACGCGCCAGATGTTTCACGCGCCGGATTTGCGCTGCGAAGCAGCATTTTCCTTTGCAAATCCGTACGCATCCGCCGGGGGTTCTGAGGAAGTGCTGATTTAATCAGCACTTCCTTAGCATACTACATGCCTGCCATACCCTGTAACAAAAAAAGACCTTTCGAAGTATGTTACCTCGAAAAGCCTTTCTTTTTGTGGTTTCAGAGCTGCTAACCAGAATCGAACTGGTGACCTCAACACTACCAATGTTGCGCACTACCGACTGTGCTATAGCAGCCTGTAACAGATGCCCTCTCCACCGCATTACCACGGCACAAGCACCTTTAGTATCATACCTGATTTCATTTTATTTGTCAATGGGATTTTACACAACAAAACCATATTTTGTCATCCCTTCTCCTCATACTGGGAAACCAGTTCCATAATCTCCGGCGTGTAGGCGGGAAATTCCTCGGCCAGGGCTTTGATCTCACCCTGTGCCATGGCGGCAAGCTGCTCATTATATTCCATCTGGCGGCGCAGTTTCTGGCGGCGCAGGATCAGGTCGTGGCGGATTTCCACCATCTCATTCCGATTGCTGATTGCCTGTGCCTGACGCATCCACATACCGGGATCTTTCAGCTGATAGCGCTGAAGGATGCGGAGCAGTTCTTTGCGCTGATAATCCAGTTCGGCGTGGAGTTCTCTGAATTTTTCCCTCTCTTCCACTTCCTGCAGGTACTGCTCCCACATATGTGTCAGTTCCTCCGCCGAGGCAGCCCCGTATTTGACATAGAGGTAATCAAGCAGGTTGGTATTGTTCACATAGCGTATTTTCACCCGGTTCTGCAGAAGGATCAGGCGATTGATGGAACGTTCCACCTGTCTTTTGTCTTTTGCGGCCTCCGTATATTTCATATAAATGGCAAAAACCGCCAGCGCTGTGGCTGCCGCCGTCACAAGATAGCCGATCCGGGTGTCCATTTCCATCAAAAACTGTAAAAGAAGCAGGATGACCATACAGGTTACAAAGGAAAAACTTGTAATAATAATCATGCCCCGCAGATTCACCATCAGATTCTGCAGATCATGCTTCCTGTACTGAAAAGCATGTTTCTCCCCGGAAAGTCTGCGCATGTCCTGCCGTATCTTTTCCTGATAGTCTTCGGCTTCGGTCAGCTTGCGGATTCCTTCCTCCACTTCCGCTTCCATCCGCTCCATCTGGTGAAACTGCGCCTCTGTCATTCTGTCCTGATCGTTCTCATAGACATTTTTTTCCCGCTCATAAGCGGTGATCTGATCCGCAATACGGGATATCTCCCTTTTTTCCGAGGGCGGAAGCGCCTCTATCTCTTCCGTATCGGTCAGATGGGAGGTGACCATTCCATATTCTTTCGTCAGCTTTTCAATCGCCATGCGGGCATCTTTGATCTGTTCCAGACAGCTGCGCACATAGCGCGTTCTCTGCCCCTGATCCCGCAGATTGACACTGTCGCGGTCAAGGACAGGCGCCTCCCGGATGTCCTCCGCCTCTTCTTCTACGATTTCTGTCTTTTTTTTTCCAAATCTGGAAAATAAGTTTTTGATCCATCCCATCGGCTAATTCTCTCTCATCATATTCCGGAACTTCTGTTTCAGCTGTTGTGCCATATCCTCCCAGATACGGCCGGTTTCCTGCGGATGCTCCGCCTGCTCTGCCGCAATATCCGCAAGCTGTCTGTTCTGCTCACTTTCCTCCCACATGGCTGCGGCCTGCTCCACCCGTCTTTCCAGTTCCATGGATGCTTCATAGCAGGCCCGGGGCTGGGTGGCGATAAAGGCCACATATCCCTTTTCATCGAGAGAAAGCCGTTTTGCCGCCAGATACTGGATCAGGCTCTCCTGCTCTCCTCCCGCTTCATATGCCCGGTAAAACAGTTCCGCCGCCCGCTCAAACAAAAAGAGATGACTGCACACACAGCCCATATTGTGGAGTATCCTGGCAGAAAATGACGCATCCCCTGCCACATCCGTCAACAACCTGCGATACTGCTCCATAGCCAGTTCATACTTTCCGTTACCCGCCAGATAATCTCCGATATCCTTGCGGTTTTCCAGTTCGCTGTGCCCGCTGCTGCTCTTCAGGAAACGGGACAGGCGCCGTACCTCCTCCCGCGGGTAATACCCTGTATATTCCAAAATGGCCGTCAGAAATTCCTCCGTGGACGTTTTCTTTTTCAGCATCGTATGAAGCTGATCCGCCAGCTCCCGCAGCCCGCACTCCTCCCCCAGCCAGTCGGCCAGCTCTTTGCATACCACCTCTTCGTCCATCAGAAAAGTATGTTCTCTGATACAATAGCAGAATTCTTCCGCCGTATATACATGGATACCCGGTTTTTTCAGCAAAAACGGAATATTTGCTGTCTTTCCCACACACAGGATCACTCTGCCCATGCCTTTTCCTTTCCGTCCCGTACACTAATCGGTAAGCCGGAGTTTTTCCTGCCAGATCTTATGCGTGGCAGGAAAGATCTCCCCGAATCCCATATCCTCCAGTGTCACCGACACATCCTGCTCTGATTCCATGACCAGTTTCATCCGGATCCTGCTAGCCCGTTCGCTGCGCAGCGGCATATCGTTCAAAATAATCTCCACCTCTTTGCTCCCTTTTCCCGTCAGAGGTGTGATCACAAGCGTAAAGGAATTGCCGCTTTCCAGGTAAAATTCACACTCTTTCTCTGCCTCATACCAGCTCATGCCCGCATCCAGAAGCGCATAATAGGAATCCGTGCCGCCCCGCAGCACCCGCATACCCAGATTGGCCTTCAGCGTATCTCTCCCCAGAAATACATGCTGCTTTCCCACCTCTCCCGGCGACAATCTCTCTCTTGCCCCATAACATGCACCTTTGCTGTAGAGATTATTCCCCCTGAATACCCGTCTGCCCCGGCACAGATAACGGAGAGATTCCTGATACCAGTCACCCTCAAACCCTTTTCCCACCAGATACACGGAAGAGATGATCCGTCCCTTGCAGCTCTCCTGCAATACCCCCAGCAGTTCCCTGTCTCTGCTCTCCGGGTCCGGATATGTCTGCTCCTCGATCAGGACAACGACCGGCGTCGTCCGCCTGTTACATTCCATCCGGTACGTCCGCAGCCTGTCCTTCTCATATTCACATACAAGGGCCTGCCCCATCCACAGCTCTCTGGGCTGATGAAGCATATACTGGTAAAAACTTTCCCCATAACCCGGAAAATAAACAAGTTTCAGCGGAAGCTGCATGGCGGAAACTGCCTGCGCCAGCACCTGTGTCATGCGCTGATCCGGATTTTCCACAGTGACAAACAGCGCTTCTATCTGCTCCGGCGAAGCAACCGGTGCCAGAAGTCCCAGACTCCGCTTCATAAAAAGAGCCAGCAGCGCTACCGGATCAAACGTTTCTTCGCCCACCGCTATCTGCTCTCCGGCCAATGCCAGCGAAAGCAGCCCCTCCACCGGTATGGCCGTACCGGCCCATGCCATTTCCATCGCCTCCCGGCCATACATCCACTGATTTACGTCCGGCTTTCTGGCCAGCGCCGTCGGAAAGTCAAACTGCTCTTCCCCCGGTACGACAGATACCGTTTCCGGTTCTTCCTCGTTCATCCGGCAATAACTGATCTGCGAAGTATCATCCCCCAGATCAAATCCTACCAATATTTTATTTTTCTTCCCGATCAGACCGCCTAATTCCATCATAGTTTTTAATAACTTCCGTTATTTTATCCTTTTTCAAAAACACACAGGCTCTATTTTTACAGCAGATGAAAGAGCTTTTCCGCGGAAAACTCTGTGCGCAAATATTCCTCCAACACATTTCCGGCCTGCGGCGCGCTGTCGTCCGGCTGTGAGACGGCATCAAGAAAACGGACCGTCCTGGCGATACGGCTTTTATCCGCCCCTGCTCCGGGCGTCATACCATAAAGCGTTGCGCTCTGCACCAGCGTCTCCTTTTCTCCGTTTCGTTCCATAATATAATACTCCAGACTTTCTCCGGGAAAAAGCAGGAAATTCGTCGCATAAATCCCGGGATAACAGCACGGCAACTCTTCCATCCGATATTCGCTCTTTCCCTCGCCACTGCGCAGCATAGCGTGGAGCATCAGGGCATCTGCAGAGTCTGACCTGTATTCCACAAAGCCCCTTCCTTCATAAAAGCGTATGCCTGGATACAGTTCCGCAAATTTCATAAATTCCCCCAGAACAATTCCCCGGTTCATAACCAGATCTTCCAGAAATTTATGCGCTGTCTGTTTTTCTTCTTCCTCCACATCTCTGCCTCCGGCCAAATGCTCCAGCAGGGCAAGTTCACACATAACATCCTCTGTATCTTTATGCATGGCTCTGCGCCATAATTCCTTCCAGATAAAATCTGTCGGCTCACGGCCATCCATCACATAGCGGCGGGCAAAATGTACCATGCAGGCATCCGTAAGCTGCTCCTGAGCCGGATTCCCCATATAGCCGCGAAAAATCTCCATATCGTTTGCCGGATATTCATTGGTAAACAGCATCTGCAGAAGTAAACGCCCGCAGAGCCTGCCGCTGTCCGTCTCAAACCTTGTGCAGGCGTCCCAGATTTCCTGCAGCTCCCTCATCGTCCCCTCAAAATGCTCTGCCAGATACCATAATATCATATCATTATATTTCCCGCTGCAAAAGGCCGACCAGGCGAGCGCCGTCATCACCGGCGATTCCATATATTCAATATAAGGCAAAAGCCTGCTGCAAAGCCGCATCACTGTTTTGGGTGTCATTTTTTCCGGCCCGTAGAGACGCAGCCAGTCCAGGATCTGGTCATACATACCTCTGAAAAGAAGACATTTGATCACTTCATTTCTCTCTCTGCGGCTCATAAACTGCGGCTGCATCTGCACCAGAAACTGATCCAGCCTTTCTGTCTGCTCTGATCTGTCATAGTACTGCAGCAGCTTCATGCCCAGCTCATTGCGGTAGGCGTCTTCTATCTCATCGCTTTCCCAAAGTCTGATGGCATAGCCGGCATTTTCCTCTTCCACCGCGGTATAACTTTTGCCGTTTTCACACTGATAGAGCATCACGCCCGTCTGCCCCGCAAAGATATCCTCCCCGCCCGGCGCAACCACCGGCAGCATCTCCTGCGGATAAAAAAGTGCATTGTCCTCATAATCCACACTGCTCACAAAGCGGCTGCCCATATCTCCTTCAAAAACAAGTGAAAAATCCCTGTCATATACCGGCACATAGGCAAAGCCATCCACGACCTGGCACGTGATCTCCCCTTTCAGCCTGCCATGGATCACAATCACACGCCGGATCCCCGGTGTAACGATGCGAATCTCGTGAATAAACAGACAGGAAGCATATTGTGCCAGCATCTCTGTTCCCACAAACCCTTCCTGAATCAATCGCCGGTACAGGCGGGCAATATCCCCGCTCATATGCCCCATTTCCAGCTGTGCAGCCAGAAACTTCTCCATATCCGGCAGACAGGTTCTGTACAGCTCCTGATATTCACGGGATTTCCTGACGATATAGGCATACAAAAATGCCGTCCGCTCATCGGGAAGTTCGCTGCGATAAGAAAAATACCGCAGGGCTGCGGCCGGTATCTCTTTCTCCCTGCCGATATCCACTGACAACATATAATGCTCATACAGTCTTGTGAGCCACAACTCTTTTTCAATCCCTTTCCGATACCAATGCGCATATTCGGGGCCAATCTTATTCCCTTTGATCAGCAGCGAACAGATAGCATGCAGCGTTTCCGGGTCTTTCTTTTTCTGATAGCAGACCTGCAAAATGGCATACATCCGCTCTGAGTACTCCCTGACCCTCTCTGCCAGGTAATGAATCTGACTGATGCATTCATTCGTCAGATAATCATATTTTGCCATAAAGTTCAGTGTCTGCATCACAAATGGCGTCATTTTCATCAGAAACGCCGGATGCTTACGCACCATCCGGGCCGCTTCCATATACCAGATCGGACTGCGACAACCCTTTTCAAACTGCTGTTCCAGAAACAGCCATTTCCGGGAGAGACTTCTGGCAAACTCTCCGTCGAGATATAAAAGCAGCCAGGCTGCCTGCCAGTTTGTCTGGTCATTGTAATAAACACGGCGGATTTCTTCCGTCACTGCCCTGATATAATTCTCATCCCGGCTGACCAGGGAGGTCAGATAAAGGTAATAACAGGAGATCTCCGGTCTGGTTTCCTCCGGCACGATCCCTGCGGAAGCCTGCTCCAGTACCCCTTTTGCCTCGCTCCGGCGCTGCCTTGTCAGCAGTATATGCGCACGGAAAAGAAGCGGAAGCGGATTCCCCGCCTCGGCCGCTCCCATGCCCTGCACAATCTGTTCCATCTCCGTCAGCCAGTCCTGACGGGTCATCTTTCCCATGCCGAAAAGAAGGTAACAGCGGTAAAATTCCAGGATTCTTTTCTTTCTGCTCAGTCTTCCCCTGCCAGCCGCCACGTCCGCATGATTGACATAGACAGGAATTTCCAGAGAGACATATTCGTTGCGAAACCGTACCTTTCCGTAATTGCAGCCCATGTGCAGGGCATGTTTGAAAATAAGAAGAGGACAGGCACATTGATTCCCCAGAAAGTCATCATCGGTAAGAGAAGATTTCTCTGATTCCAGAAATTCCCCTTCCACTTCCACAGACAGATTCGTATAGCCCCAGCCGCTCTTCGTCAGCACAATCACTTCCCTGGCGATATCTTCCGGACAGGAGACAAGCAGTTCTTCCCTGTCCGGCTGATACGTAATCAGCTGCTTCTTACGGATCCAGACCAGAAATTCCTCAACCTTCTGTTCCTTGTGCGGCGGCCTGCAAAACGCGCGGTATACATTCAGATACTGTCTGTCATTTCCGGTCAGAATTTTGGCAAAGTCAGGATCATAAAATACCCGCACCGCTTCCTGCCAGCTTGTCCGGGCCAGATTGGCAAAATGAAACAGATTCTTCATCTGTCCAAGTGAAGTCTCAAATATTTTGGGGGTGATTCTGACCACATAAGGCAGGGTATATTCCCCCTGACTGGAGATCACTTTAAACTCGCCCCGAACCAAATCCCCTTCGTCCAGCCCCCAGCTGTCGAAACGATACAAAACCTCCACGGGATTGCCGTTAAAATGCGGCAAAAGACAATGCATGCGGACATCTCCGGTCAGAACAGTCCCCATCAGAGGGAGCCCCTCCTGCCCCGTGACCAGAAAACTCCCCTCCACACTTTCTCCTGCCCGCACAGAAAACGCGATCTCAAGGCATGAAAAAGAAAGGGAGCCCTCCCGGTAAACGGATCTTCCCTCCAGTGCTTTTGCAATTTTTTCTCTTTTGTCCATACGATCCGTTGCCATCACTTCTTCTTGCTTTTTCCGCGGTGTGTACTATAATAGTAGATAATATTAAGTACTTTTATTATAACATGACTATGACACGAAATTCAAGAATGGAGAAAGAAATGGCAGAACCTGTGCAGAATTTTCATGGAAGTGATCTGGAACAGATTGAAAAATATTACGGAATCCGAAAAGAAGATATCATCCGTTTTGGCGCCAATGTCAATCCGCTCGGATTGTCCGAAACATTTTGCCGGAAAATGGCCCAAAGACTGGATGTAATCACTTCTTATCCTGACCGGGACTATCAGAAACTGCGGGAGGCAATCGGCTGTTACTGCGGTGCGGACGCTTCCTTTGTCCTTGTGGGAAACGGTTCCACAGAGCTGCTCTCCCTGTTCATCCGCCTCAGTCGCCCGGGTGCGGCACTTATCCTGGGGCCCACATATTCCGAATACGAAAGGGAACTTTCGCTGGCAGGCAGGACCTTTACCTATTTTAACCTGAACGAAACGGAAGATTTTATTCTGGACGAAAACAAACTGGCAGAAAGACTAAGCAGCGAGATCAGTCTCCTCATCCTCTGCAATCCCAACAATCCCACTTCTTCCGCAATCAGCATCCGGCAGATGGAAGCTGTCATAAAAGCCTGCAGAAACTATGATATTCTGGTCATGGTCGATGAGACATATGTGGAATTTTCTCCTGATTATGAACAGACCTCTTCCATGCCGCTTACTGCTCTGTACGAAAATCTGGTCGTCATCCGGGGTGTCTCCAAATTTTTTGCCGCCCCCGGCCTGCGCCTGGGCTATGCCGTCACCGGCAGTGCCGTACTCCTGCAGCACGCCCGCAAATGGCAGAATCCATGGAGTGTCAGCAGCCTGGCAGATACGGCCGGTCAGCTGCTCTTCTCGGATTCCGAACATATCCGGAAAACAAAAGAACTGATCGGCGGCGAGCGCCAACGCATGTGGGAGATTTTCTCCTCCATGGACGGCATCAAAGTATATCGTCCTCAGGCAAATTTCATGCTGGCCCGCATTGTAAAAGAGGGCCTTTCCAGCACCGGGCTGTTCGAAATGGCCATCCGGCGGGGGCTGATGATCCGGGACTGCTCTTCTTTCTTCGCCCCCGACCACACCTATTTCCGGTTCTGCTTTATGATGCCGGAGGATAATCAGAAACTGGCCGACTGCGTCGAAGAATATCTGCGCTGATATTATCTGACGCGGTGCCAATTTCTTTCCATATCCCAGTCTGTGTCCCAACCGTCAAGTTCTTTCCACTTAAATGCCTCTCTGAAATCATGATAACAGGTTTCACAAATGCAACAGGACAGATCATGTGGAAGAAACCACCTCTGATGCGGGCTGTCACAAACCGGTTTCAGGCAAACTTCACAGCTTGTAAGATATGGCGCATTTCTGAAGATTTCCTCTCCGTCAGTCGGATTCAATGCCGCCTCTTTCAGCCGTCTGACGTGATCCGGTAACGCATCCCTGTCATCTGCCGTATCCGCCCCATCCTTTCTTAATTCCTCCATGGCATTCGTCCCCTTTCCCGTGCATGGTCTTATTTTGATGATAACAAAATCTTCTGATTTCCGCAAATACTCTTGACATTTTACCGATTTGGTGTATTATTGTATTAATCACTTAGTACAACGATACAGAAAGGAAGGATGCCATGACATGGAAACTGGATTCAGACAGACCCATTTATGCGCAGCTGCTGGAGCTGATACAGATGCGGATCATATCCGGCCATTATCCGGCCGGCAGCAGGCTGCCCAGTGTCAGGGAACTGGCTGCGGAAGCCGGCGTCAACCCTAACACGATGCAGAAGGCCTTTTCTGAGCTGGAACGAAACGGTCTGATATGGACCCAGCGAACCGCCGGGCGTTTTGTCACACAGGACAAAGAACTGATCGAATGTCTCCGACAGTCGCTGGCAAAAAAGCATCTGCATCAATTCTTTCACAACATGAGGCAGCTCGGGTATGAAAGCGAGGAAATTCTGTCTTTCCTGAAGGCAGAATATGAGGAGGGATAACATGAGTTATTTATTGGAAGCAAACGGACTATACAAATATTATGGCAGAAAGAAACAGCCCGCACTGAACGGATTGTCGCTGGTCATTCCCAGGGGGCGCATAACCGGGCTGCTGGGGCCAAACGGCAGCGGCAAGACTACCTTCATCAAGCTGATTAACGGCCTGCTCACTCCCACTTCCGGCACCCTTACGATTGACGGTCAGGCTCCCGGAACCGGCACCAGAGAACTGATCTCCTATCTCCCGGAACGCACCTTTCTCCAGAGTTCCATGAGGGTATCCGAGCTAGTCACATTTTTTTCTGACTTTTACGCCGGTTTTTCCACCGAGAAGGCAAATCGTATGCTTTCTTCTCTGGATATTGATCCGGGGGCCAGACTCAAGACGCTTTCCAAGGGCACACGTGAAAAAGTACAGCTTATCCTGGTGATGAGCCGGGATGCCAGACTGTATATTCTGGACGAGCCGATCGCCGGTGTCGATCCGGCTGCCCGGGATTACATCCTGAAAACGATTGTAGCCAACTACAACGAACAGGCTACCGTCCTGATTTCCACCCATCTGATCTCTGACGTGGAAAATCTTCTGGATGACGTGATTTTTATCCGGGACGGCAATGTCCTTTTATACGCCCCGGCAGAACAGTTGCGTGAAGAAAAGGGAAAGTCTTTGGATACTTATTTCAGGGAGGTGTTCTCATGTTGAAAAATCTGATCAAATATGAATGGAAGGCAATCTGGAGAGTGCTCCTTATCATCAATAGCTTCACCATGCTGACCACACTGATCGGTCTTGCGGCCATGCATGCGCTGGATGGAGCATATGGGAGAAGTATCAATGTGATCTGTTCGCTTATTTTCATACTGTATTATGTAACCATTATCGGTGTATCCTTTGCCATGTCCATCTATGTGGGCATCCGTTTCTATAAAAATCTTTATACCGATGAAGGCTATCTGATGCACACCCTGCCGGTTACCAAACGTCAGCTTGTGATTTCCAAGCTGCTGGTTCACAGTTTTTGTCTGCTTATCACGGAGATCATCGTACTGGTCAGTATCGCCGTACTGCTTTTTCCCCTGCTTGCCATACTGCTCGGCGAACCGGATCTCTTTCTGACATCCCTTCTGCGTGATATGAAGGAAATGATGCAAACCACCGGGCTGTCTGTCACCGCCATGGTTGTGAGCGGGACTGTTTCCGCTGTCATTGGAATGTTCAGCGGTGTCCTGTCTATCTATTGTGCCATCACTCTGGGGCAGACCTTCCGGGGCCACAAGGTCATGGGCGCCATTCTGTGCTATATTGGCCTTTACTGTCTGATGCAGTCCGTTTCCAGTGTATTTCTTATGCCGCAGATGAGCCTGCTCGGGGTTTCCGATTTCAATCCCATGGTCTATGTCATGCACGCCATTACCACGACTTCCATCATCAGTATGTTCTTTGGTATCATATGTTATTGTATTACACTTTATATGATGAATCATAAATTAAATCTGGATTAGAGAAACGCTGATTTAATCAGCACTTCCTTAGACACAAGCTGCGGAGTAGGTAGTCTGCGCTCCGCTTCGGTCGGTGCTGACTATGGGCACCGATCTCATACCTCTGCATATGATAACAAAAAATGCAGAGGTATTCTTATGCCCGAATATCCGATCAGAAAAGTCCAGCAGGAAGCCCAGGCGCCCGCCTCAGAAGGTGAACTGCGGATTTCCGTTATTTCTTCCGTGGGTATGATTCCCATAAAAAATGCAACCGTTACCATTTCCTATACCGGAGATCCCCAGCCGCCTCTTATGACCCTTACCACCGACGAAAGCGGTCAGACACCGCCTGTTAACCTGCCGGCCCCCAATGTGGAATACAGCCTGGAGCCGGAACAGCTCGTACAGCCTTATTCTGAATACAACATAGAAGTTACGGCACCGGGATATGAGCCGGTTCTCGTTTCCGGCACGGAAATCCTGCCTCATGTCACCGCCATCCAGCCCATCTCCATGATCCCGTTGGAAACCGGGACGGGAGAGGAAGAGATCTTCATCCCTGAACATACGCTGTATGGTGAATATCCTCCCAAAATTCCCGAAGATGAAATCAAGCCCATGGATGAATCCGGGGAAATCGTACTGAGCCGCGTCGTCATTCCCGAATATGTCATCGTCCATGACGGTGTCCCTTCCGATCCTACGGCCCAAAATTACTATGTCCGTTACAAAGACTATATCAAAAACGTGGCCTCTTGTGAAATCTATGCCACATGGCCGGAGTCCGCCATCTATGCCAATGTTCTGGTCATTATGTCCTTTACTTTAAACCGGGTGTATACGGAGTGGTATCGTAATCAGGGCTATGATTTCACCATTACATCTTCCACAGCCTATGACCAGAAATGGATACACGGACGAAATATCTTTGAAAATATAGATGTACTTGTAGACAATATCTTTGCCAATTTTCTCTCCCGCCCAGGTGTCCGGCAGCCTATTTTTACATCCTATTGTGACGGGAAGCGGGTTACATGCTCGGGACTGCAGCAATGGGGTTCAAAGTATCTGGCTGATGAAGGCTACAGTGCCATAGAAATTATCCGTTATTATTATGGCAACGATATGTACATCAATACTGCCGATGTGATTTCCGGTGTCCCGTCCTCCTGGCCAGGCTACAACCTAACCATCGGTTCATCCGGTCAGAAGGTACGGCAGATGCAGGAACAGTTAAACCGGATCGCCCGCAATTACCCGGCAATCCCGACGATCGCTGCCGACGGTGTCTACGGTCAGCAGACCGCCGACGCCGTGCGAACCTTTCAGGGAATCTTCGACCTGCCTCAGACTGGTGTCGTAGACTATGCCACCTGGTACGAGATTTCCGAAATTTTTGTCGGTGTCAGCCAGATTTCCGAGCCCGCCTGAAATCCGCCCTGCCAGTGGCAAACGGCAATCCTCCATGCCGGCGGCGGATCGCCGCAGGAATAGACGCCGCCGACCCCCGGCTGCCGCCGTCCGGTTTCCGGCAGCCCGGGATACAAAAAGCCTTTCTGTCACTCTTTTCAGATTACCTTGATTTTCGTTTTCGGTGTCAGTCTGCCCAGCAGTTCCATTATATTTATTTTGGCTGTGCTGTCCGCAAAGCAGGCGTCCCGAAGCACCACCCGGCGGGGCTTTTTCTCCGCTATCGCTCTGGCTGCGTCCTCTGTCAGATTTTCAGCAAAACAGGCCACCAGATCTCCGTTATGATAATCATGCACCATACAATCTCCGATTTTCCAGGAATGGTACGGATATGACAGCGCCACTCCCCAATCTGTCAGGCAGCCGAACAGCAGATCGAGATCCGTCCGGTCTTCCTTCACATTGGATACCAGCATGGAAAGCAGATCTTGTGTATAGTCTCCCGCAGAATAGTACACATCCTTCCTATTGCTCTCATCCACTCTCAGCACCCGGAAGCCATAATCAATCTCTGCTCCTGTTTCCTCCTGTATCTTCTCTCCCGCCCTGCGTATCCTCTCCATGCCGATCTGGCAGATGTCCCGATAGCCCTGACGGTACGCCTCTGTCTTTTCAGGAATCGGTTCCGGGATCTGCACCATGATATACCTGCGGCCTGCCTGGTCCTGCGCATTTGCCTCCATCACGGCATGGGCCACTGTCGCCGAGCCGGAAAAAAAATCAAGTATGATGTCTCCCGCTCCCGTAAAGGATCTGATATGTTCTTTGCAGATACTCACCACCTTAGGCGTGTCAAACGGTATGTTCATGCGGGCCAGCATCTCTGTATCACTGCCGCCAAAATAGAGCAGGGAAGGAATATTTTCATACCTGTTATCTTTCAGAAGATACTTACTGTTGGGAATTGTCGTTTCATCCCTGCCAAACAGAATCCTGCCCTCGCTCATCATCTTTTTCATGGTGGCGGGCGGATTGCGCCACCCTCTCTCCGGTACAGGACAGGGCTTTCCCGTCACCGGATGAATCAGAGGGATAAAATATTCATCCGGCGCTTTTTTCCTGTTGGGCCAGGCCATGGACACTGCACGATAGACATTTCCCTCTTGATCAATACGGTTATATGCCCGCTCTCCGCCGCTCAGTTCCTTCTTACTCTGTATCCAGGCGGAAAACGCGTCATTGGCTTCTTCCAGCGAATATTCCTGCCCAACCTTCGCAAACAGCTGCTCCGCTTTTTTCAGCATTGCTTCCGCATTTTTTTTCGGCCGCCGCATTGTGCAGTGCTCTGTAAATACGGCTCTGTTTTTTGCGTAAGCCACGATATATTCATGCTGGCAGGAAATGCCTCTGGCATCGCCCTTGGGATTTCTTTTATCCCAGATGATGGTTCCAAGATCATTGGATTCCCCGAACACTTCCCCGCATATCTTCTGTAGATTGGCGATCTCATGTTCATCCATATTGATCAGAATGAGCCCGTCATCGGCAAGCAGATTCCTTGCCAGCAGCAGCCTCGCATAAAGCATGGAACACCAGTCCGAATGATATCTTCCCGCTGCCTCGCTGTTTTCTCTGGCAAAGTTGACATTCCCCTCTTCATCAAAATACCCGGTAGCGCCGGCATACTCTTCCCGATCCATCATAAAAGAGTCAGGATAGACAAAATCATGTCCCGTATTATATGGCGGATCAATATAGATCAGTCTGACCGCTCCAAGATAACCTGCCTGCAAAAGCTTAAGCACCTCAAGGTTATTGCCCTTGATATATAAATTTTCGGTATTGTCCCAGTTTTTGCTCTCTTCCATAACCGGCCTCAGTGTCTTTCCCGTAGGCCTGTTGGCTTCCAGCATCGCCGCCTTTTTTCCCACCCAGGTAAAATCATAAGATTCATCGCCTGCCAGGACAACATGGGAAAACTTCCTCATCAGCTTTTCCATAGCAACCGCCCGCCTGGGATTTCCGTCCTCGCCAATACATTCCGTAATACAGTCAGGAAATATGCTCTCTAATAATGTGATATTATAATCTGTCATATCCTGCGATTCCATTTTCATTTTTCCCATGTTCCAGTTATCCATCCCTGTTCCCGTCCCTCTGTCCCTGCACAAATTCCCCGATCAGACAATATCCCAGAAATTGACAGCAAGGATCACACCGGTGATCAAACCGGAAAATCTTCAGCCTGGAAATATCATCATAAAAAGGAGTTTTTGTCCTGCGGTTATACACGATATAAAATCTCAGTCCACACCTTCCTGCCAGCTTTGACAGCAGAATAAAATTTTTGTAATCCTGTCGGTATGGCTGCCACTGTTCCAGCTCTATATAGGATCTTTTGAGTTCTATGATTTCCGCCGGCTTCTTATCCGCATACCACAGCAGATCAATGTCAGCAACCGTCACCGCATCTCCCATATGCGCCCGCTGCCATTCATGATAAGCACCTGAGCTTTTGTCATTGATCTCTTTGTGCGCTGTCATCTCATTCATTTCCAGTCCCAGACGGTGAAATCTGTCTTTCAGAAAGGCCGCCGATACCACCGGTATCTCCCGCATCCCCCGTTCCCAGTATCCTGCCTGACGCAGAGGACGTCCGGGATCAAATCTGATAAAACTTACCGGCAGACCGCTTCCATCCGCAATCTGTCCGGCGGCATGCACCGCAGCGCGCTCTGCGGGCGTGGGAGGGACATCCAGCGGGTTCGCGGAGGCCACCGTCAGGATCACCGGCTCAAGGTCGCGGTTTCCATAGGCCAAAAGCCACAGGGTACGCCCCGTTCTGTAAAAATTTTTTTGATTTTCACACCTGTCAAGATAGTCATAGATCCCATTGCCTTCATAATACCCCAGGAAAAACACCTGCCTTTCTGCTTTGTTATACTGGATTCTTTCTACGGTCCTATGTTACAATAAAAAACACCGGTTACATACAATACACACTTAGGAGAGGCAGGAGGTAACAGCATGACACCAAAAGAAGAAGCTTTTCTGGCCTTATCAAAAGGGCTGATCAAAAATCTGGAAATGCGCGGTATGGAAGGACATTATTTTGACAACAGTGCCGCTCTCTGTTCTTATCTGAAAGAGACTCTGCCAGAGAACGCGGTCATTTCCTGGGGCGGCAGCATGTCCGTAGAAGAAAGTGGCGTAATGGCACTGCTTCATTCCGGCAAGTATGCGCTGATCGACCGCTCGGAAGCAAAAACACCAGCGCAGGCACGCGAATATTACAGCCGCATCGTTCTGGCCGATTATTATTTTATGAGTACCAATGCCATCACCATGGACGGTGAACTGGTCAATATCGACGGCAACGGAAACCGGCTCGCCTGTCTGATGCAGGGGCCATCCCATGTCTGCCTTGTCGTGGGACGCAACAAAGTCTCCACTACACTGGAAGATGCCATCCACCGGGTACGAAACATTGCCGCCCCCGCCAATGTAAAACGGCTGCACAAACAGACGCCATGCGGCGCGGGCGGCCGCTGCGGAGACTGTTTCTCTCCTGACTGCATCTGCAGCCATACGGTCATCACCCGCCGCAGCGGACATCCGGGCAGAATACAGGTATTTCTTGTCAATGAAGATCTGGGCTATTGAGACTGCTTCCTTCCGGATATCTATGACCGCAGGGCGTGTCTGCCAAGCAGCACGCCCTGCGCTGTCAGCCAGGCCAGAATATACGCAGCAGACAGGATCAGTACCCTCTGATATCTGCGGCGCAGCCCGGCTGTATAACTTTCCGCATCCAGTTCCGGCTCTATGGCAATATAGGCGTTCTCTCCCCTGATGCCAAGCACCCGGCGTTCCACTGCCGCTTTCTCCTCCACAATCTTCTGTCCGGCCGTTTTTGAGACCGCCTCGTCCTCCCAACGATAACCGCTGCCGCCGACAGCGCGATAGTACACTTTATATACCGTTCTGGTCGGATTCATCCGTCGGCTGCGCGCAGTACCGGTCATGTTCTTTACCTGGACGGGCAGTACCTGATAAGGAACAAAACAATAGATTCCCTTATCTTCATAACTGTCAGGCGGGCGCTCCGTCAACAGATTTTTTACTGAAAGACAGCAGGATAACCCGGCTACAAACAAAAGTACCAGCCCCATACTTCGTACCAGTTCTTTCCATCCTCTCACAGATACCCTCCCCCATACTCCTCTTATTCTCTTATATGTCAGGTCATTGTGAAATGTAACCCGGCCGGACGCAAAACAGCCGCAGACCGGAAAGTATCCTTTCTGCAATACGGCCTGCGGCGATATCTGTCAGTTTCTTCTGACCCGGAACATGCCGGTCAGATTTTTCAAAAGCCCGGCCTGCGCGCTCAGTTCCTGGCTGGTGGCGGCACTCTCCTGCGCCGTTGCCGAATTGGTCTGTACCACGCCGGAGATCTGACTGATCTGCTCCTGCAGCTGTGCTACCGCATTCGCCTGCACGCGGGCCGCATCCGCAATTCCGCCGGTCATCTCCATCACTTCATCGGCGCCGGCAACGACAGCCTCCAGTCGGGAAGCCGTCTCGTTGGCTATCTCAGTCCCCCGCTTCACCGATGCAATGGAACGCTCAATCAATTCTGCCGTAGACTGGGAAGCATCCGCACTCTTGCCGGCCAAATCGCGCACCTCTTCGGCCACAACCGCAAAGCCTTTTCCGGCTTCCCCTGCCCTGGCTGCCTCCACAGCGGCATTCAGCGCAAGAATATTGGTCTGAAATGCAATATTCTCAATCGTCTTGATAATCTTTTCAATCTCACCGGAATTGGTATTAATCTCCTGCATGGCGCTGATCATTTCCTGCATCTTCTGATTGCTCTCCATAATCTGTCCGCCCACACTATGTACCTTTCCGGTCGCTTTCTGCGCGTTTTCCGCTGTTTCGGACACGTGACCGGAAATCTCTTCGATACTGCTCTCCACCTCTTCTATGGCACTGGCCTGCTCCACCGCGCCCTGGCTCAGATCCTGCGCTCCCATAGCCATCTGCTCCGAACCGTTGGAAACATGCGCCGAGCTTTCCACAATCTGCGACATGGTACTGTTGAGCTTATCGAGGATGCCATTGAGAGATTCCTCAATGGAAGAAAAATCCCCCACATAGTCCTGCCTGGTCTGTACGGTCAGGTTGCCTTCGGAAATGGCTTCCAACACAGCGGAAATTTCTCCTATATAACCTTTCAGCCGGCTTATGGTAGCCCCGAATATCTCTGCCAGATATCCGATCTCATCATTGGAACGAATATTGACAGTGATATTTCTTCCGTCCCGCAGCCCCAGATCTCCCTCTTCCATCGTCTGCGCAAGCTTTGTCAGCCCCGAAAGCGGCCTGGAAACAGAATGTCTGATGAAGACAGACATAATGATAATACTTATGACAACCAGTACCACACTTGCCACACAGGACATCAATATTGTCAGGTTCACCTGCTCCGAGACATCAGCCATGGAAATACCGGCAAAAATCAGGCCGTTGATCTGTCCGTTCGCATCCTTTGTAGGCACATAAGAACAGAGATGCTCCACGCCGAGTATTTCCGCCTTTCCCACAAAGTTCTGTCCCTGTTCCAGTACGATGGCTGCCAGTTCCGGCGACAACGTCGTCCCTACCACCCGCTGCCCGTCCTGCTGAATCGTCGTATACGCCCGGACATCTCCCTGAAAAATCGTAAACTCGCATCGCATCTGTTCTTTCAGTGTATCCAGCAGCTGGTTCCTGTCTTCCGCGCCGCTATCCTGCGCAAGCTGATATGCAAGCATGTTCGTACCGTTTACACACCGATCCTCCAGCATACGCATTGCAAGATGATAAAACATGGATACACAAACTGCCACTACGGCTGCAATGCTCCCCAACAAAAGACACATGACCAGCCCGTTGACCTTACTTCCGAGATGCCTGATTTTTCTCTTTCTTACCTGATTCATCTTACCATACCTCATACCTTTATCATACTGGCAGGCCATTGCAGACCCGCACTTACATCTTATAAAATCTGCCGGAAAAAAGCAAGCCTCAAGTCAGAAATCCCGGGACAGAAATCCGCGCAGCATGTCCGCCACATTGCTGCAGACGGCATCCGCCTGCGCCTTTACGTGAGGCCTGCTGCTCTCCATGGCAAAAGACAGGCCGCATACCCCAAACATGGGAATATCATTCTCACTGTCCCCGAAACAGAGTGTCTCCTTTAGAGAGAATCCCTCCATACGGGCCAGCTCCCGCAGCGCGGCACCTTTGTTAACGCCCTCCATGGTAAAATCCAGCCATCCGTTTCCGCTGTCTGTCGCCAGCAGCCTGCCATCATATTTTTGATGAAACCACTTCTCTTCCTGCTTGGGAATCCCATCCGGCCACCAGATGGAAATCTTGTTGATCTCTCCCGTCACCTCTCCAAAATCTGCTACTGTCAGCACCTCCGGCTTCAGAAATTCGTTCATCTGACGGATAAAATCTTCCCGATACGCCAGTGCATACAATTCCCGCTCACTGGAGACGATCATCTCTGATCCTGGCATGGCCATCATATCCCCGATCAGTTCAAAGGCCAGCTTACCGGGAATACATTTCTGATAAAGGGTCTGATCGTCTTTTACCACAAGACTCCCGTTTTCGCAGATAAAAGGAAGCCCTCCGGCAATCGGCTCGAACATCAGACGCATATTTTTGTACTGCCGTCCGCTGGCCGCCACAAACAAGACTCCCTTTCTTTCCAGTTCCCCGATCACCGAAAGCAGTGCCGGGTTTAAATCCTTTTTGTCTCCCAGCAATGTACCGTCCAGATCACTGACAATCGTCGTTATTTTTTTACCCTGTATGTGCATCCTGATTCCCCGCTTTTCCTGTTTTTCCCCGCCATTGTACTATCTTTTGGTTCTTATGTCAAACCGGCTGCTTATCCTTCCTCAGGTAATGGATATACAGACTGTACACTTCCCCATAAAACTCTTCCACATATCTTGTAACTTCTTCGTGGTACTTCAGCTCGTTCTTTTCCAGCTCTCCGCCAAATCGTCCGCTTCCCCTGTGCGCTATATAATCCTCTGCAAACCGGATCATATTCATTTTTCTCTTATTTTCCTGAAAGCTCCCGGCCCACCGCAGTACATCCTCCATCCCGATGCCGGCCAGTTCCAGCATCCTCCCGATCAGTACATCGGGATTGTTGGAAACAAAATAGTCAATGGCAAGCTGCGGCTGCATACTCTGATCCCGGAGCATATCGCGTATCTTTTCCAGATTGCCCTTATGCCGCAGGACTGCCGTATAATCATCCGGCAGTATTTCAAACTGCTTCATCAGATCAAAATGTACCGTAATGAGCAGCCGGTTTTCCTCTTTTTCCACAGACAGTTCATCACACAGACAGATGTAATTCAGCTTCCGGTTATTGATCTGTGTCACCTTGTAGTATTCCTGTCCGCAACATTCGCAACGGTACTTTCGTCCCTCTGATAAAATCAGCTTTCCGCATGTCCCGCATTGCAGATAATTATGTTTATCATTCAATATCACTTTAAACCGTTCCCACTCCTGCAGATCATCGCAGAGGCGAACCAGATAAGAGATCGGATCTTTTCGGTAAACAAAACGGGTTTTTCCGTCGAACCGGTCCGTATGGCGGTAAATGGCAATGGCCGACGCTTCAATGAGGCAGCGCTCCTCCCCGCCCATGGAATAAATCTTTCCGTTATGATAAAAATACATCAGCAGACTCACTGCCGATAGCACGCCATGATTATTGGCATCATACTTCTTTTTTATCTCCCCGTGATCCGTCAGCCGGAAGAGCTGACTTTCCAGAAGACTCGATTTTATCATCGCAAAATCCGTTTTCACCGCCGGAGAAAGAATATGCAGATAAGGCGGATATTCCGCCAGCGTCCCGGCCGCGCGCAAATAAAATTCCAGCGGATAGCCGATATCATGCAGCATGGAACTGATCATGAAAATTTTATAGACCCACTCCTGCAGTTTCCGCCGCACCTCGTCATACACTTCGCGTTTCTTCAGTGTTTCTGTCAGTTCAACTCGGCTTTTCGCCAGATCCGTGCTCTCCGTCACTGCCACAATGGCCTGATAAGTCAGATACGCGGTCAGAGAACTTTCCCCGGCCAGAATATTGTCCGCCGCATCCTCCAGATAGCCGCACTCCAGCAAAAGCCTGGAACCCAGATACGCATTTTTCATCTGGTGTTTGGCATGCTCCCTGATATGAACCGGCTCTCCTTTGGCATCATGCTCGAAGAAGATGGCATTCTCAATGGAACCATAGTTATTGATCAGCAGCTCTTCCAATCCTCTGATTCCCACATATTCGTGCAGCAGTTTCTGCATACTGTCCAGCACGCCAAGCTGCAGCTTGGCATCCTCCCGGCCATACAGCAGACGTTTTGCCCCGAACATCTCATACACATCATAATTCGTCAGATCATACGGTTCAATCAGACCTTTCTTTTTCCACTCCGGCCTAAGTCCCTCCTTATGAGGGTCCGTCCCGGCCCCGCCGTATCCATAAAAAAGACGGTCAAAATACTGATACATATCCGTGTCGTTGATTTTCATCTCTTTCATATGATTGCCATGCTCCCTGTTAACCGGCCAGTTTTCTGTTACTTCCCAGGCAGCCGCGTCCGGACTGCCCTGCGTTCCATCCGCTTCCCCGCGCTTTCTCTCCCATCAGGACAATAATATATAATTACGGCCCGTCATCCTGTAACAATCCACCTGGTTCTCCACCTTTTCTTCACGCGTATAGGTATTTTTCAGCGCAATCTCCTCCGCGTATTCACACCAGTAGACAGAAATGTCCAGTCCTTCCAGTTCTGCGGTGATCCGATCCGCCATCTTCTTCCTGTCCTCTGACAGCTTACCTTTTTCCACATTGTTTACATATCCGCCATAGTTTTGAAGATCCAGCAGCACAAAGTGAATCGTCCGCTCGCGGGGGCCGATGATATAGGATACTCTGCTGCTCTTTAAGCAACTCAGGCTCTTGCGTATATGGGCGCCGTCCAGTGTCATCACATAATTCTCTTCTATTTCAGTATCCCACACTTTTGCCCGTTCATAACAGGTTTTCAGAAGCTCCTGTTCCAGTCCCGAAAATCCCGGCGCACAGTCCAGTACAATGAGGATGGGGATTTCTGTTTTCATCTGCGTCTCGATAAACCGCAATACCTGATGCCTTAAAAGTTCCTCATTCAACACTTTATGGTGAACATACTGCTCCTCCCCTGAGAAATCCCCGGTTTTAAACCCCGGATCCAGATACGCCACATACAGATGCTTTGTGACGTCCTTGTCCTTGTCCTTGTCCTTCACCGTCAGGGCAATTTTCACCGGCTTTCCCGTGCGGTCGAAGCATTTCTCCACAGGCAGTCTGCCATCTTCAAACAGATAACTGGTCGCTGTCCCCAGAATATCCAGATCCATATAAATCACATTTTCATAAACACTGCTGCTAAACAGGCCGGTGATGCAGTGCATCAGAGACAACGTCGTCTTGCCTGCGCCTCCTTTAAAAGAATTGACAAAAATTATTTTACTTCTCATGATCGTTGATCCCCTGTTTTTTCCCGAAGTTTTATCAGTTGTGACTTTGCCTGCGTCTCGATCAGGAACTGTCCGTTTTCCGTGTCCAGAATAAAGTCGACCAGTCCGGGGGCAAAACGTTCCCGAAACTGACTGACGGCCTTTTCATCTATCACAGCCTTCCCCGTTACAAACTGCAGCAGTTCATGCACTTTTATCGCCCGGGTGCAGTCTGTTTCCGCCTGCCTCTGTTCTTTCCAGTGCCCTGACGGCACCTCCTCATAGGTACAGATAAATTTTCCCCCGCTGCACAGGCTTTCTGCCATCAATATGGAAAGATTCCCGCTTCCCCCCACATAAAGCTGATTTCTCCACAGCTCCCTGAAATAGGCCGCAAGCATATCCCTCCTGCCCGGGAATACACAGAACTGCCAGTTCATCCACTGCCCGCAGATCTCCGCCCAGTCGGCAGGCAGCTCTGTCCCTTCCTCGCCGGCAAATGCCATGCAGTGACAGATGATCTTCCCCTGCTCATACCGGATATGCAGACGGATATCCGCCGCGCCGGGAACAAGCTTTCCGGGCATCTCTTTCAGCCCCAGCCCCTCGTCATACAGCTGCGCCAGAGAACAGGAAATGGTTCCCTTCTCCTCTTCCGGTTCTTCCTGTAGCTGAGAATCGAAACAAAGGATTGTCATATTCCGTTTCCGGTATACTTTCATATCATCCGCCCGGTATATCTGGGAAAGAATCTGTTCATTGGAGCTTACTATGACAATGGATTTGTCTGGCTGCTCCTGTACCGTCCGGTTGATAAACTCCAGAATCCTGCTGTCAAGTTCTCTGCTTTTCCATTTCCAGAATCCTTCCTGTCCACCGGAGACAATCTGATGCATCGTATCCCACATGACAGACAGATCCGATCTGCCGCTTTGGATGCCGTTTTGCACCTGCTCCTCTAAGGCAAACTGCTCCAGACGATTATACAACGCGTTTACTGCCTCCCTGACAGCAGCCATACGTGGTTCTCTGTAAAGGAGGGCATTATCTGCTATGATGACCATATCCGAATCCTGTACAATGCGTTCCAGATCATATTTCCCGCCGCGGGAATAGGCTTTTCTGGCAAAGCGGAACCGCACGATATCATCCGCCCCGATGGTATCCCACATCTGAGAAAGGCTTTTTTTCAGCTCCTCCTCTTTGTACGAGAGAATCAGGAAGTCCACCCGGCCGATATGGCAGCCCTCCCTGCCCGCCAGTTCCCGGATCCGTGCCACCAGCCCGGCCAGTCCTGACAGATCCGAAATATCCACCAGACAAAAGGTAAAACCGGTCAGCCAGGGATTACGCATGATATACTGCAATATCTGCTGCTGTACGATTTTAAAATCCGTCACGGAATATACCGTGCCCGCATCCGTATTGACAAAATTCGTATACCCCTTTTCCACGGTAGTCTGATCCAGCGCGAACCGTTTCCCGTTTGCCTCTATAAATTCCACCGGGAACTGCATGGCCACCCGGTCTGCCAGCTTCAGCTGGACAAGGCTTTTCAGTTCATCTTGTTCAGGCTCCGCCAGAATACCTTCATATAATCCGCAAAGCGTCAGATAGTAAAAGACCCGGAGCGGATGATAATAGGACATGCGGATACGCATCTCCTCCACCCGACAGAAAAGCAGCAGCACCTTCCCGATCAGTTCCCGCCCCGCATCCAGATCGCGCAGCAGTTCATCCGTAATCAGGCTTGCCAAAAGTTCCAGGTAAATGCGGGTATAACCGCCCGCCTCCCGGCAGAATGTCTGCAGACATATGGGCGTGGCCCTGTGCACCGCCTCCCGTGCATCCGAAAAGGCCACGGAAAGCGCCTGTATCTTTTGCTTATACTTGCTGATCCTGGAATCCGGCAGATTGCTTTCCTCCAGGCTCCCAAGCAATGCGGCTATCTGCGCTAAGGAAGCCGATGCTTCCGGCCCGGAGAGTTGATAGGCACTCCAGTCCGGCCCGGTCTCTGACTCTGCGTCCTCACCGGCGCGCTCTTCCATCCATTCCCTTTCGATTTCCCCGACAGTATCCGGCAGATCATCCCGCAGTTTAAGTTTATACTCATAAGAATAACGAAACGCTCTCGCTTCCCCGCTGTCCGCGCCGGCAGCAGGTTGATTTTTCTCTCTGGGCATCTGTTTGAGATGCTCTTTCATATCTTCATAATCTATATTGGTAAAGATCTGCTTCATATCCCCTCTTGATAAAGCGCGGGATATGATACCCTCCTGCTTTTCGTCTGTAATCTTATGGTTCATCAGAGCTCTGGTCAGACGGCTGTCCACCACGGAATAGCGCGAATTGCCGATCATTCTGCGAATCTCTCCCTTATTCAGCACACGCTTCTCTCTGCTCCTCCAAATACCCAGCAATGGCAGGTTTTTATTTAAGCGGACAGGGTCAATCCGCTTTTTTACGATGCTATTATATAGATATTCAAACAGATCGCCAAACAGGACTTCGCTCTGTGCAAGAATGACCTCCAGAAACGCTCTGACCTTTGGTCCCAGTGTAATGTCAAAGGCCTGTTCCAGACATTCCCACAACAGTTCCGTACTTTGTGACAGCACGGAATATTCGTTAAAATCCTTGAGGGAATCAATCTGTTTGACCCCTTCCCCGGACAACAGTACAATCCTTGCCACACTGCTGTCATTGCGGCAGCGCACGGCCTCCGAATAATCCGCCCTGTCCACCACGACCACCCGATAGCCGGAAAAATCAGAGCCCTTTGTCCGTTCCAGAAATTCCTCTTCTATGTCACACAGGGATAAAAAAAACTCTTCCTTCCCTTCGGTCAGACCTTCCGTATAAGCCTGTATGTATCTGATAAAATAAGGCTGTAATCCCTTCCCATCCTTCATATAAGCCGAAAGTCCCCTTTCCTCTCCGGCAGTGTGACCACATACCCGCTGTCCGATAATTTGATCAGGCAGCTTACACTGTTCAACGTATCAATAAACGCCGCTTTATTTCTGGCAAAATCCTGCGCCGAAAGCCGGGGCTTTATCTCTTTTAAGCGCCGGTCCCCTTCCGCGGACTTTGCGATCACAATCCGGTATCTCTTTTGCAGATCCTCCAGAAAATGGTCCAGATAGTCATACCGGCGCCCCGCTCTGGCCAGATAGAGCCTGACATAAAATTCCGCCAGATTTTCCGACATCGCGAAATACTTCTGTCTCACATTGCTGCGCGGATAGATCATCCCGATCTGCTTGCCGCTTGTCGTCAGTGTGGAAGACAGCTTCGTCAGCGTGGAACCGCGCCGGGTCTTTGTCAGATCAATGTAGCGAAGCACAAATTCCTCCACTGGCACAGGCTTTTGCTCCCCTTCCTTCAATTCAAAGGCCTGCATCAGTTTCTCATAAGGGATATGGTTTCTCATCCCGCGCCCCGTGACAGCAGCCGTGAACTCCTCAAACGTTTTATTATTGACTGTCACCTGGCCGTCTCTTCCCATCATATGCAGCCGCTTATCTTCCCCTGTCACCAGCTTCCTTGTCATCTGCTCATAACAGTCCTGCAAGAGCGCCGGAAACAGATTGCGGATGTTGTCATAATTGTTGCAGCAGGCACGGTGCAGCATACCGCCGAGTCGGCTGTCCAGCGGGTTTCCCTTGCACAGGATTCCGGTCGTTCCGTCTTTCCTGACCACAATATACTGAATGACATAACTGGTAAGCAGCATGGACAGATAATGGTATCGGCGGTAAAAATCAAGCTGCA
The DNA here is from genome assembly GCA_910587155.1 of uncultured Lachnospiraceae bacterium. Classification (GTDB taxonomy): domain Bacteria; phylum Bacillota; class Clostridia; order Lachnospirales; family Lachnospiraceae; genus VSOB01. The sequence goes on from CAJULA010000002.1 coordinate 110,017, forward strand.
GAAAATAGGCGTGGGTCAGCAACGTGTCCAAATCCCCGCTCAGCCTCTGCCCGAGACGGAGCATACGGCTGCGCTGCCCCTTCTCCAGCATACTCCAGTATTCCTCCGTCACCTCACGCTTTTCCGGATTTTTATATCTGGTTTTATGCTCCTTTCCCTGAAATAATATTTTAAGGATATGGTTCAGCCCGGAGACATCCGCAAACATATAGTGATCCAGCTTTCTCTGCATGGCGTCAAAATCAAATTTCGGATCAAGGAGCTGTAGGCGGTACAGAACATGGCGAAGGTTGGCGGTACTGTCTGTCAGCATTTCCGGAATCAGCGGGAAGTAAAAGTGTTTGTTCTCTGTTAACTTACGGTTTTCTTCCCGGATCGCCTCTTCTCCCAGATAGCGTTTTAAAAACAGATCAAAGGATGCCTTTAATGGTTCCTGATTTGCCTCATCTTCCGTATACAATGTGCCCCGCTGCGTAAATGTGTCAAAATCGTACACATCCTCCTCTTTGGAAGGTTCAAAATAATCCGCCAGAAAATTATTGGTCAGAAGATATCTGGGGGTTTCCGGCGCGGAAATACCAATGTATGACGCAATGCCTTCATTTCTCTTCTGTTGTGTCCCTCCTGCCGTCTGCGATGCCAAATCTTCAGTCCTCCTTCCGAATGCGGATTGATTGCGATGTCTCCCCGGAAAAGAAATCCTCTTCCTCATGTACATGCAGGGAAAAATCGCAGATTTCTTCACTTTTCTCTTCAAAACGGATTACGATGGAGCTGTATATCTGTTCCTTCTGCTGCAAAATCTTTCTGTAAAACGTACTGACCGCATTCTCTTCCGTACTGGATGCATTCCGGTTCATAAAATAATCCTGACTGCACATCATCAGATACCGGAACAGGCGATAATCAATGACCAGACTGAGCAGCTCCTTCTGCTGCCCGGTATTGACCATATAACTCAGACAAAACCGATTCCACAACCTGCCTGCGTCTGCTGCCTGTCCTGCCCGCAGATCATACCGGTTCCAGATCAGCGCCACATCCGCCAGACCCAGAAATTCCATCCGGATCCTGCCGTCAAAAATCGGCGGCGTATCCGTCACCACCAGCCCCGCATCACTGCGCCCCTGGCTGCTCATCTTATTGATGCCGCGCTTGAGCATCCGCAGGATTTCGTTAGTATCCCTGGAGGCATCATAGTGATACGGCCTCTGATTCATATAACCCAGCACCGCATAAAATTCCGGCAGATAATCCACCCGCAGCATTTCATACTGTCTCTCCTGATGTTCAAAAAATTCCCGGCGCCTTGCGCGGATATACTCTCTGATTGTTCGAATCTCCCCGCCGCAAGGCCCCCGCTTCAGAGCCGGATCCATTTCCGCCACTTTACGCAGCAGCGCATCCTGACTTTGTTCAAATATATTATAATAAAGAAAATGCTCCGCATCGCCGCCTTCGGCGATACCCCGCACCCGCTGCCCGCAGTCCTGTCCAAAGGTAACCGCATAGGCAAGCAGAGACAACAGCTCCCGGAATGTCAGATGACCCCCTGTCAGATACACGGCATTGCAGATCACCCGCAGCCCTTCCATCCCGCTGTCTGTCAGCAGCTTTGCTATATTGGTCCGGTAGGCACAGTCCGCAAAGCAGATACAGTCCGTATTGGCACAGGGCTGGTCATAACATAGAAACCGGCTTACAATATGGCGGAAGACCGCCTGATCCTCCGCCAGGTTGCGATGCTCAAAATTGCAGAGAAAGACATCTTCCCTTCCGTCTGTCAGCTCTTCCATCAGGCGGATATCATAACGGATGGCAGTCTGTGTGAAGACGCCCACATTGGCAAGAATCATCAGCTTTTCCGCAGACTTACCGTCCAGTACTTCCCGCAGCCGCAGGATCAGCTCCTTCTTTTTTTCCTCAGACAGCGCCGAAAAATCCCGGCATGGCTCGCCAAAGCCATTATCTGCAAGCAGCGGTCCGACACTGCGCAGAATCCGAGATTTCCCGTCCCCCGCTTCGCCGGTAAGGAGAATCACTCTGATTTTCTCAATCCTGCTGCGTATCTCTTCCTCCTGCGGCAGACTGATATGAAAACTGTTATCCGTATTTCTTTCATCCATCATAAAGCCGTGAGACTGATGCTGTGCGCAGTAGCGTACCAGCAGATTTACTTTATCATACAGTGTCATAAATTCTCCCATTCTGATTGTTCAAACGATATCAACTGTCTTATATGAAAAATGCACTGAAACCGGTCATTTCAATGCATATACGTCCTGAGCGCCACGTAAAATCCTCCCACTTTTCTCCATCTATAATTTGTGCCAGAAAGAGAATTGCAAATACGCAACTTATATTGAATATAAAATATCATAGTTTTACAATATCTGTCAATCAATTGATCACCTGAATACACATCATCGCGGCAAGAGCCAAATGCCTGCAAGCAGTCATTTGGCTCTTATCCCCTACCGGTCGCTACACCTGTACCGTCACGATCACGCCTGCCCCGTCCGGCACGATCCGCACACCGGCCTCCTCTGCCTGCGCCGATCCTCCGTTCACCGCTTTGACATCGTGTATGCCATACAGGAAAAAGCTTGGTCTGCCGATACAGCCTTCCGCTTCCAGGGTAATCCGTTCCCCGTCACGGTGCGCCTTTGCCTCAGCACGCTGCTCTCCTTTTACATCGGTCACAAAGCAGGACGCGCCCGCACCGTCCGCCAGCTGATATACCCCAAAGCACGTATCCTCGCGGAAATCATAATCCGGCACATGCGTCCCGGGCCTTGTGGGAAGCACGGTATTCCCCCGCACATAGAGAGGCAGGCTGAAATAATCATAGGTATCTCTCTGCCACCTGCCGCCTTCCCGCACCTCGCCATCCAGCAGATGCGTCCACCGGCCCTCTGGCAGATAGTACTCTGCTTCACCGCTCTCGGAAAAGACCGGCGCCACCAGCAGGCTTTCGCCCAGCATATACTGCATATCCAGATCCTTTATCCCCATTTCCCCGGGGAACTCCAGAATCATCGGCCGCAGCATCGGAATCCCGGTTTCATGAGAAGTGACTGCGGCCGCGTACAGATACGGCATCAGGCTGCACTTGAGATTGGTGAAATACCGCAGCACATCGCAGGCCTCCTCGTCAAAGAGCCAGGGCACCCGATAGCTCGTGGAGCCGTGCAGTCTGCTGTGTGAGGAAAGCAGTCCGAACTGCACCCAGCGCTTATACACATCCGGCGTCGCCGTCTGTTCAAAGCCTGAAATGTCATGACTCCAGAAGGAAAATCCCGACATGGCAAACGACAGGCCGCCACGCAGTGTCTCCGCCATGGAAATATAGCTGGCCGAGCAGTCACCGCCCCAGTGCACCGGGAACTGCTGGCCTCCCGCCGTCGCGCTTCTGGCAAAGAGCACCGCTTCTCCCATGCCCTTCTCCCGCTGCAGCAGCTCAAACACACTCTTATTGTACAGATAGGTATAATAATTATGCATATCTCTGGCATTGGAACCGTCATGGTATACCACATCAATGGGAATCCGCTCGCCAAAATCCGTCTTGAAACAGTCCACACCCGCATCCAGTAATGTCTTTAATTGATCCGTATACCACTTGACCGCTGCCGGATTGGTGAAATCCACCCAGCCCATTCCCGGCTGCCAGTGATCCGTCTGCCGATATCCTCTGCCGTCCGCCCGTCTGAGCAGATAGCCATTCTCCGCCGCTTCCCGGAAAAAGTCCGTTCCCTGCGCGATATAAGGATTGATCCAGACACAGATCTTCAGTCCCTTCTCCTCTTTATACCGTTTCAGCATGGCCGGCACATCGGAAAACGTATCCGCATCCCACGCAAAATCACACCAGTGCAGGCCTTTCATCCAGTAACAGTCAAAATGAAACACTCTGAGGGGAATCTCCCGCTGCGCCATACCATCAATAAAAGAACCGGTCGTCGCCTCATCATAGTTTGTCGTAAAGGAGGTTGTCAGCCACAGCCCGAAACTCCACGCCGGCGGCAGCGCCGGTTTCCCGGTCAGATCCGTATAGCGCCGCAGCACATCCTTCGGCGCAGGGCCGTAAATAAAATGATACCGCAGCTCCTCGCCGTCGATGGAAAATCCCACTGCCTCCACTTTCTCACTGGCCACTTCAAAAGCCACCGGGCCGCTGTGATCCACAAAAATCCCATAGCCGCGGCTGGTCATATAAAAAGGAACCGCTTTATAAGAAACCTGGGAAGCCGTTCCGCCATCCTCGTTCCAGCATTCCACCACCTGTCCGTTCTTGACAAATGAGGTAAACTGCTCGCCAAAGCCATAGACACATTCCCCCGGAGCCAGCGACAATTCGGTCATCATATACGGCTCAAAATCCTCTGCCAGATAGTTGTCCCTTGCAAACATCGTCGCCGGTTTTTTCCCTACCCGCATATAACCCAGATTGCGGAAACCGCAGGAGGTAAGTATCTTACCTCCCGCTTCAAAACGGTACTCCCAGGCTGTCCGGTTAACGCGTACCGTCACTTCCCCGGCAGTCATCACAGCTTCTTTGTCCGTAATTTCCACCGTTGCCTCACAGATCTTTTCATGCAGAGGGAAACGTGGTTCTTTCCTGTCATACGCCTGATAATGCACGGCCCGCACTTCGATATCCCCATCTCCCCGCGCTATAAAATCCACGGTAATGGTAGAGACGTTCACCGCATCCGCGCGGCTCAAAATAGGACGCTCCGGCGCCACTACCCGCATCCCGCCCGCAATCTTCTGCACATCAAATGCCTGGGAGGCATAGGAAGCCTGCACATTTTCACTGCGTAACCAGTATCCTTCTGTAAATTTCATTTCAAACCCTCTCTGTATTGCCTTAGTTTGCACCCTCGATCGTCTGCCACTGCTCTTCGATGGATGCGCAGGTCGCATCTTTGTCCGCGGTGCCTGCAATATATGCCTGCATTAATTCGCCAAATGTCTGATGCCAGCTGTCCGTGGAATAGCAGATGGAAAGAGAAGCCGTCCCGTCTGCCGCCGCCAGTGCATTCCCCTGATTGATTACCTCAAACGTGCTTTCGCCTTCGCTTATGACCGGAGGGACCACACCTGCCACATCTACAAACCACGCCTTACCATAATCAGAGGTATACCACCAGTTTACGAAATCCATCGTTGCCTGAAGCTGTGCGGAATCCTTATAGACATGCAGGGACTGATCCGAACCGGAAATTACCTGGGACTGCGCTGCATCTTCCGTTACCGGATAACCGGCGAAGCCGATCTTTAAATCCGGGTTGATGGAAAGCAGATCTGCCTCAACCCAGGCGCCCTGGCCAACCATCATGGCTGCTTCACCGTTTGCAAAGGCCGCTTCTTCATTTTCAAGCGCCGTCTCTAAGGGCTTGTCATCGCCATATGTTACAACCAGATCAATCATATTGAAGAAATTGTCATACAGCTCCGGATAATCCGCTATTTTTGCTTCACCCTTTTCAAAAGCCGCCACGAGGGCTGCCGGTTCCATACCCGCATTGGCAGCCGCCGCATCCAGATAATGCTGCCATACATGCTTGAATACCCACCATTCCGCAAAGCCGGTCGTAAACGGCTTATAACCTGCAGCTTCAATCTTCATACATGCCTCCTCCATGGCGTGCGCCGTCCTGGGGAATTCAGAAATACCGCATGACTCAAAGATTTCTTTATTGTAAATCATACCAAAGAAGTTGCCCTTGATGGCAATGCCGTACAGGCCGTTTCCGTCCGCAGGGGATTTCATCATCTCCGCCACCGCAGGATCAATGGTCTCTGCCAGCGGTTCACTTTCCATATTATAGGACCATTCCTTGTATACATCAATCTCTTTTCCGGAAGTGGAAGAAAAGATATCCGGCACATCCCCGGAATTGAGTTTCGCCTTTAACATGGTAGGATAATCATTCTGTGTCGTCTCATAGTTGATCGTCACTCCGGGCGCCACCTCTTTGTAGGCGTCAATCAATTCATTGATGGCATCCGCATATTCCGGAGAAGCAATAAACATATAAATCTCCGCCTCCTCACCGGAGCCACCTTCGGTACTGCCGGCGCTGTTATCTGCTGCCGGCGCATCGCCGGATGTGCCGCCGCACCCGGTCAGCATCGCACCCACCATCACTGCGCAAAGCAGCATACTGATCAGTTTCTTTTTCATAAAATTACCTCTCTTTCTTTCCGCCCTGCGGCGGATTCACTCTCATCCTTCCTGTGCTTCCTCATCCCTTTACCGCACCGGCCACAACGCCGTCCACAATATACTTCTGCAGGAAAATAAAGATAATAATGGAAGGAACCACTGCCAGCACCATAGCCGTCATGGCATAGTGCCATTTTGTATTCATCTGGCCTACAAATGTGTAAGCCGCCAGAACCAGAGTCTTTGTCTCATTGCTGCTGTTAACCATCAGAAGCGGGAGCAGGAAATCATTCCAGATCCACATGACATCCAGCACAATCACCGTCACCGTGACCGATTTCAGCAGCGGGAAAATAATGGAACGGAAAGTCCGAAACGTACTCGCTCCGTCGATCACCGCGCTTTCATCTATCTCTTTGGGTATCGTTTTCATAAAGTTATAGAAAATAAAGGTCGCCATGGGAATTCCGAATCCCCAGTACTGAATGCCAAGGCCCAGCTTGCTGCCGGAAAGATGCAGTACATTCATGGATTTCAGCAATGTGATCATAATCGTCTGGAACGGGATCAGCATCGGCGTAATAATAATCAGGTGCGCAATCTTTGTATACCTGTTTTTCCTCCTGTCCAGAATATAGGCAGCAATGGAAGAAAAAGCGATGATACCCGCAATCCCCGTCACCGTGATCAACACGTTATTGGCAAACAGTTTAAAATAGGATCGCCTCCATGACTCTGCCTATCCCGCCCGGAAAACGCTCCTCACTGGGCTGCCATTCGCCCACGCTGTCCCACCAGTAACCCGCACTGTACCATCCTGCGTCAATGCAATAATATTCACATCCCGCCTCTCTGGCGGCCCGGATCAGCGGCAATTCCTTTTCCAGAGTCGGATCCGCCCACAGACAGTTCATATAATCATTGAAAATCACGCCTGACAGTTCATGATCCCTGTTTTTGCGCCGGATCTGGCGTCGGTAACGGGTCATTTCCCCCACTGCCTCTTCAAAACCGCCGCCTGCTGCCACTGCTGCCGGAACGGAAGTAAACCGCCCTCCCGGCTCCAGATTGATAAACCAGTGTGACTCATTTTCCGTAGGCCCGCTGAGCAGCAGATACAGATGCCCGGTCTGGTCACTGATCTCCCAGTGCCAAGAGCCGTTATGCTCAATCTGCCAGAGAAGCGCACTGCCGGTTTCCGTATTTTCCACACTGCCCATGGGCAGATATTCCTTGGCCGACCAATTTCCCGTATTGGTTACACGCACCGGTTTGGAAGAGCGGATCTCTGGCCCTTCCTGTACCCGACAGATTCCCAGATCCGCCGGCGTGCGGAATTTCCACTGCAGCTCTCTCTGCCAGGAATTATGGGGAATTCCGATCCGCAGCTTTTCATCCGCGGAAAGAACGCCTTCCTTTTCAATTCCGTTCAGACAAAACGTGGAAAGAAATGTCAGTGTCTGGGAATCTGCCCCTCTGTTCTCCACCTCTGTCCATGTCCGCACCGCAAAGATCCCATCGTAAAACTGAAAATGGCTGGTAACAAAAAGCCCTGTTTGCTCATCCTTCGTCACAATCTCCAGTTTCCGGCCCCATGCATTGTAGTAATCACGGCGGCTGTCATAGAGCAGCCGATAGCCCGGGGCTGTCACAATATACTTGGTGCCATGCCGCTCCTGCGGTCTGTCCAGTCCGGCCAGTTCCACCTCCACCAGCCGAAACCCCCGCAGTTCTTCCTCGCACAGGCTTCCTTCCCGGAATGGCTCCTGTCCCAGATGCACAAACTTGACCTGCCCCGCCTGCGTGATATAAAAACAGAGAAAAAGCCCGTTCTCTTCCAGCGTAAACCATTCCTGCATACAAGTTTCCCTCCCTTTTTGTCTGCTATCATTTTAAATCGTGCACTTTGCACAGAAAATAGAAAATCATGAATAATTTATGGCAAAAAAGTGTACAACTGCCCCGCAGGAAATTGATTCAAAACTGTATATATTATATACTTGCAGCAATTCAGGCAGCCCGTGCTGCCATCACAAAGTGAGGAACCGCTCATGACCTTGAGAAAAAAGCAAACATTTTATTAAACCGCATCCCGCTCTGGACTCAGCTCGCACTCTTTACGACATTGATCACCTGCTCCGTCTTTTTTTACCTGATCTATAATAACTACCAGAGAAGTCTGCAGGTAATTACCAAAACGGAGACAGAAACCTCCTGCCGGATGCTGGCCCTGGAAATGAAAGACCTGGAAACTTACCTGCAGGAACTGTCCCTGTTCTGCGTACAGGGCTGTTATGACCGCACATTTCACCATATTGTCGAAAAGACAACCCCCTTTCAGCCCGGGGAAGAAGCCTATCTCAAAAACCGCATACAGGCCTGGTTTTATTCCCGCAATGACCTGAAAAGCTTTGACTTTTACTTATTTAACCACGCTCTCCGGCTGCGGCGTACCAGAAGCGGTACTCGCACACTGCCTTTTTCCCTGCAGGAGCTGTCCGCTTCCGCCCCTTATCGCCAGTGCCTGCACAGCCGCTCTTTCCATGCGATCCTGCCGGCAGAGGAGGAGCCGGATGTCCTCTTCCATTACTGCCATTTTCTGCTGCAGATCAAGACAAAGCAGCCCATCGCCCTGGCAGATCTTGCCATCAGCACGGCCTACTGGGACACCCTGCGCAGCAATCACAGCAATCCCGGTGAATTTATCGCACTCACTGACGAGTATGGGAACCTCCTTTACTCCGGAAACGAAGAACTGCTCGGCTTTTCTTCCCGGCAGATCCTGGAAGAGATCAGCGCTCTTCCCTCCGGCGCCCCGTTGCGATGCACGCTGGGAGGAAGGCCCTGGCTTGTGACCTGTGCCGAGGGAGATACTTTTCACCTGAAGCTGCTGGCCTTCCTGCCCGTCTCCTATATTGATGAACAGATTGCGCAGCTGCGATATTCCGTCCTTGTCGTGGGGCTGCTGATCAGCCTCTTTGTATTACTGCTGATCACTCTGCTCATCCGCCTGCTCACCAGACCGCTCACCATTCTGGCCAATAAACTGACCGATGTGGGAAAAGGAGACTTTACCTCCACGATGGACAGCGGCGGCAGCCTGGAAATCAGCAATCTCTCCCGCAGCTTTAATGATATGACGCTCCACATTGACCGGCTGATCAAAGAAAACTACATCGTAAAGCTGCGCGAAAAAACGGCCCGCATTACCGCCCTGGAAGCCCAGCTCAACCCGCATTTTCTCTATAATACCCTCCAGGCCATCGCCACGGAGGCACTTGTCAACGAGCAGATACAGATTTATAATATGATTACCTCCCTGGCATCAGGGCTTCGCTACACCATCAAGGGCGGCGACTGCGTCCCCCTGCGCCGGGAAATGGAATATACCGGAAACTATGTACTTCTGCAGAAAATGCGGATGGATGACAGACTCCGGGTTACCTTTGATATCGCAGAGAACACCCAGGACCTGATCATTCCCAAAATCAGCATTCAGCTCCTTGTGGAAAACTCCATTCTCCATGGACTGGGGCCGAACCGGGATTCCATCTCTATCCGGGTACAATCCCGTCTGTCGGACCGCTGTCTCCACATCACCGTCACAGATGACGGCTGCGGCATTGACTCTGACAGACTCTCCGCCATCCGGGCCACATTCAACGCCCGGGGAAATGACAGCGAGAACACCCATATCGGCCTGTCCAGTCTGCACGGCAGACTTCTGCTGCTTTATCATGGTCAGGCCCGCATGGAGATAGATACCGTACCCGAAAGCCACACCAAAATTACATTGATTATTCCCGCAACCAAAGAGGCGCCCCATGTATAAAGCATTGATCATCGACGACGAAAAACCGGTACAGATTGCCATACAGAAACTGGGTAACTGGAGCAAATACCATATCGCCCCGCCGGATACCGCAAGCAACGGCCGTGAGGCGCTCTGCGCCATGCGGGAGCTCCATCCTGCCCTCTGCTTTGTGGACATGCAGATGCCCATTATGAGCGGCACGGAATTCCTGGCCCAGGCCTCTGTGGAATTTCCCGATACCCAGTTTATTATCATCAGCGGTTACGACGACTTTAAATATGCGCAGTCCGCCATCAAATTCGGCGCCTGCGACTATATTCTGAAGCCTATCGTCCGGGAGGAACTCAATCAGGCCATTGAAAGAGCCATCCTCAGAGGCAATCCACATGCAGATTTTTCGGGAGAAACCGGTCGGGGCGACATCACCCCGGAAGAAGTGATACAGATTATAAAAGAATATCTGGACAAAAACTACAATACCAACATCAAAATCTCCATGCTGGCCGACAAATACTTCTTCTCCAAAGAGTACCTGTCCAAACTGTTCAAAAGCCGCTACGGCTGCGGCATCTATGCCTATGTACAGGAAATCCGCATGCAGCGCGCCAAAGATCTGCTCATGAACCCCGATATCAAAATCCAGAGCATCTCCCAGCACCTGGGCTACACGGACAACAACTACTTCAGCAAAGCCTTTAAAAATTATTATGGTATGTCCCCCTCCCGGTTCCGAAAAGAACACGGCGGACCGGGAGACTGATCCGCACCGGAAAACAAAAAAGCGCAAAGCCGTTGACCATGCAACAAACTTTACACTCTGCTTTTTGTAATCCGTATGATTATGGTTCTCTTCTTTCCCGCGGCAATAACTACAGAAAATGTACCAAATAAATAACAGGGGAAGAGGGAATCGAACCCCCGTTAACGGTTTTGGAGACCGCCGCACTACCGCTGTACTATTCCCCTGTACCGGCTTTTACTGCCAGAAATGATTATAGCATACCCGTGACCAAATCGCAAGCATTATTTTGAATCATGCACCGCCCCGATCGCCTCCCGGACACTGGACACCCCTTTGAGCGTAATTGCTTTCGGAATATGACCGGAGGCACGCAGCATTTCTTCCGCGGACTTTGGCAGGATACAGGTTGTGAATCCGAGTTTGGCCGCTTCGCCGATCCGCTGTTCCGCCATACTGACAGATCGTACCTCTCCGCTGAGACCGATCTCCCCAAACACAAGTGTCTTCTCATCCACCGGTACATTGCGGAAGCTGGACACTACCGCAGTCACAATCCCCAGGTCGATCGCCGGTTCGGACATACGGATGCCCCCTGCTATATTCACATAGGCATCGCAGTTTGACAGCGGCAGGCCCACCCGCTTTTCCAGCACCGCCATCAGCAGGTTCACCCTGCCCAGATCAGTGCCGGTAGCCTGCCGTTTGGGGATTCCAAAACTGCTCCTGCATACAAGCGCCTGTATTTCCAGCAAAATGGGCCTGGTGCCTTCCATGGAGCACACCACCACGGAACCGCTTGCCCCCTGGGGCCGACCGTTCAGCATATATTCCGATGCATTGCTCACTTCGACCAGCCCTTCCTGACGCATTTCAAATACGCCGATTTCATTGGTGGAACCGAACCGGTTCTTCACCCCGCGCAGGATGCGATAAGACGCATGTCTGTCCCCTTCAAAATAGAGCACCGTATCCACCATATGTTCCAGCACACGGGGACCGGCCACAGTACCCTCCTTCGTCACATGGCCCACGATGAAGATAGATATGCCCAGGCTTTTTGCCAGCCGCAGTAAAATTCCTGTGGCTTCCCTCACTTGGGAGACACTCCCCGGCGCCGAAGACACACCGTCATGATACATCGTCTGGATGGAATCAATCACGACGGCCTCCGGTTTCTGACGCATGATTGTCTCTTCAATATCATCCAGATTCGTTTCACATAAAAGCAGCAAATGATCTGTAAATTCACCAATCCTGACGGCACGGAGCTTGATCTGCTTCAAAGACTCCTCCCCTGAAATATACAAAATCTTTCTGCCGTCCCCCGACAGATGTCTGCATACCTGCAAAAGCAGGGTGGACTTACCGATACCGGGATCACCGCCTACCAGAATCAGGGAACCCGGCACAATACCGCCGCCCAGCACCCTGTCCAGTTCTTTTATATGCGTACTTACCCGCTCCTCTTCCTGCATGGCAATGGAAGACAAAGACGAAGGCTCCTGTTTCCCGGAAGCCTTCGCCCGCTCACTGCCGCCTGCCGCTTTGGAAGAGGCGAGAACCGTTTCCTCCACCAGCGTATTCCACTGCCGACATCCCGGACACTGTCCCATCCATTTGGACGATTCATAGCCACAGTTCTGGCAGAAAAAAACGGTTGTTGTCTTTCCTTTTCCCATCCTCTGATCCTTTTCGTCACTTTTTATTTCCGGATTTCCACGGATGCCTGCTCGTGCTCGGAAAGCGCCACGCCAACGCTGAGCTTACCGCCCAGACTGGTCCGCATTTTACCGATACTCTCCCCATTGATCACAACTTCGTACTCTGTCTCGTCCTGCAGTCCCACCGTTAACTGTGCGTCCTCTTTTCCCTCGACGGTAAACGTGATCCCGTCTGCGTCCTCTGCAAAATGAGAAACACTGGTGCCGGGTACGGATTCATAGGCGAACATGCCGTTTTTTTCCAGTTTTGTCATGGTTCCGTATGTCTTTACCTTATACAGGTCACCGCCGTGTTCGAAATCCTCTCTTTTGGCTTTCTCTGTCAGCCTGTGATTGCCGAAACTCAGACTGCCGTCCGCCTCTGTCTGAATCAATCCTTCTACTACTGCCATCTTTTTTCCTCCTCATGCTTTCGTATCTATATGAAATTGTCAGGTCACTGCTCCTTTACGGTAAAGACAACCTGTTTTTTCTTAATTCCCGCCACCACGCTGTCACCGGGTACGATTTTCTTCTGCAAAATCTCCTCCGCCAGCGCATCCTCTATCACCGTCTGAATGGCGCGCTTCATGGGGCGGGCTCCCATCTTCACCTCGGAATACCGATCCACGATATATTCCTTCAGCGCCGGTGTCACGGTCAGTCTGATATCCATCTGTTCCCTGCACCGGTCCGCCAGCACCCGGGACAGCAGGGATACCACCTCTTTCATATCCTCTTTATTGAGAGGATGGAATACCATGATTTCGTCAATCCTGTTAATAAATTCCGGCTTGAATACCCGCTTTACTTCCTCCATCACGCCGGCTTTCATCTTTTCATAATCCTTCTTTTCCGAGACCTCCATGGCAAATCCCAGATTTTTCGGCTCAATAATACGCTGCGCTCCCGCATTGGAAGTCATGATCAGAATGGTATTTTTGAAGCTTACCTTCCGTCCCTTGGAATCGGTAATATGCCCGTCATCCAGGACCTGGAGCAGGATATTAAAAACATCCGGATGCGCTTTTTCGATCTCGTCAAACAATACCACACAATACGGATTGCTGCGGACTTTCTCACTGAGCTGGCCGCCTTCGCCAAACCCCACATATCCGGGCGGGGAGCCGATCATCTTGGAAACGGAATGAGATTCCATATATTCGGACATATCCACCCGGATCAGAGCGTCTTCGTCCCCGAACATGGCTTCTGCCAGGGCCTTGCTGAGCTCCGTCTTGCCAACGCCGGTAGGCCCCAGGAAAAGAAAGGAACCGATCGGCCTGTTGGGATCCTGCAGACCCACCCGGCCTCTGCGCATCGCTCTGGCTACCGCAGTTACCGCTTCGTTCTGTCCGATCACTCTTTTGTGAAGAATGGATTCCAGCTTCAGCAGTCTCTCGCTTTCCTTTTCTGCCAGCTTGGAAACCGGAATCTTCGTCCAGAGGGATACCACATCAGCCACTTCGCTCTCTCCCACCAAGAGTTTCCTGTCCGCCGTCTTACTTTCATGCGCCGCCTGGGCACGCTCAAATTTCCGTACCAGCTTTTCCTGGTTACGCCGGATCTCCCCGGCCTGCAGATAGGCTTCCATGCGGATGGAACGTTCGATCTGCAGATCCATTTTGTGAATCTCTTCCTGCATTGCCCGCAGATTTTCAGGAATCCCCATATGCTTCAGGCGGATAGCCGCCGCCGCTTCATCAATCAGATCAATGGCTTTGTCAGGAAGATTCCTGTCATTGATATAACGGGCCGAAAGCTGCACCGCTGCTTCTATGGCTTCCTTCGTGATCGTCACATCATGGTGCTCCTCATATCTGTCCTTGATCCCTTCCAGAATACGGACGGCCTCCTGCGGGGTGGGTTCTTCCACGGACACCGGCTGAAAACGGCGTTCCAGCGCCGCATCCTTTTCCACATACTTGCGGTACTCTGCAATGGTGGTGGCGCCGATCAGCTGCAGCTCCCCCCTCGCCAGAGAAGGCTTTAATATATTGGAGGCGTCTATGGCGCCCTCCGCACCGCCCGCCCCTATGATCGTATGCATCTCATCCAGAAAGAGAATAATATTGCCGTTTTCCGTCACCTCCCGGATCACTTTTTTGATCCGTTCCTCAAACTCTCCCCGGTATTTGCTCCCGGCCACCATACCGGATAAGTCCAGCGTAACGACTCTCTTATCCTTCAGAGTCTCCGGTATCTCGCCTTCGGCAATGTGAATCGCCAGCCCTTCGGCAATCGCGGTCTTACCCACCCCCGGTTCGCCCACCAGACAGGGATTATTCTTGGTACGGCGGCTCAGTATCTGGATCACTCTGCGTATCTCCGCCTCTCTCCCGATCACCGGATCCAGCCGACCTTCTCTGGCCAGGGCGGTCATATCACGGCTGAACTGATCCAGGGTCTCCGTACTCCCGCTTTTGTCCTTCTTTTTTTTCCCCTTATAGCCCAGGTCTTCTTTGTACAGATTGCCGTCCTGCCCCATTGCCAGAAGCGTATCCACATATAGCTTCTGTATCTGAATACCGATCGTATTCAACAGTCTGACCGCTACATTGTCTCCCTCTTTCAGAACCGACAACAGGATATGCTCCGTTCCGATCTGCTCACTCTTAAAGCGCTGCGCCTGCAGTGCGGCTTCCTGGAGTATCTTCTCTGCGCGCGGCGTAAAACCGTCTCTCTCCTTAACCGGCAGAAAATTCCCCGGGGCAATCAGCTCGTTAATCATGGAGATCAGCCTGCTTTCTTCCACGCCGTTATTTAAAAGTACTCTGGCTGCGACGCCCGTCTCTTCCCGGAGCAGTCCCAGAAGGATATGCTCCGTCCCGATATAATTCTGTCTCAGCTCCTTTGCTGTCTGTTTCGCCAATGAAAGCGCAGTCTGCGCCTTCTTTGTATACTGCGGCATCATTCCAGTCCTCCATACTCTTCATAGATTTCATCTATAAGAGCATGCACTTCTTCCCGGGAAATATTCTTGCAGCTTCCCCTGGCCAGAAGTACACGCAGTTCTTTTTTCATATCCCTGATGGCTCCCATGCGATCCATATCCAGGGCAATCACGGCCCCTTTTCTTCTGTCCACCTTGACATAGCCTTCCTGTTTGAGGACAGTATATGCCTTATTCACCGTGTGCATGTTGATCCCCACACTCTCCGCAAGCTGACGGACCGAAGGAAGCGCATCACCCTCTTTGAGCCTGGTAGTCGCGATCCCGAGAATAATCTGATTGCGAAGCTGTATATACAGCGCTTCATCACTGTTAAAATCAAGTTCTATTATCATATTGTCACCTTCTGTTATACAAATATTATAACAGAGCAAGTAAATTGTCAAGTATCCTAAGGAAGCGCTTTCATCAGCGTTTCCCTAAGGCACAAGCAGCCAGCGCCGATCTTCTGTCAGCGCTGACTGTCCGCCCGGATTTGTCATTCATCCATATTTAAAAATTCAAACTCAAAGTCATCGTCATCCATGTATTCTTCATCATCATCGTACTCTTCGTCATCGTATTCTTCGTCATCATCATATTCTTCGTCGTCATATTCTTCCTCGTCATACTCCTCTTCCTCCCGGCGGGAAAGAAAATTTCTGGGGCTCCAACGGCGTTTTCCGGCAGGACGCTCTTCTTCCTCTTCTTCGTCGTCATCATACGCATCCTCGTCCCCGTCGTCATATTCTTCCTCATCGTATTCCTCGTCGTCCCCATACTCATCGTCGTCGTATTCTTCGTCGTCCTCCTCATACCCGTCATCATCGTATTCTTCATCATCGTCTTCGTCTTCGTCATCATCACGATATTTTCTGCGGTTTCTGCTGCTCCTGCCGCTCTTTAGACTGCTGCCCGCATAGCCGTCCTCCTGATAGCCCCGCAGTTTCACGGCCAGCATAATGCATACGACGATCAATATAAGAAATACAACAGCCACACCGATGACAACAAATTTTCCGCTGCCTTCCATCAGAGAGGACAGGCCTTTGCCGCTTTCGCCTGACAGATTCAGCTCACGCAGTTTCTCCTTTTCTCCGTCATAAAAATACCACGTCAGATTACCGTCGCTGTCCTTTGTCCGCAGCAGATAGTCTCTGTCAGAGCTCCATCCGGCAAGAATATCCGGATCAATCTCCATATCCTCAATGTCCACATCATCGGGAATATTTTTGCTGGACACCACATTGACGATCTCCGTACTGCCGCCCGTCTGCTCCGGCACCGGCTGCTCTCCTTCTTCCGGCGCCGCCGGTACTTCTTCTCCGCCTTCTTCAGGGCTCTCTCCGCCGTCACCTCTCACAAGCGAACTCTCATCAAACAGATCGGCACGGATATAGCCGCTCTGACCGCCCGCATCCACCTGATACCATGTACTGCCGTCATCTCCCAGAGATTCTCCGGTGATTGTCACCGTGGAGCCTGCCTCCGCACTGGTCACTTTTCCCGCCGAAGTCGATGGCCCCTGACGCACTGTCGCCGAACTGCCCCCGATCGTACCGGCCGTAATATCGGTCTGTGCCACGCTGCCGGAAGCCTCACTGCCTTCCGCACTTTCTGTCAGGTCGGAACGAATATAACCGGTCTGGCCGCCCACTTCCACCTGGTACCATGTGTTACCGTCTGCCCCCTGCGTTTCGCCCAGCACGGTAAGCGTCGTCCCCTGCGGGGCACTTCCGACCTGTGAACTGCTCGTATTCGCCTCGCTCCTTACTTTTGCATCCGTGATCGTCCGCACGTCGGCCGCATGGCTGACCGCTGCATTTCCGCCAAAGAACAGCACACAAAACATAAGGGCCAGCCCCGCCAGTCTGTGGATACTCTTTCTTCCTGCTTTTTCCGCTGTTATATGCATTTTCCTTTTATCCTTCCTTAATAGGTGCGTTTGAAGCGCTTTGCACCCTCTTCCTCTTCCATGGCTTTGCCAAAGCCCTGCATCTTACTCTGACGGCGCTGGTCTTCTTCCATACGCCGATGATAATCCATTTCACATTTGGGGCACAGTCTGCCGCCCCGGATGCTGGCGCCGCACACCTCGCACCGCAGAAACGCCACCGAATCCTGCGTAATCTCCAATTTATTGTCTTTGAGCATCTGGCGGATCGACTTCTGACTCACACCGGTCTCTATTGACACCTGCGCGGTTGTGGCACCCCTGTGTTTTTCCACATAGAGACGGACTTTCCCATAATCATCGTATTCCACGTTTTTGCAGTCCTCGCACCGGTACTCGCCCACCCCTTTAAAGATCATGATCCCCCCGCACTTTTCACAGATAAGAGGGCGGTTATAAATGTCGTTTTCATTGAAACGCCTTTCCATACGCCATACCTCCAATCGTTTGATTTATACTTCCGCCTCGTCTATGGCTTTCCCTATATCATGACGCATATACTTCTTTTCAAACGAAACCCATGACGCGGCTTCATATGCCTGCGCACGGGCCGTTCTCAGATCGCTGCCAAGGGCGGTGATGCCAAGTACGCGGCCGCCGTTTGTCACAATCTTTCCATCCTGCTGCTTCGTCCCCGCATGGAAACAAAAGACATCATCCCGCCCGTTAAAATGTTCCAGTCCGCTGATCGGGAATCCTTTCCCATAGGAAACAGGATACCCGCCGGAAGCAAGAACCACACACACTGCCGCGTTCTCTTCAAAGACAAGCTCTATCTCATCCAGCCTGCCGTCAATACAGGCTTCCATTACTTCCACAATATCACTCTTCATACGCGGCAGCACCACCTGCGCTTCCGGATCTCCAAACCTGGCGTTGTACTCCAGTACCCGGGGACCGTTCTCCGTGAGCATCAGGCCGAAAAAGATAATCCCCTGAAAGGGTCTGCCCTCTGCCGCCATGGCATCCACCGTCGCCTGATAAATATATTTTCTGCAGAAATCATCTACTTCCCGTGTATAAAAAGGGCTGGGGGAAAAGGTCCCCATACCGCCCGTATTCAGACCTGTATCCCCGTCACCTGCCCGTTTATGATCCTGGGCGGATGTCATGGTCCTGATTGTCCTGCCATCCACAAAGGAAAGCACCGAAACCTCACGGCCTGTCAGAAACTCTTCCACTACCAGTCTGTTGCCTGCATCGCCAAACTGTTTTTCTTCCATGATGGTCTTCACGCCGGCGCGGGCCTCTTCCCGCGTATGGCAGATCAGCACACCCTTGCCCAGCGCCAGCCCGTCTGCCTTCAGCACAACCGGCATGGAGGCTGTCTCCAGATACGCCAGAGCCGCCTGCGGCGTATCAAAATTTTCATAGGCAGCCGTGGGAATCTTATATTTTTTCATCAGATCTTTGGAAAACGCCTTACTGCCTTCCAGAATCGCAGCATTTTTCCGCGGGCCGAACACACGCAGTCCTGCCGCTTCCAGTACGTCGGTAAGCCCTCCCACCAGAGGGTCATCCATACCGACAATGACCAGGCCGATCTCCTTCTCCCTGGCAAACGCCGCCAGCGCGTCAAATTCCATCACCCCGATCGGCACACACTCCGCAATCTGCGCGATGCCCGCATTTCCGGGCGCACAATATATCTTTTCCACTTTCCGGCTTTTTGCCACACTGACAGCGATCGCATGTTCCCTGCCGCCGCCGCCTACAATCAGAACCTTCATGCTCTCCTCCTGTGCATCGCTCAAGCTAAAACACTCTGCCTACTGTTTCATCATCTCCGGACCGGCAATCTCTGCCCTGCCGTCTTTCACCGTTATCATCCCGCGGGCAAACAGATCCACTGCCCTGGGCAGAAGTGTCCACTCGGCCTCTTCCATCACCCGCCGCTGCAAAGTCTCCGGTGTATCCCCCTGTCTTACTTCCACAGCCTTCTGCAGTAATATCGGCCCGGTATCCGTCCCTTCATCTACAAAATGAACGGTAGCGCCGGTAATCCTTACCCCGCGCTCCAGTGCCTTTTCATGCACCTTCAGTCCATAACAGCCCTTGCCGCAGAAAGAGGGGATCAGGGAAGGATGGATATTGAGAATCCTGTTTCTGTATTTATGTATGATCTGCTCCGGTATGACCACCAAAAAACCGGCCAGCACAATCAGATCCGGCGCTGCCTCTTCCACACTCCGCAAAAAAGCCTGGTGAAAAGTTTCCCTGTCCGGAAAATCGCCCGGAGAAACACATACCCCTTCTATCCCATGTTTCCGGGCCCGTGTCAGCGCATACGCATTTTTATTGTTGCTGATGACGCGCACGATCTTTGTCTCCCTGATCAGGCCGCTCTCCACACCGTCTATCAATGCCTGCAGGTTCGTCCCTCCGCCGGACACACACACAAGCACGCTCAGCATACCGTAACTCCCTTTTCCCCGGCCTCTGTCCGGCCCACAAGATACGGCGTCTCTCCCGCATCCTGCAGCGCCGCCATCGTCCGCTGTACATCTGCCCGGTCGACGGCAATCATCATGCCGATCCCCATATTATAAGTACGATACATCATTTCTTCTTCAATTCCGCCTTCCTTCTGCAGAAGCCGGAAAATGGCCGGTACGGGATAGCTTTCTTTTTCTACAACAGCCCGCATGCCCTCGGGCAGCATCCGGGGGATATTTTCATAGAAACCGCCGCCTGTAATATGACTGCACCCTTTGATGCGGATTCCCGCTTCTTTGACACTGCGCATCGCCCTGACATAGATTTTTGTAGGCGCCAGCAGCGCTTCCCCCAGTGTCCCGCCAAGTTCGTCGTAATAGGTATCAAGGCTTTCTTTCGTCATGGTAAATATTTTCCGCACCAGGGAAAACCCATTGCTGTGCACGCCGCTGGAAGCCAGACCGATCAAAACATCGCCGGCCGCGATCTCTCTGCCGGTGATCAGATCTTTCTCATCCGCCACGCCTACGGCAAATCCGGCCAGATCATATTCATCCAGTGGGTAAAAACCCGGCATCTCTGCCGTTTCACCGCCGATCAGTGCCGCCCCCGCCTGCCTGCATCCCTCGGCCACACCCTTTACAATATCCGCAATTTTTTCCGGATAATTCTTACCACAGGCAATATAATCCAGAAAGAACAGTGGTTCTCCGCCTGCACAGGCGATATCATTCACACACATGGCCACACAGTCAATCCCCACCGTATCATGCCGCTCCATCAGAAAGGCCAGCTTCAGCTTGGTCCCTACGCCATCCGTACCGGAAACCAGCACGGGATGCTCCATATCCTTGAAGGCTTTCATCGAAAAGAGTCCCGAAAACCCTCCCAGACCGCCCATCACCTCAGGACGCATCGTCTTTTTTACATGCTGTTTCAAAAGTTCCACGGAGGTATATCCTGCCTCGATATCAACTCCTGCACTCTTATAATCCATGCGTTTTCTCCTTATCCTGGTAGTTTTGATAGCCGCATTCCTGCAGACGTGCGTCTTTTTTTTCCACATTCTCTTTCATCTTTGTCGTATATTCCTGCAGGCGCCCAAGCAGTTCCGCATCCGATACGGCAAGGATGCGGGCCGCCAGAAGGCCTGCATTGACACCGCCGCCGATCGCCACCGTGGCTACGGGTATCCCGGAAGGCATCTGCACGATGGAATACAGGGAATCCCTGCCGCCAAGAGAAGAGGTGTGCATGGGAATTCCAATCACCGGCATGGGAAAAATCGCCGCGCACATGCCCGGCAGATGGGCCGCCATGCCTGCACCTGCAATGACTACCTTCACGCCCCGTCCCTGCGCCGTCCTGGCATATTCGAAAAACAGATCGGGCTCCCTGTGCGCGGAAATGATCCGCATCTCATAG
Organism: uncultured Lachnospiraceae bacterium; assembly: GCA_910587155.1. Classification (GTDB taxonomy): domain Bacteria; phylum Bacillota; class Clostridia; order Lachnospirales; family Lachnospiraceae; genus VSOB01. The sequence continues at coordinate 131,195 of CAJULA010000002.1, forward strand.
GAAACCCCCAGCTCATCCAGAACGCCGGCGGCCTTTGCCATAACCGGCAGATCGGAATCACTGCCCATTACAATTGATACCTGTGCCATATCTTATTCTCCTTTTCCTCATAACTATATTTTATTATGAGAGTCCTTTATCGTCAATAGTTTCATTGATTGAGTTCTTCGCATCCGGGCAGGACGAATCTGCCCGCTCTGATGATGGGCCATTCCTTCTGGCCTGACACTGCTGTCACTTCTCCCAGCTCGTCATATGGGATCGTAATATCCGTATGGCAGTTGAAATACGCTTTTGTCTCATCCGTATGCCGCAAAAGAGAGCAGGCATTGTCTCTGGCAATCATCTCCCTGCCGTCAGGATTATAAACCGGCAAATCCTCGCTGTGTGAATAACAGGTATCCCCCACCGCAAAATGAGGACCCATCTTTTCCGCGATCAGGATCGGCAGACGGTCGGCGATATGATACTTCCGCGCCGCCACATAGGCAGTGGTATTGGTGCCGATGGCAAACTCTCCCATAGGCAGGCTGTCATGGTGAAACAGCACATTATCCCTGATATATTTCCGGTTCTCCTCCGGAGAAGAAAAATTGCGGCAGTCATATGCGGTAATCATACCGTCGCAGAAAGTCAGCGCCAGATCTTTATATTCCAGACCATTCAGATAAACACTTGTCACATGAAGCAGACCGTTCGTACCCTCCAGGCGCGGGGACGTAAACACCTCGCCCACCGGGATATTCACATCTGCCACACAATTTTCAAACAATGTCTCCCGGGAAGCGTCCCGCAGCGTCTGCAGCGCCACGCACAGATCGGTCCGGTTGCCATTTGCACCCCTGATCCTTACATATTCCGCCTGATCCAGGGTATCAATCATAATCTGCTGAATCTTTTGATACAAGGTATAGTCCAGCGTATTCACCTCTATGATGGCATCAAATATTTCAGGAAACGCCGGCCCGATCGCCGGGGTGGGAAAGGCAATGATCGTAAAGCTGCGCTCGTCGCCTTTGATATACTCATTGACAAGCCGCCCCGATGCCGCCGTATATTCCAGCGAAAGCTGCCGCTGCATCCCGTCCAGATGCGGAGCCGCTTCTTTTTCCTCGGGCACAAAGGGCGTTTCCCCGAAAGATTCCAGACAGGCGGGACCGCCGTGGACATCCGCCCATTCCCGATAACGCTCATAGGCACGCTTTTGCGCCTCCAGCTTTCTTCCTATATATCTGCGGTCCAGAAAGAGCGCCTCATCCTCCCGGTGATCATATAAAAACTGCTTATTGGGCGCCGCGCCGCAAAATCCAATCCGCGCCGCGCCACGTCTGTGAAAAATGCTGGCCGAAGCTCTGTAAATGATACTCTCCAGGCCGATTTCCCGAAAGTTGGATACCGCCTGACGTATCACCCGTTCAAATCCTGCGGGAAAACGGATGTTGACCGTCTTTTTCTTCGCCAGATCCTTCCCCGCCACGACAAATCCCATCCGGTAGCCTTCCGTAAAAGTATCGGCAATCTTCTTTATTGTCTCCGGCGGCAGTCCGTTCAGATAAACGGCCAGCTGTTCCTCCTGCTCTGTAATATATTCTCCGCTGGCATATAAATATCTGATATCATCCAGATCGCTTTCCATCACATATCGGTACAGGAAGTCCTGTGATGTCCCCAGCTGACTGCCCACCCGCTTTTCCGTTTCCGTCTCCGTGTAATCACTGACAAACCAGTAAATGATCTGCTGCAGGGCCCCGCTCGCGGGCGCCTCTTTTCCCTCTTCGAAAGCACATACAAATGCCTGATACACCTCAAGAAACAGTTCCAGACGTATCGTCATCGCTTCCTGGTCCCGCTCATAAACCGAGGGGATCTGACTGTACAGTTCCATATATACAAAGGCCAGCAGCCTCCCTGTATCAGCGCCATACAGGCCTGACAGATAGGCGGGGTTGCCACAGCATCTGTCATAATTTTCCGGCAATACATCCTCATACAGACTGCGGCACCTCTCCCGCAGGGTATCCAGAGAAGCTTTTCCCGTTTCCTCCGCTCCCTGCCGCTCCCACGCATCGAGCAGCCTGACCGCAAAAGAGGCTGTCCTGTCAAAATAAAGCCAAAAATCCCCGGAAATATTGCCGCTCTCCGCCTGCGGACCGCTGATCTCCCTGATCCTCGCCGCTGCCAGTGCAAAACGCTCTCTCAGCAGGGTATCCTGCCCTGCCTCCTTATTCTCACTCATATCCCATATGCTCCCGCAAATAAAATAAATCCGGTGCCCGCCAAAACAAGCGTATTGATGACCAGGCCCAGATAAGAAAACAGATAATATTTGTCCGGTTCCATTCTGGACAGAATACCCAGAACAAGCCCTGCTATGGCAAACAGCATGGCAAGCAGCACGGCAACACCGTACCGGAACAGGGCCACACCGCCATTCTGAAAGGTAAGATAAAGTGCTGTTATAATGGAAACAGCAGAAACAATCCCCAGAACAGTTGACATAACACCTCTCCGGGGATGCTCTTTATTGGTAAATATATAACCGTTTTTTCTGGTCATGCCTGCCTCCTGCCTCTGTAAGCGCCAAGACTGCCTTCTAAAACAACAGTTTCGATTTGGCTGCCAGAAGCCTGCCGCCTCCCACGATCAGAAGCACACCGCCTGCCACACCGGCAACAATGGCGATAATGCCCAGCGTAATATTGATTCCTCCGGTCACACCCATGATCTTATATGCTTTTTCTTCCATCAGATATCACAACTCCTTTAATTTTTTGCCCCGTAAACCGTATAGTATGCATCAAGGGCTTCTTTTATGTTATCGTCGATATAGACTCTGCCTTTATATGGTTTGTTATACAGGCAGGCAGTCACCTCTTCCATCGTCACAATGGCCGCTGCCGGGAAGCCATACAGCTCACGGATCTCATCCAGTGCACTCCCTTCTCCCTGCTGCCCTTTCTCCATCCGGTTAAGGGATACGATCAATCCGACGATCTCCACATCTCCCTGCGCTTTCAGAATCGGATACGTCTCTTCTATGGATTTACCGGAGGTAGTGACATCCTCAATGATGACTACTCTGTCACCGTCCCGTATGGGACTGCCCAGCAGAATCCCCGCGTCGCCGTGATCCTTGATTTCTTTCCTGTTGGATGTATATCTGACATCCTTTCCATATAATTCACTGATAGCCATCACGGTAGCCACGCCAAGCGGTATCCCCTTATAAGCAGGCCCGAACAGAATATCAAAATCCAGCCCATACTGATCATGGATTGCCTCCGCATAATATCGGCCCAGCCTGCAAAGCTGCGTACCGGTCACATAAGCGCCCGCATTCATATAAAAAGGGGACCTGCGCCCGCTTTTCAGGGTAAACTCACCGAATTTCAGCACATCACTATCCAGCATGAACTCGATAAACTCTTTCTTATATGCTTCCATGATCCGTCTCTCCTTTGTATAACAGACAGCACATTCCTGCCCGGGTTGCTAACAGTATACCCTCTCCGGGGCAAAATTTCAATCTTTTTCTGCCGTCAGGGTCCCTCGGATGCTCCCCGGGTAAACATAAAAAGGCAGCATTGCTAAAATGCCGCCGCCTCTTTACATACGCATCGCCAACGCCGATGCAATATCCTCTTTCATATCCAGTACCGCCGCCCGGGAAGCGTCAGCATAATTTTCACTTCCGAAGGAAGCATACTTCTCCTGTTTATATGCGGCAATGATTCCTCTGGACGAATTAACGATCGCACCCAGTCCGTCACGATTGAAAAAGGGAACCAGATCCGCGCCTTTTCCTCCCTGCGCCCCATAGCCCGGAACCAGTATCATCGACTTTGGCATGATCCTGCGCAGTGTCTTTCCCACTTCCGGATACGTCGCCCCCACGACAGCGCCCACATAGCTGTAGGTATCTCCCATACATTCGCAGCCCCACCTGGCTACCTGTTCGCCCACCAGCTCATACAGCGGCCTGCCGTCCACCTTCCGGTCCTGAAACTCCCCGCTGCTGGGGTTGGATGTTTTGACGAGAATAAAGATTCCTTTATGCTCCTCCTGACACACCCGGATGAAAGGCATAACACCGTCGGAACCCAGATAGGGATTCACCGTGGCAAAATCTTCGTCAAATCCCGCATACTCCTTAGCTCCCACTTTCACTTTCCCCAGATGGCCTACGGCATACGCTTCCGAAGTGGAGCCGATATCGCCCCGCTTGATATCGCCGATCACCACCAGCCCCTTTTCCTTGCAGTAGCGAACGGTCCTCTCATAAGCGATCAGCCCTTCGATGCCGAACTGCTCATACATGGCAATCTGCGGCTTGACAGCCGGCACCAGATCACACACCGCATCCACAATTCCTTTGTTAAACTGCCAGATCGCTTCCCCGGCACCCCTGAGCGTCTCGCCATAGGTAGCAAAAGCTTCTTTTGTAATATGCTCCGGAATATAGGAAAGCATGGGATCCAGACCCACTACAATGGGCGCCCCTGTCCTTACAATTCCTGAGATCAGTTTCTGAATCATATCCTTCTCCCGCGTCAATCATATCTGTCCGGCGATGACAAACCGCCGATTTGGCCGCCATGCTTACAGATCATCGTTTACAATCTTGATCACCGCTGTCTTTTCCGGTATCTTAAAATATACTTTATATCCGCTTCCGCCTTCCACCATGCCGGTGGCCACTGCCTGTACCTTGCCGGTAGGATCGCCGTCATCCTCTTCACATTTTACGGAAAAGGTTACCTTGCTCCCGTCTCCCTGCCCCTTGTCCTTCATCGTAAAATACACATAGAGCCGCTCTTCTCCGTCCACATTTTTGATCTCGAAATCATCAATCGTAGCGGCCTCTCCCTGCGCACCGGTCATGTAGCCATAATGTCTGACAGAGTAGCCCGCCTCCTTCTCCCTCTGATAATAGATGGAGTTTACAATAATATACTGACAGTTTCTGCTGTACCCGTCCAGCCATACTTTGACAACCGTGGTTCCCGTCCCGTTCGCCTTGATCTTTAGCTGGAATGATTCGCTCTTCTGGCTGCTCAGTTCCACCTTTGCCACGCTGGGATCATCCACCGCATACTTCACGACAAACGCTTTGGAACCTTTCCATTCCTGCACATTGACTTTGACTTTCTTGCTCGTATCATCATGCGTGACGGACACAACCGGCTCCGTCACGGTCAGTACCGGCTGATTTCCGGCAAATACCGTCAGGCCGCAGGCCAGAAACAGTCCCGCCGCACATACGGTCAACAACAGTTTTCTGAAATTACATTTCATGACTCGACTCCTCCTCTTATCCTCAGCAGACGGGATATCCCGTCCTTTTTCTATGTATCACAATAACAGACGGGAAAACACCTGTCAATCATTCCCAGAAAAATACCGATCCTTCTTTATAATATTAAGAAATTCTTTATCTTGTCTTTAAGAATTCATTTTCCCGTTTCGCCTTCTCATCATCCGGATAAGACTGCAGATAGCTCCGCATCAGTTCGGCGGCCTTATCAAACTGCGCCAGCTTTTCATAGGCCGCGATCTCATTGAATTTCAGCGTCTGCATATAGGTCGTGTCCTCACAGGCCAGCCCCGCCTGAAAGGCAGCCAGCGCCGCCTCGTAATCATTCATCTGCATCCTGCAGATTCCCAGCTGGTTTCGTACTTCAGGGTTGTCCGGGCTGCTCTCCAGATACCCGGAATAAACTTTGGACGCATAATTAAAGTCTCCCAGCGCTTCATAGGTCCTGCCCAGAAACAATACCGCCTCCGCCGTCCCGGTATCCCTCGCCTTTTCCAGACAGTTCCTCGCGTTTTCATAATCTTCCAGATAATAATACAGCCGTCCCTTATCATAATCGGACATCTTGTCCCCGCCCGCATTGAGCGCTTTCTGCAGATATTCCACGCCGGCTTCTCTGTAGCCGTTTTTTTCCAGGCTTCTGTAGATAGCAAGCAGACAGTCATAGTCTTTTTCATCCAGTTCCATCGCCTTCCTGAAGTCCGCATCGGCTTTGTCATATTCATCCTTTTCCAGCTCCAGCGTCCCCCGCAGGCAATAGGCCTCTTTTTCATTTTTGCGCAGTGCCAGGATGGCGTCATAGACCTGCAGCGCCCTGTCGGGATCACCGTTTTTATAATAGGCCAGCGCCAGATAATAATTCGTATCAAATTCCAGACTTCCGATATGACCGTTGCAGAAAGAAAGTGACTTCTCCAGTGCCGCCGCAGCCTCCTCATAACGTGTCAGCCCGATATAGGCAATCCCCTGCCCCCGGTACAGCAGTTCTCCGTCCTCTCCCTCCACCAGGGCTTTTTCAAAGCAGGCAAGCGCGCCTTCATAATCAAGCTGACTGACAGCCTCCATTCCCTGATCAATATTCTCGTGTTTCTCCAAGACACTGCATCCTGACAGGAAAAAACTAAGGCAGATCAGTGCCAGAATTGTTCTGATTTTGATTTTCATAGTAAACCTCCATGCCGGCCGGCTGCTGCTTTTTATTTTAGCATCGCCGGCGGGAGCTGTAAACCAAAAATACAAAATCCGTCAAAACCGCAGTTCCCGTATATTATGCAGCGTCTCCTCATAAGAAACATCCCGCCCAAAGAGCAGGGTCGTGCCAAGGACAAACCCTCTCACTCCCTTGGGCGCAAATTCCAGTATCTTGTCTGCGCTGCAGGCCCCGTCCCAGTAAATCTCAAAGTCCATGTCCTCTTTCAGGGAAAGCAGCTTGGTGATCTTTTTTCCCACGTAGGGAAGATACATCTGTCCCGCATTGCCCGGGTTCACCGACATCACCAGCACCTTTTTCACAATACGCAGCATCTCCATCACCGTCTCCACGCTTGTGCCGGGATTGATGGCGATGCCGGGGATCATCCCCGCGTTAATGATGCTCTGCAGGGTCGTGGAAGGGTGGTATTCCGCTTCCGGATGGATGTAGATCGTGTCTCCCTGGCGCAGGTTTTTTAAAAAGATGTCGATGCGGTTGTTGGGATGTTCGATCATCAGGTGGACGTCGATGGGCCGCCGCGCCGCGCTGGCTATGTATCTTAAATCGTTTAAGGACATGGCGAAGTTTGGCACATAGCGCCCGTCCATGATGTCGATGTGGAAGGAGTCAATGCCGCCCGCTTCCAGAGCTTTCACTTCTCTTTCCAGGTTTCCGTAATTGGCACACATCATGGATGCCATCAGTTCAAACTGCATGTTTTTGATCCGCCTTTCGGTTGCTAATGGTTCTTTTATTTCTTTCAGTCCCGCAGGCTGCCGCGCTGCAGATTGATGCCCCATCGGTCGTCTGCCATGGGGTCTTTGACTTATGGTGGCAGAAGGATTGTCACGGTATGCGCACAGCTGTAAGGAACGGCTCTTACCTGAGGAACCGACAGCCACTGTGTACAATGGTAAGCCTGTCCTTATTGGCCATAAAATAAAGCGTGCAAAGGCTCTCCCCCATATAACCCAGATACCGGTCCGCCCGCTCGCTTCCCCTTGGGATGCTACGTTCTTCTATCCTCTCAAGAAGCGGAAACAGCCAGCTGCAGTATTCCTCCAGTACTCTTTTCCTTGCCAGAATGATATTGTAATTATACAGATATGGCTGCCTTTCAATCTCCGCAAGCGCCGCCGCGTAATCGGGGTACAGCTCTTTTAACGCTGCCCGCAGTGTCCCCCAGTCCCCCTCGCTTAAGTAGCGTCTGTGATGGGCGCCCATGTCCGGCTCATAGGGCAGGGGAAAGGGCAGGACTACGTCCACGTCATTGTCTGTCAGCCTCAGGATGTCATCCTCTGTCAGCTCCAGCATCCTTCTGTAATGGCACAGGCCATAGTATCCTTCCTCATCCCCCGACCAGCTCTCTGTCAGCCGGTTTTTCCAGATCCAGTACAGCGCCGTCAGTTCGCAGTAGTTCCCGTTCTTTCCCGATATGTGCTCCCCCTCGCAGTCCAGGATGTTCGCCACCCGCTCACGGCACCCGATGGCACCCGCCTGGATCGGGGTCAGCCACTCCGGGTTTTGGTATGTTTCCGTCAGTGTCTTATCTTTGTGTGTCCTGACCTTAAATACATGCAGCCCTGCCCTGTGGTAGCCCACCGGCAGCGCCGACAGGGGCAGGAACCTTTTATGGCTGCCATGGTAATAGCCCTGCAGCTCGCAAAGCCGTCTGGAAGTAAGGCGCACATGACACAACAGCCCTTTCTCATCCAGCTCCCTTTCTATCTGCGGCATCACATTTTCCGGTGTGGCGATCAGGATTTCCACATCGTTTTTTTCTTCTTCCGATAACCGCCCCGCATAGGCGGAAAGCTCCACCACCTCAAGCCCCGCCAGGCGGCAGGCATTGATCCCGCGGCTGCTCACGACAAAGCACTCCACCCTGCGGGCGGGATACAGCCCGCGGATCGCCTCACAGGCGCCAAGCGCTATCCCCTGGGCACCGAAAATAACCAGCTTCATTCCCTTTCCCCTCCTCTCATGCCTCCCCGGATCAGAGTCCGAACGCTTCCCTGGTTTCCCTGCTCTTTACCAGCCCTTCATCCATCGCATGTACCCTCTCCCTGCCGTAGATCCCGGACAGCTCCCTGCAGATGGCCTCTCTCGTCCCGGCAAAGGAGGCGGCTATGGCTATGGCGTCAAAGGTGTGCGCCGCGATCCGGGCAGGGGCTATCACCTCAATCCCCTGTAAGGATAACTCCTCATAGCCCCGGTCGGCTGCCGCCACCACTTCACAAAAGCCGCTCCGGCGCAGGTAGGCATGCAGCCTCTGGCCATATGTACCCATACCATAGATAATAACCCGACTGCCGCGCCCGATCCCGGGGAAGGGGAAGAGATAGGGAAGCTCCCCCATCCCCTTAAGCAGTGCATCCGCCCTCGGCACCATAAGGAACAGCAGGTATTCCCTCCACTGGCCTCTCAGGTCATAGATATCCTTATCCCGTTCCAGCTGCCCGAGCACCGTCTGATAGAGGACGGCAAACCTCTCGCGCTCCCTGTCCGCTTCTTCCGCCCGTTTCACCATCGAGGCCGGGCTCTGGCGATAGTGGTAGAGGCATTCCTCAAGGATGTAAATGCTCTTTGCCTGTAAAAGGGCAGGGTATACGCAGGCCGCGTCATCCCCCATCGTCAGCCGCTCATCCACCGCCAGCAGGAACTTTTCCAGGCACTCCCTCTTAAAAAGCTTGTCCCAGAGGCCCGGGAACAGGCCCCATTCGAAGAAGCGGCGGTTGACGATCATGCGGGGGTATACCTGCCTTATCATCGCTTCTTTGTCATATCTGCCCGGGGCTATGCCATGGCGTACCGCCCTGGCGCAGCGGCCCGTCTCTTCATAGCGCCCGCACATGGCAATCTCCACGTCCTGCCCGGTCAGTATGCCATGCAGCCTTTCCAGCATGTGCGGCTCCAGCCAGTCGTCGCCGTCAGCAAAGGCGATGTACTTTCCGGATGCCAGCTTAAACCCCTCTTTGCGCGCACGCACCGCGCCCCCGTTTTCTTTATGCACTACCCGGATGCGGGGGTCCTTTTTTGCATATGCCTCACATATTGACCCGCTGCCATCCGTGGAGCCGTCATCCACCAGGAGGATCTCCAGGGCGCGGTATGTCTGCCCGCAGATGCTTTCTATGCACCGGGGCAGATATCTTTTGCAGTTATAAACCGGGACGATAATACTGATCATGGCCTTTTTCTTTCTCCTGGCTCATCGCCGCGCAGGCCTCACTCACTCGTTCCAGTAGGCCTGCATGTCATGGTGTGTCTTTCTCTTCTCCTTTGGCGGCAGCTTCCCAAAATCCCTGCCGTAGAGGTTTGTCAGGTATTCTTCATACCCTGCGGGTACGTTTACCATTATGTCCTCAAACGGCATCCGCAGCGTTTTCTCATATACCTGCCTGGAGGTGGCATCCTTTTCCCCGTATATGGTGCCAAGTACCCCTGCAAAGGCCGACTCATCAAAGTCATGGCGGGAGAGGTATTCCCGCTGGGAGGGCGCCCATTTCGAAAAGACATCCAGGCTTCCGTTTGTCTCGTAAAATTCCTGCCAGATCCGGCGGTTCATCTCCTGATAACCGCGGAAAAACAGGTATCTCTCCTCCCGCTCCTGCGGCAGGCCGATCAGGGGGAATACATCCACCCAGAGCGGGTTGGTCTTTTTCACGGTCCCGATGTCTTCCACTACTATCGTCCTTTTATCCACCACTTTTGCCAGCAGGTCCGGAAAGTCGCTGACCGGCGAGGCGCCAAAGCCCATCGTGTCATACTGCCCGCTCTCCCGGAACAGTTCAAAGAATTTCCGGTAATCCTGCCAGGGCAAAAAGACGTCAATATCATCGTCCCAGGGGATAAATCCCTGATGGCGGATCGTCCCTAACAGCGTCCCCCCGCATACCCAGTACCTCAGCCCCTTTTCCCTGCAGAACCGATCCAGGAAAGAGAGTATCCCTTTTTCCGTCTCTTTGATTTCGGGAAGGCTCATCCTTCTTTTTCCCGCAAGAAGCCGCTCCTGCTCCGTATCCCGGAAATCGCAGGCACTAAAGAAATGTATGTTTTCCTTATATCCAAGCGCCTCAAGCACCGCCCTGACCCTCTCATATTCTTTTGAGGCCACCAGGATCAGCACCTTTTCGTCAAAGGGGCACAGCCGCTCCTTCAGTGTCCATACTTTGATCAGGTCTCTTTCATGGTTTAAAAAGCGGCAGGAAAAATTTCTCATCTCCATACCGCAGGTAAGGGCCAGCGCCTCATCGTCCGTCAGATAGCCTTCCACCCCGTGAAATCCAAGGTTTGAAAGGATGGTGCGCATGGCAAAAGCGTATCTGTCAAGGCCGTATAGCAGCACACGGCTTCCTTCCCTGATCCGCCCCGCATCGAGGAGCCCTTTGATCCCCTGTGCAATCTCTCCGATCAGGCTTTTGATCCGATAGGTCCCCATTTATCCTCCATTCTCCTCTCTCATCATGCGTACTGTCCGCACAATGCCTCCCTCTATGGTGTAGCAGGGGCTCCACCCCAGTCCTTTCAGCGCCCCGTTTTCCATGATCTGGTCTTTGATCGGTGATATCTGCGCCCTTTCCCCTGCATCGGGAAGGTGTGTCGTGACGCGGCATCCGCCCGCCGCCGCGCAGTACCCGGCAAACTCCCTGACAGAGCAGGCCTCTCCGCAGGCGATGCCGTATACTTTTGCACTCTCCCCCAAAACAAGCACGCTCAGGAGGCCGGACACGCAGTCGGCCACGTAAGAAAAGCTCCGCACCTGGCTCCCGGCGCTGTACATCTCTATGTCCCTGCCCGCAGCTGCCGCCGCCAGGAACTGGGCCGTAGCCCGGTTGTCCTCTCTCCTTACCCAGGGCCCGAACGTATGGCAGGGCCTGGCAATCACCACATCCGTCCCGTACTCCTTATGATGGCAAAGGCATAACGTCTCGGCCGTTTTCTTGCCCATCGGGTAGCAGGCTCTTGTCTGCAGGTGGTCTACTTCCTGCCCTGCCTCTCCGGATGAGAGATAGAGGACACGGCACCGCCCACTTTCCCCTGCCGCTTTTAGTACCTTCCACACTCCGACAACATTTGACAAAAGCACTTCCGCCGGCTGTTCCATAAAGGCCCCGGGATGTCCGTAGCCGGCCCCGTGGATGATGTAGTCAAAGGCTCCGGGGCTTTTTAACCCGGTCACGTCTGTCTCCATAAAGTGTAAGGATTTCCCGTCCGCCTCCCCAAACCGTCGCTCCAGCTGCTCTTTATGCCTGCTTGCGGCATACACCCTGATCCCCATGGCATGGGCCGCATTGGCATAAAGCAGACAGTCGGTCAGGACTGCGCCGATCAGGCCCGTAGCTCCCAGGACCAGTATCTTTTTCCCCCGCAGGCGGGCAAAGCCGGGCGTATGTGCCATGATGGCTTCCATGTCTTCCCGGTAGGTTTTATTTCCCAGATAGTCCATGTCTCCCTCCCGGCCGCTCACGCTTTGAGCCACTCGGCCCGTTTTGCCAGAAGCAGCGCTTTGAAGATGTCGATGTCTTCCACCGTCGTCAGTTTCAGGTTCTTTTCTGAGCCTTTGGAGAAGTGCACGCTCTCCCCCATCTCGATCATCAGCATGCATGAGGCAATGGAGTCGGTCACGCCCTGCTTTTTTGCCTTTTCGTGCACGGCCTGCAGTTTCCCCAGACGGAATCCCTGGGGGGTCTGGGTGCGCTTTAAGCAGTCTCTGTCAATGACTTCCTCCGATGTCTGCCGGTCTTTTGAGATAAGCATCACTTCCACGCAGGGAATACAGGCGATGCCGCTGCCATGCTCTATGGTCTTATTGATGCAGTCGGAGATGATTTCTTCCGAAACCATGGGGCGGATGGCGTCGTGGATCAGCACGATGTCGTCCGGCTTATGCTCCCTGCCGATCTCCTGCAGGCCGTTGTAGATGGATGCCTGTCCGCACCGGCCCCCTGGCACAATCGCTGTCACTTTGGTCAGTGCGAACTGCTTTATGTATGCCCAGAGCACCTTCTCCCACCCCTCGATGCACACTACCACGATCTCGTCCACCGCCGGATGTTTCTGAAATACTTCCAGCGTATAGATGATGACCGGTTTCTCATTTACTGTCAGAAACTGTTTGGGTATGTCCTGGTGCATGCGGCTCCCGCTCCCGCCTGCTATGATCATTGCTATGTTCATATCCTGTCCCTTCTTCCTCCAAAAGCACATCCCGTCTCTTAAACCGGGATTTTTATCGCGCTGCAGTCTGAAATAAAAAACAACTGTTCTCTGCCACACACTTTGTCTGTATGCTCTGCTATGGCTTGTGCTGTCTCTTTGTTTAAAACGGATATCACGATCCCCGTATCCGCACCGATCTTCGCCTGTGCAAGCGTTATGGCGCCGCCTGTGGCATCGCTGGCGCTTGTGACGATCAGCCCCTCATACTCCCAGCCTTTACGGGAAAAGTAAAGGGCCAGGTTCTTCCCGCATACGCCTGCCCCGTAAATATAAATGCGCGAATAGCTTTTACAGAAAATCTCCAGACTGTTGCAGGGGGTTTGCCTTGTCCCACTCTCCTGCCCCATGGCCTGGCATTGATCTGCCTGTATTTCAGACGCCTGATGCATGCCAGGGATATAAAACTGATTGTCTAAAAATGAGAGCATCCATTGTACTGGATACCGTCCTTCCTGCTTAAGATAGTCGATCGTCTTCATGGTATCTGCAAAAAAAGGGTTCCTGATCAGTACGCTCTTTTTTTTCATGACGGGGACCCGGCAGTCCCTGACCAGCTTATAAAGTTTTGCGTAGCTTGGGTTTTCGTTTCTCTGAGGTCTTATCCGACAAAGGTCAGTAAAAGACATCCCATGAAATCCGTGCTGTTTCAGACAGGCATTGATCCCGATCTCGTAGCCGGTGACTGCCTGACGGAAACTTCCCGGACAGGCCAGTTCCTGCCAGAATCTTTGAAAGCACTCACTTTTTAAGGCCTTTTCACGAAAAACCATAAAATAGCTGTGCACATGGGCGTCAAACGCATAGTAAGGGTCGGTAAACTCTCCGGCCGTCTGTCCGGTCATCCCCCAGAAATCGCACTCCTGTCCTTCCATGCGCAAAAAGCTCTCCTGCAGGGGATAGAAAAATCCAAAGAAGGAATCGTTGGCAAGGATCAGCTCGTCGTATTCATATACCCTCTCCCAGCCAAGGAAATCGCAGAGCGCATCCCTGAAAGCGCCGCTGTCATAGCCTTTGTTTTCCCTGTAGTAGATTTCATCCACCAGCCCCGCGATATGTTCTTTGCCTTCTTTTATCTTTTCATAGTTGCAGACAAGGCAAAGGGTGCTGCTGCATTGTTTCAAAGAGCGAATGACCTGCCCTATGTAGTTATGTATTTTGTTTTCCCTGTTGTAGGTCATGTAGATGCACAGGCGGTTCATGCGGGATTTCCCTGCCTTTCGTCTCCGCTTTCATGTATGGTATCTTCAATCGCTTTCTGCAGTCTTAATCCAAATTTTTCCATAGTAAAATAGGTTTCATATGTTTTTCTGGCCTGCTTTCTAATCTGCACCCATCTCTTTGTGTGTTCCAGAATCCATTTCATTTTCAGATATAGTTCATCTGCACTGCCTGCCTTACAGACCAGGCCGTTTACCTTATCTATCATATAATCGGCAATCCCGGTACCATCTGTTGTGATACAGATTTTTCCCAGCATCATACCTTCTGTTATAGTAAGCGACATCGTCTCTTCCAGCGACGGACAGACAACAATATCTATATTTTCATATGCTGCCCTCATCTGCTCACGGGTAAGTTCTCCCAGCATTTTTATTTCGGAAATTCCCCTGGCCTTCTGTTTAACTTCACTGGCATAAGGATCATTCCCGCACTTTCCTATGAGCCAGAACTCTACATGATCTCTTTCTTTCTCTGTAAGCATTGATACCGCCTCAAGAAAAATCATCTGGGCCTTCAGCCGATATACCTCACCGATAACAGCAAATATATGTTTTTTATGTTCTTTTTTCCGATCCCGCATATAGGTATCCGGAATTCCATATGGCAAAATTTCTCTGACCCGCGATGGATAGTAATAGTTAAAGTTTTCTTTTGCCTTACCGCTTACTGCCATAATATGAAGATATTTCATAGCATCTGTATTGTCATATTCCCAATGATTGTCTTTCGTCAGGGGATAGGCCCTTGTATAACCGGCGCTGCTCTCATGCAGCCACCAGAGAACCGGCCTTACTCTGCTGACAATGCAGGCACATCTTAGCATTTGAAAAACATTCACAAGAACAACATCAAAATGACGAATCCATTCTATCTCTTCTTCCTGAGGAAAATGGATAGCCGGAGCAATTACAAGATATATCTTCTGTCTTCTCATTTCCTCAATCAGTTTCGGCTCTGCTCCAGGTGCTGATACTGTAACGCTATAGCCTCGTTGCATCAGCGCTTTTGCAGCATGTAAGACGGCAATCGTACCGCCATTATAATTTAGATCGGTGGAAATCATCAGAACCTTTTTCCTGTCATCATGAAAGAATTGGCTGCCATATTCCACAAATATCCCATGCCTGCCTTCACAAAGAAACTGACTCCATAAAAGAATTTTATCTGTTGAAACCCCCAGCGCCATCAGTTGGTGCCACATGTCTTTTACATAATCAGCCATAAGGATGATTTTATCATATTCCAGTCCGCAGATTTCCTCAGGAGACAGGATTGGAATTTCACCTGCTACTTTTTTATGCAATGCACCGTTATTATCCAGACAGGCAACTATATTAAGCTGATTAAAAATTTCAGGATGCTTTTCTTTTTCATATTTTAATTTTCCACCTGTCCCAAACAAAACGATTTTTTCATTAATCATACGATCCCTGCCTGTTAATTCTTATCGTTCCTCCAGCATTGTTTTCAAAGATATCATTTTTTTAATGCCTTTTGCACTGAGAGCTTTATACCATGATATTTATAAGCCACAGCAACCGCTCATACATATGTTGATCAATCCAGGCATAACATATATGCCATCATCTCCATAAAGGAAATCTCCCTGTAATGATATCTAATTATCGCGTTTTCACATTTTAACTTATATGTATCCGAAGACTTTCCGCCTAACCTGAAATTAGAAATTACATCTTTGATCTGAGTAAAATTTACTTTTCCACTGTTCCGAACCCTAAACATAAATTCATAATCACTGGCAATTTTAAAAACTGTCAAAAACAAGCCAAAATCCTGATAAGTTTCTCTGGTTACAAAACAGGTCGGATGGGGAATCATATTGTGAACCAAATCTTTGTGTTGGTTTTTCAATATTCCTGCCATACAATTGTTGTAAAACACTCTACAATATCCATAAATCACCTGATATTTATCCCCTGTCATATATGTCAAAACTTTTTCTACCGCATTATTCTCGTAGTAATCATCGCTGTTTATGATTCCAATTAATGATCCATGGGATAATTTAATCCCTTTATTCATCGCACTATAGATACCTGTATCTTTTTCAGAAATATATTTTAGTCTTCCTTTAAACGATGGTATATACTCACGAATAATATTCACTGTCTGATCCGTTGATCTTCCATCTACTATAATATACTCTATATTTTCATATGTCTGAGACAAAACGCTCTCTATTGTCTGACGTATGGTGGCTGCACTGTTCAAACATGGAGTAATAATAGACACCTTTAAATTATTCATTATATATCTCAAAATTCCTTTCTTCTCCTGAAACAGACTCATAGTAGATCTTCATGTATAACATATCTCGCACCGCTACCTCAAATGCCTGATGTCTAATAAAAAGAACCAACTCTATACCTCTTAATCTCACTTTTATGCAAATTACTATGTGATGTTACCACGTATATACACAGATTCACCTTGCCGACTGTTTCATAAAATTATTTCGCAAAAAGTATCCACCATCTGCTTATCTCTCAAATCACCCGTCATAGCAAGGGAAAACTGTGTTATTACGTGAATCATGTTTTTACCGGTTTTTCATCTAAAAAAATATTCGATCCGCACAGTATGCACCTCCATCCAATTACAGCCTTCCGCACTATATAGCTAGTTCTTATACACCCTATACCAGTCTACACTTCATACAAAATATCTTCTAAAGAAATAACAGGGCAATCTATTTTTTCGGAAAGTTTTTCTTCAATCTCATCAAAAAATGAAATGGCTGTTACAACTATAGCGTCCACTTCTGCAAGTGTGTTTTCCATTGTAACAACTTCCACATCTGTATAAATTGTCTCCGCGTTCTGGTCAATTCCATAGGCTACATAAACATCCGATCCTCTCAATTCATCAACCAGAGTTTCTCCTGCAAAACTCATTCCATAAATTGCAATTTTTTTATAGCCATTCTTTTCAAAATAAGCAGACAAATTTTTTCCTTCCTGTTTAACCTTTACCCATTGATTCATCATTAAGAACAACGCCAAATGTTTATCTGACATCTTCCATGCTTTTTTGGTTTTTTTGTCTTTTTTCTTTCCAATTACACCTGCTCCAATTACAGCTCCTGCCAATGCCGATAATGCCGAAATTACTCCTTTTTTCATTTATAATTCCTCCTTTTTATTCAAAAAATTAATAATACACTATCTCATGTATACTTCTTATTTAACAAATAACTCAAATAATATATCTTGTACCAGGTTAACGTTAAACAAATTGAACTTTGACAACATATTAATAATTCCTCTTTCAATCTTCCCTGCTCTCCGATATATCTCACCTGTCGTACCACTCTCCCCTACCAGTTCAGGATAAAATGGTAAATTATTAATCTTCAGTTTGTTATTATATATAATATTGTTGACAATATGCTCTATATAGACGCCTTTTCGGTCACAGACCTGTTTATATGCATCGAGAAACCATTTTATATACTCTTTTTTGGAAATACAAAAAATTATAGTATTTATATTTTTTTCTGCATTTAGATTTTTATTAAAATACATGTTATCTGGCTTCAGTTTTCGTACAATTGTATCAATATTTGTAATCCGTATTCTACCTGTTACTTTTATAAAGAAATCTGCTTTCTTTAATAAATAACTGTTCCTCAGAGCATACTTTACAATCTCTCCCTCACCATATCCCTTTCCCTGATTATCTATTCCATTTTTATCGCCAACAAATTGCAATATTTCCAGTTCTTTATTATTTTTTTCAGCCAGTAAAAACAGTTCCTTTTTCTGAAAATCATATGCACTATTATCACATAAAACGATCTGTTTGATGTCTGTTTCCATAATATAAAATTTCAAACAGTCGATGTATTGCTGCAGACGATACTGTGGATTTTGCAATTTTGTATATCTTTTATCCTGTGGTAAAATGGATGCAGTAATCAATAATACCGGTTCTGTTTTTTTAATACTGTTTTCATTAAAATATTGTATTGCGCTTCTCAATTCTCTCAAGTAACCATATCCATATCTTTTATCCGGCTCTATGTATGCGCCCTCTGACCATTCATTCCATGCATTGACAAATACAAACTCATTATTTCTCTCCTGGGATTTGGCCAATGCTTTTTTCACATTATCCCCAAATTTTCTAGGTGTGCTGTCTCTGGCAATCCAACCTTCTTCATCTTTTCTGGCTGTATTATCCCATCCCGAAAACACACCAATAAAGGTCTTTTGAATTGGCTTTTCACGCATTAGGATATCTATCTTCTTACACAGGAAAGAATATGTGTACATATCCCTCAGCAATATATTTTTTATGATAAAGTTTGAGTGACAGCCTGTACATTCAAGCAGTTTCCCTTTCAACTGAAACAGAATCTTCCGATAGGAAGTATCCATTTTTAGGGCATGAAGCGGTTCAAAATTCATAAATGCATCATACATGCCTTTCTTTGAATCATTTTGGGCTATCGTATCCATTGCTATCAGATATAATCCCTTAAAGCCGTTTTCAACCGCAAGTCTTCTCCACAAAAGAAACATCTGTCTTCTGCAAGGTATCTCCTGTGGAAGATAAATTATGTATACGGGTTTCTCATCAATCTTGATATATCTCTTATCTTTAAAAAATGGAAGAAGATAATAAAAATGTTTCAACCAGTCCTCTTTACTTCCATATTCCTGTTCAATCAGCACCCGTTTTCCAATATTGGTTCTGTACCAGGTACGCGTCCATGACTGGTTTGCCCATATTAAGCAATAAGGAAATGTCTCTCTGGAATTATCTCTGTAATTTTCAACTGGTTTTTCTAAAAGCTTCTTTCCTTTGAAATAATAATGATAAAAACAAAATCCATAAATTCCAAACCTTTTTGCCAGTCTAGTATGTTTCTCAAGAACTGATACGTCTGACAGATCATAATAATCATCGTTCAATGGTTCTCTTGGCTGGTAATGTCCCCTATAAAATGGCTTTCCTCGTTTGACATTCGTCCACTCAGTAAATCCTTTCCCCCACCATTTTTCATTTTCCCGTATAACATGGAATTGCGGGAGATATATTGCAAGCACTTTTGTTTGCATATTATATTCAAAACCTCTCTTATATTCAGTCTTTTAAAATTCTGCAATTTTTATGTCCGTCAATCATATCCAGAAGATGATAAACAAATGCGTTTTTCTCAATTCTTGCATTAGAGATAACCGCCTCATAAAACTTAGTCTGTCCACTCATCAAAGGTAGCTGGATTGAATATTCCTCATCTGTTGCATATGGTACAAAGCAGACTCTCTTACTAAATTGCTCTGATACCTTCCCAAAGGCTTTTTCAACTTCCCGCTCTTCCGCATACATTTCCACCAATATATTATCCCAATTGAACTTTTCCCTTCTTCGCTTCCAATTCTGAATGGCCGTTTCTGCATCCGGGTCATGATTGCATTTGATATATACATCATCCAGCTTCAGCATCGGTACTTCCCTGTTCTGGTTTCCATCCATTTCTTTTCTTCCAGTCCATACAGGATCAACGCTCAGATAATGTCTCAAATCACTTAATATTTTAATATAATCATAGGGAGAAAAAGAAACATTTTTAAACGGTGACATGCACTGCATACCCAGTGTATTGTATAAAACACCTCCCCAACAGTTATTTGAAACAATGCTTATCTTTGACTTTCTGATCAAATCATATTTGATAAAATCAAAATAAGGGATTTCCAATATATGATAGGAGACAATTTTCCTCCGTGGTATATGTAACTCACGCATTGCCATACTTTTTATCTGCTCAAAATACTCATCACTCATCACGATCAAATAATCATAATCCAGTGTTTGTACCTCTTCTGAATTTAGTACCTTAAAATTATCCAAAGCTTTACATTCTGGCAAATCCTGCGCAGTTATCCCAACGATCTCAATCTGCCCCAGTTCAAAGTAAAACCGCAATAAATTGATCAGCGAATTATATACTTTTCCTATGCCCCATAAAACAATTCGAATTTTCACCGTAATGATACCCCCTTGTTCTTTCCATCAGCCACCTGTAATATCTCAGCAATTTTTTTGTAACCGCATCGGGAGCATATCTTTTCATCATTTTTCTGTTGTTTGCAATCATTGACTTTTTCTGTTCAGCAGTCAGACAGAGAACCTTTTTTACACAATCCAATAAGCTGTATGGATCTCCCGGCTCTGAAAGGAAACCATTGATACCATCACATATCATTTGCTCCAGGCTGCTACGATATGTACCGATCACAATCTGATCCAGTGATAACGCTTCCAGGCACGCATTGGGAAGATTGTCTATCAGGGAAGGAATTAAAACACATTCTGCGTTTCTGATAATCGGATATAAAGCTCCCTGATCAAGCGTCCCCAGGTATATCATTCTGTCTTTATATTCTCCCAGTCGCTTTCTCAATTTTTGGACTGCGCTTCCCGATTCCGTTTTTACGTCCCATCCCGCACATACGAAATACAGTTCCGTATTCTCTTTAAAAAGGAGCGAAAGCATCTCCCCTATTATTTCAATCCCTTTATCTTTACTGAATGTCCCATAAAACAATAAGTATCTTTTTGTTTTGAGTATTTTCTGATAAACACTGTTATCTTCAACAACATCATCCGAAGAATACGGTGTTTCCATAATTGTTATCTTACGTTTAATATCTTTTCCAAAGCAATCGCCAATGACCTTACTCGGTGTAATAATCCCTTCTGCTCTCTTACCTGCTATACGTTCCCAAAAGGAATATACGTGAATACCATTCCTGAATAAATCGCTTTGTGAATACTGGATTTTTGAATAGGTAGATAAACGAAGCACCGCAGGACACCGCAGGCTATGCATAAAGCCTGTCCCTGACCACCCCGCATATTGAACAATATCTATCGGATATTTCAAATCTATTTCCCGAAGTTTCTTTTGCATTGCATATTCTCTTCTTATAATAGCTGATGAAATCCTTACAGCTGTTCCTTCCAATGCACCAGACCATTCTGCATTATGAACCTTAACATTTTTGTATTTCCATGTTCTGTCATCAGTAGAACCTGCAATAATTTCCGTATCATGTCCGCATTTCTGCAAAAGAGACGCAGTTTTGTAAATATATCGCGGCATCCCGGACAAAGGTTGTTGTTTATTTTTGGTAAAAAATGCCGTCACAAAAACTATATGCATAGTATGTATATCTCCTCCGGGTATCTATTATCCCATATAGCTGAGTTTTTTATTATAAATAACCCTTCCAGCCGCTCGTCGGAATAAATCCAAAATTATCAATCGCATCATTCAGGCCGCCTGTATATTGCGGAACATTTGAATGAAAATCAAGTTCTAAATCCCCCTGAAATAACTTTTTATCCTGAATGGCATGTTCTAAAGTTGGTATTCCGGAAAAATCAAAACCCATAAGCCTGGTCAGAAACAGGTCAAACTCTACCGCATTATCCGAGAAAAGAATACCGCCGACTTTCTTATAAGAAGGAGACAATGGCCCTTCTTTTTCCCCGCATACAAGCATATCTCCTATATTGATAATGCGCCTTTGTATTGTACTTTTAATCGTCCCGTCTTTATCGCTGTAATTGACAATCCGGTTTATATCTAGTATTGTCCTCCAAATCGTATCATTTCCATACCACATCCCATAGCGAATCTGGTCTTTATGATTTTTCATTATCAAACCGTTTAAATGCAGCAGCGTGCCCGATATTAATTTCCAGTTCTTCTTATATGCTTTATTCTTTAAATCATCCAGAAAACTCGATATCCGCTTTCTGTTATCCTTAGCCGGATATTCATCACCGGACTTTGCAATTTCTCCTTTCCTGTGGTGTGGGAGGTATTCTTTTTGCGCATTTATCCCTACAAAATTTTTTAAAGCTCCCGTATAACCTGCCAGGCGGTGTGTTTTGGGCTTGGGCATATTTATAATTACATCCGCATCTAAACATATGGCGTTCAAAGAATATTCCTGTATCCTCCCATGATGGTGAATATTGGTGTCTTTCGCGTCATAATTTGTAATTCTTAACTTTCCGTGATAATTCTCCCCATAGAAATAGGATTTTGTTGATAAATTTACTGTTTTTATTTCAAACGCCATATTTCTGTTTTCAGATTGGCTCAGATTCCCATTATCATTTTCTGAAACAATCTTTCTTAAATCCTTTATCTCAAAATCATTTACTCCATGCGTCTGATAAAATTTTTCAAGTCTCTGGTATCCGCTGCTACGTATCAATTTGTCAAAATCACAATTCTGTATTGGTGCGTCACCGACAACCAGTTTTCCCGATTCTCCCAGGGCAATCAAAACATAATCAATGATACACCTGACTACTGACGGATGCGTGATCAGACAATCCATTCCTCTTTTACGATTTTTTTCCGCAGTATTTTTATCCAGCACTAAATTGGGTTTTATCAAAACCGTCTGCCCTCTTTTTATAAACTGACCCAGAGGATTCCAGCTTGGCATTCCGAAATTTTCTTTATCAAATCCCATTTCCCAAAACAATTGCCGTATCATTTCATATACATCATTCTTTTCGTCCGATACTTCCTCCTGTCCAAAAAGATATTCCGGGTATAATTTGTCTGGTCTGTAAAATATATCATTTGAATATTCACAGTCTGTTTTATAAAAGAAATAATTGCTCATATTCCTCCTGTTTCAGGCAAAGGAATCCATTTGCCCCATAGTTTGTCATATTTCCCCGGTGTGATTTTTTCCAGCCCGCATCCATGAGCAAATGTAAGCTCACCAAAGATAATATTTCCGTTTACATAATAGAAATCCACCCTCACCATAGGAAATCCCTTAGATAATAATCTTGCATATGTCAGCATTTGTTCCAGATGTTTTGGTCTTTCCAGCTTTCTTTCCCTGTTTCTGGGGTAAAGAACACTGACCGGTATCTCTTTCCATCCGGTATCATAAAAATTTCTTGTATGTGCTTTTCCTGTATTACGATCAAAATCAACCTGTATGAATTTAGGTTCTCCGTCAAAACAGTGAATTTTATAATCGAGCAGTTCACCGTCATCATCTTCCAGATACTTCTCACATATGATTCTGGGTCTTATTCTGCAGTAAAAGTATTCCCCTGTTTTGTAACCATAATTTTCTCTCTGCCATTTTTTGATGTTAACTTTTGCTTCCTTCACATCAAACTTGCTTTTATCAGTGCAGATCATATTATAATTGGATCCATGTGCGCATTTTAAAACAAATCTGTCAGGCAGCAGATGAAAATCTATTTCCTCAAATCTATTGTATACTCCATATAATTCATTTAATAAAAATCCCAGTTTCCTTCTCTCCAAGTATTTCCTTACCCCATATTTATCCGCACATAATGACATTGCCTTATTATCCCTGGAATGCAACATAATATAACGTATTTTTTCAGAATAAGTCTGTGGATTATCAAGATCTATTTTTTTCTCCTTGCACTTTTCATACACTTTTATATTTGCATATCTGGGGAAACAAATCGTTTCCACTTTTTGCACAAGATCATTCATGTTCTCATATATCATATCTATCCTGTTCCCCCGCATTCCTCACACGGAATCTTCCAGATTTGCAGCTCCAAATTATATACATGTTTTACACTGCTTCCCATTTGTTTTTTAATATCATCAAAATATTGAGGCGTACTCACGATCATATGATCCGACTGCATATTACCGCCTTTCTCTACCTGATATCCATATATGGTTTTCCCCCACTTATCCGGAGATGAATCATATACATGCTGTATTTTAATATCTGTATTTGATATTTCCTTCAGCAAATTACTACCCAAAAAACCGGCCCCCCATATGGAACATCCGTCTGGGGACAACTCCCTGATAAACTCAATCCTGGCCTGCATAAATATCTTTTGAACGTTTTTTTCTTTCTTGTTATCAAATATATTTTTATAAAAAATTCTGTTTATATAATTTAATTGGCTTACTATATCTGCTCTTTTCATATCCCATCTGTCCAGGTAGATATTTCTCAATGCGTCAAACAGAGTGTCATATATTTCATAACCCAAATAGGAATAAAGACAATAGAACACATTATTATAAAAACTTTTTAATAAATGGATACGATTTTTTTTGTGCTTAATATAGTCAAATACCTTATCACAAGCTGCAAAAACGTAATTATCTCCATACATTCTATCCGCTGAAAGGGTAGGTCTTCCTTTGCTACTCCTGTAGTGAAGAAGCACTTTTTCTATATAAACTATTTTATTTGAATTAACCGCGGCAATAATGGAATAATAAATGTCGTTCGCATTAGGTATATCTTGAAAAAAAACTTCTTCCTTTGTATATATGGACTTATGAATAAGTTTAGTCCATGGTGATGTATCAACTATCTGCATAATCTGATACAACTCTTTTTTTGTTTCTATGATGGGATATGTTTCACAACACCATTTCTTCATTTCATCATTTATCAAAACGCTTTTATCGGGCTTATGCTCAAAACACTCCCAAAAGCAAATAGCCATGTCTGCCTGATTTTTTACAGCGGCTTCCAACATTGCTTCTATCATGTGACTGTCAAAGATATCATCCGCGTCCAGAAAAATAATCCAGTCACCTGTTGCCATATGCATTCCAATATTGCGTGATACAGCAGCACCATGATTATGTATTTCTTCTCTGACAATAATCCTTGCATCATTTTTCGCATATTCATCCAATATTTCTACCGTATGGTCAGTACATCCATCACATACATATATAATTTGCAACTCCTGATATGATTGGTTGATAATGGATTCAATGTTCTCACCAACAAATTGCTGCGCATTGTATACCGGGACTACTACTGTCACTAAACCTTTCTTAAACCGGTTTCTCTCTGTATCTGTTTTCTTCTTTACTCCCATTCTTATAGTATTGATATCCATATACCCCCAGTCATCCTTATCACTGCTATCGCTGATTCTGCCTGATAATTTTTATTATTTCTTTCTGCATTTTCTCCAGGCTATTTTTTTCAAATATGGTTATTGATTTATCCGGTTTAAATGTATCTTCTTCTATTTCTTTGACCAATTGCTCAGGGGAATCCACGAGTAATGCATACTTATTCGCATATAAATATTCAACAATCTGATATAACCCGAATTTTAATATCACAACCTTAGTATCGAACATCTGCGCTTCATATAAAACCGTTGAATAATTACCTATTACCCAGTCCGCCTGCGCAAGCGTCTCATGTATTGTATTCCCAAAGCTGCCTGTTACCTCGATATTAGAATGGCATAAATACTTTCCCAGTGTCGATTCCCAATTGTCATACTCTTTCGGATGCAATTGAAAGATGATATGATATTTGTGTTTATCCAGTTTTTTTGCAACAATATTTGCATATTCTGCAATCTCCTTGAATCCCTGGGATATAAAGACCACAGTTTTCTTACAATTCTTCCGTTTTTTATATTTATGATAACTATCTTCCAATTCGGGAAATCCGACAGGAATAATCCTGTCCTTGCTTAGCGGAAATCTTGTAGTTTCTTTTTCAAATTGTCCAAATGTAAAAATATAGTCAGGAAAGCTTGGAAGATTCATTTTCTTATAGAAATTATACTGCAGTGCACTGCACCCCATCGCCCCATGCTGTAATTCTACAACCGGAATGTTTCTTTTACTGGCCACCTCGCATAAAAACATTTTGTCGTAATCATAAGATACTACGAGCAAAATAATTTTTGGATTGATTTTCCCAAGCATATAGCTATAATAACTGATCCAATTCTTTCTTTGATTAAGATAAGAATTTATCATTTCTAACCATACTTTACCCAATCTCCAATTAATATCTATATGAAAATAATTTTGAATTGGCGCTATTATTTTATTGTCAACATCCGAACGTAATACTGATTCATGAGAAAATTTTATTCTCTTCATTTTCAGATAGTTTCCCATATCACAATACAATATATTGGAACTTCTCTGGAGCATAAAATTATTTTCCATGTTTCTCCGATCCAATACATAATGGGAATTATCGAGAGATTTATCCAATAAATGCGTGTAAATACATTTATAATATTTTCCATCATCCTTATACTTTCTGGGATGGGAAAATATCAATACGTCCCGTTTTTGCGCGAAAAACTGATTGCATGTAACCTTTTCCCGCCAGTATCTTTCCAGTGTCATCGGATAAGTAGCTTTTTTAGGGACTGCTTTTACTCCTGCATCGCACAGTCCGAATACTTTTATCAACTCCTCATAAATGGGAAGTCTGATATAATGCCATATATTCACATGATTGACTCTGACTCTGAACATATCACAATCATTTTCAAACTTTAAAAACAGTTCCAGAAATTCTTTCAAATTCATAAACCATTCCCCTGTTATACAATAATCCCTAATTAATAAGAAAAAATTGTACGGAAAACTGATCATCATCTGTCAGACGAAGCTTATTTATTCATATACATATTTATGATTTTCCCAACTGTCTGATCATGCCTTTTTTCTTTATCTGTCGTTTGTTTATTCAAAGTTTTTATCAGAAATTTTAACCCGTCGGTATAGCTTTTCTCTAACATAACCCCATCTGTAGCAGGGGGATATATCTGTTGATTATAAATATTTTTCACCCGCAAATCATGTGCATGTATGTTGTCATCCTGTAAGTTCAACTCATAAAGTAATCTCGTTTTTGATGATCTAAAAAACGCATAATTACCACACTTCTGAACTATATTATACTTTTCCACAAGATATCTTCCCGATTTCAGTTCCTCTTCCAACTGTTCGGCAGATTCCTCTTCCACGGCAATCTTCACTGTCTCAGTTTTCTTTGTATGTAAATTATATTTCAGAATTAAATCAGAATAACATGGAAACAACCATAAAATATTTTCATGTATCAAACTGTTTGCAAACCATATACCGCCATCATAAAATAATTTTACCTCATCAGGGAATTCTGCAACCGCTTCTGCTTTCTTTTCCCCTAATTTCCATGTATATATTTTTCTGTCACTTCCTGTCAGCCAGAATTTATCATTCCAATACGATATCGTAGCAATAAATGAAATATTTTCGGGAAAATCCCGGTGTATTAATTCCTCTTTATCCATATCAAATATAAGCAAAATTTTCTTTGCATTGAATGGAATATATAGGAGGTGTCTTACCCTTACTATTTCACAAATACGTGCATTTTCCGTCATATACCCGGGAAATGACAGACATTCCACCGAATGTTTTTGTATATTTATTTTGTTAACCTCTGCTGTTTTTTTAGACACAATATATAAGTCTTCCTTACTTTCAAATACGGCAGAACTATAAAACTCAATCTCTCCTTTATTATGAAGTTTTGAAAACTTTGCATGTTCAATATCGTAGACCAGTAAATCGTCCTTGTTACAATAAGGAGAAAGTAACAGATAACTCTTAAATTTATATATCCCGAAATACACAAGTCCTCTGTCAGCAGGTATATCCGGAAAAACCTCCAGAATCTCCACTTGATCATTATCTAAATTTCCCCTACACAATGCATTATAAAAAAACATTGAGAAATAAAAGGTACTATCCGCCAAGGTAAAATCATAAAAAAATGGTCTCCGTAATTCAGATTTACTCTCCGACATAAATCCACCCCATCAAAATTATAAAAACAGCTAAATTACTCTTCTCTTGGCCTTTCCGCCTCTGCCAAAATGAGCTCCACTACATTTCCTCTGTCAGTATAGTGTAATACTTCGGTCCCAATATCAGAGTATCCAATTTTATTTAACAGTTTTGTTATCTCTTCCTCATCGTAAAAATGAGCAATTCCCCTCCCGGCCAAATTTCCGTATGGTATATCCGTAAATGTATCTTTTTCAATCTCCACTCCCATACCATATCCTGATGTATTTTTGGAAAACAGAGAGGTAAATATTTTTCCACCAGGTTTTAATAACCTGTATATTTCCTCATACATCTTTACAATATCATTATGTTTATTTGCATAAATAGAAACATTATCAATAACACAATCAAAAAAATCGGCCCTATAATCCAACTCTAACGCATCACACACCTTTACATCGGCTTCCAGTTTTTCACTTTTTAATCTGTCTTTCACTTTTTTTATCGCACTTTCAGAACCGTCAAACGCATATACATCAAATCCTTCTCTCGCCAAATACCATGTATGACTGCCTGCTCCACAGCAAAAGTCCAGTATTTTTATTGTTTTGCGTATTTTATTGTAATAATTTCTGGCCACAAAACGGATTACGTGTTCGGAAGGATACTTCCCCCATTCCTGTGTGGCGTGGATTGTTTCCCATACTCCATCAAACGATTTCATAATTATCTCTTCACCCCAATTACTTCCCTGCGAATTTTGTCCAGTTCATCCAATGTATCTATCTCAATCAAGTCATTGACCGCTATCTCATGTACAGATATTTTTATCCGGTACAACAATCTGTCCATTACTTCATCCCAGAACAATTTCCCCGTCTCAGGCAACGGATAAATACTCTGGATTTCTCTTTTCAACACTTGAAGATCCTGCCTGAGCAGATAAGCGGCTCCTGTCATATGATAGGAATTCGTCCCACCCCTTTTAATCCCTGTAATCTGTCCGCCACTTGTTTCAAATATCCAGTCATCCGAATACCCCGGAACCATTTTTCCAAAATAACAAGATGACGCAAATTCCTGCTGAAATACACTCGGATTTCTGACATAAATATCAGCCTCACAGATGAAACAGTTCTGATCGCCTATCCGGTCCAGAACAGCATACAGGGAGGAAATATTATTCTTCTCTTTGTATTCTCTGTTTTCTACCAGTGTAAGGCCTTTATACTTCTCTGTCAGATAGACAAACATTTCTTTTTTGTACCCTACCACTACAAAAATTCTTTTTACGCCTCTTTTTAAAAGACTTTGTATCATAGTTTCAATCAGTGGGATTCCCCCGACTGTGACAAGCGGTTTGGGAATTTTCTCTGTCAGCGGCCTCATTCTGCATCCAAGTCCGGCCGCCATAATCACTGCCATCTCCTGGTTCATCTTTGTAATCCGGCTTTCGTCAGCTCCATGCCAAGCCCTCTCACCGCCTCCTCCAGCACTTCAAAAAATGGGAAAATATCATCACTGTCTATTGCACCCAGGGCACATAGACGAAAGGAATCATTGCCGTCAACCTTACCGGGATATATCGTAAACCCTCTTTCATAACAATAGTCATGTACTTTTTCAAAATTCCATTTCGGATCATCCGGACAGCGTATAGCCACTACCAGTCCTGACTGCAATTCCCTGGGTATCAAACACGTAAACCCAAGTTTTCTGATTCCGTTATGAATCGCCTCAAATACCCTTGTATGTCTTTCCCATTTTGCAGATTCTCCTTCCTTCCAATATTCCTTTAACGCCTGTCTTACGGAATAAACTGTCTGTACCGGCGGTGTGAAATGCATTTCTCCGGTTCTTTGAAAATATTTATATTGCAAATACAGATTACAATAATAAGAGCGTTTCGGATAATCAGCAGACGCTTCTATCAGATCCTTCCTGCCTATTACAAAAGACAGCCCCGTCATTGCCATTAACCCTTTCTGCGCAGAAGCCATACAGAAGTCTATATTATCCTTTTTTACATCAATCGGGATCATCGCATAAGAAGAAGTCGTATCAACAATAAAAGTTAACTGATACTTATGTGCCAGTGCCCCAATCTCACGAACAGGATTCAGCAGTCCTGTCCCGGTCTCATTATGGGTTGCATATACCAATGCTATATCCTTATCCTCTGACAGTATCGCTTCCACCCTTTCCAGATCAGGCAGTTCATCATATCTGAACTGTAAATCAACATATTCCAGACCATAATAAGCGCATATTTCTACTGCACGCTGACTATATGCGCCATTGTTTATGACAAGCACCTTCTTTCCACAGGGAAGCAGTGAATTCAGACAGACATCCATGCTTATTGTTCCGGAACCGCAAAACAGAACCGCTGTATATTCCCCCTGCTCTCCATGGACAATCCGCACCAGATCTCTGCGGATCTCTTCCATCATAACAGTAAATTCCTTTTCCCTCGGACAGATATCCGGCACCACCTGTGACATTTTCACAGTATCCGTAGTCGTGGCAGGCCCGGGATTCAATAATATATTTCTTTTGATCTCCATACTATCCTCTCTGAATGCTCTTATCTGTTTTTGTCATAAAACAGTTGAATACAAAATCATTATTCCAATAGTCTCCCATGGTAGATTTTGAAAAACGGATGTCCATATCATGTTTTTCCGCAAACTTCAGGAAAAATGATTTTTCATAAAAAAACTTTGGAAGGTCTTTATAGCGCTCTTCATAATCAGAGACCGTCTTTTTTCGATAACTGATAAAGTCATCTTTCTTTTCAATGTCATGAATATCAATAATCCCTATAGAGTAATCAGCCTTCACATACATAGATTCCAAAACTCTTTCCGCATACTCATAACTGTCAAAGTAAGAGAATACACTGTTCGACAAAACAGCATCATATGTTACATCAGAGATCATATTGACTGCCTCATCGCAAATCAGTTCCCATGGACTTTCCAGCACTCTCTCTGCAATCTTTATCTCCGCACCGGAATAATCAATTCCCCCAATGGACATACCATCTTTTTGAAACAAATATAAATTGGCTCCGCATCCGCATCCTACTTCAAACACGCTCTTTATCGGATGTACCTTAGCACACGGACAAAACTCCAATTCATTCTTAATTTGTATGTACTGCTCGTAAAACTGATTATAGTCAAGCATATCGCCGATGGCATCCCATCCACTGATACGTTTTAATTCCAAAAATATTTTCTCTTTATCCCCACAACCCAAAATGTCTTCATTTGCACATCTTTTTCCCATATCGCATGCCACTTATTATTCATTTGCAATCTCCAGTCATCAAATGGTATCTATCAATGTGATAATCTTATAAAAGGGAATCAGCGTTTCTTCTGCCTCCCTTGCCCTGTGATTTAGCAAGATATTTTTTGCAGTATTTTCCATCGCCGGAAAAGCGCTGCGGGTCAGTTGGTTTGCATAAATAACGATATTAACTCCATGGCTAATCAGCTCAGACTCATAAGTATCGCAATAAGTGGTGGGCACCACTACAATTGGTGTGGTAACATCCTGATCGCGAAACCTGTCACAAAACTCAAATATCTCATCCGGCTCCGGTTTTCTTGAATGAATCATAATCCCATCCGCCCCTGCCTCCACATAAGCCATAGCACGTTTCAGGGCATCCTCCATGCCTTTTTCCAGGATCAGGCTCTCGATCCGGGCAATTATCATAAAATCCTCTGTCCTCTGAGCATCCTTTCCCGCACTGATTTTTTCACAGAAATTCTCAATACTGTCCTGGGTCTGCCTGACTTGTGTACCAAATAATGAGTTCTTCTTCTGCCCCACCTTATCCTCTATGATAATCGCCGAAACGCCCATCCTTTCCAGTGTTCTCACATTATATGTAAAATGTTCTACCAGTCCGCCTGTGTCACCATCCAGAATCACAGGCTTAGTAGTTACATCCATAACCTCATCAATAGTCCGGATTCTGGAACTCATATCTATCAGTTCAATATCCGGTTTCCCACGGGTTGTGGAATCACACAGACTGGAAATCCACATAGCATCAAACTGATCCAGCCCCTCTCCATCCTGCACTACAGTCTTCTCTGCAATCAGTCCTGTCAGTCCGCTATGCACTTCTATTGTCTTGACGACAGGACAGATACGCAGCAGCTCCCGCAATCGCCTGCGTCGCAGCTCCGGCATAGCCAATTTCTCACGGGCCGTCTCCTCTGCTTTTTTGACTGCATTATTCCATGTATAAGGAATTTCAATCAGACTTCCCCCCCCAACAATTTCAGATTAAACAGAACATTTTCCCGAATGACGGATTCCGGCCCCTGCTTCCAGTTATCTCCATGAATCACATAATCAGGACGCAGTTTTTTTAATATTTCATCATACATAATCTGTTCCTGCACCACCACATGAGAAACGCCCTCCAACCCTTTTACCATCGCCACCCTTTCCTCGAAAGAAATGGATGGAAAACGATTATAGCGGATCATCTGATAGTCGCATAAGACACCCACTGTAACTTCCCCATACTTCTGCGCCTGTTCGATTATGTTCCTGTGCCCTTCATGAATCACATCCGTGCAAAAACAGGTATATACTTTTTTCATCAGTTCACTCCATTATGTTTCATAAAAATAGACTTGTTCTCTGCAGCGCTCTCCCCGGGTCTTAAGAGATCCGCTCTGGAACCTATGGTGACTCTGATCTCTATGAATACCACGCCGCTGACAGCCCTCGCCTTTCTCAGAGCCTGTCCCAGACTATCGTTGTCTGTAGCCTGAAAGACATTTGGATAACCACACTGCCTCGCCACTTCATCATAAGGCACCCCGACTGCTCCTGTAGGCATACCTCCCACTGACTCATGTGATCCATTATCCAGGCAGATATGAATCAGATTATCCGGCCTTTGATTGCCTGTGACCGCCATGCTGCCCATGTGCATCAGCAGAGCACCGTCTCCATCCAGACATATCACTTTCCTGGCCGGATTCCTGTTCGCCAACTGCAAAGCTATCATCCCTGCATGTCCCATGCCTCCAACGGTCAGAAATATCTGATCATGATTTCCCAGCACAGCATCTGCCTGTTCGTATAATTCTCTGGAAATCTTTCCGGTAGTCGACACAATAATATCATCCGGCTTTATCCACCCTGTAATTTGTGCCACGGCACCCTCACGACTCATGGAGTTTCCATTTTGATATGTATGCCCTGTCCCGCTACCAAAGGTGCCGCTTTTCACAAGGATGGCAAATTGTCTGTTATAACGAAAGACAGAGTGTGCCTCCTTTAGTATTTCATCCATCTCCTGTCCTGTTGTCGTCGCATCAATAATTGCATAGGGGATTTCCAGCAGTTCTAACAGGCCCAAAGTAATCTTCCCCATAAATTTGTGCTGTTGCTCATCCTTCCTTCCAGGCTCCCCGCGCCAGCCAATAATAAACAACATAGGAATACCATATACATCAGAGTTTGCCAGAGACGTGACCGGATTTACCGCATTTCCCAGTCCGCTGTTTTGCATATAAACACAGGCAGGACTCCCCGTTGACAAATATTCTCCAACAGCAATCCCAATACACCCACCCTCGTTTTCCGGCACGATATGAAAATCAAAGATATCTTTTCCTTCATTTGCCAGATAATCACAAAAAATCCTGAGTGTAGAATCCGGTATACCGGTTATCGTATTGATACCGGACTTATGAATTTTCTGAATAAATAAACTAACGTCCACGTTGCTCTATCTTCCTTCCGAATTACTCCCGATACTGCAATAATATCTTTGCCTTTTCCCCATGGGTATTTTCCCATTCCTTTATCAGTCTTCCATAGACTCTTTCATTATGTATGCGCTTTCCAATATAAAAATCAGTGCACTGAGAAGAAAATCTCCGTTTAAATTGAAGCAGTGAATCATCTTTTGCAACTGATCGCCCTCCACCAAAGTGCATCTTTTTACATCCACAGGATTTGGCGTATTTAATTGCTTCCCATAATAAAATATTATTTGGCGCATATTTCAGAAATTCGTATTTACTTCCCGCCAAATGATAGTGAAAGTATTCTCCATATTTCATAAAAATAGCGGCCGCCAATATTTCCTTGTCCTTTACTACATGCATTAGTTTGTAGTCTGGATTATGTTTCATTTTGTCGTAATACGCCTGATCGAAAAAATAAAAGCGTTCAGCTCCAACCTTGCACATTGTCTGATTGTAAATATCTGAAAAGGCGTCATAATCTTCACTGATCTCCACACTGAGTCCGTTTTTCCTGCATTTTCTTATCGTATTTCTGTTTTGCGTTGATATATCATGCATCCAGATTTCATCCAGACTTCTCTCCAAGTCCAGCCAAACCGTAGTCCTATTATGCAATACATCAATATTTTTCTGAAAAATCCCTTCATTCCGCAAAAGCGGATGAAAACGGATAAATTCTGCTATAATATTTTCACGCAGACAATATTTCAAGAATTCTTTTTCAAATTTATGAATAAAAGCTAAATCCTTATTCTTTACAAGAGGACCACCATATCCATAAGGGGTTTCAATATCATAATACAGGCATTTATCTTCTGAAAGATTAACCATATGCTTTATATATGGATAAATGCCAAAATTATCCCCTTCTTCATAAAGAAACAGCTGTGCTTCTCCGCCACCCAGTAATTGACTTTCCTGCCCATAACGGCGGGTGAAATATATATCCTGTTTTTCCCCCGGCAGCGCTTCAATATATTTATCCCAGAGCATATTATTGCTATCTAATATCATCTGACAATCCCTTTATACATCTTCCCACATGATTGCTTCTTCCTCTTCAATATCCCGCTTCAGCCTTCGCCCCAACAAAACAGCGGCAAATTCCGGGGCAATTCCCGTTCCAGGCCTTTTTAAACATATCATATCTTCTGTCAGCACCGTTCCGGCCTTTAATTTTCTGGCTGCCAAAATGCTGCGCCGTATCTGATTCATCATTATTTTTTCTCTACCGGTAGGCCTCTTTCTTCCATCCCCTAATAATTCTTCCGTATTTCTGATATGACGCACATATTCCGCAAATTCCTCCGGCGTCATGGATGCTTTATGATCCGGTCCTTTCATTTCCCTGTCGAGCGTAATATGCTTTTCGATAACAGAAGCTCCCAATGCTACCGACGCCACAGCCACTTCAAAGCCCGATGTATGGTCAGAATATCCGACAGGCAGATAAAATGCATTTTTTAAAGTTAACATTGCTCTGAGGTTTACGTCGCACAGTGCTGTCGGGTAATCAGTCGTACAGTGCATCAATTCAATATTTTGTGTCCCATTTTCCATCAATATGTCAACTGCCCTTTCGACTTCTCCCAGCGTACTCATTCCCGTGGATAAAATAACCGGTTTTCCCACTTTCGCTATTAACTCCAAAAATGGATAGTTTGTAACCTCTGTAGAACCTATTTTAATTTTAGACACATTCATCTCAACAAGACATCTCAGACTTTCTGCACCATCAGGTGTCGAAATAAAATCAATGTTCTTCGTCGTACAGTATTCCTTCAGTCGTCTGAAATCATCAAATGAAAGTTCCAGGTTTTTAAGCATATCAAACTGTGATTCCTGTGTTTTTTCGTTATTTTTTTGATAGGCAACTTTATCTGCTCTGATCCCGGTACTCTCTCCCGCTTTAAACGTCTGAAATTTAACGGCATCTGCCCCGCATTCTTTTGCCACGTCAATTAATTTTCTGGCAATTTCCAGACTACCATTGTGATTTACCCCTGCCTCTGCAATAATATATACACTCATCTCTTATCGTTCCCAAATAAGTTTTTTCTTTAACAATATTTCATTTATTTCAATATTTTCTAAGATCTCCACAATCTTTTTGCTTGTCTCTCCCTCTCCATACAGGCTTTTGGAACATCTCACATTTTTACCAAATTCATCCCCTAAGGCTTTTCTTATTGCCTCCCTGATTTCCTGTTTTTCATAACCACAGCATATGATATTGTCAGCCATAAGACGACCCTTCTGGCGATTTCCAATATTGACTACCGCTACCTTTATAAACGGAGCCTCAATAATTGCACTGGAGGAATTTCCAACCAAAGCTCCACAATATCCCATCAGACTGATATAACGGGTATTTCCAAGACTTTGTACCAGACGCACGTTTTTTTTCGCGTTTGCAAATTCTTTCCATTTACGTATTATCAGTTCACTCCCATCATCTGAATTTGGATAGGTAATCACAATGGAACCCGTATGATCCGCAAGAGCAGAAATCAGATTAGCCATCTGCCAGGCAAGTGCATCTGCCTCCAATGTGACCGGATGGTATGTCACTAACAATGTATCTTTGTCTATTTTTATCTTTAACTCGTTTTCCAGGTCCGACTTCTTCATTGTTTTGGTACTCTTAATATTCTCTATCCCCGGATCCCCCACATCAAATATTCTCCAGGCTTCTTCCCCCATTTTTTTGATGTTATCGGCATATACGGCTGCCCCCGGAAAATGAATATGCGCCATTTTTGTAATCGCATGTCTGATCTGCTCATCCATAGCACCTTCTGTACTTTCTCCTCCGGAAATATGCGCAATCGGTATATGCATCCCGACCGCAACCAAAGCCGCGGCAAGCATCTCATATCTGTCCCCCAGCAATACCAGAATATCAGGTCTTTCTTCACAAAAAGCACCGGATAAATGAATCAGCAAATGACTCATCTCCAGGGGAATACGCACCCTTTCATCGAAATCACCACTTATAGGAAGCGCCTTCCAGATTTCAATCCCATCACCCTCAATTTCCTCTACCGTATGCCCGTATTGCTCTGACAGGTGTGCACCGGTAACAATCATATACAACTCCAGTTTTTCTGAATCCTGTATACGTTGTAACATATTTTTCAGTACACAATAATCAGCCCTGCTGTCTGTCAGCACCATCACTTTCCGTCTCACTTTTATTCACCCTTTATAAAGATGCTCTTGCATTCATAATTGCTTCTGCAATTATAAAATCCAGTTCCGAATCAATATCTATGGAGTGACTCTGCTGCATAATATATGCATAACACTTTTCTGTATATATTTTATTTATATTGTCAAGCACTTTTTCTCTTACAATATAAATCGCCCCGTTGATACGATAGTATACCGGTAAATCCTGTCGGTGAGTTACGCCATCATCAGTTCTCGCAAAACACTCCATTGATAAATCAGATCCGATTATATTACTCCAAAGCGGTGTATGTTCCGCCTCGCATACACCAATCACTGCATCGGCATCTTTATCCTCAAACAATCTGTGTGCGCCAATAATATCACCCGCATCCCTCAATGGCGATGTCGGCTGCAAAAGGGTAATCCGATCAAATCCACAACCTTTACTTCTGTATTGACATAATACTTCCCTGACAACATCCCATGATGTTGAAGTATCTTTCGAAGTCTCTTTACTTCTTAAAAATGGAACCTCTGCACCCATTTCCCTTGCAATCTGCGCATACTCTTCTGAATCTGTTGAGAGCATAACCGTATCAAAAATATTGGAATCCAGCGCAGCTTTTATCGTATATCCCAGAAGAGGAACACCTGATAAAACCTTTATATTCTTATTCTTCAATCCCTTAGACCCTGCCCGGGCCGGTATGATAGCCAGTCTTCTCACAACATATACCTTCTTACGATAAAACTTCTTTCAATACTGTAAAATATCCTTTATCACGGAAACCACATATTCCAGCTGCTTATCTGTTATACCTGTGGAACTGGGCAGTGTAAGGATACCCTTCCAGATTTTATCTGTTACCGCCATATTCGCCATTTCTACATTGCAGTAAGGTTTTTGAAGATGCATCGGTTTCCAGAATGTTCTGCCTTCTATCCCTCTCTCTTTTAAGGCACCGCAAATATCTCTTACTTTATAACGATTACTCAGCAACAATCCGGAAAACCAACATGCGCTCTCTGCCCAGTTAACCCGTGGAAAGAATGAGATACCATCAATATGTTTCAGCTGATTGAAATAATAGTCTGTTATGTACCTTTTTTTCCCTACAAATTCATCAATACGCTCCAACTGAGCACACCCGACTGCCGCCTGGATATTTGTCATTCGATTGTTATATCCTACCATATCATGATTATACTCAATCCCACATCTGGCTGTTGTAGACAGATGTCTTGCGCGGTCTATTATCTCTTTCCTGGCACTTACCACCGCCCCACCACCACCGGCGGTTATTGTCTTATTTCCATTAAAAGAAAATACAGTGGCATCTGCAAGCTTCCCGATATTACAATTATGATAGTTTGCCCCAATAGCAGCAGCGGCATCCGCAACAACAGGAAGACGGTACTTTCGTGCCACCTTATTTATTCTGTCCATATCTGCCGGAAGCCCTAATGTATATACGGGCATAATTGCAGAAACCTTTTTCCCACTCTTTTTATGATAGACACATTTATCTTTTATGACAGTTTTTTCCTCTAATTCCTTTTCCAATATATCGGGATCCATTGTCCATGAATCCGCAGATATATCAATCAGCCACGGTTCCGCACCGCAATGAGCAACTGCATTAGCCGTAGCGATAAATGTAAACGCAGGAATGCATACTATCTCATCTTTTTCAACACCACAGGCTTTTAATGCCATGTGGAGTCCTGCCGTTCCGGACGAAACCGCTACACCATAATCAGCCTCTGTTATTTCAACTACCTTTTTTTCAAATCTGGTGACAAACTCTCCCACCGAAGATACGAACGTTGTATCAATGCATTCATTTAAATACTTGCGCTCATTCCCACTTAAATTAGGTTCCGCCAAATATATCATTTTATTCCTCGCCCCGCATTATTAAAATATTATATTCTATATTAATTGACGCCCAATCTCGCTTTCATCCTCTCCAATTCATCAGGCTGTCCCATATCAAGCCAGGCTTCCTCACCAACCGGATAAATCCCTACCTGCTTTCCTTCCCATAAAAACTTCTCAATGACCGCAGGAAAATCAACTGGTTCATTATATTTCAGATTTTCTATGACTTCTGGTTCAACGAAGTAGCACCCCGTATTGGTAAAAAATGTCAGATCAGGCTTCTCTTTTATGGACTCTATTACCCCATTTTCTCCTACATTTACTACACCATATGGAATTATGAAATTCTTTAATGAACATATCATGGTAATCAAATTCCCCGACTGTATATGCTGTTTATACGCTTTTTCCAAATCATCTTCTATCAAAATATCGCAATTTGTTAAAACAAACGTATCCTTTATTTTTCCTTTCAACAGGCTGATTCCTCCCCCTGTCCCAAGCAATTTTTCTTCAGCAATAAAATCAAGCGAGTATGCCTTATCCAACTCATCGAAATATGCTTTTATCATATTTCTTTTATAATTTACTATCATGTAAAACTCTCTGCATCCATATGTACAAAATCTATTGATAATATGTTCTACCATTGGATAGTCGCCTATTGGAATCAATGGTTTGGGTAAAATACTTGTAAATGGCGAAAGTCTCGTTCCAAGCCCGCCCGCCATAATCACTACTGGAATCTGCCTGTCAAATGCACCATGTTCCTGTTCATATTTTTCGATAAAAACTACTCTTTTAAGCACATGTTGATCATCTACAATCGGTATCGCATGGATATGATATTCTTTCATGGTACGCATTGCACATTCTTCTTGCCCTTCATACAAATATCGAGGGTTATAATTGGCCACATACTTCACAGGAGCCTGCAGATTCCCCGTTTTCAATATCCATCTGCGGATATCGCCATCCGTAACAGAAGCCAGGAGTTTTCCATTTTCATGTACAAACAATATTTTTTTGAACTTTTGTCAAGCTGTTTCATCGCATCCAATATTGACATTTCTTGTCCAATATATATTTCATCCATATTACACTCCTGACCAATCCAGCTGTAATTTCTCATACAATTTTCTGGTATACGCATAATGCCTGCACGTACAAATATCCGGAAATTCATCTCCCACATTATCACGCATAAACCCTACCAGATTTTGATCTTCTATGTTCTCTGGCATCACCTCTTTATCTTCTGAATCAAGCCACATTTCCCTGTCCACCGGGAAGTATATCAGTTTATACCCATCTTTAATAATTCCTCTGAAACCCATCCAATTTTTCCACATAATATCCTCATTGTGTTCCAGTTTGTATAAAATCTCCCGGCAATACTTGGGCCCATAGGGATGATCATTCTGAATCAGCGCATAATCAGAAAATATTTTATCAAAATTTTCCTCTGTGGGATGCAGTACATAAGAAACTAGCTCATAAAATTTCAAATAAGAAAATATTTTTTTATAATTTCCTGTTTTAATCCCCTGGTCTTTTACAAAACAAAAGGCATGCAGCCTGCGTTCCGAATAAGCCGGTCCACCAATACCATGATCACTCATAAAAATCCTGCAAACATTTTTCCCCAGGAACTTTATATAAAATAAAATTTGCTGTTCAAGATAATACGCGGATTCCGCTCTCTGAATTTCAAATTCGGACATATCCTCCCTTAAAAATCTGCCAGGATCAAGGGTAAGTTTTTCAGAGTTTCCATTCCAATATGGATTATGCAGTTCACAATCCATGTGACATATAACAAACTTCTTTTCCCCTTCATCATTCAGAAGCTGTGCCAATGTTTCCCATAAATGCATTGCGGCAGGTGTATATAAACATTTTACGGTATATTCCGGTAGCTTCTGATATTTTTTCTTAATGTAATTCCCCCCTATCTCACAAATCTGGTAACCGTTTTTATGAAGCAATTCCAGTGTTTTTCCATGCCTTATCATATTTTTTGTTTCTACATTTCTGTACAATTTTCCTTCGAAAAATGGTATTCCCGTAAACATTGACTGCGATGTGGTATGCGTATAGGGTATATGTGTATATGTATTCTCAAAGATCAGACTTTCCTTTTCGATTTTTTCAAGAAAATGGTACTTTTTGAAATCTGAATACGGCAGCGCATCGCACCAAAAGACAATAATATCCTTTTCCTTTTTATCCTGAAGTTCTTTTTTCATTTGAGAAAACAGACGCAAAAACTCCTGTTTTATCCGCAAAAAAGGGTTATCATTTCTGCCAAATATTTGGGTGTACTGATCTATATAGAAAAAACCATTTTTATAATCCCTTATCAGAAAATAATTTATAATTAATTCCCGTAAATAATATTTCTTATCTTTTCTGTTTTTAGCTTTCTTTACATAGTTCTTTTTTACCAGTATCGCATCATAATTATCACAATACTTTTCCGTTTCTGAACTCTGTAACCTGAGTCTCCACCTCACATATTCTTGTAAAATCCTCTTCTCTAATGGATTGGCAATGCTTCTCACAACATCTTTTTTATATTCTTTCTTTATTAATTCATAAATATCAATTATCTCATATGAAACATCCCAACTGATTAAATACATCTGAAGTAAATAGCGCAAACTGTCCGAAACAATAACAAGTTTATCTATTTTATATCCGGCAATTTTCTTAACCAGTTCCTCATTTTCAAATTCTCTCCCCGGCGCATTAATCCAGTCATCAGGATGAGTATATTCACCCGATACCGCGCCATGATCCCTGGGCAGACATTGTATAAACTTATCCACATCATCTTGATATCCAAAAACAACTGTCCTGCATCCCTTTTCCCAGATATGCTTTCTGATTACATGTCTTAACCAAATTCTGGGAATGTAGTACATCTTTCCATATGGTTTTATATTCTCCGCCAGAATCCTTTCTGCACGTGCATTAATATCCATTCCATTTACTCTCCTGTCAATGGCTGCTGCTCTTTTAAGCCAGCACCGATTCCCCATATATAATGGCACATTGGGGCAAATCCCGTATGAACCACCTCATCATTCATTCCAAATAAAAAAGTATTATGAAAATATTTGCGCAATAATGCTTTCAAACTATCCTGTCCTTTCAGATTAATATGTACAGCTTTGCTTTGTACAGATGCATATTCCGCTGCTGTCTGATTGGGTGTGCCTATAATCATAACCGCATCCTCTTTATTCTCATATGATGCTACCATATTTCTCATAAAAACATCTTCTTTAACCGGATCAACATGTTCAATCACATCAATCAGATAAATTGCACTGACATTAACATCTTTGAGGGCTTTCTCATTCATATCATGGTGAATAAATTTTACATTATTCAAAAACGGTAACCGTTTTCTGTTATCATCCAGAAATTCGCTTTCCCAGTCAACAGCGTACAATACCCCCCCCTCACACAGATTTTGCGCTACAATTGGCAGCCCAAATGCATCCCCGCTCCCAACTTCCATTACTCGTTTTCTGCCCTCTAACATTTTTGCCACAAATTTATATCTTGAAAGTACAAAAGCCATATGTCTGGCATCATGCATCATGCTCCAGGATGTCCAGGGACCCTGGTTCAGTCCCTCTGTCTCAAAAGCCGATTTCATCTCTTTATAATTTCTCTCTTTAATATCCATAAAAATTTCTCTCTTTTTCTGTAATATGCATGAATCCATTAACTTTTCATACCGTTCATTTGCATAATATGCACTTCTTTTATAAACCGTTTTAGCATATCCTCAGTATTATATGGACGGAATCCCAGTCTTTGTGCCTTATCGGTATTAATCAGGGAGCATACAGGTGTTGTTCCATTTTCTTTCGCTATAATTTCAGAGCTGCTTTTTATTTCATCCCGCATTGTTCGAAGAATATGTAACATTGTAAATTTATCCCTGGCTCCAAGAAGTACTGTATCATTTTCTTTCCACACTTCTTTTGCAAGCAAATATTTCAAAAATCCCCCTAATTCCGAAACATGCAGATAATTATTATATCTTTGTTCAGGAATAAAACAGTTTACATTTTCCCCTATTAGAATCCTTTTTGTCATGGATAAAAAACCGGAATCTTCTGTGTGTTCCAAACTCACATATGGACCAATCATTCTGGGTAATTGAACAATCAATTTCTCCGGAATCTCCGCTTCCTTCACAATTGATTCCCCCAGACGCTTTGTTATTGCATATATGTTGGGGGGTATTCATCATACTCGTTTCACAAACTTCACCTTTAACACGCCCATAAACACTTACCGTTGACATATAAATAAGCCTTTTGACATGTGTCTGTTCCGCCCAGCAGACAAGATTCTTTGTCGCTTCGATATTGTCACGAATCAATGTTCTTGTACT
This sequence comes from uncultured Lachnospiraceae bacterium, assembly GCA_910587155.1. Lineage (GTDB taxonomy): Bacteria > Bacillota > Clostridia > Lachnospirales > Lachnospiraceae > VSOB01. Next base: position 174,051 of record CAJULA010000002.1, read on the forward strand.
TCCTGACAAGGCTGCTGCAACATGAATGACAGTGTCAACATCAGTAATACCTCCCCCCCCGGAAAAATGTTTCGAAAGGTCCGCCTGTATTAATATATAATTGCTTCCCATTGGTATCTTATTTCGATAAACTCCAACAACCTCATACCCTGCATCTGCCAAATCATCTCCAATATATCGACCAACGTTGCCGCCTACGCCTGTAATAAGAATTTTCTTCACAATGTTACCCTTCTGTTCTACTTTCCCTTTATGGATGTGCTTACATCTTTTGCAAACTTTTCTATAATCTCGGTAATCTCCCGTGATTGAAACCCATACGCCTGCGCATGCATACTGTCAATTGCATAACATGTATTAGGCCCTTCCGCCGGTCTTTCAATGAACTGTGACTGACTGTTTAAACTTCTCTTTAGTTTATCCAAAATATCAATAATCCGCATACATCCTTTGGCTCCCAGAACAAACTGCTCGAATCCCATAAATTCTTTTTCCAGCAGGAGTAACAAAAATTTTGATAAATCATCTACATATAGCAGATTGTTATACAATAAATCCGGGTTTGTATAATATACATCTTCGTTTTTCATCATCTGAGCCGTCACTCTGGGCAGCCAGAGATAAGACAGATCACATCCCTTTCCCAATGTCCTTGGTAAACGAATCACAATACGTTTCTTAATATGCGAATCCTCCAGCATCCTCTCGCACAGAAACTTTGTCATTCCGTAATCACTCAGATTAATCCTGTCGCTGAATTCATTCACGCAAGATGTCGTTTCTCCATAAACAGCAACGGATGATATGTAAATAAACGCAGGAATCTGAGCCTTTTCAGCATAATCAATCAGCCTTCTCGTACTTCCTATCGTATTATCAAGATAATCACATATTTTATCTCCGTTCATCTGACCTGCAAAATGTATAATTGTGTCGATCGGCTCATTGTGTAAATACTTTTCAAATTCATCTTTGGCTAAATTACAAGAGAACACTTTTTGTGCTGCGCAGGTCGGATACCTGTTGCGATAAATCCCTATTACCTCTATGCCATGATCTGTTAAGTATTCTGCTACATTTTGACCAATAAAACTTCCTATTCCTGCAATCAACACACAAGAATTATTCATTACATACCATTTTCCTTATCTTACTTATTATCCCTTCAACTGAAATATGATATTTCTGTCTTATCTCCTGACGCCATCCATATTCAAAACAATATTTATCAGGAAAACCGATCGACTGAAAAGCAACAGCAATTCCCGATTCTGCCAGTACATCAGCGACAAGACTTCTTAAACCACCGAAATAATTGTGTTCCTCCACCACAAGGATTCTCTTTGTCTTCTGCGCCGCCCGGATAATAGCACATCTGTCTATGGGCTTTAAAGATGCCATATTGATTATTTGTACACTAATATTTTCCTGTGACAATATTTCTGCACTTTTCATTACATCCGCCAACATTGACCCTGTGACGATCACCGAAATATCTGTACCTTCCTGTAACAGAGATGCTTTCCCGATTTCAAATTTGGGGATCTGTGTAAATACTTCTTCCTCATAAGACTTTCCAAACCTGACATATACCGGGCCATTATAATTTACCGCAGCTTTCATGACAGGTTCAACCTCAAGCGGTGTAGAAGGCGATAATACACACATATTAGGTAAAGCAACCATAACCGCAATGTCTTCTGTTGTATGATGCGTCGGTCCCAGATTATTATAGCCTATACCTGCGCCACTCCCTACAATCTTAACATTTCTGTTCTGCACACATACATCATTACGAATAAATTCAAAGGCTCTGTAAGCAAGAAACGCACCCATACCATATACAATTGGTATAAATCCACTGCTGGCTACTCCTGCCGCCACACCAATGGCATTTGCTTCTGCAATTCCACATTCAATGATTCTCTCGGGCATATCTCTGCGAACCAAATCATGCTCTTCTGTCCCACTATCCGCAAATATCGTTATAATCCGGGGATTATCCCGCATAAGTTGATATATAACGCTTTTATATCCGTTTCTCATTAGTTATCAACTCCTCCCCGGATATCCCCAATTCCTTCAATCCTGTTTCCACTTCAATCTCTGATGGCATCTTATAATGCCAGTCTTGCCTGCCCTCCGCAAACGAAAGTCCTTTCCCTTTTATTGTTTTTGCTACAATTACCTTGGGTTTATCTGCCTCCAAAGCAAGAGTATGTATTAACTGCTTTATATTATGTCCATCCGTCTCTATTACATGGAAACCAAAAGAACGCCACTTTTTACTTAAATCTCCCAGACTGATAATGTCTTTACTAAACCCTGTAGCCTGTATTTCGTTATTATCAATTATGATGGTTAGATTATCTAATCTGTTATGACTTATAAACATTGCCGCCTCCCAGATTTCTCCTTCCTGTAACTCACCATCCCCCAACATAACATATACCTTATAAGTATCCCCTTTTAACTTTCCTGCTTTCGCAATTCCAGCCGCAAATGATAGTCCATGCCCTAATGAACCACTTGTCATCTCTATACCAGGAATTTTCCCATAGGTAGCCAGACCACCAAATATCGTTCCTTCCATACAAAAAGTACCAACTTTTTTGCTCTCATAGTACCCCGCCTTTGCCAAAACATAATACAAAGCCAGAGCAGCATGCCCCTTGCTCATAATAAATCTGTCCCGCTTCTCCCATTCCGGGTTTTGCGGATCATACCGGAGTATATCCCCAAAATACAACGCTGTTAAAATTTCCACTGAGGATAAGGAAGAAGCCAGATGTCCTGCACGGTTACAACACACGGTTTTAAAGATGGATCTTCTGATATCAAGTGCAATTTCCTCAAAATTTTTCATACCTGTCCTTTCTGTCTGCCCCAAAGTAACAAGTCTTATTTTGCATCAGATAAAATTAATATGATTTCTGTCTATCGACACCAAATTATGTAATAACAGATTTCTTTCATCAAATACACACCTGAAATTGCACTCCTGGCAGGGATCCAGTCCTCTCACTTTTTTAATGGTGTCTTCAGCATACCATAGTTCCTTCAAGCTCCTATTTTCCAGAGAACCAATATCTCCATTTTTCGTATAAGCCCTCTGATGACAGAAATATACTTTACAGTCAGCGCCAATAACCGTGAATACTTCCTGAATCATACACCGATGGTATGATTTTTCATATCCCGCATCCAGTCCCGCATCATCACTGTATTTATCTATGATTTTAAACCCATTGTTCTCAAACTCTTTTTGAGCCCGTTCAATCTGCTTTTCCACAATCTGCCTGATCGGTTTATGATATTCTCCCAGATCACCGTCCAGTCTCAATGGGGAAAATTTAATATTATTCACTCCCAATCCGGACATCAGATTGCATAAATCATAGATTTCTTTGTAGTTATCCTTTGTTACCACACAATTAATCCCTACCGTACACTGGGGATTTTTGTTCTGTACAAAATTCGAAATATTACTGATAACCCTGTCAAATGTATTGACGCCTCTGATTTTTGCATAGGTATCTGCACTGGCGGATTCAATGGATACCCTTATCCACTTTGCATCTGCCAACAACTCCGCTTTTCCGCCTTCCAATGCCTGTCCATTTGTAATGGCAGAATATTCAATTTTTTTATCTTTTATCATCCTCAGGGCATTCTCAATATATGGGTATACCAAAGGTTCTCCACCACCACTGAATGTAACGGCCTTAACCTTTATATCAGCCATATCTTGTATTATTTCTTCCATTTTATTCCATGGAATCATAGCCTTTTTATCAAAGAGCCGGTCTTCAGGTACGTTATCATCCTTGGAGCCGCAATAATAACAATTTTGATTACAACAGTTAGTAGGTTTTATGCGGATATATATAGGAGAAGTTCTTCTCTCACTTAAAATATCATTTATTTTTTCAGTGTGATGGAATATTTTCAGGTCACTATAGACACTGCTTTCCACATTACCTGCCATTTATTCTCTCCTTTTGTATCATAGAAATCACATCGCAAATATGCTCTACTTCTCCGGGTTGCAATGTCCCATACAACGGTAAATCTAACGCTTCCTTCGCTATTTTTCTCGCATGGGTAACATCCAGAAGATAGCCCCTTTCTTTATAGCAACTATAATCGCAGCAAAGAGTGTCATACAATTTTCTTGTAATAATCCCCTCTTTCTTTAACCGGGAAAATAACTCATCTCTGCCAATCCCAAATGACTCCTCTTTAATCCGCACCGGAAAATATGCATAATTATAGTCAATTCCTTTCTCATAAGGATATGTATCAATACCTTCTACTCCCGACAATCTGTCAATATATATATGCGCCAGTGTCTTTCTTGTCTCAATTTCTTTTTCTACAAGATCAAGTCCCAAAATTCCCATTGCCGCCTGAAATTCATTCATTTTAGCATTTATACCAGGCAATATTACATCGCTTCCGGTTTCATAATAAGAAATACCGAAATTCTTGTACAATGAGAATGCTTCCTGTAATGTATCGTCCCCATAAGTTAACAACCCGCCTTCTATAGAATTAAATACCTTGATTGCATGTAAGCTGAACATGGTAATATCACCATACCTGCCTATATGCTTTCCTGACACTTTTGTTCCGAAGGCCTGCGCACCGTCATATACTACTTTCAATTGATATTTTATTGCTATTCTTTCAATTTCATCTATTTTACAGGGTATCCCAAAGATATGCGGCACAATGATAGCACTGGTTTTTTCTGAAATATGCTCCTCTAACATCTTGGGATCAATATTATAGCTGTCATCTATATCACAAAAAACCGGAGTCAACCCGTTTTGTACAATAGCATTGGTCGTGGAGATAAAAGTAAATGGAGAAGTGAGAACCTCTCCCTGCAAATGCAATGCCTGTATCGCGATTGTCAGTGCAGAATGTCCGTTCACGAATAAATCTGCATTCCTGCACCCCATATATTCCCTGATACGATGTTGGAGTTTTCGTACCTTAGGTCCGTTATTGGTTAATAATTTCGTATCCCAGATATCTTTTATTTCTCTGATATATGCATCATAATCCGGCAAGGATGGCTGTGTTGGTTTTATGATATCTGCCATGTGTCTGTTTCCTTCCTAATCAGTCTCTTTTATATCTGTCTTTATTCCTTCAGAGAATCGAATCATCTTCCCCAGCCTGCATTGCTGCTGCAATACTTAATACCTTTCTTGATCTGTCTTTTATAAATCTGACGGGCCTCCCTGCATAAATACCAAACTCATCCAATTCTCTTTTTACAAGACTCATAGCGCCAACCGCCACCCCCTGATGTAAAAGAGCCCCCGGTAACAATACACTCCCCGTTCCGATAATAGCGTGATCATCTATTACTATCTTTGTTCCAATGTCATTAATATATTGGGGATCCACTAACGGTCCGGTCATGGCATCTCCGGAATAATCATCACTGGTAGAATAAATGCTGACTCTGCTGCTTATATTCACATAATTTCCTATTTCTATTCCAAACTTTCCATATAATGCGCTATATGCTGCAATATGAACATAATTTCCAATGTATATTCCACTCCCGCCACTCAAAAAAGAAAAATCGTCAATCCTCACATGACTGCCTATTTCAATATTTTCCGACAGATAAAACACGGCTCTTCTGCTGATCCTGACATCTTTTCCGATCCTTTTAAAATGTAAATGCTCCAATTCTTCCTCAGATAAATAACTGTCCACCTGTTCTCCTTTTTCAAGTAACATTTCTTATATAAAATTTACATGTTCTCCCGGATGTTTTAACTCATGCAGGTAGCGGTTCATATCATCTAACCTGCATTCCGGTATACATTCTGAAAGTTTCATATCCTTTAACCGATGCATAATCTGTTTCCTTTTCTCGCCCTGCCATATCTCTTCAAAACTGCTCTCATATATGTTTCCAAAACACATACCATCCATTCCAATTAACACACAACATGGCCATACATTCCCTTCAGCATCAATATTCGTATGGAATGGCATCGCATAGCATTCCGTATAACACTTTCCAAGTTTTGGCTTACTCATACGGTTTGTCCGGTACACTGCCCTGAAGCTGCTGTTGCTTAACCCTTCCAGTTCCCGGATAATGTCCTCCTGGTTATCATAGTATGTAACTCTGTCAACTTCCTTTTTCATATTATTTTTACTCAGTGGATTCCATCCCAAAGACTTGACAAGAAATTGATCCGCCCCTAATTCCTTCACCTTTTTTGCCAACATAACGACTTCATCAGCATTTTCCGGTATCATCACAATCTGCACATTAAGAACTGTCCTCCCATGATTCATTTTCTTAATCTGCGCAGCATCATATATATTGGTAAATACTCGTTCCAAGTCCCCATCTTTTCCACGGTGTATTTTTTTGTAAGTACTTTCTGTAGCAGCTGATGTACTGAAACGAATCCAGGAAATAGAACTCATACATTCTCTGGCCAGATCTTTTGTGAACAATACACCATTTGTCGATAACGCAACATCCACACCCATGGACTTTATATCATTTATGATCTCCGGGGCATCATGATTAAGCAAAGGTTCTCCCGTCCCGGCAAGCAACACGCTCTTCAATCCCTTTTTCTGCATTTCCTGAAATCTGCAGTGAATAATATCCTTTTTCAACACTTTCGGAACATATTCCATGTAATCTGCCGCACAAAAAATACAACGATGATTACATGCACCTGCCAGTCCCACTTCTGCATTGATCGGATATACCACATTCCCCTGCATCCAATCCGCTACTCTGTCCGGATGGAATATCAGCTTATGAGAATCAACTCTATAATCTTCCATTTTTACAGATTACCCCTTCCATTCTAATCACTGCTCTTCCAGCCAGTCTTTGATCACAAGTATTTAACGACAGATCAGTCCAGTAAAAATCTGTTTTTCCTCAAAAACATAGCCCCTACCCTGATACGCAGTGTTGCACTTTCCCTGTAATGCTCCTTTGCACACCATTCTCTGTATATCGCCTGATATTTTTCCTGCAACATATTGTCTTCTGGTGATTCGATCCATTTTCCATCAATTCTTGTATTCATCTCCACAACCAGATCCAATATTTCCTCGGCGCTGTTTTCTACAACTTCAACCCCATGTTGTGCGTAAAGATTTCCATTATATCTGACCTTTTTTTCGATCTGCATCATTTCCCTGACTGACAGAAACCTGTCTTCGCTTTTCTTATAGTATTTTTTAAAAATAAATAAATTAGACGGGTTATATGGCAATGTTTCCGAATCCAGGAAAACGGGTACCCAGTTTTTAAGAGCAATTGGCCTGTCTAATACCATTGGAAGCCACACGATTCCTGATGAATCTCCCACATAAAATTTGCAGTCTTTGGCTAAAATGACGTCCAACAACTCATCATAATATTCATTTGCATAATCTATACAGCTGTCAAAATTTATTTTGTCACGCACATATCTTCCCATTCTTACTGTTGTAATTCCCAATTCTGAAAGATATTTTGCTGAAAGACTGAAATTATTAATATCGGCGTCCCGGAAATCATGATAATGGTAATCCTTATTCGGCAAAATCGTATCCAGATATGTCGCATCCCTGCTTGAAACACATACAAATGCCCCTTTCAGTCCCATATCATTTTTCTTGCGGCGTCCCTCCGCAGCTTCCCTTTCTGTAAGTTTGAAATATCGAACTGTATCTTTGGAATTATATACTCTGTCTTTTTTTTTAATGGAATAAGCATCCCAATACTTTACAAATTCCACTTCGGGAAAGTGATATAAGATCTTCATCCAGATATCAACATTTTTTTCATTAACAATGCAAATATTTCTTCCCAAAATTTCAGACAATCTGGCATTGTGATTCACACAATCAGACAAGACAAAAACATCAAGAATCCCGTTTTTTGCATTTATTTCCGAATCTTCCACTGCCCGCAAATACCTTACCAGATATTCTCCGATTCTGGTACTCCATAGTCTGTGGACTCTGATTTGCGTATATTGTCTTATGATCTTCTGATATAGTTTTCTCCATTCCCTTTTTCTGATATTAAATCCAGTATCTTTTTCTCTTGACAGGCAATCCGTTATCTGTTTTTTTCTGTCGCACCCTCCGGACTTTAAATGAAGCCCAATACTGCTGAATATAAAGTCCTTCCATTTTCCTCTCATTTTCCTATTCCCTTTTTTGCTATATAAAGTTCACATGCTCTCCCGGATGCCTCAATTCATTCAAATACTTATTTATCTCATCCAGTCTGCATGCTTCCCTGCAAGTTTTATTAATATCAAGTAAATTCAGCTTTTCTACCACCCTCTGACGCTCTTTTCCTTCCCATATTTCCTCAAAAGTCTGCTCATAAATATTGCCGTAACAAAACTCCTTTGTCCCAATATGAGCCACACAGGGCCATACATTCCCTCTTGCATCAATATGTGTCATAAACGGAAGCCCATAACATTGCTGATAACACTTTTCATGATGCATTTTTTTCATGGCATTTGCTCTGAAATAAACAGCAAACCTCTCTGTAACATAAGTTTTTAACTCTTTTTCCAATTCCAGCATTGCCATATAATCTATCTGAAAAACATTTCTACTATGCAAATGCTGCGAATAAGGCTTTACTGTCAAATAATCAACCCCTATATTACAAAGTTCACGTGCCATATCAGGCAGTTGCATCATATTATCAGGCAACAACAAACACTGTACTCCCAGTGTTGTTCTCAGCTTTTTATCTCTTTTGATTCGTACTGCCTCTTCCAGATTTATCCTGACCTTCTCCAGATCTCCTTCTTTTCCTCTTTGAATCTTACGATATGATTTTTCGTCCATGCCTGCTATGCTGAAGCGAACCCACGTAAAAGCTCCCAGGCAATCATTTACTTTCTCTTTCGTAAAAAACACACCATTTGTGCTCATTGCAACATCTACACCGCATGCCTTGATTGCGTTTGCCATATCCGGCATATCCTTATTTAAAAGAGGTTCCCCTTCGCCGGAACAGATAACACTCTTTAGTCCTTTTCTGCTCATAAAGGATACATCACGCAATATCGTATCTTTATCCAAAAAATCAGACTGATATCCAATATAATCAACTGCACAAAACACACATCTGTGGTTACATGCCCCACTTGGTGAAATTTCCATTTCGATCGGATAAATATTTTCCCCCTTCATCCATCTGGACACTGTTTCCGGATGATATATTAACTTATGCGAATCCATTCTTATATTATCTGCCATACATTTATCCTGACCTTTTTCCATATTTATCTCTCACCATATAAACAGCACGATAAATTTTTTCATTCTTTCTCTCTATACATTCAACAAAGTACTTGCAAACTTCAAAGCATTTACTCTTTCGATACTTTCTCTGTTTCCAACAATATTTGCTCCCAGGGCGCCTCCAATATTCCCCATAAATGTCCCAACTTCCACAGGTGCTCCGACGGCGGAAAAAATCCCTGCTAAAGCAAAAAAGGCATCTCCCGCACCTATCGTGTCCTTTACTGATAAAGTGAACGCAGGACAGGATTTTGTATCTTCTCCTTCTATCTGTAATGCCCCCAGAGATCCTCTTGTCAACCACCCATTTCCCTTTAAATAACTTCTCAGCTTTTTAAGTTTTACTTCCTCACTGTCTTTATATGAAGGATATGCCAGTGCAAGTTCCTGTTGATCCAGGGTAAACGCATCGGCTCTATGATATTTTGTTATGATGTTCATTCCCTTATTAGAAGAATTGGTCTGGCAATTTAAAACAAGATACTTTGCCTCTTCCTGTATGATATCCATTGCAGCATCATCCATTAATCCATGACCAAAATCGCACAAAAATACCACATCATAATTCTCTATATTCTCTTTCAATTTTTCTGCAAATTTTTCTTTTACGTTATCCTCATAGCCATGTTTTTCCGGAATATTGTTAATCGCAAATATTTTTTTATATTCTTCGCGCTTCTCATTCCGTGTCAGATATCTGCATTTTATGATTGTCGGCACCTCTTCACTATAAATAAGCTTCAGATTCATGCTCTCGGCAAGCTCATCAAATATACGCAGCCGGATATTTTCTTCATTTCCAATCACTGACATCAATGTTACATTTTCATTAAAAGAGGATAAATGCCTTGCAACTGCCGCCGCTCCTCCCAAATATTCCTCTACACTTCTGAGGCGGGCAGAATATCCCATGTCTTTTGACATCATTCCCTGTACATTACAATATGTATACTTGTCAATGATGATATCTCCTACTACAAGAATTTTTAATCTGCTGATTTTCTCTGTATATTCCCGGATATCACTCATAGAATACTTTTGTCTGAAAGTCTCCATATAGCATCGTACATCATCCGGTAATCCTGACAATGCCGTATTGATCAGATGCGTGGAACTAAATACCTGGCCACCTGTAAACTTAATCTGTCCGCCATGCCGCTCTACAAGTTCCTGTTCCTTAGATATTTTCCCGGTTATATCATCTTCCGGCTGCCTGTATTCCTCACCTTTGACATAAATATCCGGTTCAACTGCCTCCACAATATCATCAACCGTATACCCTTCTGAAAGCATTACAAAATCCACACATTCTATGGCTTCAAGAAATCTCATCCGCAGTTCATCATTAAAATAAGGCCGCCCGGGTCCTTTTCTTACATATCTTGCTGATGTAATTGATACCACCAGAATATCACCCATGCTTTTTGCCTGTTGAAAATGTATCATATGCCCCGGGTGAACAAGATCAAATACTCCATGACAAAGTACGACTTTTTTATTTTCCTGTCTGAGTCTGTTCTTAATATTTTTTTTATATTCTTCCTTTGATACTATTTTCCCCATTTCCCCTATACACCTGATTTGATTTTATTTTCCCAGATATTTAAACCAATCCATTGTTGCATTCTCAATGCTGTCCGGCGTCCATACCGGTGCTTCCCGCCAATACTCAATATTATCAAGAACCTTTCTTACGCCTTCTTCAAATGTCACTTTTGCTTCCCAGCCAAGTACATTTTTAATTTTTGATACATCTGCAAACGTACAATCGGGTTCTCCCGGTCTCCTGGGAATATGAGTGATTTCTCCACCGAGCAATTCACACAGGTGATTAACAGAATAAGTGCCTCCACTTCCCACATTAAAAGTTTCCTGTACTACCTCAGATACTGCCGCCGTATAAAAAGCATCTGCAATATCCGTAACATAAGTAAAGTCTCTCGTCTGATTTCCGTCTCCCACGACTGTAAATGGCTTCTCTGCAAGTTTCTGTGCCAAAAACACCCCAAATACCGCCCCATAAGTTCCTGACGTCCTCGACCTCGTTCCATATACATTAAAAAGTCGCAGTGTCACTACTGGCAGACCATATACCTGACCCCAGTGCAAAACGGTTTCCTCTCCCAGTCTTTTAGTAAGTGCATAAGGATACTGTGGCCTGATTTCTGCCGTTTCTTTTGTCGGATACTCGTCAGGAATACCATAACAGGACGAAGAAGCAGCATATACAAGCTTTTTAACATTTGCATCTTTTGCACATTCCACAACATGATAGGTACCCAGAACATTTGAAGAATAATACTCCCACGGTTTCTGAATTGATGGTACAATATCAGCCAGCGCCGCAAAATGAAAAACATAATCTACATCCTTAAATACCGGTTTTATTTCCTCCTTACTTCGGATATCCATATGATAGACAGTCAGATTAGGATTTTCTTTCTGATGATCCAGGTTTTCAGGTCTGCCGGTTGAAAAATTGTCAATTACTCTTACAATATCCCCTTCTGCCAGCAACCTGTCTACCATATGAGAACCTATAAATCCACACCCACCAGTTACCAGTGAAACCATATTACCTCCTCCGCCATAAGTCTCCATCTCTTTGATTTCTGTTTTCTCATCATCGTAATATTTCTACTACACCTCTCAAATCACTAACTATATAGTCCGGTTCTACTTTTTCCTCCATTCGTGCCGTACCATATCCAGACTCCAGCAGTATCGTTTTAACACCTATATTTTGTCCGGCTAATATATCGCTTGCCCGATCACCTACCATATAGGAACCCTGCATATTAATATGAAATTCCTTACAGGCTGTTTCATACAACCCGGTCTGCGGCTTACGGCATCTGCATATTTTTCTGTATTTTACAATGGTTCCCTTCACATGGTGCGGACAATAATATATGGCGTCCACACCTGTTTGCTGTTTCAGATAAGTGTTCATTTCATCAAGCTGTTCCTCCGTGAATAAACCTCTGGCTATACCGCTCTGATTTGTCACAACAATTGCATAATACCCTTTTTTCTGTATTTGATGGATACAATCAGCTGCATATGGAAATATCTTCATATCACCAACAGAAGTGATATAACCTCTTTCTTCCGTCAATACTCCGTCTCTGTCCAGAAAAATTGCTCTTTTTCCTGATTTTTCCATGCTAAATTGATTCTCCATCCCTCTCCATGATTAAGTCCACGATCTGTTGAAGTATCAAATTATGAATAGATTCAACAATTCCATACTTTTTACAGGGCACATATACATTTAAATCTCCCATCTGCTTTGCTCTGTTATCTGCTTGAAATCCCGTAAATGTTATCACCGCTGCCTTCTTTTCTTTTGCAATATTGATTGCATTTATAATATTTTGCGAATTGCCGGAGCTGCTTATTGCAACTACCAGATCACCCTCTTTTAGCAGAAAATCCATCGGCCTTGAAAATATATACTCATACCCATAATCATTCCCCATACAGGTAGTAACAGCATTATCATATAAGCTATATGTATTCATTCCGCCATTTTTCATATAATCCGCTGTCATATGACTTGCTATGGCAGAACTCCCTCCATTCCCTATAAAAAAAAGTTTTGATCGGTTTCTTTTATGCCTGGTAAAAGTATCTACTAATAATCTGATTCCTTCATCATAATTTTTACATCTTATCTCAGAACCATTCCCATACAACATCTCTGTACAATAAAGCTTCTCTATTAATTCATTGATATATCGGCTCCCCATAGATCTACCCTATTATCTCCACATCCTGCATCATCACCGGCTTCCCCGTCTTGCGGTACAGCTGCACCACACTGCTGGCGTCTCCATAATACGCGTCGCTGATCTCAATCGCCCGGTTTAAATCAGCCGTATCGTCATAAATCCCAAACCCCTGCGCCTGATACCAGGCGAGCAGCTTTTCATATTCTTTCCAAAGCGACGGCCGCATCGACTCGATCGTCGCCTTCACCAGCGGATGCGGTCTCCACAGCAGTGCCACTTCCTCCTGGTTTTCCTGAAATACACCAAATACATAGCGCATCTTCTCCAGCATCTTCTCATTGTGCTCCAGCAGCGCCACCACGCTTGTATTGTAAAAGACGACCTTTTTCCGGCTCCCGTCCGGTTTCTCTATCAACCGGCGCCAGCTTTCCGGGATCTCCACATCCGCCGATATCGTCTCTGCCACTTTGTCAAACTTTGGGGAGCCCAGGCCCAGTATTTTCTCTTTCCAGACGCTTTTTGTCTTTGCCCCTGCCTCTCTTGTCAAAATCTTTATGTAAGCCCTGCGCATGGCCTCTGACTGTACGATCACCTTGTCCGCATTGTACACCCCCGGCAGGGTGACAAAATGCTCCAGCTTTTCCAGAGATTCTTCCTTATCCGGATCAGGCTCACCCAATATAAAATAAGGCACATATACTAACTGATCCGTATACTGTTTCAATACCGACGAATAAAATGACGGATGTACACTTGTCACATAATTACAGTCGTCATACGGATTATGAATAAAGACCATATCCGGTCTGTGCTTTTCGAAATCGTAATTCTGATACCAGACAACAGGTACATATTTCGGGTACTCGCCGCCTTCGTAATGCAGTTCCCGGAAACTTCCGTCCGGATTTTTATCATAATAGGGGATCGGAATCACATAGGCATCACAGTCCGGATCTTCCTCGGCGGCTTTCCATATGCTTTCCAGGGAATCCCACATGGACGCTTTATAAGGAAGGAATACGGCTTCCCGGCGCACCCTGATATCGCTGCGCACACTGTTTTTTATTTTGATCAGAGATCTGCGAAGATTTTTATGTATTTTACCGGCATTGACAGTCTGCTCCTGCAAGACTGCCTCATGAGTCTCATAGATCAGTTCACAATAATCCTCCAGCAATGCTATGGTGGCAAAGCCTTCCCCTTCTGTCTTTTCGATCAGCTCACCCAGGCTGATGGCTCCATCCTGACACTGCGTTAACAGGTGCAATGCCACGTCTCTGTTGCCTTCTGACACCGCTTTTCTGATCTCGTCGTGCGCCTGATCAAGCAGATCAATAAAATTTTCCGCCTGCTCTTTCTGTGCCTTTCTCATATCTCCCCATCCCCGATTCCTCATTCCTTACCTATCTCATGTTCTGTCTGCCAAAACGGCATTGAACACAATAGGGTCCTTCGCCTGCCGGACTGGCAGAAAAAGAAATAACAAAACGCCTTCCTGACTTCTATATAAACGGCACTAAATTCTTGCCCTCAGAGCACTTTGATCCATGTGCCGTTTATCATACTTTTCCGGCAATTTTTAAATACTGGATATATAAATACAGTCAGTCTAAGTCGTATTTTCTGTTGTTTCTTTTTCCGCCAGTCCACATGGCTTTGTTGATTTCTATAAGGCATATTGGTCACCTCCCATATAGGGATAGTGATGCGGTCAAAGACCGCTTCGCTCCCTGCTACATCACGCGGTTTCCGGATCTGCTCCAAAAACGTACAACATCTGCTTTTCTGCACATGCCTGTCTGTGTTCACAGGGTCCTGGCCTATCCAATGCGCAGTAGATCTGCCTTCTAAGGCCGTATCTTTTTTTATATCATAAGTTCCCGCCTGGTCCTCTGAGGTAAAATCCCGCTTCAACAACGGAATTTATCCTGGCAGTCCCTTTTATGACCGATTAGTATGTCGATTCATTCCGGTGACTCATAGGCCTGAAACGGTTGTCTTTTCGTTACTGTCTTTCCCGATTCCGCACGTTTCCTGACATTTCCTGCCGTATTCGTCTTTTCATCCAATACCGCGCCACATACGCTGCAGCAAAAGCTTCCTTTTTTCCGTTCTCCGCTCCCGCCACATCTGCTGCACTCTCTGCTGACACCATTCCCGAACACTTCCACGATCTCTATGGCGTGCTCCCGGCATTTCCACTCCAGACGTCTGCGGATATACCCTCTTTGCCACATCATGACAGCACGGCTGATTTTACCTCCGCCCGCTCCGGCTTTTGGCAATTTTACAAGATAAATAATTCCCGGTTTCTCTTCTGCCAGAAAACGGTTCAGTTCCTGATTGATATAACCGTGCAGCCGCTCTTCCAGGCATTTCTTTTGAGCCATATATTTTTTCCGGCCGGGATTGCTTTGCCGGTTGTAATGATAGTTTTTGCTTTGTTTCTCTGTCCACCTTGTATAGGCAGCCTGGTACGAACCAAAATTTTCACCATATTTATGTCCGCTGTCCGTTGTCAGCATCGTCTGCATACCCATGGCAATTCCTATCGGATTTACATAATCTTCATGCCGTTTGACATTTACATAGACCGGCACAATGATTTCCAGACGCTGCTCCCCGGGATACAATCTGACGGAAAGCTGACATTTGTACTGATTATTGTCTGTCAGCGACACAAAAATCCGACGGCGCTTTTCTTTCACGGCAAGAGAAATTCCATGGTTCCCATAACGATACGCCCGCTCTGATGTGGAAAATATATCCTGACAGTCTGTGTGCAGTTTCACATGGTACTTTCTCACCTGCCTGCACAGATAGCGGTGCAGGCGCTCTCTGTCTGCCCGCTCTGCCAATATCTCATACTGTTTTTGTATTTCCGCGGGCAGCTGTACGGGTCTCTGATTCAATACTGCTGCAAAGGCATTGTTCACTTTTAGCAAAAAACGCAAATAATGCTTATCATCCTCACTAAAACCGGCATTGCGCCCTGTCAGTTCCAGAATCTTTGACTTTGTCCGCATCCATTGACATTTGATATCACCCAGAGCGTCAAATACCGCCAGATAAAAATAGACCGAAGGCAGCCCCAGCGACGTCCGCAGCCCGCTGGCCGTCATTTCATTTTGTACCGTATAACCGGGATATATCCTGTCCAGACTGCCGATTCCGCCAAAACGGGCATAGACATAATTCTTTACTTTGCCGTAATCCTCCGCTATATCCAGCAGCTTTCGCATATCCGCTTCGGCAATCGGAGCACTGCTGTACTGCCGGATCGTCCTGCACAGCATATCCGACTGCATTCCCATCCCCATTTCAAAGTTTTCCGTTTTCTAGCACGATAAAGCGCAATTGTTCAGACAAGCTGACTGCCACATCAAAACAGCCCGTTTTCAAAAAGTGTACTTTTTGAAAACGGGCTTTCGGCCGATATAATATATGGTAAAGTCAGGAATATGGATTTTTTACTTGTCTTTCTGTGTAAAATATTATAAAATAGTACACGGTTACATAAGACAGAACGGATTTTCAAAAAGTACACTTTTTGAAAATTTTTATTTTTGTCTTCATGGGTCAAGCGAACATGCCTGTATGTTCATTTGACTCTCAAATCAAGATTGAAAGATTTTCTTTCAACCTTTTCTCCTTTGTCAGAACCGGCCAGATCAGGCCGGACCTGCCGCGGCAGCCAGCGCCTTTCTAAATCCCGGCTTTTTTCCATTATTGTGTTTTCACATCTGCCGTATCTCATTTTTCAGCATACGCCTGATTTTCCCGCTGTTCATAAATGCTCCTTTTCACACAATCTTTGTTATCCCTTATTATCTCCTTCTCTATTCTCCAATATAAGCGGACAAATGGGGACATGAAAAGTCACTTGCAAGCCAGGAGATTACATGTTATAATTTCGATACAATGAAACGGGGGAGCTTGTGTGACAGGCTGAGAGGAAGGTAAACCTTCGACCCTTGAACCTGATGCGGATAATGCCGTCGGAGGAAGTTACAGAAAACTTGTACTTTTTGAGGGAATCCTATTCAGGTTCCCTCTGTTTTTTTGTTCGTCTGCAAAAAGGGCTATGATACTGATAGCCGCAACACACTTGCGGCAGGTTGAGGAAAAGCACCGCCATACAGTAACGTTTTCTCGCACTCAAAGGAGTAAATACTATGTTTGAAAAATTATTTGAGAATGTTAGGCAGAAGTCCCCTCTGATCCACAATATCACTAACTATGTCACAGTCAATGACTGCGCCAATATGCTGTTGGCCTGTGGAGCCTCCCCCATCATGGCCGACGACAGCGGTGAGGCAGAGGAGATCACTGCCATCTGCGGCGGTCTGAATATCAATATCGGAACGCTGAATCAACACACCATCCCAGCCATGTTCGCCGCCGGGAAGCGAGCCAATGCGCTGGGCCATCCTGTAGTGCTCGATCCGGTGGGAGCGGGAGCCTCCACACTGAGGACGAATACTGCCCTGGATTTGCTGAAGGACGTAAAGTTTACCGTGATCCGCGGCAACATCTCAGAGATTAAGACCCTGACCCTGGGCAGCGGCACCACCAGAGGCGTAGACGCAGATGTGTCCGACAAGGTGACGGAGGAAAATCTGAACGAGGCAGTGTCCTTTGCCAGGGATTTTTCCAGACAAACCGGGGCGGTAATCGCCGTTACCGGAGCCATTGACATTGTGACCGACGGGGAACGGTCTTTCTGTATCCGCAATGGCCGGCCAGAAATGTCTGCTGTCACCGGCACTGGCTGCCAGCTCTCCGCTCTGTCGGCGGCTTTTGTCACCGCCAATCCGGATCATCCGCTGGAAGCTGCTGCTGCCGCTGTATGCGCCATGGGTCTTTGCGGGGAAATTGCCTGCCGGCGTATGCGCGAACCGGACGGCAATTCCTCTTACCGGAATTACATCATTGATGCCATGTACCGCCTGACACCAGCGGCACTGGAGGAGGGAGCCAACTATGAGATGCGATAAGCGGCACATGCTGTTATACGCCGTCACCGACCGGGCATGGGTTGGAAAGAAAACTCTCTATGAACAGGTGGAGGCTGCATTGAGGGGCGGCGTGACCTGTGTGCAGCTGCGGGAGAAAGAACTGGATGCGGCTGCGTTTCTCCAGGAGGCCAGAGACATCTGCACCCTGTGCCGTCGGTATGGTGTTCCGTTTATTGTAAATGACAATGTAGATATCGCCATCGCCAGTGGCGCCGACGGAATCCATGTAGGTCAGAAAGACTTGTCGGCAGAAGAGGTCCGCCTCCACGTGGGAGACGCCATGATCCTGGGTGTTTCCGTCCACACGGTGGAAGAGGCTCGCCGGGCCGTTCAGGACGGCGCGGACTACCTGGGTCTGGGATCAGTGTTCCCCACCAGCACAAAGACCGATGTGGATCAGATGCCAAATGATACGCTTCTGGCTATCTGCAATGCCGTGGATGTACCCATCGTGGCCATCGGCGGCATTCACCGGAATAACCTGCTCCAACTGTCCGGCAGTGGAGTAGACAGCGTGGCATTGGTGTCCGCCATTTTCTCAGCGGAGGACATTGAGGGAACCTGCCGGGAGTTGCGGACGCTGGCAGAGAAAATGGTGAAGCCATGAGGATGCACGGCGCTATTTTTGACGTGGATGGCACTCTGCTGGATTCCATGTACATAAACATAGGTTTTATCACATTTTATCATTATCCGTGGTTATCCTTTTCAAGTATTGATTTTACTGGAATTGTCCAATATCATTCATGTTAATATCGCTTATCATATTTCGTCTTTATCCATGCTTATATCATTCAGATTAGGGGTACAAATTGGGGTATTCGTGGGGTAACGAAAAGGGCGGTCACAATGCCGCCCCTGCTGCTATAATATGATTTTCAGATTGTCCATTTCCTTTTGTTTGGTATTCGGTAAGACGTGGCTGTATAAGTCCATTGTCATTGCAAGGCTGCTATGCCCCAGAATGGTTTTCAAGGTCTGCGGACTCCCTCCCTGTTCTATGTACCTCGTTGCAAAGGTATCCCTTAAAGCGTGTAATGTAAAATGCTCTATTGATCTGCCATGTTCTTCCAGTCTGGCAAGTGCGCTGGTGATCGCCCGGTTTACAGTGCAGTTGTCAACCATCTTGCCATACACCGATACAAACACCCTATTTTCTTCCTTGTCTATCGGAATAACAACGCTCCGCTTCTTCCTCTGCCTTGCCAGTATGCCCCTGATAGTGTCATTCAATGGGATATCCCTTTTGCCAGATTCACTTTTGGGCGTTCCTGTAGTCCGTGTGTTATCCTCGTTGTATGTGGCTGTTTTTGTAACGTGGATTACATTCTGCTTATAGTCAATGTCACTCCATGTCAGGGCGGCGGCTTCGCCAAATCTCATTCCGGTACAGAGAAGAAAAGCCACGAACTCATAATAATAATCACTTGCCATCTCCTGCATGAAGTCCTTCTGCTCCTGCTCCGTCAATGCCCGGTGGTAAGTTTCTGCCGCCTTTGCATTGACTTCCTTTAGGGCTTTTATGCCCTCTGCCGGATTTTTCATTATGATTTCATCCGTTACCGCATCATTCAGAACTATTTTAAGGATTTTCATAATATTGTTGCACGTCCTGATAGACAATTCACCCTCTGACAAATCCTTCTGAAAAGACAATACCTGTCTGCGCTCAATCTTCTGAAGCTTTACATTCCCCAAACATGGGGAAATATGCCCTTTATAATATGTCGCATACCATTTGAGGGTATTCCCCTTGATGCTCCCCCTCTTTCCGTTCAGCCATTCATCAAAATATCCGTCCAGTGTAAGGTTTCGGTTATCCGTATATATCCCAGCTTCAATCTTTTTCCTGATTTCCTGCTCTTTCTGTGAGATTTCCTTTGCATTCTTACCGTAAACGCTGTACCGCCTGCCGTCTATGGTGAATCGTTTTTCCAGTGTGCCGTCTGCACGTTTCCTTGTGCCTGCTCCCAGTCTTGCCATAATAAGCACCGCCTTTCTATAATGTGGGATAGGCAGCAGGCATATAAGCCGCCGCCCACTCCCTTATATCCGTTACCTGAAAATCAATACTGCTGCCTGAATGATATTCCCGGCCAGTGAGATAATCAGCGCAATCCGGCAAATGATAAGCCGTTTTTTCATGCCCCAAATAATCTCCGTTGCAAGGTTCATGTTCTCTTTGCCCTTTGCCATTATGCAACGCCCCCTTTCCTCTTTACCCTGATAACCATTCTAAGCGGCTCCGGCTCATGCGCCGCAAAGCACGGATAAATCTTTATTTCATCAATTTTCATTTGCCTGCCCCCTTCTTTTCTCCCTTACTCTCTATATGGTCTAAATCATCCGCTATTCGCTCCAAATGGACTTGTACGCCATGAAGCGCACTTCTCATAGCAGAGGGTGTTAATGTGTCCGTTTCGTTATTGTCTAACTGATTTCCAAGTCCGGCTATTATCATTGACACGCCGATAATCTCTGCTGATATACAGAACAAATTTATATCTTTTCGCGTCATATAGCACCGCCTTTCACTACCACGATACCGCGCATGAATCCTTGCTCAAAGGCTTTATGCTCTGAATCAATACAACCGCTATATATCGCACTCTCTACGTCCATAAATTCTCTCTTTGTCAGCTTCGTCCTGATAAAAGCCATTGCCCTCTCAAATGCGTCCGGCATGGGAATTTCCATGCTTGCCATGGCTTCATACTCGCTCTGCATTAAGTCTTTTAAATTCATTGTAATCAAAATCCTCTCTTTACTCCGGGCAGAGGAAATGTTATAATCTCCCCATGCCCGATTTGCTTAGGTTTCCGGGTTACTCGCTCCTATCGGTATTCGCTGTACTGGTAGGAGCATTTTTCTTGTAACGGCTCTGTATTTCATCAGCCATTTTCATAATCTCGTTGTGCCGCTCCATAAACTCCGGGCTGTTCACTCCAAGACGCTTTTCTTCTGCGGCTGTCAGTGCCGCCATATCTTCCATTGATAGCAGATTACCACCTCCCATATTTTTTGTTTGGCTGTCAGATAGCCAGATAAGAAGTGTATTTATCACAAGAAAAGTGATAGATACGCTTTGATTGCGCATAGGTTGCACAACCCTTATGCAACTATATCATGCTATAACAGTTGTGTCAAGTATGAATCACCTTGATTTTTCCGTTATGTTATGATAATATAAATTCAAAAAGAAAAGGCGGTGATTATATGGCAATCTCTGATTCAAAACAAAGAATGTCTTTAGTGATAGAAAAAAACGATAAAGCAATTTTGGAAGACATAGCAAAAGAGAATGACCGTTCTGTAAATTATGTAATAAATCAGGCAATAAAGGAATTTATAAAAAAAAGTTCATTTAATAACCAAAAGCCGGAATTACAGAAATAACTACTATGTCCCCTATACCCCTCTATCTGCCTCATATCGGGCTTGTACTGCCTTACATGATAGAAATACTGTCTATGCCGTTAAAATGCGAAATAGGGGCTTGTGGCGTGTTTCTATGGGTATTCTGAAAAGTGGAATCACCTGATAAGAGAATGGGGTGCAGCAGGCGGCTTTTGCAATCACATTACAATAAACGTGTGTTTGGCTCTTGAATCCTGCTGCCAAATATGCTATATTAAGCATAGAAAAAGGGAAAGCCATAGAAGTGGCTCTACCCACAAACAGTTATAACTTAACGCTTATAGCGTCAGCCGTCACTACTGCGAATAGTGGCGGCTATTTCTTTTTTCCCTTGTAAATCTGATAAATCAAATTTGCAAGGGCAACAATGAGTATTCCAATCTGAATTAAATCC
>CAJULA010000003.1:0-39040 GCA_910587155.1 uncultured Lachnospiraceae bacterium
GACAGGGGCAGTCTGCGCTTTTTTGGCTACCCGGAAGGTTGTGTTTCATAGTAAAGATGAACAACTTAATGAGGAGGATCTTCTATGGAAAGAGTGTCCAACTGATATTATAATCATTGATATTTCCTCTAAAAAGGAGAAATCAGCTACTGAAGGAATTCCTGTTAAAATGATCCGTGCTAAAGCGAGATTGCTTACTGATAAAAAGGCCCCTGTTACTGAAGATTTTGTTATTAAGGAAACAGCATCAGTTAAAGAGAATGCCTCTGCTAATGAGGGGGGGGTATCTGACAGTGAGGATATATCGGTTATTGAGGAAACTCTTATAGAAGATTGCTATGTGTTTATTGATGGAATACTTGAACTGAATTCTTCGATAGAAAAATTCATGGAGGTCATTAATGAGGAGATTATAATGAAATATAAGGGCCAAGATTTTGATAATGGGTCCAGACAACTTTACAATGGTATCAAGCAATATAGAAAGTCTTTAAAGAAATTCAAAAAATATTTGGTCAAATTCAGAAATTTGAAAAAAGAAAAGAGTCAGTATTTTAGCGATCTGGCTCTTATGGAGACCTTTAATGATTATTTGTCGTTTTCTGATTTTGAACTCTCGCCAAAGCCATGTGCTCCTTTTTCCGAATGTTATTTAAATCCAGAAGAAGCATGTAATGTTATGTCAGAGTTATATCATTGTCATCAGAGCTTGATAAAATCATATGCGGAGATTGTCGATCAAGGAGGAGCCTATATAGTATAAATTACAGCTTAATTTACAGTATAGATTACTATGTTGAAGATTAATTGGGGTATTTTATAAAATGGGATGCGCTTTCATGCGCATCCCATTTGTTTTCTTGATTTTTCAAGTTTCGATTGAAGGTGCAAAAAATGATAAAATCACCTTCTTTTCTACTTTGTTTTATAGTATGGAAGAGGCTAATATATGGATAAGACTATTTGCCACATAATTTTTCATGTGAGCGAATTAACCGTAAATGGATATTCAACCGGAAAAGTTGTATGTGGCTGAAAGGAGGAAACAGATATGCGGACTGGAACCTTTGCAGTACCTTATAAGCGTTCTTCTTGTAATGATGAACAGGTTCTTTTCTTCGACTTAAAAGAATTGAAGAAAGAATGCAAAACAGGACATAAGAAAGACAAAAAGAAGAAGGATAAGAAAATGAAAAAAATTTTGCGCAATATTGCAGATAAAATTCTTGATGCGGCAATTTCATTAGCAAAAGAAGCTGCTATGGTATTTTTTAAACACAAATTAGCAATATTATGAAATTAGCGAGGATTCAATGATCGAGGGTTTTATAATAAAAAGCTTTCGGTCATTGATTCTAGGTATCGTTGTTTTTATCATTTTGTATATGTAAAGTTTCACTGTTTTGAGTGAAATATATATCAGAAATAAAAAATGAATGAACGATAAAAGGAGGTACGGCTATGGAAGAATATGGAAAGCTTGTTCTAAAGGTAGGAAAGCAAATTGAGGATACATTTCAGGAATATGGTGTTTCCATTGAGTTAATAAGTGTGGAAATGGATATCAATGGGGACAATTATAATTTTAGAGTAAAAATCCTGCGTGGAACGAAGGTAAAGAGTATTTACAAATATGCAAGTGATGTAAGAGCAGCAATGGGGGTTGAAATGATATATCCTCACGAGGAAACTGGTTCATTATATTTGGCGGTATCTAAACGCAATAATACAGACAATGGACTTCAAAAAATACTTAATAATGCTCGCTTTACAAAAGCAAAAATGCAGATTCCATTGGCGATAGGTCGTGACATCATGAATCGAATACATGTGGAGGATATGGTGGAATTGGTGCATATTTTAGTCGTAGGTGCGAGCGGGACTGGAAAAAGTGTAGCTTTGGAATGTATGATTCTTAGTATAGTAAGAAGGTGTTCGGTCTATCAGGCACGGCTGCTATTATTCGATGTAGGCGCTAATAGTTTGTCTTCTTTTGAAGATGTGCCGCATCTGCTTCATCCGATAGTAAAGGATACGGATACAGGCATTCGGGCTCTTGAAGCATTGGTAAAGGAAATGGATGCCCGAATTGCTATTGGAAAAGAGGAATGTAAGAAATGTCCGTATTTAATATGTATTATTGATGAATTTGACGATATGGTAGCAAGCGTAGAAAAAAAGATATCCCAGAGGTACATAGACGCGATAAACAGCATTATCCGCAGAGGACGTAAAGCGAAAGTGATTTTGGTGCTTGCCTCGCATACTCCAACGGTAAAAACTACAGGAATTGCTATCAATGGCATAATGTCAAGGATTGTTTTTAAATGCGCTAATGGCCGTGAATCCTATACTGCTATTGGCGAAAGTGGGGCAGAGCTTCTTACAGGAAAGGGGACTATGTTGCTGAAATCAAAAAATGGCAGCAAACCTATAATGCTGCGAGGGGCGTTTGTGACAGATGAGGAAGTAGAAAAGATGCTTGACAAATTGCCGGATGCGGCAGAGAACTTGAAAATGTTAGAGATTGCAGATTCAGAGACGGCATCCGTCTGCATAAATAAAAATGCACCTAAAAAACGCAAAGAATTGGCAGGGATCATTATATGGACACTAAAACATGCTACAACTTCAGTGCATCAATTACAAAAAGAGTTTCATAGAAATAATGAAAAGTGTAAGGAAGTTATGGATATACTTGAACAATTTGGAATTGTATCGCCACAGTTTGCGAAACAGCCGAGAACAGTTATCCCGAAGAGTGTTGAGGATTTGACAGAAGAAGTACTCAAAATACTGGAGTATGGTGGTTTTAGTGTTGAGCAAATTAAAAATGTTTTTGATAGCAGACAGTAGATGTTGGAATATAGGGCTGCTGGTATATGTCTCGTGGGAAAGCATATATTCTGATTACGACAAAAAGCGGTGAAGGAGGAAAAGCTTATGGAAAGACAGGTTTATTTGGCTTCGGATATTCAGAAGGTATTAGGCCTTGGCAAGACAAAGACCTATGACTTTCTGAACCAGGTATACAAGCAACAGGGACAGAATCCCCCATTTCGGGTGATTAAGGTAGGAACTTCTGTTAGAGTACATAAACAGTCATTTGATAACTGGTTAAATACAGCAGTAAACTAAAATCATCAAATAATTGAAGAAAGGAGGTAGGCCTGATGGCAAATAAGAAGAGCGTTGCCTTTTGCGAAGCTGGCAGTTGGTATCATCGAATTAAAGTATTACAGAAAGATGGCACAACTAAATATTCAAAAAAGGGCGGATTTGCAACAGCCAAAGAAGCAGAGGCAAGTTACCACAAATATGAAGAAGAATATAAAAAGGCATATCGGGCTTACCATATTTCTTCTTCTACAGATTTTGATTTAAAGGAATATCTGATTTATTGGTTGGAAGAAATCTATAGTGCGAGAATTGAGAATACGACACGAATGCTTGCTTCTTATGTGGTGTATGATCTACTTATCCCCAATATGAATCAGGGAATGAAATTGCGCTATGTGAACGTGGAGTACTTGAATGCATTGTTAGAAACAGTTTCAAAAGTTTGTGAATCTGCTGGAAATAAGGGAAGAGAAATATTAAATATTGCCTTGAAAGATGCAGTGGCACAGGGATACTTGCCTCGTAATCCTGTGTCGGATACAAAACCTTACAAGAGACGGAAGCCGAAAATTATTGTACTCAGCAAAGAGCGGATGAAGCTCTTTCTGGAAAAAGCATCGGAAAATAACTGGTATTTGGAAATCCTGTTAGGTTTGTTCATGGGATTGCGGAAAGGTGAAATCAGCGGATTAAAGTTTGATGACTTTGATGTAGAAAACAGAACAGTGAGAATTGCAAGACAGGTAACGGCTGATCCGATTGTGTCAAATGGAGATTCCAAAATAACGAAGTATCAGCTTGTGGAGAAGGCTCCGAAAACAGAAAATAGTTATCGGACGCTTCGTGTACCGAAGGCTATTATGGATGAGGTGCTGGAGAGAAAACGGCAGAATGATTTGAGGAAAGAGCAGCTTGGCAAGAAGTATATAGACAATGACTATATTTCCTGTGCTGCAAATGGCTTGCCGCATTCAGCATCAGCTTTCAACAATGCGTTATCGAAGCTATGCAGCAGAAATGGGCTGCCGCATTTGACAGTACATAGTTTACGGCATATGTATGCAACGATTCTTACAGAACAAGGAGTTCCGCTTATGAAGGTCAGCGCCCTTCTGGGCCATGGCAGTATCCATACAACCTTTGAATATTACTGTGAAGTTATGGATGAGCAGGAGCGGATTATAAGCTTTATGAATGATTTATTTGTGCCGGAAGGAGGAGAAGAATAGTGTTTAACCTGGAGTTACAGAATTATATTGACTGGGATGTAAAGGCCGTGTTTAAAAGAAATGACCGTAACAAATTTGCTTATCGTGTCGTCCTGCAGTTTATGGACGGCACGAAGCATACAAGGATGTATTCCGGATTTCAAACAAAGAAGGAAGCCGAAGACGCGAGAAAAATTACGATGAGGGAGCTTGCCAATGGAACATACGTAGTGAATGACAATGTGAAAGTAAGTGAGTTTTTGAGCTATTGGCTTGAGTATGACATCAGAAAAAGGGCACAGAGCAGCAATACCTATGATTCTTATTCCAGTATTGTACGTCATCACATTATTCCGGCAATCGGAAACAAAAAATTGACAGAGGTAAATAAAGGAGACATCCAAAGACTGTATAAAGATCGTGCCGGATATTCTAAATCTATTGCGAGGCAGGTCAAGACAGTAATGAATGTCTCTTTTCATTATGCGGTCAACTGTAAACTGATTCCTGTGAATCCGGCAAAAGGAATCGATTTGCCCAAAACAGTGGATTCAAAACCTTACCATACAAGAAATATTGACGTGGCAAAAACTTTGAATATGGAGCAAATTCTATTGCTTTTGGAGGCAAGTAAAAATACGCCGATTCATATGCAGGTGCTCTTCAATGTGCTGATGGGTCTGCGGCGGCAGGAAATCAATGCAGTAAAGTATTCAGATGTGGATTACATTAACCGTACATTGGCGGTAGAAAGGCAGCTTGGAAAAGAATTGGACAGAGTCCCAAACAGCGGGAAGGCGGGTATGACAAAGAAGGAGTTGCCGCTGAAAACGCCGTCCAGTAAGAGAGTATTGCCTATCCCTGATTATGTATTTGAAGCCATTTTGGAAGAGAGAAAGAAGTATGAGCGGTACAAAAGCCGTAGACGTACTATTTTCCAGGACGATGGCTATATTTGCTGTTCCAGCTACAGCGGCAAACCAAGATCAAAAGATTTTCATTGGCGGCATTACAAAGAACTTTTAAAGAAAACGGGGCTGCCTGATATTCGCTGGCATGACCTGCGCAGTACCTATTGTACGCTGTTATTGAGTAAGGATTTTAATCCGAAAGCTGTATCAAAACTGATGGGCCATGCAAAAGAACTTATCACAATGGACGTGTATGCCGACAATGCTAATATAATTCCTGAAGAAATACCCGAACTGCTTTCTTATATGGAGGAGGTTATGCCAGATAAATCCGGCAATGGTGATTCTGAAAGTAATATACAGGATATAATGATTGATATGGATGCTTATCTACGAAAAAGAAATCAGAAACAATAAAAAGCCCAGATGAAAGCCACATTTATATGAATTCCGGGGGAGGTAAATAAGAGAACGAAACGAACAAATGTTTGTTCTGATATAGACAAATGAGGGGTGGTATGTTATAATCAATCTCAGTTTTACTTCTCGATTTGTCCGTGATAGTTTATTGTTTCCATACAGTTCGGAAGATTGAGTTTAGTAACCAAAATTCGTCGAAGGGACATTTTTTAGAAAACGGAATATGTACCTCGACGAATTTCTGGCGAAATGTCGAACTTTTTTACTATAGATTTTGGAGGTGGTATTTGTGCAAACTGCACAAAAAATGTTCGAACTTCACAGCGAATACAAGCCCACCGGCGACCAGCCCCAGGCCATAGAAGCCCTGGTCAAAGGATTCCGGGAAGGCAACCAATTCCAGACTTTACTGGGGGTTACGGGTTCCGGAAAGACCTTTACCATGGCGAATGTGATCGCTAAGCTTAACAAGCCCACTTTGGTAATAGCGCACAATAAGACCCTCGCTGCCCAGCTGTACGGTGAGTTCAAGGAATTTTTCCCTGAGAATGCCGTGGAGTATTTTGTGTCCTACTACGACTACTACCAGCCCGAGGCCTATGTTCCCAGCACAGACACCTATATTGCCAAAGACTCCTCCATCAACGACGAGATAGACAAGCTGCGGCTGTCTGCTACGGCATCTCTGACAGAGCGGCGGGATGTGATTGTCGTCGCCAGCGTTTCCTGTATTTATGGCCTGGGCAGTCCGGATGATTATCAGGAGATGATAGTATCCCTGCGACCGGGTATGGTCAAGGATAGAGATGCCGTGATCCGGGAACTGATCGACATCCAGTATAATCGCAATGATATGGGGATTGAACGCTGCAACTTCCGGGTGCGGGGTGATGTGGTAGAAGTATATCCCGCGCAGGGCGGAGATTATCTGATCCGGATCGAATTTTTCGGAGATGAGATCGATCGGATTGCGGAAGTGGAAATCCTGTCCGGAAAGGTTCATGCTTATCTGGAGCATATCGCCATTTTTCCGGCATCTCATTACGTCGTGCCACAGGAAAAGATCAACCATGCCTGCGAAACCATTGAAAAAGAACTGGAAGAGCGGGTGCGGTTTTTCAAGGGGGAGGATAAACTGCTGGAGGCACAGCGGATTTCCGAACGAACCAACTTCGATATTGAGATGCTGCGCGAGACAGGCTTCTGCTCCGGCATTGAAAATTACTCCCGGCATTTAAGTGACAAGCAGCCGGGTGTGCCGCCCATGACCCTGATGGATTATTTTAAAGATGATTACCTCATTATTATAGATGAATCGCATATGACCATACCTCAGATCGGTGCTATGTATTCCGGGGACCGTTCCAGAAAGACCACCCTGGTGGACTATGGTTTCCGACTGCCGTCAGCCCTGGACAACCGACCGCTTGCCTTTCAGGAATTTGAAGAGCATATTGACCAGCTTCTGTTTGTGTCCGCAACCCCCGCTTCCTATGAAGAGGAGCATGAACTGCTGCGGGTAGAGCAGATCATCCGCCCGACAGGTTTGCTTGATCCTGAGATTTTTGTGCGCCCGGTGGAAGGGCAGATTGATGATCTGATTGCAGAAGTAAATCGCGAAGTGGAGAAAAAAAATAAAATTCTGATTACCACACTGACCAAGCGTATGGCGGAAGATCTGACAGACTATATGCGGGAAGTAGGCATCCGGGTAAAATATCTGCACTCGGATATTGATACGTTGGAACGGGCGGAAATCATCCGTGATATGCGGCTGGATGTATTCGATGTGCTTGTGGGGATCAATCTGCTGCGGGAAGGTCTGGACATCCCGGAAATTTCTCTTGTTGCCATTCTGGATGCGGATAAGGAAGGATTTTTGCGTTCCGAGACTTCTCTGATTCAGACTGTCGGCCGTGCAGCCCGGAACGCAGACGGCCATGTTATCATGTATGCGGATGTGGTCACGGATTCCATGCGGGCCGCCATTGACGAGACAGGCAGACGGCGGGAGATTCAGCAGAAATACAACGAAGCCAACGGCATCACGCCCCAGACCATCCGCAAAGCAGTACGCGATCTGATCAGCATTTCCAGAGCAGTGGCCAAAGAAGAAGCGGCCTTTGAAAAAGACCCGGAGTCCATGGACATGCAGGAACTGGCAAAACTGATCGAAACCGTACAGAAACAGATGAAAAAGGCCGCTGCCGAGCTCGATTTTGAGACGGCCGCCGGGCTGCGTGATCAGATGATAGAATTGAAAAAACACTACCTGGAATTGGAGAAAAACGATGAGTGAGAGAAAGAAAATGCTGCCGAGAGAATACATTAAAATACGGGGCGCGAATGAACATAATCTCAAGGGAATTGATGTGGACATACCGAGGAATGCATTTGTGGTTCTGACAGGATTGTCAGGTTCCGGCAAATCTTCTCTTGCGTTTGATACCATCTATGCGGAAGGGCAGCGGCGCTATATGGAGTCTTTATCTTCTTACGCCAGGCAGTTTCTGGGACAGATGGAGAAACCGGATGTGGAAAAAATAGAAGGATTGTCTCCGGCCATTTCCATTGACCAGAAATCTACAAATCGCAATCCCCGTTCGACCGTAGGTACAGTGACGGAAATCTACGATTACTTCCGTCTTCTCTATGCCAGAATCGGTATTCCGCACTGTTATCACTGCGGACGGGAGATTCGCAGACAAACCGTGGATCAGATGGTCGACCAGATCATGACACTGCCGGAAGGGACCAAAATCCAGCTTTTGGCACCGGTGGTCAGAGGCCGGAAAGGAGAACATGCGAAAGTACTGGAACGCGCCAAAAGAAGCGGATATGTCCGCGTCCGCATTGACGGAAACCTCTATGAACTGACGGAAGAGATCAAATTGGAAAAAAACATCAAGCATTATATCGAGATTGTTGTGGACAGGCTGGTGGTCAAAGAAGGCATCGAACGTCGTCTGACAGATTCCGTGGAAAGTGCCCTTGCCATTTCCGAGGGACTTTTGCAGGCGGATGTAATCGGCGGAGAACCTCTGAACTTCAGTCAGAGCTTTTCCTGCCCGGACTGTGGTATCAGTATTGAAGAGATCGAACCCCGCAGCTTTTCCTTTAATAATCCTTTCGGCGCCTGTCCGGTCTGCTTCGGACTGGGATACAAGATGGAATTTGACGAGCAGCTGATGATTCCGGATGAATCGTTGAGTATCAACGAAGGTGCAATTACCGTCATGGGCTGGCAGTCCTGTACGGACAGCGGCAGTTTTACCAATGCGATTCTAAAGGCTCTGTCCGTGGAATATGGATTCAGCCTGGATACTCCGTTCGCACAGTATCCGGATGAGATCAGACATATTCTGCTCCACGGGACTGACGGAAAAGAAGTGATGGTATATTATAAGGGACAGCGGGGGGAGGGCGTCTATCCGGTAGCCTTTGAAGGACTGATTAAAAATGTGGAACGGCGTTATCGGGAGACGGGATCCGATGTGATGAAGCAGGAGTATGAGACCTTTATGCGTATCACCCCCTGCAAAGAATGCAAAGGCCAGCGCCTGAAAAAGGAATCTCTTGCCGTAACAGTCTGTGAGAAAAATATTTACGAGATTACCTCCATGTCCATCAATGCTCTCCATGCATTTCTGAAAGACATGCAGCTTACACAGCAGCAGATGCTGATCGGCCGACAGGTGCTGAAAGAAATCCGGGCGAGGGTGGGATTTCTGGTGGACGTAGGACTGGATTATCTGTCGCTGTCCAGAGCTACCGGCACCCTTTCCGGCGGAGAAGCCCAGCGTATTCGTCTGGCGACTCAGATCGGTTCCGGGCTGGTAGGGGTCTGCTATATCCTGGATGAGCCCAGCATCGGCCTCCACCAGAGAGACAATGACAAACTGCTGGGAACCCTGAAGAATTTGCGTGATCTGGGCAATACGCTGATCGTGGTGGAGCATGATGAGGATACGATGCGGGAGGCGGATTTTATTGTGGATATCGGGCCGGGAGCCGGTTCTCATGGCGGTGAGGTGGTAGCCTGCGGTACGGCGGAAGAGATCATGCGGGTGCCGCAGTCTGTTACCGGGCAGTATCTGAGCGGTGTCCGCAGCATTCCCATTCCAGCCGGACGCAGACAGCCTACCGGCTGGCTGACCGTGCGAAAAGCGGCAGAGAACAACCTGAAAAAGATTACCGTCAGATTTCCATTGGGCGTCATGACCTGTGTTACCGGTGTGTCCGGCTCCGGAAAGAGTTCCCTGGTCAATGAAATCCTGTATAAGACACTGGCCCGTACCTTAAACCGTGCCAGAACGATCCCCGGCAGGCATGAACGCATTGACGGCATGGAGCATCTGGACAAGGTAATTAATATTGATCAGTCTCCCATCGGCAGGACGCCCCGCTCTAATCCGGCGACCTATACCGGCGTGTTTGATCAGATCCGTGACCTGTATGCGGGAACCCAGGACGCCAGAGCCAAGGGCTATAAAAAAGGACGTTTCAGCTTTAATGTAAAGGGCGGCCGGTGCGAGGCCTGCAGCGGTGACGGTATTATTAAGATAGAGATGCATTTCCTGCCGGATGTATATGTGCCCTGTGAAGTATGTGAGGGGAAACGGTATAACCGGGAGACACTGGAAGTAAAATATAAAGGCAAAAGCATTTACGATGTACTGGATATGACCGTAGAGGAAGCGGTAACATTTTTTGAGAATGTGCCTTCTATCCGCAATAAGATTCAGACACTCTATGATGTTGGACTCTCCTATATCAAGTTGGGCCAGCCCTCCACCACGCTGTCCGGCGGAGAGGCTCAGCGGATCAAGCTGGCGACAGAGCTGAGCAGACGCAGCACCGGGAGGACGATTTATATTCTGGATGAGCCTACCACCGGTCTCCATTTTGCGGATGTGCACAAGCTGGTGGAGATATTGCATCGTCTGGCGGAGGGTGGCAATACCGTTGTGGTGATTGAGCACAATCTGGATGTGATCAAGACGGCGGATTATATCATTGACATCGGCCCGGAAGGAGGCGAGAGGGGAGGCACCATCGTTGCCGAGGGCACTCCGGAACAGGTGGCAAAGTGCCCTTCCTCCTATACCGGCGCCTATATCAGAAAAATGTTGGAAAAGGGCTAAAGTTTTGGTGAGAAACGTTCGATATACAAACAGAAGGCTTATCAGAAACACCGGATATTTTATGCATGGATGCAGTTATGGACAGAAGGATCTGTTTCCTTAACTGCGTTCTTTAATTTTTTGTAAATTTTTGGAAAACCCTTTGAAAATGATTTCGGTTAGGTTATAATGTAGTCCATGTGAGTATGTTTAAAGTACGGACATTTGGAAAACATTATGATAGATAACCATGAGAAAGGGGTTCGGATTTATGCAGTTTACTGATATCGGAATTGATCTGGGTACGGCGAGTATCCTAGTTTATATAAGAGGTAAAGGTGTTGTGCTGAAGGAGCCCTCGGTGGTGGCTTTTGACAGGGATACGGACAGGATCAAGGCCATCGGGGAAGACGCCAGGCTGATGCTGGGAAGGACACCGGGTAATATTGTGGCGGTGCGTCCCCTGCGGCAGGGTGTTATTTCGGATTATACCGTGACGGAAAAGATGATGAAATACTTTATCCAGAAAGCGCTGGGTAAAAAGACATTCCGCAAGCCCCGCATTGCCGTATGCGTTCCCAGCGGGGTGACCGAGGTGGAAAAGAAGGCCGTGGAGGATGCCACTTACCAGGCAGGTGCCAGAGAGGTTTCCATTATAGAGGAACCGATTGCGGCAGCCATTGGGGCGGGCATTGACATCTCCAAGCCATGCGGCAATATGATTGTGGATATCGGCGGTGGTACGTCTGATATCGCGGTTATTTCCCTGGGAGGTACGGTTGTCAGCGCTTCCATTAAGATCGCCGGGGACGATTTTGACGAAGCCATTGTGCGCTATATGCGTAAAAAGCATAACCTGCTGATCGGTGAACGGACAGCGGAGGATTTGAAGATTAAGATTGGTTCCGCCTACAAACGGGCGGAGGTGGATTACATTGATGTCAGAGGAAGGAACCTGGTGACGGGGCTTCCCAAGACGATCAAGGTTTCTTCCGAAGAGACGGAAGAAGCCCTGAAGGAAACGACATCCCAGATCATTGAGACAATCCACAGTGTACTGGAAAAGACACCGCCGGAGTTGGCGGCGGATATTGCCGACAGAGGTATCGTACTGACCGGCGGCGGCAGCCTGCTTCGCGGGCTGGAGGATTTGATTGAGGCTAAAACAGGTATCAATACCATGACGGCGGAAGATCCCATGACAGCCGTTGCGATCGGTACAGGTAAATATGTGGAGTTCCTGGCAGGGTATCGTGATGAAAACTGACAGGAGCATCCATGTGGGCTGGGAAGCCCTGATAAATGACAGGAGAGTATAAAGCAGGAGGCAGAGGATGGTAAAAGGTTTATATACGGCATATACCGGTATGATAAACGAACAGCATAGAATGGATACTCTGACAAATAATCTGGCCAACAGTGCCACCGTAGGGTTTAAGAAGGAGGGCGCTACTTCCCAGGCGTTCCGGGATGTGCTTGCCTATAAGATCAAGGACACATCAGAGACACCTAACATCGGCCGGCGGATCGGTGCCATGAATATGGGCGTGAAGATCGGAGAGAATTATACCGACTATTCCGAAGGGCCGCTGAAGGAAACCGGCAATACGTATGATCTGGCAATTACCGGTCCGGGCTTTTTTGCGATTGAATTTACAAACAAAGCCGGGGTTACCTCTACCAAATATACAAGAGACGGTAATTTTATTGTCAATGAAGAAGGATACCTGGTGACGAAAGACGGAGACTTTGTACTGGATGATGACGGCGAACAGATCGAACTGGATCCGCTTTTAGAATCAGAGATCTTGGAAAATGGTGCCATCTATCAGGACGGAAACCTGGTTGCCACGATCGGCATTACGGATTTTGAAGATTATAATTACCTGGAGCACTATGGAGAGACATTGTTCCAGCCGGTAGACGGTGCTACGGAGCAGGACGCGGAGAACAGTGCGATTCTCTCGGGGTATCTGGAACATTCCAATGTGCAGGTGGTGAAGGAAATGGTGGATATGATCAATGTGGCCCGGGCTTATGAAACGAATCAGAAGATCATCACCACCTATGACTCTTCTCTTGATATCGCAGTGAATCAGCTTGGGAAGTTATAATGACGGCAGTAGACCGGAAGGGTAAATGATGGGGAGGAATTATCATGGTAAGATCATTGTGGTCTGCGGCAACAGGAATGATTGCCCAGCAGACAAATATTGATACGATTGCGAATAACCTTGCAAATGTCAACACGACAGGATATAAGACAGAAGTGGCCAATTTCAAATCCCTTCTGTATCAGACGCTGCAGACAAGGACGACGACGGCCAACGGAGAAAACAAACCGGTAGGCGCTCAGGTAGGGCTGGGCGTTCGGAATTCTGCGATTGCTTCCATATTCAGTCAGGGCGCTTTTCAGGATTCTGAGAGTACCACTGACTTTGCTATCAGTGGAAAAGGACTGTTTGCGGTAATGGGTGATGACGGCAATACATACTATACGAGGAACGGTAATTTCTTTCTGAGTACCAATGACGGTGGCGGACTTACGCTCTGTACTTCTGATGGCTATCCGGTTCTCAGTACTACCGGCCGGGAGATCACATTTAACAGGAATTACACGGCCAGCAATCTGACCGTATCGGAAGAGGGAGAATTTTACTATCCGGATGCCGATAACAATCCGCAGCCTCTGGGTATTACCATTGGTCTGTATCAGTTTAATAATCCCACCGGTCTGGAAAAGATCGGCGGCAGCTATTATCGGGAGACGGAAGCCAGTGGCGACGCCATCAATGAAGCCAGAAGCACTAATATAGAAAAGAGTACCATCGTGCAGGGATATCTGGAGCGTTCCAATGTACAGGTTGTGGATGAGATGGTCAATATGATTGTGGCACAGCGTGCCTACGAGATGAATTCCAAGGCTATTACCACTTCTGATGATATGCTGCAGCAGGCGAATAATCTCAAACGTTAACTGAGTTAAGAGGGCGGTCCGGCGTCTGTCGTGACCGGCGCGCAAACAGGAGGATGACAGCATGGATTTGAACGGACTCAGTTCCATTTATACGGATTACAGGAAAACCCAGTATGGCAATGAGCGTCTGGAAAAGATGAAGGCCGACTGGACAGAGAAAAACAAAGGCACGGATGATGAACAGCTGATGGATGCCTGCAAACAGTTTGAATCCTATTTTGTAGAGCAGATGTTCAAGGAGATGATGAAGACAGTGCCGGAGACGGAATACAGCTTTAAATCGACCGGTTCCATGGTAGATTATTACAAGGATAACATGATTCAGGAGATTGCATCCATGTCCACGGAATCCGGCGGACTGGGCCTGGCACAGATGCTCTATGAGCAGATGAAGATCAATAATACCATTTGACGAAAGTTGGAAAAAAGGCTGAGGGGCTGCTTTTTATAGCAGCCCCTGTTTGCGGTACGCAGAGCCTGATATCCAAGGAAGTGCTGATTAAA
The DNA here is from genome assembly GCA_910587155.1 of uncultured Lachnospiraceae bacterium. GTDB lineage: Bacteria > Bacillota > Clostridia > Lachnospirales > Lachnospiraceae > VSOB01. The sequence goes on from CAJULA010000003.1 coordinate 14,264, forward strand.
TCAGCGCTTCCTTGGAGCCTACGGCGGATGCGCACGGATTTGCAAAGGAAAATGCTGCTTCGCAGCGCAAATCCGGCGCGGGAAACGCTTTCATCAGCGTTTCCCTAAATCTTCCGGCATAGACCGGTACGCCGGCATGAGGACGGGGACACGGGATGGAGACACTAAAGGGTTATATACAGCATATCATATACCGAAATGGCGACAATGGCTATACTGTGCTGGAGCTTGCCTGTGACGGAGAAGAGATCACCTGTGTGGGGACATTTAACGGAATTGATGAGGGCGAAAGTATTGAACTGACAGGCGAATTTACGGAACATTCTCTGTATGGCAGACAGTTTAAAACGCAGTCATTCACTTTTTTGACGATGGAGGATGCAGTCAGCATCCAGCGTTATCTGAGTTCGGGGGCCATTAAGGGAATCGGTGAGGCGCTTGCCGGCAGAATCGTAAAAAAGTTTGGAGCAGATACTTTCCGCATTATGGAAGAAGAGCCGGAACGTCTGGCAGAGGTAAAGGGGATCAGTGAGCGCATTGCCAGGGAGATTGCCGTGCAGGCACAGGAGAAGCGCGGGATGCGGGATGCGGTCATATTTCTGCAGAAATACGGAATATCCGATACCCTGTCGGCAAAAATTTACAAGACCTATGGCAGTGGTCTTTATCGCGTGATGCAGGAAAATCCTTACCTGCTGGCGGAAGACATTACTGGTGTGGGCTTTAAGACGGCAGATGAGATTGCGGGGCGGCTCGGTATCCATGCCGATTCCGATTATCGCATCCGAAGCGGTATTCTCTATACACTGCTGCAGGCATCCGGAGAGGGAAATATGTTTCTGCCGGAGCGGCTTTTGCTGGAGCAGGCATCGGAAGTACTGGGGCTTTCCGAGGAGCAGATCAGTCCGCAGCTTATGAATCTGATGATGGATAAAAAGGTTGTGATCAAGGAGAAGGATGGCAGTCGAAATGTTTACAGTATGCCGTCCTATTATGCGGAGCTGAACTGTGCCCGTATGCTGCATGATCTGAATATATCCCTGAAGGAGAGTCAGGGACTGTCTGCACCGGAAGAAGCAGTTCTGCTGCGTAAAATCCGTCAGCTGGAAGACGGGCTGGAAATAGAACTGGACGATCTGCAGAGGCTGGCAGTACTGGAAAGCATCAAAAATGGTCTGATGATCCTTTCCGGCGGTCCGGGCACAGGGAAGACAACGACGATTCATACGATCATCCACTATTTTGAAAAAGAAGGGATGGAAATATTGCTGGCCGCTCCCACAGGGCGGGCGGCAAAACGTATGACGGAAGCGACGGGCTATGAAGCCAGGACGATTCATCGCCTGCTGGAACTGAACGGACTGGCCGATGACAGGGACAAAAAGGTATCCTTTGAACGAAATGAGGAAAACCCGCTGGAGGCAGATGTACTGATTATAGACGAGATGTCGATGGTGGATATCCATCTGTTCCAGTCGTTGCTGCGTGCCGTGGCAGTAGGGACGAGGCTGATTATGGTGGGGGATGTGAACCAGCTTCCCAGCGTGGGGCCGGGGCAGGTACTGAAGGATCTGATCGACTGCGGGCAGTTCCCCACAGTCATTTTGGAAAAGATATTCCGGCAGGCAGGAGAAAGTGATATTGTGGTCAACGCGCACCACATACACAATGGCAGACAGATCCGAATGGACAACAAGAGTAAAGATTTCTTTTTTCTGGAGCGGGATAATGTCAATGTGATATACAAGCATCTGGTTCAGCTTATCACCGAAAAACTCCCCCGCTATGTCAATGCCGGAATTTATGAAATACAGGTGCTGACACCGATGCGGAAAGGAAATCTGGGTGTGGAGACGTTGAACCGTATTTTGCAGCGCTACATGAATCCGCCGGATGCCGGGAAAAGGGAATACAGCCATGGCGATACCCTGCTGCGGGAGGGAGATAAGGTCATGCAGATTAAAAATAACTACCAGCTGGAATGGGAAATTATGAGCCGCTTTCAGATTCCAGTGGAAAAGGGACTGGGCGTCTTCAACGGAGATATGGGGGTGATTCTCCGCATTGACGAATTTTCTCAGACAGTAACTGTGGAATATGAGGAAAAGAAGCAGGTGACATATCCGTTTTCCACGCTGGACGAACTGGAACTGGCGTATGCCATTACCATACATAAGTCTCAGGGCAGTGAATATCCGGCGGTCATCATGCCCCTTCTCGGCGGTCCGCGTATGTTGATGAACCGCAATCTGCTCTATACAGGGGTAACAAGAGCCAGAAACTGTGTGACCATTCTGGGCAGCCGGGAAACCGTGATGTCCATGATCATGAACGAGCATGAACAGAAGCGCTTCAGCTCTCTGGCAGACAGGATAAGTGAAATCGAGAGACTATGAAAAATGAGAAATGACAGTATTGGATCTGCTTTTTCCAAGGCGTTGCCCCATATGTGACAGGGTACAGCCGTTGGGAGAGATTGTATGCCCCGGATGTGCCAGGGGGCTTAGACCGGTGGCAAGTCCGTTCTGCAGGAAATGTGGGAAAGCCCTGTCGGATTCCACAGAGGAATACTGTAGTGACTGCAGAGGACAGGAACATTTATTTATCGAAGGGAGGGCGCTGTGGGAATATCCCGACGTCAGACAGTCCGTATATCGGTTTAAATACGGAGGCCGGAAAGAATATGGGGAATTTTATGGCAGAGAACTTGCGCGGCATCTGGGCAATACCATGCTGTCCTGGAAGCCTGACGCACTGGTGCCTGTGCCCCTGCACCGCGCCAGAAAACGTATGCGGGGGTATAATCAGGCGGAAATGCTGGCCAGGGAAACGGGAAAGAGGCTCGGGATACCGGTGGAGAGTCATCTGGTTGCCAGAATAAAAAAGACAACGCCCCAAAAACTGCTAAGTCCTTCCATGCGGCAAAATAATTTGAAAAGGGCTTTTAAAATAACAAAAAATGTTGTAAAATTAAATACAATTATAATTGTTGATGATATTTATACGACGGGGAGTACTGTGGATGCCATGTCGGCAGCACTGCAGGAAGCCGGCATAAAACATGTTTATTTTATAACTCTGGCCATTGGCAGGGGATAAAAATATGGAGGTGCAAATATGGATGTACGCAATTGCAGAAAATGTGGAAGGATTTTCAATTATGTAGCGGGAATTCCCATCTGCCCTGCATGCCGGGAACGGATAGAAGCAAAGTTTCAGGAAGTCAAGGATTTTATCAGAGAGAACAAGGGCGCGGGGATCCCGGAGATTTCCAAAACGTGCGGGGTGGAGACATCCCAGATTCATCAGTGGATCAGAGAAGAGCGGCTTGTCTTTGCAGATGATTCTCCCATCGGCATCAATTGTGAAAACTGCAATGCCACCATCAAGACAGGGCGGTTCTGTGAAAAATGCAAGGCCGGGATGATAAATAATCTGAAAAGTTCGATCACACAGCCCAAGCCCCAGGCGCCGGTTCATAAGGATACCAAAGAGAATCCCAGGATGCGTTATCTGGATCGATGAGCAGGGATTTAGATTTATGTGGTTTACCATATACCGACAGATGTGGTATGATGAATACGGCAGAAAAGGGGGCTGAAAGATGCTGAATGAAGAACGGATTAAGCTGATGACCAGAATGGCTTCTTATGAAGAGCATGAAGGCAGGGAGAATATGGCTATCGGCAATTATTTCAGGAGCGATTATATTGGTCTTCAGGTTATGAAGGCCGTTATCAGCGCCACGCTTACCTTTGCCATTGTGCTTGGTGTTATTGTCTTTTATCATTTTGAAACGGTGATGAAGGAAGTATACCAGGTTGATCTGTTGGAGATGGGCAGGAAGCTACTTCTTGCTTATGTTATTTTTACAGGGATTTATACGCTGATCTGCTATCTCGTATTTTCCTACCGTTTTAGTCGGGCAAAAAAAAGCCTGAAGAAATATTACTCTCATCTGCAGGAACTGGCTGAACTGTACGAAGATGACAGCAGGCGGTGAGAGGGATTTCTGAAAGGAACATAATATGACAAATTTACTAGTCCTGAGAGAGTACCTGAAGGGGATTTACGGGAAATATGAAATTTATATCACGCCCGTGGAAAAACTTCTTCTGTCTTTTATCACGCTTATAATGATAAACAGGAAGCTGGGCTATATGAGCAGGCTGAATGAAATTTCTACTGTTTTGATAGCGGCGCTTTTGTGCTCTTTCCTACCAATGAATTTTATGATTTTTATTGCGGCATTGTTTATCATACTCCATTTGTATACATTTTCGCTGGAGTGTGCGATTGTGGTGCTGGCATTGTTTCTCGTGATGTTTTTGCTCTATTTCAGATTTTCATCTAAGGATACCGTGCTGGTGCTTCTGACACCGATCTGCTGTTCTCTTCACATTCCGTTTCTGATGCCGTTGGCGGCGGGGCTTACCGGGACACCGGCTTCTGCGGTATCGGTAGGGTGTGGTGTGGCCGTTTACAGCGTGATGCAGTATGTATCGGACAGTGTGGCTGCGCTGAATTCCATGGATGATGAGAGTGCGATGCAGAAATACCGCTATATTGTCGATGGTCTGATTAATAATAAGGCTATGCTTGTCATGATCGTCGCGTTTGCCGTTACCGTTCTCGTAGTCTGGCTGATCCGCAGGCTGAGTGTCAGTCATTCATGGACAATTGCCATTGTGGCCGGGGCGCTCACGGCGGTTTCCGTTCTCCTTGTGGGAGATTTGATATGGGAGACAAACAGTTCCATCCTTTCGCTGGTGACAGGTGCCGTGGTATCGGCTGCACTGGCGAAGCTGCTTCAGTTTTTCATCTTTAATGTGGACTATTCGCGGACAGAATATGTACAGTTTGAAGATGATGAATATTATTATTATGTAAAAGCCATACCTAAGATAACCGTGGCAAAGCCGTCCAAGACCGTGAAGAAGATCACATCCCAGAAAAAGGATGTGACGCCGCCGCCGCGTATGACCGGCAGTGCAGTTAAGAGATCGAATAAGAGTGGAAAGAGACAAGTATGAATCAGCTGACAGATTTCGCAGGCATATATTTAAACAGTTTCCATATGCCATCCATAAGATGGACTGATGTGGTAGAGATCATGATCATCTCTTTTCTGGTATATCAGATCATTTTGTGGATTAAAAATACCCGCGCATGGTCGCTTCTGCGGGGGATTGTGGTTATTATGGCTTTTATTCTGGTTGCTGCCGTATTCCGTATGGCAACCATACTTTGGATTGCGAAAAATGTATTGAGCCTTGCAGTAATAGCGATTGTGGTAGTACTGCAGCCGGAGCTGCGCAGGGCGCTGGAACAGCTTGGCAGGACAAATTTTTTTGCCTCGCTCGTTCCTTTTGACAGTTCCAGGACTGTGGAAGGGCGTTTTTCGGATAAGACGATGCAGGAGATTATCAAGGCCTGCTATGAGATGGGCAAGGTAAAGACCGGAGCTCTGATCGTGGTGGAGCAGAATCAGTCTCTGAGTGAATATGAAAGGACGGGAATCGAAGTCGACGGGCTGCTGACGAGTCAGCTTTTGATTAATATATTTGAACATAATACGCCGCTGCACGATGGGGCGGTCATTGTCAGAGGGGATCGGGTCGTTTCGGCTACCTGCTATCTGCCTCTTTCTGATAATATGGGGCTTTCCAAAGAACTCGGAACCAGACACAGAGCGGGTGTGGGTATTTCCGAAGTGACGGATTCGCTGACGGTTATTGTTTCGGAAGAGACCGGACATATCAGTGTAGCCTATGAGGGAGCGCTGTTTCGAAACCTGGATTCGGAAGAACTGAAAGGAAAACTCCTGATGATCCAGAATAAGCCTGTGGAGGAGAAGAAGAGAAGGTTGTGGAAGGGAAGGGCAAAGAATGAAAAAAAAGTTAACAGCTAATCTGGGCCTGAAGATTCTGGCACTTCTGTTTTCCGTCGCCATCTGGTTTATTGTAATTAATATCAACGATCCTGTGGATAAGACAACTTTTACGCGGGTACCGGTGGAGATCCTCAATGAAGAGGCGGTCACAGGGCAGGGAAAAGTCTATGAAGTGCTGGAGGGGACGGATGTGATTGACGTGACAGTCTGGGCCCCGAGAAGTGTTCTTGACACGCTGAGCCGGGAAAATATCATTGCCACCGCAGATATGCAGGAAATTAATCTCATGGATACGATGGTGCGTATAAGACTTTCCACAAATAAATATGATAATAAACTGGACAGCATTACTTCGGACACGGAGAATCTGCTGGTTAAGATAGAAGATATGAGGCGGGAGCAGTTCCTGATCGAGGCGGGCACGATCGGAGAGCCGCAGGAAGGGTATATCGTGGGTAATATTACCACAGATCAGAATCTGGTCAGTGTGTCCGGTCCGGAATCCATTGTCAGCCTGGTGGACAGAGTGGAAGTTCCGGTAACGGTAACGGGACTGTCTCAGGATATCAGGACGGATGCAACGGTAAAACTTTATGATAAACAGGGAAATCTGGTGGAAGACCGCAATCTGAAAAAGAGTCTCGACCAGGTAAAGGTCAATATTGAGATACTGCAGAAGAAGCGGGTGCCGCTGAGCTTTGCCTCTACGGGAGAACCTGCGGAAGGATATGCGCTGACAGGTGTGATCGAAAGCACACCCTCTACAATAGAAGTGGCAGGAAAGGGCAGTGCCATCAAAAATATCGCCCAGATTGATGTGCCGGATACGGCATTGAATGTCAATGCCTATGCGGGGAATATGACGACCCGCATAGATCTGAAAAAGTATCTGCCGGATAATATCGTGTTTGCGGACAGCAGCTTTGACGGTAAGGTGGATGTCACAGTGCATATTGAAAAGGAGATTACTTCCACACTTATGATTGATGCCGCCGCCGTAGTGCTTCGCGGTGTGCCGCAGGAAGTAAATGCGGTGATTGAAGCGGCAGGAGGCAGGATACCACTCAGTGTCAGGGGGCTGCCCAATAACATCGACGGGCTGGACGGCGCCGGGATTGCTGCCAGTGTGGATGTGGCAGACTTTATGAATCGGAGTAACCTTGCCATATTGGAACCTGGCGCATATGACATACCTCTGAATGTGGTACTGCCTGATGGAGTCAGTCAGGAGAGGGAGATTACCGTGACTGTGATGATTTCCGGGACGGAACCCGCGGAGGAGGAAGAAAATCAGTAACAATCGGCAGCACGGTTTATCCGGGCTGCTCTGAAAAATAAAAGAATAGAGGTTGAAAAGCGATGGGAAGATTATTTGGTACGGACGGCGTAAGAGGTGTGGCAAACGAAGAACTGACACCCACGCTTGCCATGCAGCTTGGGCAGGCAGGGGCATATGTACTTTCCAAAGAAAATAAGCATAAGCCTACGATTATGGTGGGCTGTGACACAAGGATTTCCGGTGATATGCTGGCAAACGCCCTGATGGCGGGCGCCTGCTCGGTAGGAGCGAATGCGGTTTATGTAGGTGTTCTCCCCACACCGGCCGTGGCATATCTGACCAAAAAGTACAAAGTCGATGCCGGTGTCGTCATTTCTGCTTCTCATAATCCGGTGGAATTTAACGGCATCAAGTTTTTTGACGGAGAAGGCTATAAACTGCCGGATTCCCTGGAGGATGAGATCGAAAATGTCATTCGCAGCGGAATGAAGGATATTAAATTCCCGATCGGTTCCGGTGTGGGCAAGATCAAATACCGCACGGATGCGAGAGAAGAATACATTAACCATGCCGTACAGTCGGTGAAAGCGGATCTCAGTAATTTGAAGATTGTTGTGGACTGTGCGGAGGGCGCTGCCTTTTACACATCGGTAGAAGCGCTGAAGGAGCTGGGCGCCGAGATCATAGCCATTCACAACAATCCGGACGGCTCCAATATCAATGCCAATTGCGGTTCCACGCATATGGAAGAACTGAGAGCCCGGGTAGTATATGAAAAAGCGAATATTGGGCTGGCGTTTGACGGGGATGCGGACCGCCTTCTGGCAGTGGATGAAAACGGTAAGGTGGTGGACGGTGACCAGATCATGGCCATTGTGGGAAATCATATGCGTGACCAGGGGAAGCTGAAAAACGATACCATTGTTGTCACAGTTATGAGCAATCTGGGCTTTTTCCTGATGGCGGAAGCAAAAGGAATCAAAGCAGAGCAGACGAAGGTAGGCGACCGGTATGTGCTGGAAAGAATGAGGGAAATCGGCGCCAGTCTTGGCGGAGAGCAGTCAGGGCATGTCATTTTCCTTGATGAGAATACAACGGGTGATGGCCTTTTGAGTGCACTGCATCTTTTGCAGGTACTGGTGGAGACCGGCAAGCCGCTGTCTGAGTTGGCGAAAGTGATGGATGTTCTGCCCCAGGCACTTGTCAATGCCAAAGTGCCCAATCATAAGAAGGAACGTTACATGGAATATCCTGAGATTGCGGCGGCCATCCGCAAGCTGGATGATATGTTTGCCGGGGAAGGCAGAGTACTGATCCGTCCCTCCGGGACGGAGCCTCTGGTGCGTGTCATGATCGAAGGGAAAGACCAGAAGCTGATTGAAAAGGAAGCGCGGAAGCTGGCAGACCTGATTCAGAACTGTATGTTATGAATTGTACTTGTAGAAATACAGAATGCATGGTAAGATAGAGAGGGAAAGACATATATTTCCACATAAGGGATAAGGTATCAACTTGGAGGACGTGATATGGTAAGCCAAAAGGTAGTAATTAAAAACCCAACAGGACTACACCTGAGACCTGCCGGCATCCTATGCAAAGAAGCGATGCAGTTTAAATCATTGATCACATTTACATTCAGAGAAGGCACTGCAAACGCAAAGAGTGTGTTGAGCGTATTGGGCGCATGTGTCAAATGCGGCGATGAGGTGGAATTCGTATGCGAAGGGGAAGATGAGGAAGAAGCTCTGAAATCTCTGGTGGCAATTATCGAAAGCGGTCTTGGGGAATAAAATTTCAATCCGTGTCACTTATCAGTCCATCTTCTTTGGATGGGCTGATTTTTTTGTATTTTTGGCTGTTGTATCAGAAAGAGAGGGAATGGGATGTTGAATTATAAGCGTTACAGAAAGAATTCGGTAGTGGAATATCCGCAGCGCAGCTGGCCTGGAAAAGAGATCACACAGGCACCTGTATGGTGCAGTGTGGATTTACGTGATGGCAATCAGGCGTTGATTGATCCGATGATCGTGGAAGAAAAGGTAGAGATGTTTCTGTATCTGATCAAACTGGGGTTTCGGGAGATTGAAATCGGATTTCCTGCCGCCAGTCAGATCGAATACGATTTCCTGCGTCAACTGGTGGACCGCAGGCTGATACCGGATGATGTAAAGGTACAGGTACTGACACAGTGCAGGGAGGAGCAGATTGCGAGAACGTTTGAGGCAATCCAGGGCTGTCGTCAGGCTATTGTGCATATTTACAACTCAACTTCCACGTTGCAGCGTGATGTGGTATTTCATATGGACAGGGAAGAGATCAAGGGAATCGCGCTGAAAGGGACCCGGCTTGTAAAAGAATACGCCCGCAATTTTCCGGGAAAAATTATTCTGGAATATTCTCCGGAGAGCTTTACCGGCACAGAACTTGATTTTGCATTGGATATCTGTACGGCGGTACAGAAGGAATGGGGTGCTGACAGGGAAAATCCTGTCATTATCAACCTTCCTTCTACCGTGGAGATGAATACCCCCAATGTCTATGCTGACCAGATCGAGTGGATGAACAGCCATTTTGAGGATCGGGAAAGCATCATACTGAGTGTGCATCCGCACAACGACCGGGGAACCGGTGTGGCATCGGCAGAGCTTGCCCTTCTGGCCGGGGCGGAGCGCGTGGAAGGAACACTGTTTGGCAACGGAGAGAGAACGGGAAATGTGGATATTCTGAATATTGCCTATAATATGTTTTCTCAGGGAATTGATCCCTGCCTCCATATCGAGCACATCAACGAGATCATTGAGATTTATGAAAGATGCTGTAAGATACCGATCCATCCCAGACATCCCTATGCGGGTAAACTGGTGTTTACCGCGTTTTCGGGTTCTCATCAGGACGCTATCAACAAAGGGGTGCAGGCGATGAAGGCAAGGGAGGAAAAATACTGGCAGGTTCCTTACCTTCCCATTGATCCGGCGGATATCGGCAGAGAATACGAACCCATTGTCCGTATTAATTCTCAGTCGGGTAAAGGCGGTGTGGCGTTTATTATGGATACGTATTTTGGTTTCAAACTGCCCAAAGCCATGCACAAAGAGTTTGCCAATACCATACAGGCCATTTCCGAAAAGCAGGGAGAAGTGTCTCCGGAAGAGATCATGGAGCAGTTCCGGAGCGAGTATCTGGATCAGAAGGAGCCCCTCCATTTCAGAAGACTGCATGTTTCTGACTTATCCGGGGAAACTAAGACACAGTTTGATACCAAAGTGGATGTTGCCTATACGGACCATGGCGCTGCCAAATCCTTTACGGCAGTCGGAAACGGTCCTATTGATGCAGCACAGCGGGGCCTGCAGGAATCTCTGGGCCTGCGGATCAAAGTGCTTGACTATGAGGAGCATGCACTACAGAGTGGCTCCAATTCCCAGGCGGCGGCATATATCCATTTGCTGGACTCCGAAACAGGAAAGGTTACCTATGGTGTGGGTGTCAGCTCCAATATTACACGGGCATCCATCAGAGCTTTGTTCTCGGCAGTGAACAGATTGGGACTGGGGAAATAAAAACGCTGGAAAAGAAACAACAGAACTGAAAGCAGGAGGAAATCATGAAGCAGATTATTGTGACAGGCTGCAACGGGCAGCTGGGAAAAGCGATTAACCATGTACTTGCGGAGCACAGTGGATATACGCTCGTCAATACGGATGTACCGGAACTGGATATTACTGATATTGACCGTGTCATGGAACTGGCGCGGAAAACACAGCCATATGCCATTATCAACTGTGCGGCACATACAAATGTAAACGGTTGCGAAAAAGAGCAGGACAGTGCTTTCCGTATCAATGCCATAGGCGCCAGAAATATGGCTATTGCCGCGCAGGAGACAGGTGCAAAGCTGTTTCAGATTTCCACGGATTATGTCTTTTCCGGTAATACAGACAGACATTACAGGGAATCTGATACCCCTGATCCCATGAGTGTATATGGAAAAACAAAACTGCAGGGTGAACATTTTGTCAGAGATTTCTGTAACCGCTATTTTATCCTGCGTACGGCTTGGCTGTATGGAGAAGGCAATAATTTTGTAAAGACGATGCTCCGCCTTTCTGAGAGCAGTGACAAAGTGCAGGTTGTCAATGATCAGTATGGTACGCCAACGTATGCCATGGAACTGGCCAAAGCCATTGCGTGTCTGTTGCCGACCGATAATTATGGTATATTTCATGCTGTCTGTGAAGGTGAGTGCAGCTGGGCGGCGTTTGCCAGGGAAATTTTCCGTCTTGCAGGACGCAATACCATCGTGGAAGAGGTCACAACCCCGGAATACGAAGCGAAGTTCCCCGGTCAGGCAAAACGCCCGGCTTATTCTGTTCTTGATAACTATATGCTGGGACTTACCACTGACTTCAGATTTGCGGGATGGAAGGATGCCATCAAAGAATATATAGATACGCTGTGAGGAAGGAAACTGTTTATTTCCGCGGGCAATGGGCCAAGTGACTGCCTTGTCATGATCCAGATCTAAGGAAGTGCTGATTAAATCAGCGCTTCCTCAGAGCCTCCGGCGGATGCGCACGGATTTGCAAAGGAAAATGCTGCTTTGCAGCGCAAATCCGGCGCGGGAAACGCTTTCATCAGCGTTTCCCTAAATCACTCTTTTAAAATACTCAATTGTCTTTTTTAACCCTTCGTCCAATGCAATATGCGGTTCCCAGTCCAGATGCTCTTTGGCCAGATCAATGACCGGTTTTCTCTGCAGCGGGTCGTCAGCCGGCAGAGGCTGATATACGATGCGTGAATTAGAACCCGTAAAGGCGATCACCTTTTCCGCGAGCTGCAGAATGGTAAATTCCCCCGGATTTCCCAGATTGCAGGGGCCGGTAAAATCAGCCGGGGAAGCCATCAGCCGCACCATGCCTTCGATCAGATCATCTACATAGCAAAAGCTTCTTGTCTGAGAACCATCGCCATAGATGGTGATATCTTTATTTTTCAGAGCCTGTACGATAAAATTGGAGACCACACGCCCGTCGGAAGGATTCATACGCGGGCCATAGGTGTTGAAGATACGCATGATTTTGATTTCCAGTCTGTGCATGCGGTAATAATCAAAAAACAGAGTCTCTGCTACCCTTTTTCCCTCATCATAACAGGAACGGATTCCGATGGGGTTGACACAGCCGCGGTAAGTTTCCGGCTGAGGATGGATTTCCGGATCGCCATATACTTCACTGGTGCTGGCCTGCAGGATTCTTGCGCCTACCCTCTTGGCAAGCCCCAGCATATTCAGGGCGCCATAGACGCTTGTTTTGGTTGTCTTGACCGGATTGGCCTGATAGTGAACCGGACTGGCAGGACAGGCCAGATTATAGATCTGATCGACTTCCACATAGAGCGGTTCGGTCACATCATGGCGGATAAATTCAAAATAAGGATTTGCCATCAGATGACGGATATTATCTTTGCTGCCTGTATAGAGATTGTCCACACAGATCACATCATTGCCGTCCTGCAGCAGACGTTCACACAGATGAGAACCCAGGAAGCCTGCGCCTCCTGTAACAAGTACTCGATTCATTCATTTACCTCAATTCATTCATTATTATAAATTGGCGTACTGCTCTTATGATACGCAGGAAAACAAATTATATTTCAGGATACAGTAAATGGCCCGCACCCCGTCTTTCACTCCGATCTTCTTTCCCTCACTGTAAGTGCGGGGATAATAAGAGATGGGAATTTCATAAATCCGATAGCGTTTGTCCTTTTTGGCGATTTTTGCAGTAATCTCCGGCTCGAAACCGAAGCGCTTTTCCTCGATGGTAATCGACTGGATCACTTCCCGGCGGAACATTTTATAACAGGTCTCCATATCGGTCAGTCCCATATCGGTAAAGAGATTGGACACGAAAGTGAGAAATTTATTGCCCATTGTATGATAAAAACGTTTGATCATATATTTTTCACCCCGGGCATAGCGGGAACCATAGACGACATCCGCATCGGCCCTTCCGCTGACAAAAGGCTCCAACAGCCGTACAAAATCTTTAGGGTCATATTCGAGATCGGCATCCTGGATGACTACCACATCGCCGGTAGCTGCCCGGAATCCTTTGGACAGTGCAGCCCCCTTCCCCTGATTGCTCTTATGAAAGATCAGACGATCAATTTTACTGCGCAGGGAGCCCTGCAACAAATCTCTTGTACCGTCTGTGGAACAGTCGTCCACTACAATGACTTCCAGATTTTTCACACCGCAGCTGTGAACCGCGTCCAATACTGTTTCAATCGTATTCTTTTCGTTATAACAGGGAATTACAACGGATAATACGATATCATCCATGGTCTTACTCATAGTTTTCTCCTTTGCTGCCATAATGGTATTTCAAAATTCAGATATATTTACGACGATAGTATACCACGTTCTGTCAGAAAAATCCATTTTTATTAACAGTTTTGAGGATAATGGCTTGAAACATGGATGACTTCTGCTATACTGATGGTAGTAAAAATAGGGATGCGGAACTTAAAATAGGAGGACGGAAAAATGGAATCATTGCAGACAATCGAAAATCAGTTTATGACAGTCAGTATTAATGACAAAGGTGCCGAGCTCTGGGAACTCTGGAATCGGGAGAGCGGAGAACAGATGATATGGGACGGCAGACCGGAGTTCTGGAACCGCCGTACGCCGATCTTATTTCCCTTTGTGGGACGAAGTGCCGGGAATGCATATGTATATGGCGGACAGACATATCAAATGGGACAGCACGGTTTTGCCAGGGATATGGTTTTTACAGTTGTGGAAAAGGGAACTGACTTTATCATTCATGAGCTTACGGCAAATGAGGACACCAAGAGCCGTTATCCCTTTGATTTTGCCCTCCGTGTGACACACCGGCTTGTGGAGAAAAGGCTTCAGATTTTGTGGGAGGTGGAAAACCGGGGAGAGGAAACGATGTATTTTAAGATTGGCGGGCATCCGGGCTTCCTCCTGCCGGAGATGGAAGACGATGAGCCTGCAGAGTACAGACTGTATTTTCCGGGAAAAGACAGTCTGCGCTATGTGCTGATTGATCTTGCCACGGGACTGGCAAAGCCGGAGGAAACGGTACTGTTTCCATTAAAAAACGGATGTCATCCGATCAGTCGGCATCTGTTTGATCAGGATGCACTGATCTTTGATGAGGGGCAGATATCGGAGGTTTCCGTGCTGCGCCCGGATGGGCGTCCTTATGTGACCATGTATTGTGACGGTTTTCCAAGTATGGGTATCTGGTCAAAACCGGGAGCGCCGTTTGTCTGCCTGGAACCGTGGGACGGACGCTGCGATAATGTGGGATGCACCGGCGTACTGGAAGAGAAGCCGGAGGTACATGCACTGGACGGCGGCAGTATTTACAAAAAAGAATATGCGATTGCCATATAAATAATTGTTATCTGAGGAGAGGAGACTGCCGTGGAAGCAGAATATATGTCACATTATCGCCCGGAGGATGAGGAATATCAGACAAACCGGGAACATACAAAGCATGTGGCGGCTCTGGCGAAAGCGTATTGTCGGATCCCTTTGCTGAAAAAAGGGGTCTGGCTTTTGGCGGCGCATCATGACGCAGGCAAAAATACGGACAGATGGCAGGCATATTTTCAGGCATCCGTCCGACAGGAGGGAAAGCGTTTTGGGGCAAAGGAGGATCACGCCACTTTGGGAGGACTGGTGATGGAGCGATATGCGCCGCACACCAGATTTTCGGAGATGATGCAGATCGTGATTTATATGCATCATGGCCTTGCTGACTGTGTCTCTTTGTCTGATGGCAGTTCGCTTGTGCATGCGCGGGCAGGTAAATACAAAGATACGGCGGTCAGGGAAAGCAGCGAGCTAATAAGTAATTGGTTTCCGGAAACGGACATGGCGGTTCTTTGCCGGGAGGCAAAGCGGGATATGAATGAACTGACCAGAAAGATCATGGACTTTTCCAAGGGTGATGACGGCAAATACAGGTTTGGACAGCCGGAATTTTATCTCGGCCTGTGTGTGCGGATGCTGCTCTCTTGTCTGGTCGATGCGGACTGGCGGGATACGGCGGATTTTATGGCAGGTGTCGAGAGTGCCGCCTGTATGTGTCAGGAAGAGGCAGAGAGGGTCTGGGAACAGGGGATTTACAATCTGGAATCACGGCTGGCACAGTTTGCGCAGAGCCGGGAGATAGAACGTTGCCGGACCAGGATTTCCGATCAGTGCCGGGAAGCGGCGCTGACAGGGGAAGGGATCTTTCAACTGACAGTTCCCACCGGAGCCGGAAAGACACTGAGCAGTCTGCGTTTTGCACTGTATCATGCAAAAGCACGGCATAAAAGGCATATTTTTTATATTGCGCCTTTTAAGAGTATTCTGGAACAGAATGCGAAAGAAATCAGAGATACGCTGGGGATGCCGGATATGGTTTTGGAACATCACAGCGATGTGATACCGGAGGATGAGACGCAGCTTTGGCGCTATGAGAGGCTGACCGAAAACTGGGACGAGACGCCGGTCATTGTCACGACGGCGGTGCAGCTGCTGGATACCCTTTTTCATGGCAAAAGAAGTAAAATACGCCGCTTTCACAGTCTTTGTGACAGTGTGATTCTTTTTGACGAGGTACAGTCTCTGCCGGTCAGAATGATTCAGATGTTTAATATGGCTGTCAATTTTCTGACAGAGGTTTGCAACACAACGGTTGTCCTGTGCAGCGCGACGCAGCCTCTTTTTTCCGAAATCAGAGAGAACCGGATGCTGCCGTATCAGCAGATGACAAAAGGGGCCTCTTCCTTTGGCAATGTGTTTTGGCGAGTCTCCTATCATAACTGCATATCGGCGGGCGGCAGCGGCCTTTCCGCAGAGCAGGCGGCAGAATTTGTCAGCGAGAAGGCATGGCAGCATAAGCAGGTGCTGCTGATTGTGAATACAAAAGCCTGTGCAAGGCATGTGTATGAGCGGCTGCAGGGAAACGTGGCAGGAGTGTTGTATCATCTGAGTACCGACATGTGCGCGGAGCACCGCAGTGATGTGCTGAAGGAGATCAGGGCAAAGCTGAAGGCGGAGGAGCCTGTTATCTGTATCAGTACCCAGTTGGTGGAAGCCGGCGTGGATTTCTCTTTTCGATGTGTGATCCGTTCCCTGGCGGGCCTGGATAATCTGATCCAGGCCGCAGGCAGGTGCAACCGCAATGGCAGAGAAAAAGAGGGACATGTTTTTCTGATCCGCATGTCGGCAGAGGAGGAGCATATCTCTTCTCTTCCTGATATCAGGAAAGCGCAGGAAGCCATGGGGCAGTTTCTGCAGCTGTATGAGAAAGCGCCTGAGCGGTTTGCATACCGGATGGATTCGGAAGAGGCGATACGGACATACTATTCTTTTTATTTTTACAACAGACAGGTTGAGATGGGGTATTCTGTCTGTATAGGCGGCATTGATACCAGTCTTGTGGATCTGTTGTCAGCCAATGGCGAGTGCGCCGGAGGATGTCGGGATGTGAAATTGAAGCAGGCATTCAGAAGTGCGGGAGATGTCTTTTGTGTGATAGAAGAAAAGGGAGGGATGGATGTCGTGGCGCCTTATGGCGAAGCGCTACGATTGACCGACAGTCTGGAAAAAGAAACTGATTTCAGGGAAAAAAGGCTGTTGCTGAGGAAACTGCAGCGTTATACCATCCATTTGTCTGAAGGGATGCTTCGAAAGCTGGCAGACGGGATTTATCGGATGGGAGAGGAGCAGATACCGGTTCTGAAGGAACGATATTATGATAAAGGGATTGGCGTATTGGAAGAGGCGGCTCCCATGCAGTGTCTGATGCTGTGAGGGTAACCGGTTAGTTTGTCTGACTGTTACATAAGGAAAGGAGAAGAGATGGGATACAGGAATACGGTGGAATTTCAGGTCAGCGGCGAGTATGCGCTGTTTTCCGATCCGGTCACCAGGGTAGGAGGAGAAAAGTGTTCTTATCAGATTCCCACATATGAAGCGATAAAGGGGATTTTGCAAAGTATTTACTGGAAACCGACTCTGTGCTGGATTATTGATGAGCTGAGAGTGATGAAGCCGATTCAGACGGAGACAAAGGCGATTCGTCCCATTGCCTTTAACGGCGGGAATGAACTGTCCTATTATACGTATCTGAAGGATGTCTGCTATCAGGTGCGGGCGCATTTTGTCTGGAATGAAAACCGCCCGGAGCTGGCCGGGGACCGCAATGAGCATAAGCACCATAACATTGCCCGGCGTATGATAGAGCGAGGCGGCAGGCGTGACATCTTTCTGGGAACGAGGGAATGCCAGGGCTATGTGGAGCCCTGTATATTTGGCAGCGGCAGCGGATATTATGACAATGCGCCGGGAGAAGTGGCATTTGGATTTATGTACCATGGGATCACTTATGCGGATGAGGCGATTCTGGATGAGGATCGGGGGAGGATGACTGTCCGCTTTTGGAGGCCGGTAATGAAACAGGGTGTGATTGCGTTTCTGCCGCCGGAGGCATGCAGGGAAAAGAGACATCTCCACAAGATGGAGATGAAAATATTTTCAGACAAAAATTTCAGCGGGCTGCAGGAATTTGCAGATAGTCCGGATGGTGAGCCATGTTTGCCGGGCAGTCTGTAACAAAAATATGGCATGTAACAAAGCAGGCTGTCTGTATTGTTACAAAGCCTTGAAAAGAAGGTGAGATAAGATGAGCCAGATCAGCTGGATCATGGAATTATATGATCTGTATGAAAAGAACAAAACCGAAGCGGGGCGCTGGCGGCAGGACGGTGTTATATTGCTGCCGCCCTATCATATAACGGTCAGTGCCCAGATTACCGTGACGATTGAGGAAGACGGCACTTTTGTGGATGCGGAAACCGTGCCGGAGGAGGATAAGCTGACGCTGATCCCGGTCACGGAAAAATCAGCCGGCAGAACGGCCGGTATCGAACCCCATCCTTTGTGTGACAATCTGAAATATCTGGCCGGGGACCATGGCAGGTATGTGACAAAAAAGGACTGTTCCCGCAACCATGAACTGTATATGGAACAGTTACAAGACTGGTCAGAATCGCCTTACAGCCATCCAAAGGTGACGGCTGTTTACCGGTATTTGCAAAAGAGTACCCTGATGGGAGATCTGATTGGATGCGGCGTCATTCGTACCGGAGAAGACGGCCTGCCGGACGATAAGGTGAAAATACAGATTGTCTCTCAAACGGAAGCTTTTGTCCGTTTCCGGATCATCGGCAGCAGCCTGTCTCTGGAAGGAATGCTGGAAGATGAGAGCGGGCGTTACAGTCCGGAGTGCTGGAAAGACATGACGCTGCAGAAATGTTATCTGGATTTCTGCAGGGCGCATAAGGCCGCAGAAGGGATTTCCTATCTGACCGGAGAACAGGTGGCGATCTCGTATCTGCAGCCTAAGAAGATCCGCCACGAAGGGGACGGTGCGAAATTGATCTCTGCCAACGATACGTCCAATTTTACCTTTCTGGGAAGATTTATCAGCAGAGAAGAGGCCTTTGCCATCGGGTATGAGGATTCTCAGAAGGTACATAATGCACTGAAATGGATTATGCGAAAGCAGGGATGTCATTACGACAGTCTGTATTTTGTGACCTGGGAATCAGACCTGCATGAGATGCCGGGATGGGAGCAGGGAACGGATGAGATATGTGAACTGGCAGAGACGCAAGAGGCGGGAATGTCAGGCATAGACCCGCAGAATAATGGTATGGATGAGGATGAGGAACCCGATCTGCGTGAGGAGCCTGATGCTGATAAGGAGCCCGGTCTTGACGAGGAACCTGATCTGCAGGAAGAGGCTGATCCCGATCGGGAACCTGGCTTTACAACGAAAACGGTATATCATACCGGTGCGGTTGGGGCAGCCAGATTCCGCAGGGCGATACAGGGATATGAGAAAAATCTGTCGCAGTCATCCCGGACTATAATAATGGCGTTTGATGCTGCCACCACAGGCAGGCTTGCCATGATGGAATATAAGGGATACGCCTCTTCCCGTTATCTGCAGATGATAGAGGACTGGTATAAGCGGTGTGAATGGCGCCATACCAGGAGCAGCAAAGACAAGGGCCGTTATACGTTCACGGGTATGGTGGGTATCCGGGATGCGGCGGAACTTTTATACGGGACAGAGCAGAAAGGCTATTTTTCCCTCAAGGGAAAAGAGGAGCGCTACAAGGATGTGGCCAAACGCTGGATGCCCTGTATCCTGGAGGGCAGAGAAGTACCGGAAGATATGGTGTGGCAGGCCGTGCGGAGAGCTTCCTCTCCGGTGTCCTTTGACAGCCGCTTTTTATGGGAACGGATCTTGTCACTGGCCTGTTCTCTGGTACGACAGCAATACAAAAAAAGATATAAGGAGGAATGGACTATGGCACTGGATGAAACCTGCTCCAGAAGAGATTACCTGTTTGGCAGACTGTTGGCGCTGGCAGACCGGATTGAATATCGCACCTATGAGAAAGAAGAGGCGCGGCAGACGAATGCGAAACGGTATATGTGCGCTTTTTCCCAGCATCCTTACCGTACCTGGAAGATGATCGAGGAAAAGCTGGAACCGTATCTGATTCGTCTGCATGTACCGGAACGGATCAGATACCAGAAGATAATGGACGAGATTTATGAACTGTTTACGATGGATGATTATGTCAATGATGCGTCACTGAGCGGCCTGTATCTGCTGGGATTTCATAATCAGGCCTACTATTTTCGGATGAAACCGCAAACGGACAAAGAGACAGAAGAAAAAGAAGAGGCATGATGGAAGGAGAACTGAGATGAGTGAACTGAAAGGTAAGATTGATTTTCTGGTATTGGTATCGGTTTCCAATGCAAATCCCAACGGAGATCCGTTAAACGGGAATCGTCCTCGGGAAAATTATGAGGGGTATGGTGAGATTTCGGATGTCTGCATCAAGCGCAAGATCCGAAACCGCTGGCAGGATATGGGACAGAAAATTTTTGTACAGTCCGACGACAGAGCGGATGATGGATTTGGCAGTCTGAAAGCGCGTGCGGACGGCTATGCGCCATTCAAAGAAGAAATTAACAATAAGAAAAATGCCAGCCGGGAAAAATGTATCCGGCTTGCCTGTGAGGAATGGATGGATGTGCGCAGTTTCGGGCAGGTGTTCGCTTTCAAGGGTGTGGAAGTGTCCCTGGGCATACGGGGGCCGGTTTCCATCCATCAGGCCGTGAGCGTGCAGCCGGTGGACATTATCAGTATGCAGATTACGAAAAGCGTGAACAGTGAGGATAAAAAAGACGGAAAAGCTTCTGATACAATGGGGACAAAGCATCGGGTCGGATTCGGTCTGTATGTCGTAAAAGGGAGCGTCAATGTGCAGCTTGCGGAAAAGACCGGATTCTCCCAGGAGGATGCACAGCTTTTAAAGGAAGCATTGAAAACCCTGTTTGAGAATGACGCTTCCTCCGCCAGACCGGAGGGCAGCATGGAGGTGTGCAGGCTCTACTGGTGGCAGCATGAGGAAAAGACACCGGCGGTATCTTCCGCAAAAGTTCATCGCAGCGTGAAGATTGAGCCCAGGTCGGAACGCCCTTCTTCTTTTGGCGATTATGTCATTCATTATGAGGATCCGGGCTGTGTGGAGCCGGAGGTATATTACCTTGTATAATGAGGAGGAGTATCTGCAGCTGTCCGGTATCCAGCATTTCACATTTTGCAGACGACAGTGGGCTCTGGCCTATATCGAACTGCAATGGGCGGAAAATGTGAGGACGGTGGAGGGAAGGCTTCTGCATGAAAAGGCACATACCATAACGGCCAGAGAGAAACGGGGCGATGTGATGATCTCCCGGGCCATGCCGGTGAGTTCCCGTGTACTCGGACTCAGCGGCGAATGTGATATCGTGGAGTTTCATCGCAGTGAGGGTGGCATTTCGCTCCATGGGTATGAGGGAACCTATACTGTCATACCGGTAGAATATAAACGGGGAAAACCCAAGACCAGTCATGCGGATCTGCTGCAGCTCGCCGCGCAGGCAATCTGTCTGGAAGAGATGCTCTGCTGTGATATACCGCGCGGCTATTTGTACTATGGAGAAACCCGCCATCGGGAAGCAGTAGAGCTGACAGAGCAGCTGCGGGAGGAAGTCAGGACAGTGACAGGGGAGATGCATGATTATTTTGCCCGCAGATATACGCCCAGAGTAAAATGGAGTAAAAGCTGTAATGCCTGTTCCCTGAAGGACATATGCCTGCCTGTTCTGGGAAAGAAACGGTCTGTGCAGAAGTATATGGAAGTACATATCCGGGAAGAGCATGGAGCGGATGACTGATTCGCTGGCAGCAGGTTTTCTATAAAAGTCTCACCTTTACTCAGGACTGCGCACGGATTTGCAAAGGAAAATGCTGCTTCGCAGCGCAAATCCGGCGCGGGAAACGCTTTCATCAGCGTTTCCCTAAATGCCCTCGTTTATTTATGGTAGTGCAAATCTGATTGCACGGGTGTTTAGAAAGCAGAGGGAGGAATCATGAAAAAATTACGCAATACGCTTTATGTTACATCGCCTGGCCGTTATCTGTCACTGGATGGAGAAAATGTAGTGGTTCTGGAGAAAGAGACAGAAGCC
Source organism: uncultured Lachnospiraceae bacterium (assembly GCA_910587155.1). Classification (GTDB taxonomy): domain Bacteria; phylum Bacillota; class Clostridia; order Lachnospirales; family Lachnospiraceae; genus VSOB01. The sequence goes on from CAJULA010000003.1 coordinate 36,068, forward strand.
GCCAGAATCCCGCTGCATAATCTGGAGGCAATTGTGACATTCGGTTATACAGGGGCGAGCCCTGCACTGATGGGCGCCTGTGCGCAGAGAGATATCGGTCTGACATTTCTCAGCGGCAATGGTCGGTTTATCGCCAGAGTGACGGGGGAAGTTTATGGTAATATAACACTACGCAAAGAACAGTTCAGAATCAGTGATGATCCCAAAAGGAGTATCCTGGTTGCCAGGAACTGTATTGCAGGAAAAGTATACAACTGCCGATGGCTTTTAGAGCGGATGACAAGAGATTATCCGCTGCGTCTGGATGTTGCGAAACTGAAAGACAAGTCCGGCTTTCTGGCGGAAACGCTCAAAAAAATCAGAGATTGTGAGGATGCGGCAGTTCTGCGGGGATTAGAAGGAGAGGCGGCTTCTGTCTATTTTTCCTGTTTTGATGATCTGATCTTACAGCAAAAAGACAGTTTTCGCTTCGGGGGAAGAAGCAGAAGACCGCCAGGAGATGAGGTAAATGCCATGCTTTCCTTTGCGTACACGTTACTGGCATCCATGTGTGCGAGTGCTCTGGAAACTGTGGGACTGGATCCTTATGCAGGCTTTTTCCATACGGATAAACCCGGCAGAAAATCTCTGGCACTTGACATGATGGAAGAGTTGAGAGGAGTTATGGGTGACCGGTTCGTGCTGACACTGATCAATAAAAAAATGATACATCCTCAGGGATTTCTGCGAAAAGAAAATGGCGCCATAGTCATGAATGATGACGCCAGAAAAACGTTCTTAACAGCCTGGCAGGCAAAAAAGCAAGAAACCATTACCCATCCCTTCCTGGATGAAAAGTTGGAATGGGGACTGGTTCCTTATGTACAGGCAATGCTCCTGGCCAGATATATCAGGGGTGATCTGGATGAATATCCGCCGTTTTTCTGGAAGTAAAAGATTTGGGAAGAGGAGATGAGAGGAGGCGTACCATTGCTTGTACTGATTACTTATGATGTTGATACAAAGACATCTGATGGGTGTAAAAGGCTGCGCAAAGTGGCAAAACAATGTGTCAACTATGGTCAAAGAGTACAGAACTCAGTATTTGAGTGTAATTTGGATGCGGCAAAATGTCGTGAAGTGAAAGCAATTTTGGAAGATCTCATAGATAAAAAGAAGGACAGTCTGAGATTTTACTATTTAGGGAATCATTATAAAAATAAAGTGGAACACATTGGCGCCAACCCCGGATTTGATGTGACAGATACGCTAATTGTTTAAAGGAATACACAGGTGCGAATGTGAAGTGGACATAAATTACCTGTGAGTTTCGCACCTGAAAAAACTATGCTTTTTGTGCAAAACTATGTTGTTTATGAACTATCCAGAAGCCTTTGTGATTGAATAGGAAGAGAAAACTATCTATAGTGCACAAAAAACTTTGATTGTTATAGTTTTAAATGGTAATTTTTGCCGTCTCCCTCTGCATAGAGGGAGTGGATTTAAACATGAAAGCCGATATTCTGCTATCGAAAGGATTTGTCTCCCTCTGCATAGAGGGAGTGGATTTAAACAGAAAACGCGTGATTTTATGAGAATCAGACAGCACGTCTCCCTCTGCATAGAGGGAGTGGATTTAAACTTAGCAGTTGCCACACTGATTGCAGTTACCGCCCGTCTCCCTCTGCATAGAGGGAGTGGATTTAAACATAAAAATCTACTTCCCTGCCCAATCTTCTGGCTAGTCTCCCTCTGCATAGAGGGAGTGGATTTAAACTCTTTTTCTCATCCATAAATTTTTCCATGATCGGTCTCCCTCTGCATAGAGGGAGTGGATTTAAACTTTTGTAATCGCTTGTGTTTCCTGCCTCATCGACGTCTCCCTCTGCATAGAGGGAGTGGATTTAAACACATTGCTGTAAACTCCTTTTCCGTCTTTCAATGTCTCCCTCTGCATAGAGGGAGTGGATTTAAACTTTGATTCTATAGCTGAAGGCCTTGCTGAAATTGGTCTCCCTCTGCATAGAGGGAGTGGATTTAAACTCTAATATGGTTGATAATGCCTGTTTTATAAGCGTCTCCCTCTGCATAGAGGGAGTGGATTTAAACATGAAAGCCGATATTCTGCTATCGAAAGGATTTCCGTCTCCCTCTGCATAGAGGGAGTGGATTTAAACCTTGCGTTTCTTCGCATACAGGCAATGCAAAACCGTCTCCCTCTGCATAGAGGGAGTGGATTTAAACATAACGGCCATAGCGTCCATTATATAGGCTATGTGTCTCCCTCTGCATAGAGGGAGTGGATTTAAACTCCGCTGATTTGGATGGAAGACACAAGAGTCTCGTCTCCCTCTGCATAGAGGGAGTGGATTTAAACCCATCGGAAAAAGCATGGGAGGAATCATCAAGGCGTCTCCCTCTGCATAGAGGGAGTGGATTTAAACTCCAGATCGTCAATCCTGTGGTTTGCGACCTTTATGTCTCCCTCTGCATAGAGGGAGTGGATTTAAACACGATGCAGAAGACAGCGACAGCCCACCTTGTGAGTCTCCCTCTGCATAGAGGGAGTGGATTTAAACTCCTGAATTTTGTGATACAGTTTCAGATACAGTTCGTCTCCCTCTGCATAGAGGGAGTGGATTTAAACGTTCTGTCGTTTGCCATGTTATACTCCTTTCATTGTCTCCCTCTGCATAGAGGGAGTGGATTTAAACGCTGTGTACGATATGGATTCAGAGCCGGAGGAAAGTCTCCCTCTGCATAGAGGGAGTGGATTTAAACGTTTTGAGGTGGATTATGGCACAGTATGACGGAGTCTCCCTCTGCATAGAGGGAGTGGATTTAAACATGATCCGCTCCCACATACGCACATACTGCGTTTTGTCTCCCTCTGCATAGAGGGAGTGGATTTAAACTATACAGCCTTTTGTGGAAAATAAAGAAGCATTCGTCTCCCTCTGCATAGAGGGAGTGGATTTAAACGCAATAGAAGAT
>CAJULA010000003.1:39140-191191 GCA_910587155.1 uncultured Lachnospiraceae bacterium
GGTAGACATACGATCAATATTTGTCTCCCTCTGCATAGAGGGAGTGGATTTAAACGTGACCGTAGGAAAGGAATTATAGGAGGATATGTGTCTCCCTCTGCATAGAGGGAGTGGATTTAAACGTTAAGGCTCATGGCGTATCTCCTGCCATTCCACGTCTCCCTCTGCATAGAGGGAGTGGATTTAAACGTTCCTGTCTTTGATTATATTCAGTGCCTACATATGTCTCCCTCTGCATAGAGGGAGTGGATTTAAACATTTTGATATTGCGGATGATATAACATACCATCTAGTCTCCCTCTGCATAGAGGGAGTGGATTTAAACTTCCCCGGTCATGTGCTTGTCTTTGACGTGCTTGGTCTCCCTCTGCATAGAGGGAGTGGATTTAAACACAATATTCACACATTCCCATATCCTCCCTTTTGTCTCCCTCTGCATAGAGGGAGTGGATTTAAACCACTATCCGACCTCACGGCGATACCGCATTGTAAGTCTCCCTCTGCATAGAGGGAGTGGATTTAAACGCAAATGCTTGATTACAAAATTGAGTATGACAATGTCTCCCTCTGCATAGAGGGAGTGGATTTAAACTTCCCAGGGAATAGGTAGAAAGTATCAATGGAATCCGTCTCCCTCTGCATAGAGGGAGTGGATTTAAACGTTCTTTGTTTTTATAATTTCTCCAACTTCATAAAGTCTCCCTCTGCATAGAGGGAGTGGATTTAAACATGTCTGGCGTGCATGGCATGATGAAACAGATGTGTCTCCCTCTGCATAGAGGGAGTGGATTTAAACGCCTTAATGTAGCCGGACTTTTTATTCCGAGTTGGTCTCCCTCTGCATAGAGGGAGTGGATTTAAACGACTTTCATATCGTCAATATCCACCAAAACCTCATTGTCTCCCTCTGCATAGAGGGAGTGGATTTAAACGTGACTCCGCTTATGACCATGCTGCATGTGCCTGGTCTCCCTCTGCATAGAGGGAGTGGATTTAAACAAAATCGGTAATAATCAGTCTGTGCATTTGTGCGTCTCCCTCTGCATAGAGGGAGTGGATTTAAACATTCTGACAAGGCGGCGCAATCCCTTATGGGTTCGTCTCCCTCTGCATAGAGGGAGTGGATTTAAACACATTCTGGGTTTTTACAGGTATACGAGTGAAATGGTCTCCCTCTGCATAGAGGGAGTGGATTTAAACACGATTGCCCGTACACACCATCAGACCTTAAAGGAGTCTCCCTCTGCATAGAGGGAGTGGATTTAAACATATATATCAGAAATTACAATAACAAAACATACTGCGTCTCCCTCTGCATAGAGGGAGTGGATTTAAACGCAATAGAAGATGGTAGACATACGATCAATATTTGTCTCCCTCTGCATAGAGGGAGTGGATTTAAACAAGATGGTAGACATTATCAAGGATATTAAGAACGTCTCCCTCTGCATAGAGGGAGTGGATTTAAACGATTGTATCGCCGGACACTGTAACCTCTGTACCGCCGTCTCCCTCTGCATAGAGGGAGTGGATTTAAACAACCCGGGCACCATTATACTACTCAGCCATATTTGTCTCCCTCTGCATAGAGGGAGTGGATTTAAACGGAAAGAGGCGTTAGAAAGAACTGACATACCGCAGTCTCCCTCTGCATAGAGGGAGTGGATTTAAACGCTCAAAGATGTTGAAGAAAGACGATACAAAGCCGTCTCCCTCTGCATAGAGGGAGTGGATTTAAACAGTCTTTCTGCGGCCTCCGCGGATGCGTCTGCGACGTCTCCCTCTGCATAGAGGGAGTGGATTTAAACGATATTATCCGTTGTTGGAAACCACTTGGACTTCGTCTCCCTCTGCATAGAGGGAGTGGATTTAAACCCTTTTGCTTCCAGATATTTCCCATTCTTTCCGCGTCTCCCTCTGCATAGAGGGAGTGGATTTAAACAATTTCCAAATAAGGCGGTCGGCGGTTGCGGTAATTGTCTCCCTCTGCATAGAGGGAGTGGATTTAAACTTTGAGCATGATCGACAAGGTAAAAAGTGCCCGCGGTCTCCCTCTGCATAGAGGGAGTGGATTTAAACGCGTAATCGGCGGCAAAATAGCGGTTATGAGCTGTCTCCCTCTGCATAGAGGGAGTGGATTTAAACCGCAATGGGCTGAGAAAAACCGCCGCTTATCTCGTCTCCCTCTGCATAGAGGGAGTGGATTTAAACTCTCTATTTATGACGAACAATTCACAGATCCGCGTCTCCCTCTGCATAGAGGGAGTGGATTTAAACTAACTGTGTTCTCATGTGGAAAATGGACCGTTTCGCGTCTCCCTCTGCATAGAGGGAGTGGATTTAAACGCCAAAACCGAAGATCTGCCGGGTAAAAAAGCCCGTCTCCCTCTGCATAGAGGGAGTGGATTTAAACGACAAAGAGGCGCAACTCGCGGCGCTGCAAAAGTGTCTCCCTCTGCATAGAGGGAGTGGATTTAAACGCCTCTTTTCTATGCGATCGGGCGTAATGGTTGCGTCTCCCTCTGCATAGAGGGAGTGGATTTAAACTGGATAAATTCGCAGAACGAAACGAAGATGATGGAGTCTCCCTCTGCATAGAGGGAGTGGATTTAAACTATAAAGGAGTGATTACAGAATGAGCTATCAACACGTCTCCCTCTGCATAGAGGGAGTGGATTTAAACTGCCCTTGCTGACAAAGTGCTGGGCGCTGACTACTCGTCTCCCTCTGCATAGAGGGAGTGGATTTAAACACCTCGACTCTGCAATGTAAAGAAAAGGAGGAGGTCTCCCTCTGCATAGAGGGAGTGGATTTAAACATGGTACACGAGGCCCTTCTGACACTGATCGGAAGTCTCCCTCTGCATAGAGGGAGTGGATTTAAACTGGAGACAGCAAACCCGACAAGCGACCTGATGAACGTCTCCCTCTGCATAGAGGGAGTGGATTTAAACTTCATTGCTACTCTAACAATGTATTTCACTTGCGTCTCCCTCTGCATAGAGGGAGTGGATTTAAACTTTTCCGGCTTATTGTCTGAAAAGCTCTCACTCGTGTCTCCCTCTGCATAGAGGGAGTGGATTTAAACCCAAAACCGAAGATCTGCCGGGTAAAAAAGCCCCGTCTCCCTCTGCATAGAGGGAGTGGATTTAAACGCCTCGTCTCCTCGCATGAATTGAGGCAGCAATGTCTCCCTCTGCATAGAGGGAGTGGATTTAAACGTTATAAAGTCGATCAAGCCCTGAAAAATCTGCGTCTCCCTCTGCATAGAGGGAGTGGATTTAAACTTTTCTCCTCCGCGAGTACCTTCTGGCCGTCTGTGTCTCCCTCTGCATAGAGGGAGTGGATTTAAACACATCACGACTTTTGTATATCACATATACAAGCGTCTCCCTCTGCATAGAGGGAGTGGATTTAAACTATCCCATTAACTGTCCCGCCAACATATAATATGTCTCCCTCTGCATAGAGGGAGTGGATTTAAACTCTGCAATCTCCTGCGCCCGGCCTCCAGATAGCAGTCTCCCTCTGCATAGAGGGAGTGGATTTAAACGGTCTGCTGCTATATCCCTATAGGCTTACGCGTCGTCTCCCTCTGCATAGAGGGAGTGGATTTAAACAAGTTGTCCTAATTCGTGTTTGTTACTTACTACCGTCTCCCTCTGCATAGAGGGAGTGGATTTAAACATTGGAATTCCTACGTGCGCCTCTTGTCCGCACAAGTCTCCCTCTGCATAGAGGGAGTGGATTTAAACATTGATGCTGACAAAAGAGAATCAATAGAAAGATGGTCTCCCTCTGCATAGAGGGAGTGGATTTAAACGCCAAAACCGAAGATCTGCCGGGTAAAAAAGCCCGTCTCCCTCTGCATAGAGGGAGTGGATTTAAACCGATCCGTTGGTTAAACCGCAAACGGTGTGAGAGGTCTCCCTCTGCATAGAGGGAGTGGATTTAAACACTTCGTTTTCGGTGTTAAACCCAAGTAGCATATCGTCTCCCTCTGCATAGAGGGAGTGGATTTAAACAGTTCGACATTTATACAGTTAGTGTCAGGGACAGTCTCCCTCTGCATAGAGGGAGTGGATTTAAACCCCTTCTTTGTTGTTTGGCTTACATATACCTGATTGGTCTCCCTCTGCATAGAGGGAGTGGATTTAAACTTCAAGCCCATTGTCCTCAATGATTTTCAGTTCTCGTCTCCCTCTGCATAGAGGGAGTGGATTTAAACATTTTATCTTGTGGGTTTACGCCCTGCATTTCCTGTCTCCCTCTGCATAGAGGGAGTGGATTTAAACGTTCATGTACTTAATTTTCAGTCCCAATCTGAGCGTCTCCCTCTGCATAGAGGGAGTGGATTTAAACATAACATAACAGTCTGCTTTAAATAAGTGTGCACAGTCTCCCTCTGCATAGAGGGAGTGGATTTAAACGTGTCCACCCTGTACCATTCTACCAGATTATATGGTCTCCCTCTGCATAGAGGGAGTGGATTTAAACTTAATGACGGATCAATAATCTGGTTCCCATCTGGTCTCCCTCTGCATAGAGGGAGTGGATTTAAACATACCAGACTTTGAAAACTCAACTTTGAATTGCGTCTCCCTCTGCATAGAGGGAGTGGATTTAAACGCTTATGCCAAGCAGCCTTAATTGCTATCGTTTGGTCTCCCTCTGCATAGAGGGAGTGGATTTAAACGGAAGTAAGAAAAGGATAACCACTTGATTATTCCGTCTCCCTCTGCATAGAGGGAGTGGATTTAAACTGCTTATGCCAAGCAGCCTTAATTGCTATCGTTTGTCTCCCTCTGCATAGAGGGAGTGGATTTAAACTTATCCGAATGATGGAGAGTACAGAGGAAACATATAGTCTCCCTCTGCATAGAGGGAGTGGATTTAAACACCAGTGAACCATCTTTCTATTGATTCCCTTTTGTCTCCCTCTGCATAGAGGGAGTGGATTTAAACAAAATTATAAATGTAATCCAGAGTCATGAACTCCCGTCTCCCTCTGCATAGAGGGAGTGGATTTAAACGTATTTAATCATGTTATCTTTCCCTATCCTCTCACCGTCTCCCTCTGCATAGAGGGAGTGGATTTAAACATTTCTGAACAGCGTACAGCCTATGACATGGATAGTCTCCCTCTGCATAGAGGGAGTGGATTTAAACTTAATGACGGATCAATAATCTGGTTCCCATCTGGTCTCCCTCTGCATAGAGGGAGTGGATTTAAACACACTATATTGTTTCATGTTCTCAGCGTCATATTGTCTCCCTCTGCATAGAGGGAGTGGATTTAAACCAATAATACTTTGGGTAATTGTATATGCCCCGGAGTCTCCCTCTGCATAGAGGGAGTGGATTTAAACTTCTCTCGCCCATATCCTTATCGCTTCAATGCAGTCTCCCTCTGCATAGAGGGAGTGGATTTAAACTTGATTGTTTCGATGAAAGACGCAGCGGACGGGGTCTCCCTCTGCATAGAGGGAGTGGATTTAAACATATCTAATCCTCCGTTCCAATAAAATCAATCTTCGTCTCCCTCTGCATAGAGGGAGTGGATTTAAACACCTCTATTCTGGTATCATAGTTGATAAAATGCGTCTCCCTCTGCATAGAGGGAGTGGATTTAAACGCTTCTTTCTCTGCAATCTGCTTTTCCCTATATTGTCTCCCTCTGCATAGAGGGAGTGGATTTAAACATCATCTATAATATTTATTGTATTTCTGACTTCGTCTCCCTCTGCATAGAGGGAGTGGATTTAAACAAATTGCTGGAAGAAAAAGCAAAACTATATAAAGTCTCCCTCTGCATAGAGGGAGTGGATTTAAACGCATAATGTCTACCAGCTTCTTTGTATTCCTCATCGTCTCCCTCTGCATAGAGGGAGTGGATTTAAACAATCTGCTCTTCGCCAGTTTCAAGGTTCTTTAAGCGTCTCCCTCTGCATAGAGGGAGTGGATTTAAACACCCCATAAGTCCACAAAAAACGGTAACGCTCCTGTCTCCCTCTGCATAGAGGGAGTGGATTTAAACGCACAGGAGGATATAGAGAATGAAGATTGAAACGTGTCTCCCTCTGCATAGAGGGAGTGGATTTAAACCCCAAAAATAAATAACATTCTTACCGCCGCTGTCCCGTCTCCCTCTGCATAGAGGGAGTGGATTTAAACATTCGTGTACATAAAGAACCCATACAGCAACACCGTCTCCCTCTGCATAGAGGGAGTGGATTTAAACTCTGCGTCAGTTGATATGACATGCGGTCATATTCGTCTCCCTCTGCATAGAGGGAGTGGATTTAAACATTATGGCTCGGAATTTCAACCGGATTGAATTTAGTCTCCCTCTGCATAGAGGGAGTGGATTTAAACGCAGATAACAGAGAATTAGAAACAACCTTGTGTGTCTCCCTCTGCATAGAGGGAGTGGATTTAAACATTTCCCCCTTGTGCCGGAAGTCCGCCCTGTGCCTGGTCTCCCTCTGCATAGAGGGAGTGGATTTAAACGTCATAGTAGCTTCACCAAAGACCTTGTCTTGTCGTCTCCCTCTGCATAGAGGGAGTGGATTTAAACATAGTGATTTAGTAAGTGGGAATGTACAATCCTGTCTCCCTCTGCATAGAGGGAGTGGATTTAAACTTTACAAATGCCATATTATATCACTCCTATCTCAGTCTCCCTCTGCATAGAGGGAGTGGATTTAAACATTCCAACACATCGGAACATATTTGAATGAATACGTCTCCCTCTGCATAGAGGGAGTGGATTTAAACGCCAGAAATAAAGGTTCCTGATACCGATATAATGGTCTCCCTCTGCATAGAGGGAGTGGATTTAAACAAAAAGAGCCGTCAACATATCGCCATCAAGCCCACGTCTCCCTCTGCATAGAGGGAGTGGATTTAAACTCCATTTCTGCTTGTGATTCCATGATCCCGGCGTGAACGGTAGCTCTACCGCTTACAAAGAAGTAGATGAATACGGTCATTTTATAATATTATTATTCATGTGTTTGTCATGGAAACAAAATCACGACAAACGCATGAGTAAATAAATTGTGAACATAACATGTAGGAAGGAGAGAAACTGAAAAAGTTCAGACAGGATCATGGCTTTTGGCAGAAGGTATGCCACCCTGGCTGCCCACCGGGCTGCAGACATACGTGGTTTTAAGCGCTGTGGCAGCGGCAGCGGATATAGGCAGGCGTGCAAAAGACCTCTATGCGCCATCCGGGTGCAGGTCGGCCTTTTCCGGACATTCATGTCCGGAAATTGCAGGCAGAGACGCAGCGGCAAGATGCGCTAATACCTTTCGCAAGGTGAGCAGCCGGGATGGCATACTTGTGCCAAAAGATATCTTATCAGAGACTTTTTCCGCTTCTGTCCTGCTGAATGAACGAAATGGTTGCAGTTTATTCATTCATGAGTTTGTCGTGAAACAAAATGGTTAATTATTGAAAAAACGGGCAGGATATATTATAATGAGCGTATTGTCTGAAATTATATACTACGGGCAGATCGCTCCGACAGCAGCAACATCTAACGATAAGACAGTGCAAAATAGGTGCGTGATAACCGTGGAAATCAAAAGAAAAGCAGGGAGAGTGCAGGATGAAAATAGCCGTAGCAGGAACAGGATATGTGGGACTTGTGACAGGGGTCTGCCTGTCTGAGCATGGACATGAAGTGACATGTGTGGATGTGGATGAGAACAAAGTCAGGATGATGGAGAGTGGGAAATCTCCCATTTATGAGCCTGGTTTGGAAGAACTGATGGTTAAAAATATGGATCATCTGTATTTTACGACAGATTATCAAAAGGCGTATGTGGATGCGGATGTGATTATTATTGCCGTAGGTACTCCGGAGAAAAGGGATGGTTCTGCCAATCTTGCATATGTATTTGGTGTGGCAAGTCAGATCGCTGCCAGCATCAGTAAGGAATGTGTTGTGATCGTGAAATCTACCGTTCCCATTGGGACCAATGATGAAGTAGAGCGTCTGCTGAATGAAAATCCTCTGGAATTGCGGGTGCATGTTGCTTCCAACCCGGAATTTCTGGCACAGGGGACGGCGGTACCGGATACCATGCATGCATCACGTATCGTATTAGGGGTAAATGATGATTTTGCCAAGGACAGACTGCTGGAAATGTACAAGAATTTTGACGCACCCATTATGGTATGTAACAGAAGAAGTGCGGAAATGATCAAATATGCTTCCAATGATTTTCTGGCGCTGAAGATTTCCTATATGAATGAGATTGCCAATCTTTGCGAGGCCATCGGGGCCAATGTGGAAGAAGTAGCGAAAGGCATGGGATTTGATGAAAGAATCGGTAAGCGGTTTCTTCATGCAGGCATTGGTTATGGCGGCTCCTGTTTCCCGAAAGATACCAAGGCGCTCCATCATCTCTCGGCGCAGAATGGCTGTGAGATGAGAACCGTCAAAGCGGCGATAGAGGTCAATGACAATCAGAAATATAAATTATCCAAAAAGGCAAGGAAATATTATGCGGATTACAATGGTCTCAATATTGCCGTGCTGGGACTGACCTTTAAGCCAGGGACTGATGATCTGCGGGAAGCGCCTTCGCTTGTGAACGTTCCGGTCTTTCTGGAGGATGGCGCCAACGTGAGAGCCTGGGACCCGGTAGGGGCAGAAAACTTTAAGAAACGTATTTCCGATGAGCATATCACGTATTTTGATACCGTGGAGGAGGCACTGCAGGATGCAGATATCTGTTTTATTTTTACCGAATGGAAAGAGGTAAAAGAATTGGATATAAATAAATACGCGAAGCTCATGCGCAAGCCTATTGTTATGGACGGGCGTAATTGTTATCGTCTGGAAGATGTGAAAAAGGCGCCCATCTTATATGAAAGCATTGGACGGGAGATCGTAAACAATCTGAATCCATAATCGGTGATGAAAAAGAATCCTATCAGTCAGGGTTCTTTTTTATTTTACAGGTATAGTCTCAACAACCTTTCCTCAGGACTGCGCACTTGCTGCGCATATAAAAAAATTTCCGTACAGGATTGCGCGGAGACAGAGCAGAGTGTACTTTTGTCTGTCTGGTGATGATATAACGGAGAACATGATCAAATGAAATGATTCAGAGTTGGCGATAAGTCTTACGCCGGCAAAGCGTGAATACCTTGCTTTGCCGGTCTGTTATTTTGAGGGCTTGCAATTTTTCTGCCTATGGGGAATCGGAAACATTTTGAAACAAAAAGAGAGGCAGTAAACAAATATGAAACATATATTGAGTATCTGTGGAATAAAGACGGAGATTGTCAGGGAAAAATAAAGGACAATCAATCTAAACAGACATTTTTCACAAAAAGAAACCGATGTAATTGTATCATATATACAAAATTACAGCGGATAAGAGAGATGGCATGAAAATTGCCTGTTATAAAAGTACAGTAGCGCTGTTGGAATAAATAAAATACATAAAAGGTGGTGGAAGTTTGATATGAAAAAAATAGGATCTAAGCAGCTGATTCCGCTTGCGACGGCTCTGATTGGTGTTGTATTTGCTGTGATCGGATTTACACAGCTTGGCTTTTGGGATAAAGAGCCAAAACCGGGATTTTTTCCGAGCATTATTGCAATTGTATTGGTAATTGCCAGTATTGCGGCGTTTTTTCAGACACTGAAGGAAGAAGAGCAGCCGAATTACAACAAAAATGAACTGATGGTCATCGGGGGCGGTTTATCGTTGATTGCGGGGACGTTTCTGGTCGGATTGATTCCCATGGTATTTCTCTATGTATTGTTCTGGCTGAAGGTAATAGAAAAAGGAACACCGTGGAAAGATATCATCATCATTGAGCTCATCGTTGCGGTTATTGTTCTGGGAGTATTTGCCGGCTGGCTGCAGGTGCAGTTCCCGTGGGGAATGCTTGAGATGCTGCGGTAGGAGGATGTACATATGGAAAATTTTGCAATGCTTTTTCAGGGATTTGGGACAGCGCTGACGCCTATGAATATAGGGGCATGCCTGCTGGGAGCAGTTCTGGGACTGGTTGTAGGTGCTATGCCCGGCATCGGCTCTCTGGCCGGGGTTGCCCTTCTGCTTCCTCTCACTTATAAATTCAATCCGGCGACAGCTATTATTATGCTCGGCGCGCTGTATTATTCCAATATGTATGGCGGTGCATTCAGTGCCATTCTTTTGAATATTCCCGGTGATTCCCCGGCGGTTGTGACAACACTGGACGGGTATCCGATGGCAACGAAACGCAAACGCCCGGGACAGGCTCTGATGACAGCCAATACGGCTTCCTTTGTCGGTGGCATTATCGGTATGGTCATCCTGACCTTTATGGGGCCTGGGCTTGCGAATCTGGGGCTGAAATTTGGGCCTTCTGAGATGACAGCACTTCTTTTAATAGCCATGACGTCTATTTCATGGCTGGTGGGAGAGAATCCTGTCAAAGGACTGGTGATCACTGCGCTTGGCATCCTGCTGGCCAGCATGGGCATGGATACACTGTCTGGGGCGCCCCGGTATGAGTTTGGTAATATGTATCTGCTGGGAGGGATTCCGTTTACACCGTTCGTCATCGGTGCGGTCGGTTTTGCACAGGTCATTAATCTGATCAACGAGCGCGATTCTGATAATGAAAAACGGGCAAAGAATGCAGACAAGGATACGAAGCTGTCTATTCGGGGTTCTGTCCTGACAGGGCATGATTTGAAAAGGCTGCTGCCTCCGGCGCTTCGCTCGGGTTTTCTGGGAACCTTTGTAGGCGTATTGCCGGGCGCAGGGGCTACAACCGGTTCTTTTATGGGGTATGCAATACAGAAAAAATTCAAAAGTGAGGAAGAGCTGGGAACAGGCGCCATCGAGGGCATCGCGGCTTCCGAAGCAGCCAACAATGCAGCGGCGGCAGGTGCGTTCGCACCGCTTCTTGCTCTTGGTATTCCCGGTTCGGGAACGGGTGCGGTGCTTCTGGGAGGTCTGATGATGTGGGGGCTTTCTCCAGGACCGCTTTTGTTTGAAAATGAGCCGGAGTTTTGCTGGGGACTGATTGCTTCTTTGTTTATGGCGAACCTGTTTACCTTGATTGTGGCTGTGTGTGATTCCGTTCCTGATCAGAATTCTGTCTGTGCCGGTCAAATATATGATACCGATCATCACAGTGGTCTGTGTGGTGGGGGCGTACAGCACGAGCAACTCTATGTATGGTGTTATTGTGATGTTTATTTCCGGTGTGGTGGGATATCTGCTGAACAAGAACAATTTCCCCTCTGCTCCAATGCTTTTGTCGTTTGTACTTGCTCCGATTCTGGAAGACAATATGCGCAAAGCATTTATTATTTCAGGAGGAAGTCTCAATATCTTCTTTACCCGGCCCATTACATGTGTACTGATGCTTATTTTTGTAGGTATTGTAGGCTTCTCGATGGTAAGACCGCTTTTGTTGAAGAAGAAAGCTGAAAAATAATCTGTGGTGGATAAAGACCACGCAGGCGGTTACTTATAGTTTAATTTCATGACAGCATCGGGCCGAATGATGCGCAGAGGAAAACCGGGCACAAGTATTTCAGTGACCGGGGATACTCTGCGGTGCAGGCATCAGAAGGGCAGATGCGGAACTACTAATAGGAGGAATGATTGTATGAAAAAGAGAACTTTGGCAGCACTGCTCGTTGGTGTCATGGCGTTTTCCATGACGGTAGCCGGATGCGGGAAGGAAGCCGACGGAGGCCCCTTTACCCCGACGAAAAACATTAACTGGACCGTAACATCCAGTGCAGGCGGTGGGTCTGATATTTTTACGCGGATGATTGCAGATGTTATGAAAAATGAGGATCTGGTAAATGGTCAGACCGTTGTTGTGACAAATAAGACAGATGGTGCAGGCGAAGTGGGCCGCAACGAGGTGGCTACCCTGAAAAAAGATGCTGATTATCAGCTTTTAACGTTTAACAGCGGAGATCTGATGCCAATGGTACAAAATACCAAGAATCGTTCTTCCAATTTCCGGATCCTGGCCATTATGGCGGTGGACAAACAGCTCTTGTTCAAGGGTGAGAACACATCCTATGATACCTTTGCGGACGTTATCGCGGCCTGTCAGGCGGGGACCAAGGTTGTCATAGGCGGTTCCAAAGGTGACGATATCGCTACCTATCAGGCGCTGTTGGCGGAACTTGGCATTGGTGAAGATGTGCTTACTTATATCACCTATGACTCCACAGGAGATGCCATCACGGCGGCCCTTGGCGGGCATGTGGAACTTGTTATTTCCAAGCCGGCTGCGGCTTCCGAATATGTGGAGGCGGGTTCTCTGATTCCGGTACTGGCTCTGGCGAACGAGCGTTATACTGGCAACCTGGCGGATGCCCCGACTTTGAGCGAGGTGGGTGATTATGAGAACGTGGAAGTACCTGTATGGCGCGGCGTGGCAGGCCCTGCGTCGATGAGCGATGAAGCGGTTGCGTACTGGAGTGAGGTACTTGGCAAGGTTGCCGAGACAAGTCAGTGGAAGGAGGAGTATATTGAGGCCAATAAACTGATTGCCGAATATAAGGACAGTGCGGCAGCGACTACCTATGTGACACAGTACGAGGCAGACTATATGAAAGCGAACGGAATTCAGTAGCTTCCATTTTGTGTGTTTTGCCGGCAAAGCGGTATCCGCTTTGCCGGCATTTTATGATGGTTCAATTTATGACATTTTTTGTAGGATATACATAGTAGCGCCATTCATTGGTTTCTCCGAATCTGCCATAGCTTTCGCTTTCTGCCATAACGGGAATCACAGTAGAATCCACAGCGATCCGTTCGGTGATCAGATAGACGGGCATACCCTGTTCCAGTCGGAAAAGGCCTGTATTGTCAATGCCTGCCACGAAGGTTTCCCCGGGAGCCAGTATCTGTGCCGGCAGCTCAAATTTCAGGATGGGGGAAGGCATTTTATTGGAAAGACTGTATCTGTCCAGATTCAGCTCCGTGCCGGAAGCATTGTACAGTTCGATCCAGGGGCCGTCTGGGCCGGTATAAATTTCACTGATGATGAGGCCGTCTTCGGAGCCGGAAGGGGCTGTCACCAGTTCGACATGAATCTGTCCTTCCCTGATCAGGGAGGCATCAAGTGTGACGTCCGGGGAAGGCACGGTCTGTCCGTTGATTTTCCAGCAGATAAAAGAGGTATGGTCATTGCATGTGCAGGACAGTGTCATGGGATAGTCGCCATAATATTCTCCCTCAAAATCTCCGTCGGCCAAAGTCAGTTCCGTGGTGCTGAAACGGATGGATGCACCGGCAGCCGGCGCTTTGACCGACAGGGTATAGGGTGATAGGGGGTGGAAGGTTTCCTGAATAAAGCCTCTGACTTTTCCTTTGCGGGCGAATGCGCTTTCCTTGAGTAACAGAACATTCTGCTGACGTTTTGCCTCATCCTGTGGTGTATAGTAGTAGGAAGCGATCAGGTTAAAGGCGTTATTGGCTTCGTTGATTACCGTATCGAGATGCTCCTCGTCAAAAAGACCGCTGTTCATCAAATCGCAGAGAGCGTTGAGATAACGGTCTCTGTACTGCTCCACCTGTACCAGAGAAGCCATCAGGACACCATCTTCTTTGACTCTGTCAAAATAGGCAGTCCAGAGATCATCATCGTACCGGAAATCCCAGGTGCAGTCCAGATCATTGATCAGAAAACGAAACTTTCCGTCAGAATAAGGAGCCTCCTGGGGGGTGTCATCATAACGCCAGATGGCATAGTTCTTTTTCGGATAGTCGGTATTATTTACCAGCACTTCGAAAGCATAATAGGAAAACATATCATCCATGGAGACAAGCTCTTCCAGCTTTGCCTGATTTTCCGGCAAAAGAATCGGGGAGGCGCACAGATCGGGAAAGCTGTAGTACAAATCCTCATAACCGCCGGATCTTGTACAGGCACGTTCGGAATTTTTCCAGATTTGCAGACTGGCCTTGTTTAACCGGGTCTTTGTTCCGGTATTGTGTTTGTTATAAGTATCCTGAAGCTGAGTCACACCATACAACTCCCCGTTCAGGAAAACGATGGCCGGCCGGGCGCCTGCCGTCATAAAGCCTGCCTCATCTGCCAGACGGCTGCCGATGTTCCAGCGCAGCATTGTCCCCCTTTGTTCCGGGTCGGAAATGCCGGCATTATATTCATTGCCGCCGTTGCGGAAAACCATATTGTTAAAGTCTTGAATATGGGGAAACGGTGTTCCTTTTGTATTATAATAACGGAAGATATCATAGGTAAAAGAGGGGTGTGCACTGTCATATTCTGTTCCGGCCAGTACCTTGAGGGAATAAGGATAGTGGGTCATGGAGCCATGATCCCCGTCCACGCACAGACCGATATTCTGGCTGATCACATTGGTGCCGTCTGCTTCAAAGACATCCATATGGGCATGCCTCACCCAGTCCTCTCCGCGTTGCTTGCAGTTCTGCTCTTTAAACCACTCCCAGTCCTCCTGCGCAGGGCCGCAGTCACTCATGGGATAGAGGATTCCGCGTTCCGGAGAAAAGAGCCCGTCCGCATCCGCGGTAATGGAAACGACCAGCGCGTTGCTCCAGACGTCAATATTTTTCTTCAGAAAATAAGTTGCCGTATAAGGGCCTCCGATCACTTCGTGTGCCTGATCACAGACAACTGCTTTGATGGTAACGGAACGGATCTCATCTTCCGCCTGCCAGAAAAAGGGCGCTGTATAAACAGGAGAGGAAGCGTCCGGCGTACTGCCGTCCAGGGTATAATGGATCTGAAGCTGCCCTGAGTAGGAAGGCGTGAGCAGCAGTTCCACCTCAATATCATCCTGATAAAATCCATTTTCCAGAGAAAAAGAAAATGCCGCAGTGATATTGGAGCTGTTAGCCAGAGGCGTGACAGTGTGGTACTGCATCAAAAAAAAGAGAAACAACAGTATAAAAGAAATGATAACAGCCGATACTTTTTTGTGTCTGATCATAAAACCGTCCTGTCATATTTAATAAAAGCCGTTGACCACAAAGGCAATCGCCATTCCAAGGATCGCGCCGGCCAGAACCTGAAGAGGCGTATGGCCTACAAATTCCTTCAGTTTCTCTTCCATGCTGACATCCTTTCCCATATGAGAAAACAGATCCATCATCTCATTTAATACTTTTGCCTGGATCCCCGTTTCCCGTCTGACCCCGATGGCGTCATACATGACGACAATGGCAAAAAAAGCGGCAATGGCAAATTCGAAACTGTTGCTGCCAAACTGCAGGCAGGTGGAAGTGGCGAGTGCGCAGACCGTGGAAGAGTGAGAACTGGGCATACCGCCGCTCCCGACCATCCGCTCTGCCACGAAAGTTTTCGTCAGTGCCGTATGGATCAGCGTTTTTAAAATCTGTGCCACCAGCCAGCCCAGCGCGGCGGATATAAAAAATTCATTTGCAGCGATTCCTCTGAAAAAGTTCATTCTTCCCTCCGGGTATGTTATGTTGCGTTTGCATGATTCTGTCTGTTGACAGAATTTCTTATCAGTGTACTACGATTTTGGGGAATATTCAAGTGCTGTTATAATTTCAGCTGATTTGAACATCTTAAATAAGTAATCACCCTCTTGTCAACTGACGTCAAGTACTGGTATACTACAAAAAAGTATGGAAAAAAATACCGAAACTTGGAAGGGAAAGGAATCAAATCATAAGATATAAGGAGAATATGTATGAATCAAGTAGCGCTCATTACCGGAATTACCGGTCAGGACGGAAGCTATCTGGCGGAATTTCTGCTGGAAAAGGGATATGAGGTGCACGGGCTGATCCGCAGACACAGTATATCCAATACGGACAGGATTGACCATCTGATCGCTTCCGATTATTATAAGATCAAATTCTTTCTGCACTTTGCAGATACGACGGACTCAAGTAATCTGATGCGCCTGATCGCGGAGATCCGTCCTACGGAAGTGTATAATCTGGCGGCGCAGTCTCATGTGGGGATTTCCTTTGAAGTACCGGAATATACGGCAGAGGCGACAGGGACGAGCACACTGAAACTGCTGGAGGCCATCCGGGTGAACGGCGGGAACTGCAGATATTATCAGGCATCCACGTCGGAGCTGTTCGGCGGTTTGCCGGAGACGGCGCCGCAGAGTGAGGAGACACCGTTTTATCCCAAGAGTCCCTATGGGGTGGCGAAGCTGTATTCCTATTGGATTACGGTTAATTACAGAGAGTCTTATCATATGTATGCCTGCAATGGGATTCTGTTCAATCATGAATCTCCCAGAAGAGGGGAGAATTTTGTGACCAGGAAGATTACGCTGGCGATTGCGGCAATTGTTTCGGGCAGGCAGGAGAAGCTGTCTCTCGGCAATATGAACGCCAAGCGTGACTGGGGGTATGCGGGGGATTATGTGGAAGGGATGTGGCTGATGCTGCAGCAGGATAAGCCGGGTGATTATGTGCTTGCCACGAATGAGACGCATACGGTACGGGAGTTTGTGGAAGCCGCTTTTGGGCAGCTGGGAATCTCTATCCGCTGGGAAGGAGAAGGGATCCAGGAGAAAGGAATTGACGCAGAGAGCGGCAGGGTTTTTGTGGATGTGAATCCGGAATTTTACCGTCCCGCAGAGGTCGAATATCTCTGGGGGAATGCGGCAAAAGCAGAGCGGGAACTGGGCTGGAAACGCAGAGTCGATTTCCGGGCGCTCGTTGCCATGATGATGGACAGTGATATGAAAATTGTGGCGGGTATGGACTGCGAAACGTATCGGGCACGGCATGGCAAAAGCAGCGGTGGGGCAGAAGAGGCAGATACAAAGGCAGAATGAGGAAGACAGATGGAAAAACAGGATAAGATTTATATAGCAGGCCACAGAGGGCTGGTGGGCAGCGCCATTGTCCGCAGTCTGAAAAAACAGGGATATGAAAATGTGATCGGACGCACGCACCGGGAGCTGGAGCTGACGGAGCAGGCGTCGGTGCGGGCGTTTTTTGAAGAAGAAAGGCCGGATGTCGTAGTGCTGGCGGCGGCCAAGGTGGGCGGAATCAATGCCAATCAGACTGCGCCGGCGGATTTTGCCTACAGTAATATGCAGATCCAGTGCAATGTCATCAAATGCAGTCACGACTACCATGTGAAAAAGCTGCTCTTTCTGGGCAGTACCTGCATTTATCCCAGAATGGCGCCGCAGCCGATCCCGGAGGATGCGCTGCTGACAGGGCCGCTGGAGGAGACGAATGAGGCGTATGCCATAGCAAAGATCGCCGGACTGGAAATGTGCAGATTTTACAAACGGCAGTATGGGGATGATTTTATCAGCTGTATGCCTACCAATCTGTATGGTCCCTATGATAATTATGATCTGGAGGGGTCTCATGTCATGCCGGCCATGATACGCAAATTTCATGAAGCCAAAGTATCCGGGGCGCCATTCGTGGAATTGTGGGGCAGTGGTGCGCCGCTGCGTGAGTTTCTCTATGTGGATGATATGGCGGATGCCTGTGTGTATCTGCTTGAACATTACAGCGGCGAGCAGCATGTGAATATCGGGACGGGAAAGGAGCTTTCCATCCGGGAACTGGCGCTGCTTGTCAAAAAGACGGTTGGTTATGAAGGTGAGATTGTATGGAATCAGGAGATGCCCGACGGCACGCCGAGGAAACTGACAGATGTGTCAAAACTTCACGGACTTGGCTGGAGACATAAGACAGAACTGGAAGAGGGCGTGAAACTGGCGTATGACTGGTTCCGGGAACATGTAAGTGACGCGAGAATGGGAAAGTGAAGGCAGACATATGAAGCGATATGGTATTATCATGGCAGGCGGGAGCGGCACGAGGTTCTGGCCGCTGAGCAGAAAGAAGCTGCCCAAACAGTTTCTGAATCTGACAGGTAAGGATATCATGGTCAATGAGACAATAGACCGTCTGATTCCGGTAATTCCGGCCGAAGATATTTTTGTGGTGACAAATGAGGCGCATGCGGATCTGACTTACACGGCAGCGGCGGGACGCCTGAAAAAGGATCATATCCTGGCAGAACCCGCTGCCAGAAATACAGCGGCCTGTATCGGTTATGCGGCCATGGAAATTGTCCGGAAGTATGGCGACGGTGTAATGGGCATTTTTGCTTCCGACCATTATATCCAGGAGGAAGAGGGATTCCGGAAGGTGCTGGAACAGGCCATGACGATAGCGGAACAAAAGGATGTACTGCTTACCATTGGGATCCGGCCGGCATTTCCTTCTACCGGATATGGTTATATCAGGCGCGGGAGCACCGGATACGGCCAGGAGACTGCGTGCGGGGAAGGGGCTTTGCCATGTTATGCAGTGGAAGAATTTGTAGAGAAGCCGGATGCTGATACGGCCAGAGACTATCTGGACAGCGGCTCCTATCTCTGGAACAGCGGGATGTTTGTCTGGAAAGCATCCGTGATCCTTGGGCAGTTTGAGAAGCTGCTTCCCGATATTTATGAGTGTCTTGTGAAGATCGGGGACAGTATGGGGACAGAGAAAGAAAAAGAAACAATAGCAGAGATTTATCCCGGCATTCCTAAAATATCCGTAGATTATGGCATTATGGAGCGTGCGGACGATGTATACATGCTGGAAGGAGATTTTGGGTGGAGTGATGTGGGAAGCCTGGATGCACTGGCAAAGCTGCACACCCGGGATGCGGACGGCAATACCAGGGCCTGCGGGGCGCAGATCTGCCTTGATGCATCAGGTTGTATCAGCTACAGCAGGGATAAGCTGGTTGCCCTGATCGGCGTGAAGGATCTGATTGTGGTGGAAGGGGATGGCGTACTCCTTGTCTGTCCCAGCGACCGGGCACAGGATGTAAAACATATCGTGGAACGGCTGGAAGATAAGGGGGAAACTCAATATCTGTAAACAGGCTGTTAGGATGTCGGAGGAACCATGACAGGATTTCTGCTTTGTGCACTGCTTCCCCTGTTGCCGGGAGCAGGCCTTTTGCGGCTGAAAAAGAATCGGGATGGCATCACACTGACCGAGTGCTATATGAGCGGGCTGCTGGTCTGCTTTGTGCTGGGAGCTGTTGCTTCCTGTATGACGATAAAATTAAGCGGCGGATTTTCCTTTTACTGCAGGCTGCTGGCAGGGCTTTTGCTGGTGTGCAGTCTTGTGTCTCTTTTTGTCGGCAGAGGGATTGTCAGAGATATGCTTTCCCGGATGAAGGCTTCCTGCGGACAAAAAAAGGAGAAGGGAAGATACCGCAGGCGCCAGATTGCGGAAGCAGTGATTTTGCTTTTTCTTGTTGCCATACAGCTGGCCGGGTATTTTCTGTATGTACCGGATACAGCCATGGATACGGTGACAGAGACGATCTCCACAATGATGCTGACGGATTCCGTGTTCCGGTATGATCCGGTGACGGGGCATCTTTTGGCAAACGGCATGTATCCCTTGTTTAAACTCTGGTCGCTGCCGCTTCTGTATGGCAGTATCTGCGGCCTGTGTGGCATGGAGCTGCACCGTTTTCTGTATCTGGCTGTTCCTGTCTGGCTGCTGACAGTGAATTTTTTCGTACTGCGTGCCTGGGCCGGGGTTTTGCTGGGAGGACAGAAGGAGAAACGGAATCTGTTTTTGATTTTTGCCGGTCTGCTTATTGTCATGGGGGACGGAAACAGTGCTTCCTATGCATATTGTCTGCTTCATAACGGATGGAGAGGGAGTGCGGCGGCGGCGGTGATCCTGCTGATGGGCGGCTACATACTGTTCGAGATGCTGGTGAAAAAAGAATGGCTCTATGGGGGTGCTGCCATCCTGCTTTCGCTGGGGGCACTTCTGTCTGCGTATCTGCCGCTGCCCCCGGATATTGACACGCTGTCCGTCGGTGATAAGCGCTGGGGGATGCTGCTTATTTCCGTGCTGGGACTGTATCTGGTCAGAGAGCGGACGAAAAAAAGGTGGAAGAAGCAGGAAGCGGTTTTGCTGGGCGTCTGTCTGCTGTCCGGTGTCTTCCCGGGCAGCCCTTTTCCGGTGCTGGGTATTGCGTTTGCGCTGACAGCCATGTGGAGTGTGGCGGATGAGTGGAAAAAGGGTGTGGTCATGTTTGCCGGACTGATGATCATGATCTGTATGACAGGCACAGTGCTTCCCTTCCGGGCCGATATTCCCAAATGGCGGCATATTCCGGAAAGCGGTCGGGTAATACAGGATAAAATTACGGAACTTGCAGAAACTTATGACAGAGAGGTGATGCTGGCCGCACCACAGGATGTCATGGAAAAGGCCAGACTGGCAGATGCCAGGATTCTTCTGCCCTATGGAAAGGATCTCTGGCATACTGGATGTAACAGGGAAGTACGCAGTTTTTATCCGTACGGAGAAGAAGAGCTGATTCTCTATGAACAGATAAAAGTCGATTATAACCAGCCGGATACGGTGGCAGCACTGGCTTCGGGACTGGGCTGTGATATTCTGGTGCTGCGGGAGCGGATGAGTGATGACGCCATGCGCCAGTATGGATGGCAGGAGACGGAGAAAGTACCCGGCTATGCCGTTTATCTTGCCAGGCCCGGCAGCAGTTACCGGAAGTAAGCGATAGGAGCGAATTATGAAAATGTTGAGTGTGATCGTTCCCTGCTACAATGAAGAGGAAAATGTGTCCTATTTTTATCAGGAGCTGATGAAGCAGGAGACAGCTTTGCAGGAGCGTGAGATAGAACTGGAACTGATCTATGTGGATGACGGTTCCGCGGATCATACGGCAGCCGAGGTGAGAAAACTTCATGAGAAGGATAAGCGAGTGCACATGGTCTCCTTTTCCCGGAATTTTGGAAAAGAGGCGGGGATATATGCAGGATTGCAGAAAGCAGACGGAGACTATGTGGTACTGATGGATGCGGATCTGCAGGACCCGCCTTCGCTCCTTCCCGAGATGCTTCATTATCTGGAAGAGGAAGGCTATGATTCCGTTGCTACCAGGCGGGTGACACGGAAAGGTGAGCCGATGATCCGTTCTTTTTTTGCCAGGAGATTTTATCGGCTCATGAAGCATATTTCCCATACGGAGATTGTGGACGGAGCCAGAGATTATCGTCTGATGAAGCGCTGTGTGGTTGATGCCATCCTTTCCATGAAGGAATATAACCGCTTTACAAAGGGGATTTTCGGCTGGGTGGGTTTCCGGACGAAATGGCTGGAATATGAGAATATTGAGCGTACAAAGGGAGAGACAAAGTGGAATTTCTGGAAGCTGTTCCTCTATTCGCTGGACGGGATTCTGGCTTTTTCCACTATGCCGCTGGCATTTGTGTCGGTGATCGGACTGATTTTTTGTCTGCTGGCGTTTATTCTGATTGTGTTTACGATTGTGCGGACCGCCATTTTCGGCGATCCCACTTCCGGGTGGCCGTCTCTGGTATGCATTATTTCCCTGATCAGCGGTGTTCAGCTTTTATGTCTGGGTATTGTGGGACAATATCTGTCCAAGATGTATATGGAAGTCAAAAACAGACCGATTTATCTGGTAAAAGAAGAGTTGTAATATGGAAATGAAGACAAGCATTATCATTCCTGTCTATCAGGCGGCCGCATTTTTGCGGGAGACGATTGAATCTGTCCGTGCCCAGGATGAGACAGACTGGGAGCTGCTGCTGGTGGATGACTGTTCCCTTGATGGGAGCAGGGAGATTATAAAAGAATATGCCGCCAGGGATGACAGGATACATCTGATCCGGCAGACGGTCAATCAGGGGGCAGCCGCAGCCCGCAACCGGGGTGTGGATGAGGCCAGGGGACGTTATCTTGCCTTTCTGGACAGTGATGATCTCTGGAAGTGTAACCGACTGTCCGCCGGCCTTTCCTTTATGGAAGAAAAACAGATCGGTTTTGTGTTCAGCGGTTATGAATTTGCCGATCAAAACGGGGTGGGGACAGGGCGGATCGTCCGTGTACCGGAGACACTTTCCTATCGTCAGGCATTGAAAAATACGACGATCTTTACATCGACGGTGTTATTTGATACCCATATCATCCCCCGGGAACTGCTTCGGATGCCGCTTGTGAAAAGCGAAGATACCGCTGCCTGGTGGAACATTCTGCGAAACGGGCATACTGCGTACGGACTGGATCAGAATCTTGTCTTGTACAGAAGAAGTACGGGCACACTCTCTTCCAATAAGCTGGAAGCGATCCGGCGGATCTGGAACCTGTACCGGCGTGTGGAAGGTCTGTCACTGCCATACAGTGCATACAATTTTGTGTTTTACGCGGTGCGTGCCACCCTGCGCAGAGTTTAAAGGCCAAGGCGCCGCTTTGCCGGACGGTGACAGAAAGGAGATGAAAGCGGATGAAAAAGCTGGAGACATACAAGAGGCTGATACAGATTGCCCTGTCTTCGATCTGTATCATTTTACAGATGGGAGTCTATGCCCTGTTCTGGTATGGCTATTACAGTGAAAGGATGTATCTGAAATTTTATTTCAAAGGGCATCTCCTTATGCTTTTTGTGTATATAGTTCTGTTGTTTTTTTTCTCCCAGATGTACGGAGGCATGCGGATCGGTTATCTGCGGTCGGGAGAGGTGATGTTTTCTCAGGTCTTTGCCACGCTCTGTGTCAATGCCATTACGTATCTGCAGATGTGTCTGATGGTGCGGGGATTTCTTGATATCAGGCCGATGTTTTACATGACTTTGTCTGAAGCGGCAGTGGTCATATTATGGACGATGGGCAGTGCCGGCATTTACAGACGCATCTTTTCTCCCAGGAACCTTTTGCTGGTCCATGGGGACCGCCCGGTGGAAGATATCCTTCATAAATTCGGTACGAGAAAGGACAAGTATCATGTGACAGGGAATATTCATATCGGGATGGGTGCGGATGCCATCTGCCGGGAAGCGGAGAACGGTTATGACGGTGTGATACTCTGGGATATTCCTGCCCAGATACGGAACAAACTGTATAAATACTGCTTTGGTGTGGGGATCCGGGTATATATTATGCCGAAGATACCGGATATCCTGATCAAGGGGGCCGATCAGCTTCATCTGTTCGATACTCCGATCCTGCTTACACGGGAATATGTGCTGAGCTTTGAACAGCGTCTTGCCAAACGGGTGATAGATTTTGTGTGCGCACTGCTTCTCTGTATCATAGCCTCGCCCATTATGCTGCTGACAGCCATAGCCATCAAGGCTTATGACAGAGGGCCGGTTTT
Organism: uncultured Lachnospiraceae bacterium; assembly: GCA_910587155.1. GTDB lineage: Bacteria > Bacillota > Clostridia > Lachnospirales > Lachnospiraceae > VSOB01. The sequence goes on from CAJULA010000003.1 coordinate 62,305, forward strand.
CTATAAACAGATTCGCTGTACCAGGGATATGAAGGAATTTTATATTCTGAAATTCCGCAGTATGCGGGTGGATGCGGAAAAGGACGGGGTGGCGCGGCTGGCGGCCAAAAACGATGACAGGATCACACCCGTCGGCCGCTTTATCCGTATGGTGAGGATTGACGAACTGCCCCAGTTATTCAATATACTCAAAGGGGAGATGACCTTTATCGGGCCCAGGCCGGAGCGGCCGGAGATCATCATGCAGTATATGGAAGGGATGCCGGAGTTTATCTTCCGTACGAAGGTAAAGGCGGGACTGGCCGGTTATGCACAGGTGTATGGGAAATATAATACGACACCTTATGATAAATTAAAACTGGATTTATTTTATATTGAAAACTATTCTATCTGGCTGGACATCAAACTGATGCTGCTGACCCTGAAAATTCTGTTCCGGCCTGAGAGCACGGAGGGCGTGGACAACAGCCAGACAACGGCGCTGAAGAAATGACAGTGTGGCAAAGGGCGAAGAGAGTGTGATGAGCATGACAGAGCAAGAATGGATGCGGGAAGGACTGGATATCAAACGAACCGTCCTTTTGTACCGCCGGAAATTGTGGATTTCTTTTTTATGTGCCCTGGCCGGGGCGGGGCTGGCCGGAGGGTTCTATTTTCTGGTGCATGTAGTCTTCGCACCCGCGAGAGAGTATGAAGCGGTATCCAAGCTGTATCTGACTTTCGGGGCGGATGATGATGGGGATGCCTATCAGTATTATAACGGCTATACATGGAACGACCTGATGAAGACGGAGCCCATATTGGACAAGATCATGGAATCACTTTCGCCGGACAGGGACCGGGAACAGGTGAAAGAAATGATAACAGCTGATATTTTATCGGATATCCGTCTGTTGACCATTACGGTGCGCAGCAACAGTCTGCAGGAAACGGATGAGGTGATCCGGGCGGCAGAGAATGCGCTGATCCGGTTTGGGCAGGAGATGCAGGAATTTGAAAAGATAGAGGTCGTGGATCACGGAGCAGCGGCGCTGGTTGTGGTAGAGGATGAGACGCTGCGGGCACTGGCGGCCGGGGCGGCGGTCGGTTTTCTGCTCTCTCTCCTGGGTCTGGCGCTTTTCTGCATTATGGACGACTCCGTCTATGTCCCGTCGGATTTTGAAAAGCGTTATGGCTATCCCGTCCTGGGTGTGACTTTTGCCGGCGATGAAGAGATGGGGCGGGAAGAACTGGCAGCGCATGTCAGCCGGGTATCCATCGGACGAAAACGGATTCTGTATGCGGAGACAGGGGAGCGGAAGGTGCGTCTGCCCGTGGAATGTCGGGAGGAAGGCAGCGGACTGATTCTCAGGATCCCTTATGGCGGCGGCAACGGGAAACTGTTGGAGCGCTGGATACGGGAGGCGGAATTTATGGATTGCGAAATTCTGGGAGCAGTGATCACGGAGGCGGATCCTTTCCTGTATCGTCTCTATTTTGCAACATTTCCAGGCAGGAAAAAGAGAGGGAAGTCATGAAAGAGATGCGGCTGCAGCTCCTGATCTCCGCCGTGAACCAGGAGCCTGAAAAATTGATCAGTGCCATGCATGTGCAAAGCGATGCCATACTTGTCAATCAGTGTGACCATTTTTCCTATGAAGAGATCAGGCAGGCCGATCATCTGATCCGGGTATATCATCTGGCAGAGCGTGGGGTGGGCCTGAGCCGGAACCACGCATTGCAGCGGGCCGACGGGGATATCTGTCTGTTTGCGGACGAGGATATCGTATATCAGGATGACTATGTCAGGAAAATACTGGAGGAATTTGGGCGGCATCCGGAGGCGGATATGCTGCTGTTCAATGTGGATGTATGCAGGGCGCGCAGAACCTACCATACAGGGAGGTATGGCCGGGTACGGCTTTACAACTGCGGGAGATATCCGGCGTATAGTTTTGCCCTGCGGCGGGAAGTGATGCATGCGAAAAACGTATGTTATTCCTTGCTGTTTGGCGGAGGCGCCCGTTACAGCAATGGAGAAGACAGTCTTTTTATCCGGGATTGCATCAGAAGCGGTATGAAAGTTTATAAGACGCCTGTGACGATCGGCAGGGAAAAGGAGAGGGAGTCCACCTGGTTTTCCGGTTATCATGAGAAGTTTTTCTTTGACAGAGGCGTTTTGTACCACCACCTCTATGGACGGCTGGCCATAGCGATGTCGTTACAGTTTCTGCTGCGTCATGGCAGGGTGATGTGCAGGGAGATATCTGTCAGAAAGGCTTATGGCATCATGCGCAGAGGAATCCGCGCGGGCAGCGATTCCGGCAGGCAGGCGTAAACGGGCCTTTATGTGGGAGGCAAAGGAATGACAGTATATATCATTCTGACAATTTTGACAGTGGCGATCGCCGCTTTGGTGAAAAAACAGGAGGGCGGCCGGGCAAGGGCATATCGTCCTGTGTGCGCCCGGACGAAAGGTGAGCTTTTCGCGCGGGCCGACAGGGGCTGTCTGTTTACAAGGCAGCAGGCATGTAACGGGGTCTGCCTGCTTTTCCTCTTTGTGCTTTTGTTCGGTGTGTCTTTCTGCCGGGATCAGGTGGGAAATGATTACACCCGTTATGAGGAGTTTTTTCATCTGATTCCTCTGCGGCAGGTCGTGCCTACCGAATTTGGGTTTAACGGGATCGTATTGTTCATGCAGTTTCTGGCAGGGCGGGATGCGAGGATCTCTATATTCGGTCTGTTTGCTTTTATCACTGTGGCCTTTATGATCAAAGCTGTCTATGACCAGAGTGAGGATTTTCTCTTTTCCTTTTTTCTGTTTATGACGCTGAGCTATTATTTCCAGAGTCTGAATACGGTGCGCTATTATTTCGCCTGGGCGATTGCCGTTTTTTCCATGAAGTATGTGCTCAAGGGGCAATATCTGAAATTTATTCTGCTGATTCTGCCGGCGGCTACCGTGCATAAGTCAGTGCTGCTCGTGATTCCGGTTTATTTGCTGGCATGTCTGCCTTTTACCTGGTGGCAGCTTGTGCTTTTGGGGGCGGCGGCCTCCACCGGACTGATATGTCAGGAGCTGTATCTGAAGGTCATTGTCAGGCTGTATCCCAGCTATGAAAATACGGCTTATCTGGACGGCGGCACATCACTGGTCAATATTATCAGAATCAGCGGCGTATTTGTGCTGTCATTGCTGTATTATAAAAAAGCCATAGCAGGCAATAAGCAGAACCGCTTTTACTTTCATCTGAATCTGTTTGCGCTGCTTTTGTATACATGTGCTTCCTTTGTACCGGAAATATCAAGGGTTGGATATTATATGACGGCAGGGCACATATTTCTTCTTCCGTCGCTGATTGCCCGGATCGGGGAGGGATGGCAGCGGAAATTCTGGAAAATAGCAGTGATTGCGGCAGCAGTGCTGTATTTTGCAATCTTTCTGATCAAGGCACAGGATCTGCTTGTGCGGATTGTGCCATATCATACATGGATATTCCCGGCTGAGATAAGCGGAAAGGCGGTGTAGGAAATGAAACGGATCACATTCAGTATCATTGTTGTCAGTCTGAACGCAGGAGAAAAACTGCGCAGAACAGTGCAGAGTATTCTGGAACAGAGTTATCCGCATTTTGAAGTGATCGTCAAGGACGGTATGTCCACGGACGGTTCGGTGGACAGGCTCCCGCAGGATGAGAGAATCCGGATTGTGCGTCAGAGAGATACCGGGATTTATGACGCCATGAATCAGGCCACGGCGCTGGCCGACGGAGATTATCTGCTCTATTTAAATTGCGGGGATTACTTTTACCATGAAAAAGTACTGGAAAAGGCCGGCGCCTGGATTGGTACGGACCGGGCCGCCTCAGAAATCTATTACGGCGATATTTATAACCGGAGCGTGGATACCCGGATCGTATCCGACCCGCATATTACGGCCTTTACCTGTTATCGCAATGTGCCATGTCATCAGGCCTGCTTTTATGCCAGACAGCTGATGCGGAAAAGAAAGTACAATCCTAAATACCGGGTAAGGGCGGATTATGACCATTTCCTGGGCTGTTATTTTGAGGATGGTGTGCGGCCTGTTTCCATGCATTTTATCATTGTGTCCTACGAGGGCGGCGGTTTTTCGGAGACGGCGGAAAATGCACGGCGCTCTGCCAGAGAGCATAAAGCCATTACCGGAAAATATATGAGCGCAGGACAGCTTTTTCTTTTCCGGATGCTGATGCTTTTGTCAATGGCGCCGCTGCGGACCAGGATTGCAGGAAGCAGACGTTTTTCCGGTATCTATCAGAAGATCAAGGCAGCCATTTATCAGAAAAGAGGATAAGAAGCGGATGAGGGTATTGTGGCTTTGTAATATTATGCTGCCTGTCATTGCGTCACAGCTGGGACTGCCCTGCAGCAACAAAGAGGGCTGGCTGTCAGGGCTGGCGGCCAGGGTGTGCAGGGAAAAGCCGGATGATATGACACTTGGTGTCTGTTTTCCGGTTACGGGGGAGGCGATCCGGGGGGAGACGGACGGTCTTTTATGGTATGGCTTCCCGGAGGATACATCGAGGCCGCATCTGTACGGAAAAGGTCTTGAGGGAGCCCTGGGGCGGATTGTGGAGATGTTTAAGCCGGATATTGTACACTGCTTCGGTACGGAATATCCTCATACGCTGGCGATGACCAGGGTCTATGGCCGGCCGCAGCGTACACTGATCGGCATACAGGGCTTATGCTTTGTCTATGCGGAGGCGTATATGGCAGGTCTGCCGGACAGTGTGCGGCGACGGACATCACTGCGTGATTTTCTGCGGCAGGATAATCTGAGGCAGCAGCAGAATAAATACCGCAGGCGCGGTACTTTTGAAAAGGAGGCGCTGCGGCGCACCGCGCATGTGACCGGACGCACCGACTGGGACCGGGAATGGGCGAAGCGGGTCAACCCGGGCGCTGCCTATCATTTTATGAATGAGACGTTGCGGGAGTCGTTTTACGGTCCGGTATGGGATGTGAAATCCTGCAGACCGTGCAGTATTTTTGTCAGTCAGGGGAATTATCCGATCAAAGGATTGCATTATCTTTTGCAGGCCATGCCCATGATAAAGCGTCGCTTTCCCAAGGCGCATCTGTTTGTGGCGGGGGATGTGATCACCCGTGCGGACACGGTGAAGGAAAAGCTGAAACTGTCAGGCTATGGGCGCTATCTGCGGGAACTGATCCGTGCAAACCGGCTGGAAAGGTCCGTCACTTTCCTGGGCAGGCTGGGAGAGAAGGAAATGTTGAGACATTTTCTGGAAAGCCATGTCTTTGTCTCGCCCTCTTCCATTGAGAATTCACCTAACTCGGTAGGGGAAGCCATGCTGCTGGGTATGCCGGTGATCAGTTCGGATGTGGGCGGTGTACACAATATGCTGCTGTCGGGTCTGGAGGGTGTCCTGTATCATCCGGGGGATGTTAAGGCGCTGGCGGACTGGGTATGCTATGTTTTTGACGGAAAAAACAGGGCGGAGATAGAAGAAATGGGGCGCTGCGCCCGTCTGCGTGCGCTTCGTACACACGATCCGGAGACCAATTACCGGCGTCTGTTGGAGATTTACGATGAAATTAACCTTTGTGTCTAACTATATCAACCATCACCAGATACCGCTATCCTCGGTCCTCTATGAAAAACTGGGCGCGCAGTATCATTTTATTCAGACGATGCCGATGGAAGAAGAACGCCGGGAAATGGGGTGGACCGTGGAGAGAGAGGCTCTGCCCTGGCTGAAATGCTGGTATGAAGAACCGGAAGCCTGTCGGGAACTGGTAGCAGACAGTGATATTGTGGTGTTTGGCGGGGTGGAGGATGAGAGCTATATTCAGGAGCGTCTTGTCCGGGGGGCTCCTGTGATCCGCTACAGTGAGCGCCTGTACCGGGAGGGGCAGTGGAAAGCCATATCGCCCAGGGGGCTTGTGCGAAAATATAAGGATCATACCAGATACCGCAACAGAGAAGTTTATCTGCTCTGCAGCGGCGCTTATGTGGCATCGGATTTCCATATCGTGCGGGCTTATCCGGATAAGATGTTTCAATGGGGATATTTTACCGAACTGAAAACCTATGAGATAGAAAAGCTGCTGGCGCAGAAGCCGGGAGCGCGGGGCGGCCCGGTGGAACTATTGTTTGCCGGACGTTTTCTGCCGCTGAAACATCCGGAGTATGCCCTGGTGCTGGCCCGTGCGCTGAAGGCGGAAAAAGCAGAGTTTCATCTGACGATGGCAGGCGGCGGGGAGCTGGAAGAGAGCCTGCGGTCCATGGCGGCCAGGGAGGGATTGGAGGACGTCGTGACCTTTACCGGATATCAGAGTCCTGCGGGGGTGCGTTCTCTGATGGAGGGAGCAGATGTCTTTCTCATGACAAGCAACCATCTGGAGGGCTGGGGCGCGGTTCTTAATGAGGCCATGAACAGCGGCTGCGGCGTCATCGCAAACGCGCAGATAGGTGCCGTTCCCTATCTTCTGCGGCACGAAAAAAACGGTATGGTATACCGCGACGGAGACAGGGATGAATTTTTGCGTTATGGGATCCAGTTGGTGAAGGAAGCCCATCTGCGCAGACATCTGGGAAGAAATGCGTACGACACAATTGTCAGTTTATGGAACCCGGTCTATGCGGCAGAGAGCCTGCTGGCGTTTGCGGAAGGGATTACACATAAAAAGCTCATCATCAATGAGGAAGGGCCTCTGAGCAGGGCTGCCATTTTGTGGCCGGGACAGGGATATGCATATACAAGGAGATGTGGGGAATGAGAGAGAGAATTTATGTCTGTCATACGTTTTATAATGTATATGTGACGCTGTTAAAAGAGTTTGCACTGCCAAAGGCGCGTCTGGGTGAAGCGGATATTGCGCTGAGTACCATATCCTCTGATCTGTCGGTCCTGAAAAAGCGGCTGGAAGCTTCGGGTATTTTCGGCCATGTCTATTTGCTGGATGAAAAAAAGGACAGTGCGTTTCCGGAGCTTGCAAAATATAAAAAGTCATATCACAATATATTGCGTCATCTCTGGAACCGCATCATTTATACGAAGAAGCTGGCCAGGCTGGAAGCGCCATATATGACGATAGATTTTAAAAAGTACAAAGATGTCTATGTGTACTGCGACAGCGATCCGATCGGTTACTATCTCAATGCTAAACATATCTATTACCATGCGCTGGAGGACGGTCTGGACTGTCTGAAATATCTGGACGGCGCCCATTATGACAACAGAGGACACTTTAAACTAAAAGCCTTTCTTTCTTCACTGAATGTAATATTCATTCAGAATGGTTACGGCAAATACTGTCTGGATATGGAAATCAACGATCTGTCCTGTCTGCGCCATACCTGTCCCAAGTATAAGGTGGTGCCGAGAAAACCGCTGGAACTTGGGCTTGACAGTGCGCAGAAACGCCGTATCCTGCAGATATTCATGGAGGATGCCGACAGCTTTGTCAGAGAACTGGGGGAAAAGGCGGACGGAGACTGCATCCTCTTCCTCACCCAGCCCCATCCCCAGTCGGAAGAGGCACGCAAACAGATCTGCCATGATATTATCAGAGATTACTGCCAGGGCGCGCATGTGATCATCAAGCCCCACCCCAGAGATCTGATTGATTATGGAAGCCTGCGCCCGGACTGTACGGTGATCCGGGGGAAATTCCCGGTGGAAGTCCTCAATTTCCTGGAGGGGATACATTTTAAAAAGGTGATTTCCATAGCCACGACCGCACTGGATACCATTGATTTTGCCGATGAGAAGATCAATCTGGGAGACACTTTCTGGGATAACTATGAGGATCCGGAAAATCATAATTGGAGAACGGTATAATGAAAATATATAGAAAACTGATGGTGATCATGAATGGAAAACAGAAGCGTACCATGGCGCTTCTGCTTGTGATGATGGTCTTTGGCGCGTTTCTGGAGACGGCCAGCATCTCGCTGATCATTCCGGTGATGACACTGGTGCTCTCGCCGGACGCGGTGGAGAAAAATGAGGTCATGGCTTCTGTCTACCACGGCCTGCGCATGACAGATCCGCGGCAGTTTACCGTTTTTGTCATGGCGGCCATGGTGGCGGCTTTTGTGTGTAAAAATCTTTTTCTTTTCCTGCTGCAGAAAGTGATGTATCGCTTTGTTTATAAGAACCAGTTTGAAACACAGGAAAAGATGCTGCGCAGCTTTGTGAAACGGGATTATGAATTTTACTTAAATATCGAGACCTCCACCATCCAGCGGATCATAGCTGCGGATGTGGTAAACGCCTATCTGCTGATTTTGTCGCTGCTGCAGATTCTTTCTGAGTGCACCGTTTTTTTCATGCTGGCCATCGCGCTGCTTGTGGTGGATTTTAAAATGACACTTGTGATTGCCGGCCTGCTTGTGGTGACACTGGTGGTGATCAAGGAAGTGATCAAGCCCATCATGTACCGTACAGGGAAAGAGAATCAGGACTATTCGAGCCTGATTTACCAGTGGCTGAGCCAGACTGTGGGCGGAATGAAAGAGATCAAGATCATCGGCAGGGAAAACTATTTTATTGATGAATATTCCCGCCGCGGCGCTCATTATGTGGCGGCGATGGAGCGCCTGAACCTGTTCAGCAATGCGCCCAAGCTGCTGATCGAGACGGTGTGTATTGCCGGCATGGTGGCCTATATGCTGGTCATTGTCATGGCGGGAAAAGATCTGACGGAGATGATGCCGGCTCTGTCCGCCTTTGCCATGGCGGCGGTCCGCCTTATGCCTTCCGCCAGCAGGATCAATAACCAGCTTACCCAGCTGGCCTACTATGAACCGTTCTTCCTGAATGTCAGTGATAACCTGCTGGAAGAGACCAGCGAAGAAAATACGGATCTCTCCTATGCCATGGAATCCGCGAAACTTCCCGTGGAAAAAGAGATCACGCTGACAGACATCACCTATGCCTATCCGGGGACCGATAAGCTGATCTTTGACCACGCCTGCATGACCATACCGGTTGGCAGCTCCGTCGGGATCGTGGGAGGCTCCGGCTCCGGCAAGACGACCATCGTGGATATTCTTCTCGGCCTTCTGAAAGTAAGAGAGGGAAAAATCTGTGCCGACGGACAGGATATTATGCAGCATTACCGGGGCTGGCTGAAAAACGTAGGCTATATTCCGCAGATGATCTACCTGCTGGATGATGACATCCGCAAAAATGTAGCCTTCGGCATACCGGAGGAAGAGATCGACGAGGAAAAACTCCGGTATGCTTTGCAAGAGGCACAGCTTGACGAATTCGTAAAAACACTGCCGGAAGGTATTCACACCGGCATCGGCGAAAGAGGCATCCGTATTTCCGGCGGTCAGCGCCAGCGCATTGGCATCGCCAGGGCACTTTACCATGATCCGGAGGTACTCATACTTGATGAAGCCACATCGGCGCTTGACAATGCTACCGAGGCGGCAATCATGGAATCCATCAACCGCTTCCAGGGTAAAAAGACACTCGTTATCATTGCGCACCGCCTACAGACCATAGAAAAATGTGATATGGTGTATCGTGTGGCGGAGGGAAAGATTGTGAGAGAGCGGTAGATCTATGAAATTAAGTGTAATTGTCCCTTTCTATCATATGGAGAAGGATGGAAAACTAACCTATTGCATGGAATCTCTTCTGCATCAGACGATGATCGGAGATATGGAGATCGTGGCTGTGGATGACTGTTCCGGGGATGGGACGTATGAAGTACTGAAGGAATATGAGAAGCGGTATCCGCAGACGGTGCGGGCGTTTCGCACGCCAGAGAATCTCAGGCAGGGCGGCGCGCGGAATCTGGGGCTGGATCATGCCCAGGGAGAGTGGATCGGTTTCATGGACGGGGATGACTGGGCGGCGGCGGATATGTATGAAAAGCTGCTCACAAAGGCACTGGAGACGGGGGCGGATGTAGTCGGCTGCGATCTGCATGAGACCGGTGAGCACAGTATGAGGATCGGGCGGATCAGAAATGCCAATACGATGGATCAGACGGGAATACTGGATAAGAGGAAGTACAGAAAACTGATTCTCAATCCCTGCAGTATGGTGATTAAGATTTATAAAAAAGAAGTGATTGACAGAAATCATCTCCGCTTTCCGGAAGGGATCTTTTATGAGGACAACTGTGCGGGCCCGGTCTGGATGCTGCATTTTACCCATTTTGAAAAGGTGGAGGAACCGTTATATTATTATTATCAGGATCAGGTCAGTACGACGCATTGTATCAGTGAGGCAAAGTGCCGGGATCGGATGACGGCAGGGGAGTTGTTGGTGGAATGGTGTAAGCGGGACGGATTTTATGAACCGTATAAAACGGAACTGGAATTCGCCTTTGCCAAGCTGTATTATATGAATACGCTGTTCACCTATATGATCGGGGTGAGAGGCGCCCGTCCGGGATTTCTGGAAGAACTGCGGCAGGGGATGCGAAAGCAGTTTCCTCATTTTCAGAAAAATCCCTATTTCGTGGAGGCGTACGATGCGGAGCAGAAGAAAATGGCGGGGCTGCACATGAAGTCTGTCCTGCTGTTTTTTGTGTATTACAGGGCGCTGAGCGGCTACAGAAAGATACGGAAGATGCTGACAAATAAGAAGGCGGGCAGGAGAGGGGAAAAATCATGACAAAGTTAGCCGATATACTGGAGCGATGCTTTCGCACTACAGTGCTTGTTCTGTTCGGGATATTTACCGGTTATCTGGCGCTTCTGAGTCTCTTCAGTACGAATTACTGCTTTGTGGGAAAACCGTCCATCTTTGTATCGGATTCCCCCTGGAAGGCACTGATCTGTTATGCGGGGGTGACGGGTGTGATCCTGCTGGTCCGGCGTGGGCATTTTGGGAGATGGCTGGCGGGACATGAGAAGGGGATGCGCAAAGCGGGCAGCCTGCTGCTCTTTTTGTTTCTGCTGTTTTTTATCGTCTCGGTTCAGGTGCATCCACAGGGAGACCAGCTGGCCATCAGCAATGGCGCGGTGGGCATGCGTAAGTATGATTTTTCTCTGTTTAAGAATAACAGTTATTTTGTATACTGGCCGTTTCAGGCAAGGATTCTTGTGTTTCTGTGGGGATTTTTTACCGTATTCGGGAACCTCAACTATATTGCGTTTCATATCATGAATGCATTCTGTATTGTGATTTCCCTGAATCTGGTGGCAGAAATTTCCGGAATGGCCGGGGGAGAAAACGAGGCCGGAAGAAAAACGGCAGTATTGTTTGCCTGTATGCTGTTTTGGCCGTATCTGTTTTATGTTACCTTTGTCTATGGCAATATTGTGGGGTTTACGTGCATAACAGCCTCAGTATTTATGCTGATGCGTTATCTGCAAAGGCACCGGAAGAGAGACCTGGCGGGCGTGGCAGTTTTCTGCGTGGCAGGTGTATGGCTGAAAAACACGTTCCTGATCTTTATGGTGGCGATTTTTATTTTCCTGCTGCTGGATTTTTGTCAACGGCGGTATTATGCCAGTCTGGCGGGGATACTTTGTATCGCCGTACTGGTATCGCTGACCGGGTATGCTTCGGATGCACTCGTGGAAAAGCGGCTGGGATTTTCTCTTACGGACGGGCCGCCGATGATCGGCTGGGTAACGATGGCTTTTGGTGAGGATGAGAACGGAAGGCCGGTAAAATTCGACGGGTATAATCGCGATGTTTATCTGGACAATGATCTGGACACAGAGAAAGCGCAGGAAGCCGCGGTTGCGGAACTGAAAAGGCGGCTTGTAAATCTGACGGATACACCGGAGCACTTTGTCCGTTTTATGGGGCAGAAGATTGCCATAGAATGGAATGAACCCACATTTGAAAGTCTGGTGGTGAATAACAGACAGGAGACGCAGACAGAGCAGTCAGAGCTGATCCGGGGGATGCTGCAGGAAAACAACAGGAATGTTCTGCTGAAGTTTGCCAATCTCTTTCATGCGCTTGTGCTGCTGGGGGCACTGAGCTGGGTACTCTGTAAGGGGAGAGAGGAGGAAACGGCGAGGCTGTTTTTTGCGGTCGTATTTATCGGCGGCTTCCTGTTTCAGCTTGCCTGGGAGACCTATGCACAATATACACTGTTTTATTTTCTGCTGCTGATTCCTTATGCGGTATCCGGTTATCTGGCAATGGCCGATAACGTGGAGGGGTGTCTGCGGCAAAGGCGGGCCGATCAAAGGCTGCTGGCCGGTTTCGGCACAGCGGGTGTCGTCTTGCTGCTGGTGGGACTTGTTCCTTTCTGGGGATTCTCAAAACTGTTCAGGCTGGATCTGGATACTGTCTCTTATACCGAAGAGCTGGCTGCCATGGACGGGGAAAAGGCACTGACAGAAACCGGGCTGGAAAACGGATATTATATGTTATCACCGCTCCTGATGGAAGGCTATGGGATAGTGCCGCTGGAAGAAACGGACGGAAACGGCATGCCGGCCGCGGGCATTGGCAAGCTCTCCGGCGGGGATGAGGGAGTGGTGAGTATTTATCATGAATTCGGTTATGATTTCCTGCGGTTGAAGTCCACCCAGTATCTGCTTTCCCTCAGCGGGGATCCTTCGCAGACGAACGTGATTGTGGGACAGGATTATGACCGTATCATGTGGAAGATCATACCGGCCAAGCGGCTGGCAGAAAGTGGGGGTCAGGGTATAGGACTGCCAGATAATGGTTATGCTATCACCTGTGACGGCGGCTACGCGCTGACTGCCAGGGACGGGCGTCTGGCGATGGAACCGTTTACGGGAGATAAGGCACAGATATGGTGTATCAGCGCCGTGTCATAGCCGCCTGGGGAAATGCTGATGAAAGCGTTTCCCGCGCCGGCCCGGAGGAATAAATTGCCAGAGGCGGAAAGTTATGGTAATATGTAACTGGTTTTTGCAACGTTAATTGATGGAGGAAACAGGATGCTGAACGATAAGACAATACTGATCACCGGGGGAACGGGCTCTTTCGGAAAAAGCTTTACCAAATATGCGCTGACCCATTATAACCCGAAGAAGATTATCATCTATTCCCGGGATGAATTTAAGCAGTTCATTATGCAGAATGAATTCAAAGAATGGAATCAGAAAAATCAGCTGCGCTTTTTTATCGGTGATGTAAGGGATAAGGAGCGGCTGCGGAGGGCCCTGGAAGGTGTGGACTATGTGATCCATGCGGCGGCGCTGAAACAGGTGCCGGCCTGTGAATATAACCCGGATGAGGCGATCAAGACCAATATTCACGGCGCCCAGAATGTGATAGACGCGTCTTTGGACAGCGGCAGTGTGAGAAAGGTGGTGGCACTCTCTACCGACAAGGCGGTCAATCCGGTCAATCTGTACGGCGGGACAAAGCTGGTGTCGGATAAGCTGTTTATCGCGGCCAATGCCTATGCGGGTTCCAAGGATATCTGTTTTTCCATTGTCAGATATGGCAATGTGGCCGGGAGCAGGGGTTCTGTCATTCCTTTTTTCCATAATATTATCAAAAACGGCGGTGAGGAGCTGCCGATCACGGATTATCGCATGACCCGTTTCTGGATCAGTCTGACAGAAGGCGTCGAACTGGTGATTAAAGCGCTGGAGGAAGCCAAAGGCGGTGAGACATTTATCTCCAGGATTCCTTCGTTTAAGGTGACGGATCTGGCCCAGGCCATGCTGCCGGGCTGCAAAATGCCGGAAGTGGGGATCCGGGAAGGCGAGAAACTCCATGAGATCATGGTGACCGTGGAGGATTCCATGACCACATACGAATATGACAAGCATTTTATCGTATATCCGCAGATGGTATGGAGTGAGAGCAGGAGGCCCCGGCCCACAGGGAAAAAGGTGCCGGAAGGCTTTGCCTACAGTTCCGGCAGCAATGACCAGTGGCTTTCGGTGGAGCAGATCAGAGAACTTTTAAAGACGGTGGATTTGGAGAAATAGGAACAGAGGGGATTTCTGCGGGAATCCTCTGTTTTGCCATAAGGAGTGTGTGGTTATGGATAAACCGGCTATCGAGGGGGGCAGCCCGGTCAGAGATACAAAACTGTTTTACGGGCATCAGTATATAGATGAAGCGGATATTCGTGCAGTGACAAAGGTACTGCGCAGTGATTTCCTTACCTGTGGGCCTGAGATCACAAGGTTGGAAGAGCGCCTGTGTGCCCTCACAGGGGCGAAACACAGTGTGGCGGTCAGCAATGGGACGGCAGCGCTGCATATGGCGGCCATGGCAGCAGGTGTCGGCCCGGGAGATGAGGTGATTACGACTCCCATTACGTTTGCGGCTTCGGCAAACTGTGCGCTGTACTGCGGCGCCAGACCGGTGTTTGCCGATATTGATGCGCAAACCTATAATATAGATCCTGCCAGTGTGGCGGAGAAGATATCGGATGCCACCAGAGCCGTGGTGGCTGTGGATTTTACCGGACAGGCCGCAAGGCTTGATGAACTGCTTTCCCTCTGTCATGAAAAGGGGATTGTGCTGATCGAGGATGCCGCGCATTCCATCGGCACATTATACAAAGGCAGGCCGGTCGGCTCGGTGGCAGATCTGACAACGTTCAGCTTTCATCCGGTCAAAACCGTGACCGGAGGAGAAGGCGGTGCGGTCCTGACCAATAATGACGGGCTGTATACAAAGCTGAAGCTGTTTCATACCCATGGGATCACAAGGGAGCCTGACTTGCTGGAGCGCCCTTCTCACGGCGGCTGGTATTATGAGCAGATTGCACTGGGCATGAATTATCGCATGACGGATATGCAGGCTGCGCTGCTCTGCAGTCAGCTTGATAAGCTGGAACGGTTCCGCAGCCGGCGGAAAGCGATTGTGAAAAAGTATGACGAAGCCTTTGCGCAGATTCCGGAGATATCGGTACAAAAGGAGATTCCGGAATCGGATACGACCAGGCACCTTTATATTCTGCGGATCAGGCCGGAACGTCTTTCGATAGACAGAAAACAGTTTTTTGATGCCATGGCATGTGAAAATATATGCTGTAATGTACATTATATCCCCGTATACTGGCATCCCTATTATGAGAGACTGGGATATCGCAGGGGTCTGTGCCCGCGGGCGGAAAAGCTGTATGACGAGATTATGAGCCTGCCGCTGTACTATTCGATGACGGATGAGGATGTGGAAGATGTGATCCGGGCGGTGCGCAGGATATGTGAATATTACCGGAAAGGTTAAGGAATGGCAGAGATGGAGCAGAAAAAGAGGATCGCTGTGATTACTGCCAGAGGAGGCAGCAAACGGATTCCGCACAAGAATATCAGGCCTTTTTGCGGCAGGCCGATTCTCGCATATTCCATAGAGGCGGCTCTGGGGAGCGGCCTGTTTGAGGAAGTGATGGTATCTACGGATGATGATAAGATTGCCGGAGCAGCAGAGGCGGCCGGGGCAAGGGTGCCTTTCCTGCGCAGCAGCGAGACGGCCGGGGATTTTGCCACAACGGCAGATGTATTGCTGGAGGTATTGAAAGAATATGAAAAGCTGGGACAGCACTTTGACGTGCTTTGCTGTCTCTATCCCACGGCGCCTTTTGTTACGCCAAAGAAGCTGCAGCAGGCTCTGGCCCTGCTAATGGAGCGGGATGCGGACAGTGTGGTGCCGGTGGTACGGTATTCTTTTCCGCCGCAGCGTGCTTTTGTGATTCGGGACGGGCTGACGGTGATGAAATATCCCGAGCACGCCCGGAGCCGTTCGCAGGATCTGGAGCCGTATTTCCATGACTGCGGACAGTTTTATATGCTGCGCACAGAGCGGTTTTTACAGTCCGGGCAGATTTTTACGGAACATACCGTGTCTTTGGAAATGCCGGAGACGCAGGTGCAGGATATCGACAATGAGACGGACTGGGAGCTGGCAGAGCTGAAGTACCAGATGATGAAAAGGGGTGTGGACGGATGAAAGAAACGGCCAGGGAGGGCACGATCCGCATTGGTGAGAGAGTGATCGGAAGCGGTGAGCCTGTTTATATCATAGCGGAGATGTCGGCAAATCATGCGGGCAGTCTGGCCCATGCAAAGGAGATCATTCATGCGGCCAGGGAATCCGGAGCTGACTGCGTGAAAATTCAGACCTATACGGCGGACACGATGACGATTGACTGCCGGAATCCATATTTCAATATTACGGAGGGCACCTGGAAGGGTGAGAATCTCTATGGCCTGTATCAGAAGGCATATACCCCGTGGGAATGGCAGGCGGAGCTGAAAGAAGAGGCGCACAAAGCAGGGATCGATTTTTTTTCCACGCCGTTTGACCATACGTCTGTGGATTTTCTGGAAAGCATCGGCATGGAATTTTATAAGATTGCCTCGTTTGAGTTGGTGGATATCCCACTGATCCGATATGTGGCCTCCAAAGGCAGACCGATTATTATGTCAACCGGCATGGGTACGCTGGAGGAGATCAGGGAAGCGGTGGAAGCAGTGCGTGATGAGGGAAACGATCAGCTTGCCCTGCTGCGCTGTGCCAGCGCATATCCTGCCGTTTCAGATGACATGAATCTGGCGGCCATGGCTGCGCTGGGAGAGATGTTTCATCTTCCTGTGGGGCTGTCCGATCATTCCATGGGCAGTGTGGGAGCCGTGGCGGCGGTGGCGCTGGGCGGCTGTATCATAGAGAAGCATTTCTGTCTCGACCGGAAGATTAAAAATCCGGATTCTTCTTTTTCCATGCAGCCGGAGGAGTTTGCGTCCATGGTGAGAGATGTGCGGGCGGCACAGCGCAGTATTGGCAGTGTGTCTTTCGGAGCCGGCAAGGGCGAGGAGGGCAATCTGGCTTTCCGGCGTTCCCTCTTTGTGGTGCGGGATATCCGGGCCGGGGAGCAGCTGACGAAAGAGAATATCCGTATTATCCGTCCGGCGGCCGGACTGGCGCCCAAATATTACGATCAGGTGCTGGGAAAGTATGCGGCGACGGACCTGAAAAGAGGAACCCCGCTTCGGTGGGAGATGGTGCGGGAAAGGGAAGAAGGGCAGCGGTAAAACGCAGACAAATGGAGAGGAATATGAAGCGTGTGCATATAAGGGAAGCGGGAACCGCAGACGGAGAGCTGCTGTTTGCCTGGGCGAACGATATGGATGTAAGGCGCAATGCGTTTTCACAACATGAGATAAGCTGGGAGGAACATACTGCCTGGCTCAAAGGAAAGCTGGCGGCTGTGGGCTGTTATATTCTGATCGGATTTATCTATGAAGAGGATATGGAAGAGCGGCCGATCGGACAGGTGCGCTTTGACATAGATAATACCACCGCGGAGATTGACTACTCGGTGGAGGCAAGGCTGCGGGGGCAGGGATATGGAACGGCGCTGCTGGAAGCGGCGCTCGCGTGGATGCAGGATGAGAGAAGGCAGGCAGGAGAGAAAATCAGCCGGTTTACCGCGCTTGTAAAACGGAGCAATCCGGCTTCGGGACGCGTGTTTGAAAAGTGCAGGTTTCTGAAGTCGGAAGAAGAGGATTGTCTTGTATATGAGAAAGCATTTACATATGCAGACAGGCAGCGTCCTTCCGTGGTGATCTGTACACACAAATCGTGGAATGTGACATATGCCGGGGAACTGGCAGAGCGGTATCAGGGCGAATATGATATCCTTGTCATTACGGAGAAAGAGGAACTCACACCCGGGCGTCTGCAGGAGGCAGCTCCGCAGTATGTATTCTTTCCGCACTGGTCTTATGTGATACCGAGGGAGATTTACGAAGCCTTTCCGTGTGTGGTCTTTCATATGACGGATCTGCCGTACGGGCGGGGCGGCAGTCCGCTGCAGAACCTGATCGTCAGAGGTCACACGCACACGAAACTGTCTGCGCTGCGGGTGACCAAAGGGATGGATACCGGAGATATTTATGGGAAAGAGGATCTGGATCTGCAGGGAACGGCAGAGGAGATTTTGCGGCGCGCCTCGGGCATCATTTTTTCCAAAATGATTCCGTTTATTCTGGAATATAATCCAAAACCGGTGCCGCAGAGCGGCGAAGTGGTGGAATTCAGGCGCAGGAAGCCGGAAGATGGCAGGCTACTGCCGGATATGGATGAAAAAACGATCTATGACAGGATCCGTATGCTGGACGGGGAGGGATATCCCAACGCTTTTGTGGAACTGGGCGGATATACCCTGCGCTTTCACAATGCGGTGTATCAGGACGGCGAAGTGAGCGCGCAGGTGAGATTTGAAAAGAGGACGGAGCAGAAATGAAGATACTGATCGTAGCGGCGCATCCGGATGATGAGATACTTGGTGTCGGCGGCACAGCGGCCAGACATGTGGAAAACGGAGATGACGTCTATGCACTGATTCTGGGGGAGGGACAGACTTCCCGTTTTGACAGAAGAGAGGACGCGGGGGCGGAGATTGTCGGACGGCTTCATGATAATACCCGTCAGGCGGCAGCGGTGCTGGGGATACGGCAGGTGTTTTTTGAAGACTTCCCGGATAACCGGTTCGACAGTGTGGCTCTTTTGGATATCGTCAAGGCGGTGGAACGCAGAGTCCGGGAGCTTGCCCCGCAGATCGTCTATACCCATCACGCCGGTGATCTGAACGTGGATCATCAACGGACTTACCAGGCGGTGCTGACGGCCACCAGGCCCATGGAAGGACAGCCGGTAAAGGAAATCTATGCCTTTGAGACGGTCTCTTCCACGGAATGGAACTTTGCCTATGGTGATGCGCAGTTTTCTCCCAATGTGTTTGTGAAACTGACAAACGGGCAGTTTATAAAAAAGCGAGAGGCCATGGAGGCTTATCAGACGGAATTGTGCCGCTACCCCCATCCCCGTTCTCTGGAGATGCTGGAAGCCGTGGCCAGACGGTGGGGCGGTGTGAGCGGCGGATATTATGTGGAGGCGTTTGAGGCGGTGCGGATACTGCGGGAGTGAGCATGACCGCCGGGAAGGGAGTAAAAGGGATGCGTGTCATCATTCGTGCGGACGGGAATGTACAGATTGCCATGGGGCATATCATGCGCTGCCTTTCCATAGCGGATGCCCTGCGGGCTCTGGGGGCGGATGTTGTGTTTGTCACGGCAGGTAATGAGAGCCGCGGTCTTTTGCAGACAAGGGGGTATGAGGCTGTCGTGCTCGGTACTTCTTATTCTGCTATGGAGTCGGAGCTGGGCGGTTTTTCTGCATATTTCAGGCAACATCCGGCAGAACTGATCCTGGTTGACAGCTATTTTGTCACCCGTGGCTATATGGAAGTGCTGCGCACATGGGCAAGAACGGCCTGGCTGGATGATCTGGGGGAGCCGGTTCATCCGGTGGATATTCTGATCAATTATAATATTTATGCAAAAGAAATGTCGTACAGGGAACGTTATGCGAAAAGCGGTGCAGCGCTGCCGGGGCAGCTCCTTCTGGGCTGTGAGTATGCGCCGTTGCGGGAGGCGTTCGGGCAGGGACGAAGGAGTGTCTGTCGGGATGCGGTACAGGATGTGCTGATTACCACGGGCGGGGGAGATGCGCAAAATGCGGTCGGCGCCCTGTGCGGCAGGATCGCAGAGGAAATCAAAACAGGCCTGCATCGGGGAATACGATATCATGTGATATGCGGCCCTTTTTCAGAAAAGAGGGAAGAACTGCGGGCGCTGGCAGCTTTGTATCCCGTGTTTCGGATTCATGAAAACGTGACAGATATGTGGGAACTGATGGAGCAATGTGACATTGCCGTCAGTGCGGCCGGTTCCACCATGTATGAGCTGTGCAGTATGCGCCTGCCTGCGGTGTGCTTTTATTTCGCGGAAAATCAGCGCAGGATGGCGGAATATTTTGACCGCTTTACGGAGATTAAAAGTGCGGGGAATATCGCGCAGAACCGGGAAGCGGTGCTTACGGCACTGCTGGGGCGTCTGACACAGCTGGAGGAGGACGGGCAGCTTCGCCGGCGTATTCGGGAGCAGATGGAAACACTGACAGACGGGCGTGGGGCGTGGCGGATTGCAGAGAGGCTGCTTGCGGCAGAGGACGGAAGATGAAAAAGAGACAGGCAGGTTTCGAATTACTGCGTATTGTGGCGATGTTGATGATCATTACCCTGCATTATCTGGACAAGGGAGGCATATTGCCAGGGCTTACATCGCAGCCTCATACCGCCGGCTTTTTGGCCTGGGGGCTGGAAGCGCTGTGTGTGTCCGCCGTTAATGTCTATGTATTGATCAGTGCCTGGTTTCTGGCAGAAAGTGACTACAGACCGGGGAAAGCGGTAAAACTGTGGGCAGAGGTATTTTTTTACTCTGTCGGTATCGCGGCCATTCTGGTTATGACAGGTGTCATAGCACCGGGAGAGCTGGACATATACCGGGTGATGAACTATGTGTTTCCCGTTGTGGAAGAACATTACTGGTTTGTCACGGCATATCTGCTGATGTATCTGTTTGCGCCGCTGATGAATGACACCCTGCGGAAACTGCCGCGAAAAACATACAGACAGGGGCTTGTGCTTCTTATCCTGCTGCTCTCAGTCAGCAGCAGTATTTTGCCGGTGAGACTGCCGATTGACAGACTGGGATATGATGCGCTGTGGTTTCTGTGTCTGTATCTGGTGGGGGCTTACCTTCGCTACTATGGCTTTGGGGAGAAGCACAGCGGGAAAAAGGGAACCTGTGCGCTTGCCCTGGCGGGATATTTTGTGAGCAGTGCGCTTATATATGCAAGCCTGTTGTGCGTATATGTGTTTTATCTGCGCACGGGCAGTCTGGGAGAGTTTATCAACAGGCAATATCAGTATAACAGCATATTATGTCTGTCTGCCTCGGTGTTTCTTTTCTGGGCTTTCAGGAATAGTAAGATTCCCGAAGGGAGGGCGGCAAATATCATATGCCGTGTGGCATCGGCTTCTTTTGGCGTCTATCTGATCCATGAGCATATGGAAATCCGCTACCTTTGGCCGGTATGGCTGGGGGCAGGCAAATATGCGGAAACGCCGTGGTTTTTGCTGCACTGGGCGGTGAGTATCCTTCTTGTGTACGGCGTCTGTATGGCAATTGATTTTGTCAGGCAGGCGGCGGTCGGATGGATCCGCGGGAGGAAGGACAGCGCACGCGGGGCCTGACGGAAAACGGAATACGGTAAAGGAAATGTTATGACAGACAAATTCAGGATATCTATGAAAAAATATATAGCGCCGTTGCTTCTGCTGCTCCTTCCACTGCGGCATATCACACAGGGCATTGACATCAGCGATACCGGCTATAATCTGGCCTGCTTTCGCTGGTTTGGAGAACGGGACGGCATGTGGGTCTATGTCACATATCTGGCGAATGTGGTGGGACATATGTTCACCCGGCTGCCGTTCGGGGATACTATGGCAGGTATGAATTTGTACTGTTCGCTGGTAGTCAGTCTGACGGCTCTGCTGGCCTGGTATTTTCTGAAGGATAAACTGCCATTTGCCCTGGTACTGGCCGGCGAGGTGCTTGCCATTTTTCTTTGCTGGTGTCCTCATGTGATTCTCTATAATTATCTGACCTATCTGGGACTGACAGCGGGCACCATTCTTTTATATGGCGGGATCAGAAGCGGGAAAAAGAGATTGTTTGTGTCGGCGGGGTTTCTGCTGGGGCTGGGTGTGGGCACCCGTTTTTCCAATCTGACTCATATGGCGCTGATTCTGGCTTTGTGGTATCACAGCTTTCTTGAAAAAAAAGACTGGAAAAAGACCATAAGGGATACCTTATGGTGCATCCTTGGTTATGCGGCAGGACTGGTGGTCTATCTGCTGATGATATGGCTGCAGTACGGTCTGTCAGGCTATTTTAGTATGCTTTTCGGCCTCCGGGAGATGTCGGGAGGAGATGGCAGCGGCTATTCGATGGGAGAAATGATTGTCGGCGCTTTTGTCGATTATGCGGGCAGTATGCGGTGGGGGATTTTGTTTTTGGCGTATGGTCTGGCCGGTATGCTCTTGTTCCGGGTGCGGAAGGGACAGTATGACATTGCAAAACGGATCCTTTTTCTGGCAGGTCTGGCAGTATTGATACGCCTGGTATACGGGCGGGGTATGTTCGGGTTTGATTATCACACGTATTTCTCCATCTTCTGGTGGGTGAGTCTGTTCAATACGGCGGCACTTGTATGCAGCATAGCCGCTCTCTTTTCAGACAATATCAGTCAGGAAGAAAAGGTACTGGCCATGTTAGTGCTGATCACAATCCTGATCCTGCCGCTTGGCAGCAATAACCGATCCTATCCCGTGATCAATGATCTGTTCCTGATCGGGCCGGTGACCTTATATTTTATAGGCAGATTTGTGCCCCACAGCTTTCCCTTACGCAGTGTTTTTGCCGCCTGCCTGCTGGCTCTGGCCGTGCAGAGCGTGGGCTTTGGCATGGTTTTTGTGTTCCGGGACGGCAGCTTAGAGGAAAAAAGGGATACAAAAGTGGAAAATAATGGTATACTGAAAGGAATGTATACTACCAGGGCCAATGCACAGGCACTGACGGAGATTACCGCCTTCTGGCAGGAGACATTTCCTGACGGGAAATCGGTAATCCTTTACGGCGATATACCGGGACTCTCCTATCTGCTGGATGCCCCGTCGGCCATCACCAGTACCTGGGCCAACCTGGAATCCTACAATATGACATTCTGGCAGCGGGATTTCGGCGAAGTGGAGAAGCAGATGGAGCGGACAAGGCCCATAGTCATACGGGGCCGGGACTACGCTACCGTCGGCGCCTCCGATGCCGAAAAAAACACATACCTGGACAACTTCCTGGACAGATACGGATACCGGGAAATTTTTAAAAACGAAAAAGTAATCATCTATGATTAGAAACAGCGGAACTATAAGACAGCGGAATTGCGTACGGCGCCCGAAAGGATTTTACAGCCGCGCAAGCGGATGGAAAAACCTTTCAGAGGAAGGGGCGGCGGAAGGAAGGACGCGGAACTATAAGACAGCGGAATTCCGTACGGCGCCCGAAAGGATTTTACAGCCGCGCAAGCGGATGGAAAAACCTTTCAGAGGAAGGGGCGGCGGAAGGAAGGACGCGGAACTATAAATAGGAGGATAACATTATGATCGTATTTAACGTCCCCCCCTACACGGGCAGGGAACTGCATTATATCAGTGAGGCGGTTGAGGCGCAGAAGATTTGCGGTGACGGTGCCTTTACAAAAAGGTGCAATGAGTGGATCGAGCAGCGCACCGACACGAAGAAATGTCTGCTGACCACCTCCTGTACCCATGCCACTGAGCTGGCGGCGCTGCTGGCGCAGGTGGGGCCGGGGGATGAGGTGATCATGCCTTCCTTTACGTTTGTCTCGACGGCGGATGCCTTTGTCCTCAGAGGGGCGGTGCCGGTCTTTGTGGATATCCGGCCGGATACGATGAACCTGGATGAGACGTTGATTGAGGCTGCCGTGACAGAGCGGACGAAGGCCATCGTCCCTGTGCACTATGCAGGAGTGGCTTGTGAGATGGATACGATTATGGATATTGCAAGGCGTCACCATCTGCTTGTGATCGAGGATGCCGCACAGGCAATTATGTCAACCTATAAAGGGAAAGCACTGGGCACGATCGGCGATTTCGGAGCGTTCAGTTTCCATGAGACAAAGAATTACAGTATGGGCGAGGGCGGCGCACTTTTGATTCAGGATGAAAAATATGTGGAGGAGGCGGAGATCCTGCGGGAAAAGGGAACCAACCGCAGTAAGTTCTTCCGGGGGCAGATTGACAAATATACGTGGGTCAATTACGGCTCCTCCTATCTGCCCAGCGATATGAATGCCGCGTATCTGTGGGCACAGCTTGAGATGGCGGATGAGATCAATGCGCACCGGCTGGCTCTGTGGGAGCAGTATTATGAGCAGCTTATGCCGCTTAAGGAGCGCGGCCTGCTGGAATTACCCGTGATCCCCGAGGGGTGTGTGCATAATGCCCATATGTTTTATATCAAGGCCAAAGATCTTGAAGAGCGTACCAGACTGCTGGCTTTTTTGAAGGAAAACGATATCCTGTCGGTGTTTCATTATATTCCGCTTCATACGGCGCCGGCCGGAGAGCGGTTTGGCAGATTCCATGGCGAGGATCGGTTTACCACCAGGGAAAGTGAACGGCTGTGCCGGCTTCCGATGTTTTACAGACTGACGGCAGAAGAAGTTTCCTATATTACGGGAAAAGTGAAGGAGTTTTATCACCTATGATCCGAAACGGGGCGGGCAGCAGGGAAAAGTGGAAGGACGCAGGGCTGACGGTATTATGTGTTGTGGCCGCCTGGGCGGCGCTTTCCGTATGCTTTGATTTTTATTACGATCTCAACGACGATATGGCCATGAAAGATATTTTGTCCGGTACTTATACCGGAATACCGGACGGGCATAATATACAGATGCTGTATCCCCTGGGATGGCTGTTGGCTTTTTGCTACCGGTTTATGCCGACGGTGCCGTGGTATGGTGTTTTTCTGTGTGGCTGCCAGTTTCTGGCGCTGCAGAGTTGCCTTTTTTGTGTAGTCTCCCGTCTGGAAGGACGCGGAAAGAAAATGGCGGCGGCCATATCGCTGACTGCTGCGGCGCTGGCGCTTTTTTTGTATGAATTTGTTTTTGTGCAGTATACAGTGACGGCGGCCCTGCTTGTTCTGGCGGCCATGGTGCGTCTCTTTACCTGCCCTTCGCGGGAAGCGGCGGGATGGCGGCTGCTCCGTCAGCTGATTACGGCAGCGCTGGTTGGTGTGGCATTTTATCTGCGTACGGAGATAACCCTGCTCTTGTGTCCGTTTCTGCTGCTGGCGGCGGGGTGGCGGATTATAAAAGAGCGTCAGATGCTGCGCGGCTATGCCGTCTTTTTTCTGACTACGGCCCTTTTGATGGGACTGGGACTGGCGGCGGACGGCGCGGCTTATGCCAGTCCGGAATGGCGGTCGTTCCGGCAGTTTTTTGACGAGCGGACAAGGGTGTATGATTTTTACGGCCTGCCCGATTATGAAAAGCACAGAGATTTTTATGATACCATCGGCATTGCAGAAGCAGAATATACCCTGCTGGATAATTATAATTTTGATCTGGATGATGAGATCGACACAAAGGTGATGACACAGATTGCTGATTATGCGGCTTCTCATCAGGAACCTGGGGCAGCGCGGCGGCTGTATCTGAGTGTGTATACGTATCTTTACCGGTTTACCCATGGGCAGGAACTGATTTTTGATCTGCTGACGGTATTTTCCTATTTTTTTCTGTTCAGGGCTGCCGTGCGCAGGCGACAGGGGCAGCTTTTCCGGTGTCTTGTTATACTGCTCACACTTAGGACGATCTTGTGGCTGTTTTTGCTCTACCGGGGGCGTGTGCCGGAACGGATCACGCATCCTCTTTATCTGGCGGAGCTTATCATGCTGGGGCTTCTGTTTTTGCAGGAGGGAGAGGCCTTTGGGTGGAAAAAATATGAAAAATGGGCTATACTGTCTTTATATGTGCTCGTTTTTGTCTGTACTGCCGCAGTGCACACCGGGAAAGTCAGAGAGGAATATGGCGGCAGAGAGACGCGGAATGTGCAGTGGCAGGACTGGAAGGCATACTGCCGGGAACATCCGCAGCGTTTTTACTTCCTGGATGTCTATTCGACGGTGGCCTATTCAGAGAAGATGTTTGGCGATTGTTCTCCGGCTTACAGAAATTTTGACCTGCTGGGCGGCTGGTGTGTAAAAAGCCCGCTGGCGAAGGCCAAGCGGGAAGCCGCGGAATGCGACAGCGCACAAATGGCGCTGGCAAAAGGCAGGGCGTTGTTTGTGGCAGATCCGATGACGAAAACATGGAAGGCGGATTTTTTGCCTGCGTATTACAGAGAAACAGGGACAGAGATCCTGATGCAGGAAGTGGATACGTGTGGCAGGTTTTCCGTTTATGGTATTTCAGAGCATAAATGAAGTGGTGCGGACGGCGTCGTCGACGCATCTGGCTGCGGGCAGAGGACAGAGAGCGGGCCGTAAGCGGCGGGGCATTTGGTCCCGGCAGAAGACTGACAGGGAAAGCAGACGGGGAAAATGAACGTGAACCAGGAAATTATCACAGGAGAACATGTGACATTGCGGCCGATCACGGCAGAGGATACGGACAATATTGTCCGCTGGCGCAACAGCGATCATGTGAGAAGAAATTTTATATATCAGACGCTTTTCACGCCCGACAGCCATGGGGAATGGCTGAGAGATAAGGTGGGGACAGGACTGGTGGAACAGTTTATCATCCATGTTACGGATGAGGATATGGACGTGGGCAGCGTTTATCTGCGGGATATTGACCGCACGCACAGGCGGGCGGAATTCGGTATCTTTATCGGGGAGCAGTCTCAGATGCATAAGGGGATCGGCTCGGAGTGTATCCGGCTGATTGTCAGATACGGATTTGAAAAACTCAGACTCCATAAAATATTTCTGCGTGTTCTTGCAGATAATGAGATAGCGAGGAGATCCTATGAAAAAGCAGGGTTCATGCAGGAAGCTTACCTCAAGGACGAGGTGTGTATCCGTGGCAGCTACAAGGATCTGATTCTGATGCGTATCATCAATCCGCAGGAGGGGTATCATGGATAAAGTGAGCTTTGTAATCCCCTGTTACCGCTCGGAGCTTACGCTGGGGCATGTGGTGGAAGAGATACGCGCGGTGATGACGCAGCTTTCGGCGTACCGTTATGAGATCGTCCTGATTAATGACTGTTCACCGGATGATACGCTTGGGGTGATACGGGGACTTTGTGAGACGTATGACAATATAACCGGTATTTCCCTGGCCAGGAATTTTGGGCAGCATGCCGCGCTGATGGCGGGATTTCGTCATGTGACGGGAGATATCGTCATCTGTCTGGACGACGACGGACAGACGCCTGCCGGGGACGTGGGGAAGTTTCTGGCGGAGATTGAGGCGGGCCGGGATGTGGTGTATGCCAGATACCTGAATAAGCAGCACACCGCGTTTCGCAATTTCGGCAGCAAAATCAATGAGATCATGACGAGGTTTATGCTGGGAAAACCAAAAGAACTGTATATTTCCAGTTATTTTGCCGCCAAACGCTATGTGATCGACGAGGTAGTGCGGTACGAAAACTCGTATCCCTATGTGATTGGTCTGGTGCTGCGCACGACCAAAAATATCTGTAATGTGGATGTGAAACACCGCCAGCGTGAGACGGGGCATTCCGGGTATACGATGAAGAAGCTGTTTGGCCTGTGGTTCAACGGGTTTACGGCCTTTTCCATTCAGCCGCTGCGGTTTGCCACCATGGTGGGGATATTTTGTGCGGGCAGTGGTTTTTTGTATGGTATCTATACCGTCATCAAGAGACTGATCAATCCTGCGGTGCCGCTGGGATTCAGTTCCCTGATGTCGGCGGTGGTATTTCTGGGCGGTATGATTATGCTGATGCTGGGACTCATCGGCGAATATGTGGGAAGAATCTATATCAGCCTGAACAATTCCCCGCAATATGTGATCCGGGAAATCATCAGGCAAGAAGGAAGTGAGCATGAGATATAACCTGTCAAAAAAACAGCAGACAGTGCTGCTGGCCATGCCGGCCCTGCTCTTTTTGCTGTGTTATCTTTCTTTATGTTTTAACAATAATATATGGACGGATGAGGGATTTACCATTGAACTGTTAAAGGAAGACTTTGCGGGGATTATCCGGGGGACAGCTTCCGATGTCCATCCGCCCCTGTACTACCTGATCGCCAAATGCGCTACGCTTGTATTCGGCGACGGTCTGTTTCTGCTGAAGCTGGTATCCATCCTGCCCATGGTGCTCTGTATGACCGTTGGAGCGGGCATTGTGTGGAAGCGGTTCGGATTGCGGGAGGCTGTGCTTTTTTCCGTCTTTCTGGGTGTGATCCCCTGTACGATGGAATACGCGGTGCAGGTACGGATGTATTCCTGGGCGATCTTTTTTGTAACTTTTATGGCTTTGTGGGCTTATGAGGCGTATCTGGAGGGGAAATGGCGGTATTATGCCGGTATCATCCTGGCATCCGCGGCTGCCGCATATACCCACTATTTTGCGTTTGTGTCCGTGATACTGGTCTATGGGTTTCTCTTTCTTGCGCTTGCGGCGGCCAAACGCCGGGAATTAGGGAAATGGCTGCTCAGTGTCGGGGCCTCTCTGCTGTTATATGCGCCATGGATCCCCTATATGCGGCTGCAGATCAAAGGCGTATCCAGAAATTACTGGATCGAAGAGATTACCGGGGAGACAGTGAAAGAATTTTTTCCCTTTCTGTTTGATATGGGGATTCCGGGCACGACACTGATCTGGCTTTCGCTGCTGGCCGTATCGCTCCTGTTGGCTGTGCGCATGATCGTATCCGGCCAGCGGGATATGGCGCAGCAGGGGAGAGCCAGGGGGATCTTTGCCCTGCTGTGTCTGCTTACCCCGGTGTTTACCGCAGTGACGGGGATCGTAGCTTCTGCTTTGATACGGCCTGTTTTTATTGTGCGATATCTTTTGCCGTGCATGGGGCTGCTTGCACTCTTTGCCGCCATTACGCTGGCGGCATATGCCGGGAAAGCCGTATATGCTGCCCTGCTTTTTTTCCTGCTCTGTGCAGGCGGTGTGGATTATGGGCAGTCCATATACCGGGAATACGAATGGACCCATACAAAAGAGACGGAAGAATTTCTGGCGGCAAATGTGGGGGAACATGATATCATCGCCTACAATTATGAAAGTTACAAATTCATTTATGACTATTATTGGAGTGATGATCAGAAGATACTCTGGCAGGAAGTGAATCTGGATGACAATGATTATGATACCATCTGGCTGCTGGATACGATCTACTGGCCCACACCGACGGATCCTTATCTGGCGGAACATGGCTGGCAAAAGGAGTTTATGGGAAATTACGGGATTGAACACAACGATTTTAAAATCTATAAAATCGAAAGGATATCACATTGAAGATGAAGAAGTGCGGAAAATGGCCGCCGGGGGCATGGCTGATCCTGGCATGTATGGCAGTGCTCTGGCTGCTTGTGTGGCCGGTGGGTGTGATAAAGGATGAACTGATATCGAGGACTGCGGCGGATTACAGTATGAATACAGGGCCAGTGGGAGAAGTGGCGGCGATTCAGGAGTTTGTCCCCCAGTATGCCCATATCCGGTCGGTGGGAGTGGATGTGGGAAAAATGGACGGCGCAGCAGATCAGGGAACACTGTATCTGCACTTCTATGACGAGAACCTGCAGGAATTTGCAAAAATCCCACAGGACATCGGGGAGATGAAAGACGGGGAGCTGACCGATATTCCCGTGAATCTGAAGCTGGAAGCAGGCAGGCGCTATTATGTGGGAATCCTTTGCGAAGGGTATGGAG
This sequence comes from uncultured Lachnospiraceae bacterium, assembly GCA_910587155.1. Taxonomy (GTDB): domain Bacteria; phylum Bacillota; class Clostridia; order Lachnospirales; family Lachnospiraceae; genus VSOB01. The sequence goes on from CAJULA010000003.1 coordinate 91,573, forward strand.
AGGCGGCGCCGGTGGTGCATTACCGTTCCCTGTCAGGAAACGGACCGGTGGAGAATCTGCATTTTTATTATGGCCCCAATGTGATTGCGGATGCCAGTGCCAATATCCGCTTTCTTTACCGGATTCCGCTGACGGTTTCACAGATTCTGTTTTATGACAGCCTGATCCTCCTGGCGGGGGTTTGGGCGATAACGATGCTGAAAAAGGCGGGGCAGCAGGAAAGGAAAGAGTAATGGCACAGAATGCGGCCGGCAGAGGAGAAAAAGGACAGTCAGGAAAATGACAGAGCATGTGGAGAGAACGGATGAGAAAACTGAAAAAAGAATCAGACGGGTGCTGTATACTTTTGTAGGGGCGGCAGCGGCGCTGTTTTTTTATGTATCCGTCCTGCAAAATTTGTTTGGCGGTACACTCTGGGATCGCGGTATGTATGGGCTGGGCACAGCGCTGCTGGCAGCGCTGCTGTGTATATGGATACACAGCCTTCCTTTTATGCGGCTTTTGCGGGCGCTGGGGGAAGAGCAGACCCAGGTTTCCGTGATACAGATTGGCTGCTTTGCCTGTATCTGTCTGATGACACTCTACTATTATAATTCCGGCAGTGAATATGGGCACAGTGTGGCAACCAGGGTTATGAATTGTTCCTTCGGCATTGCGCTGCTTCTTCTGTACCAAAGGCAGGAACGGGGGCGGCATTTGATCAGGTGGACGCAGGATTTTGCGACAGTGGTTTTTATCGTGGGCTCTTTCTTACGGGAGCGGAACGAAAAAGAGATGGTGATGTATCTGCTCAGTGCGCTTACGGTCTGGATCTATTGTGCTGTGCTTGGCTGTCTGGCTGTCAGAATACGGCACGGGGAGGTACAGAGGCGCTTTTCGGCCTATGGATGGCTTGTCCTGGCTCTGTTTACGGGTATGGTCCTGTTCCGCAATACGAGGACCTGGCCTTTTTCGGTGGTGATTCCTTTCGGCAGCCTGTATCTTACCCGGTTTACGCAGCAGGAAATGAACCGTTTCCTCGGAAATTTTTGTTATGGATGCCTGTTGGCCTTCTGGCTGATGTTTGGCAGCGGAATCCTGTTCCGCCCTTATTACAGTTTTGAATTTGTCAGATACCCGGGATGGTTTAATTCAGTGGCTACGGCCGGCCTGTTCTGGCTGCTTGTATTCGGATGCAGTGTCAGCTGTCTGCTGGCAAAATACAGTGGGCCGGGCAGCATCAGAAATTGTCTCTATGAACTGTTTACCCTGGGAGCGGCGGAGACTTATCTGCTGATGGGGATGTCCCGCACATCGCTTCTGGGCACGGCGGTCGTATCAGTCGCCACCTTTCTGGTCGTGGAGGTTGTGCGTTACCGGGACGCTGTCAGGGGGATGGCAGTGAAAGCGGCGCTCGTTATCTGTCCGGCGCTTGTGCTCTTTCCGGTGGTATATACCCTGACCAGGTGTATCCCGGCGGTGGTGGCCAGGCCGGTCTGGATCACGGGAGCGGAATGGTTCAGTGACCGCATTCAGAAAAAGGAACCGGCCGATTCCAGCAAATATATGAATGTTCCCCAGCTGGGGGAAAGCCTGCTGGAAAAGCTGTTTGGCATTGAGATCAATCTGAGTGCTCTGGCAGGGGCGGTAAGCGGCCCGGGAGACGGTGTTACCATAGATGAAAACGGTGAGATCACGGTTGCCGATAACGTAGTGGACTATTATATCAAAGACGGACAGATCTATACGGTCAAGGATTACACATTTTCCAATGAGGATACGGAAGACGTGTCCAATGGCCGGTTTGACATTTTCCGCCTTTATTACCATAATTTAAATCTTACCGGGCATGATTCGATGCTGGTGGAGGATGTGGATGAGAATATTACGCTGTATCATGCCCATAATTCTTATATGCAGGCAGCGCATGACCATGGCATTCCCACGGGACTTTTGTTTGTACTTGTTGTTTTTCTGGGGGTGCCCGTAAGTATTATCTATTATAAAAAGAATTATTTTTCGGTAAGTTTTGCCATTTTTCCGGTGATTGTGGTAATATCTTTTATGATTGCGGGAATGACAGAATGGGTTTTCCATCCCAGTATTCCCATCGGGTTCGCATTTTTGATCGGACTGACGCCCCTTATGGCTGCAAAAGAGCCTGTCTGCTCACAGCCTGTTGCAGAAAAAGAAACCGGGGACAGGAACCATAAAGCGTCGGGGATCATATGATAAAAAGGGGTATTATGAAAAAAAAGGTACTGAATTATAAGCTGATCACAAGACGGGCGTTTCTGCTTGCCTATGATATCATTGCCGTCTGCTGCAGCAATTTCCTGGCGCTGCTTTTGCGGTATGAATTTCAGATGGATGAGATTCCGGGCTATTTCAGGGATGCGGTATGGGCGCATCTGCCGGTGAGTATTCTGCTCACTCTGCTGTTGTTTTATTTCTTCCGGCTTTACCACAGCCTCTGGGCGTATGCGGGCGTGAGTGAGATGCAGAATATTATTGTGGCCTGTTTTGCCAGCGCGGCGCTGCAGGGTGTGACGCTGCTTGTCTTTGACCGCGATGTTCCCAAGAGCTATTATTTTTTCAATGCCTTTTTGCTGGTGGGCGCTACGATGATGAGCCGCTTCGCCTATCGCTTTGCCAGAGAAAAACGCCGCCGGATGCACAATAAGAAAAACGGTATTTCGGTGATGATCGTAGGAGCAGGCGATGCGGGCAATACGATCATCAAGGAGATCAATTCCAGCTATTTCAGTACGATGCGCATCCGGACGATTATTGATGATGATCCGCAGAAGCAGGGCAGATTTATCCAGGGAATCAAAGTGGCGGGAGGCCGGGATACGATTGTGGAAAATGCCGCTCTGTTTGGCATTGACGAGATCATCATAGCCATTCCCTCCGCGGGGCGGCGGACGATCAGGGAGATCGTGGAGATCGCGGGCCAGACCAACTGTAAGCTGCGGACATTGCCGGGCATGTATCAGCTTGTAAACGGTGAAGTGGACGTGAGCAAGCTGCGTGATGTGGATGTGGAAGATCTGCTGGGAAGAGATCCGATCAAAGTGGATCTGGATTCCATCCTGGGCTATGTCAAGGATAAGACGGTGCTGGTCACCGGAGGAGGCGGCTCTATCGGAAGTGAGCTGTGCAGGCAGATCGCTTCTCATCAGCCCGGGCGGCTGATTATCCTGGATATTTATGAGAACAATGCCTATGAGATCCAACAGGAGCTGCTGCTGAAATATCCTAAGCTGGATATGATTGTGCTGATTGCTTCCGTGCGCAATACCAACCGGATCAATAAGATATTTGAGGTGTATCATCCGGATATTGTCTATCATGCGGCGGCCCATAAACATGTGCCGCTGATGGAGACCAGCCCGGATGAGGCGATTAAGAACAATGTATTCGGTACATGGAAAACGGCGCAGGCGGCAGCCATGAATAACGTAAAGAAATTTGTCATGATTTCCACGGATAAGGCGGTGAACCCCACCAATGTCATGGGGGCTTCCAAACGGATCTGTGAGATGATCATTCAGACCTTTAATAAATATTATGAGACGGAGTTTGTCGCCGTGCGTTTTGGCAATGTGCTGGGCAGCAATGGCAGTGTCATCCCCCTGTTCCGCAAACAGATCGAGGCGGGCGGGCCCGTGACGGTGACACACCCGGATATCATCCGTTATTTTATGACCATACCGGAGGCGGTCTCCCTTGTTCTGCAGGCGGGGGCTTATGCGAAAGGCGGGGAGATTTTTATTCTGGATATGGGTGAGCCGGTCAGGATATTGGATCTGGCCAAGAATCTGATCCGTCTGTCGGGCTACAAAATAGATGATGATATCAGGATTGAATTCACGGGACTGCGTCCCGGAGAAAAACTGTATGAAGAGTTGCTGATGGATGAAGAGGGGATGCGGGAAACGGAAAACCGTCTGATTCATATCGGCAGACCCATAGAATTTGATGAGAGAAAATTTTTTGTACAGCTCAAGACGCTCAAGGATGCGGTGGAGGCAGAACGGGATGATGTCAGAGAGCTGATCAAAGAGATTGTACCTACGTATATGCCGCAAAACGGCCGGCAGATATGAGTCAGGAATGGAAACGGCAGACGTGCCCGGGCGGTCTGTCAGGAGACTGGGGAAGGGAGTGTTTGAAATGGAGCGTAAGAGGATTTATCTGGCTTCTCCCACAATGCATGGATGGGAGCAAAAATTTGTGCAGGAAGTGTTTGACTCCAACTGGGTGGCGCCGGTGGGGCCCGATGTCAACGCTTTTGAAAAAGAGGTGGCGGCATTTGCCGGCATCGGGTATGCGGCGGCGGTCAGCGCGGGCACGGCAGCCATTCATCTGGCGTTGAAACTTCTGGGAATCGGGGAAGGAGATGTGGTGATCTGTTCCGATCTTACCTTTTCCGCAAGCTGTAATCCTATCTGTTATGAAAAAGCTACCCCTGTATTTGTCGATTGTGAGCCGGGTACATGGGATATGTCGCCGGATGCCCTGCGTCGGGCGCTGAAAAAATATCCACAGGCCAAAGCCGTAATCTGTGTCCATCTCTATGGCACACCGGCAAGACTGGATGAGATCATGGATATCTGCCGGGAGGCGGGGATACCGATGATAGAAGACGCGGCGGAATCGCTCTCGTCCACATATAAAGGGAAGCAGACAGGTACCTTTGGCAGATTCGGTATTTATTCTTTTAACGGCAATAAGATTATTACCACTTCCAGCGGTGGTATGCTCGTATCGGATGACAAAGAAGCCATCGACAGAGCGCGGTTTCTGGCCACGCAGGCGAGAGATCCGGCCAGACATTATCAGCATTCCCAGATCGGTTATAATTACCGCATGAGCAATGTGCTGGCGGGGATCGGCAGAGGGCAGATGAAGTCTCTTGTGCTGCACCGAGAATTAAAGCAGGCGATTTACCGCACTTATCAGGAGGCGTTTGCCGATATGGAAGAGATTACCATGAATCCCATGAATCCTGACGGGGAGGCCAATTACTGGCTGTCCTGTATGACGATTGCCCCTTCTGCGGGTGTGACGCCGGATCATGTCATAGACGCACTGGAAGCGGAAAACATCGAGTCAAGGCCCATCTGGAAACCCATGCATATGCAGCCGGTTTTTGCAGGCTGTGACTTCTTCTCCCACCGGGAGGATGGCAGTGTGGGTGAGGATGTGTTTGCAAGGGGCTTATGCCTGCCCAGTGATGTAAAAAATACGAAAGAGGATATGGAACGGATCATCGGCATCGTGCGAGGTGTCTTCGGGAAGTAAATCGGACAGAAAGTAGGGAAAGGTAAGTGCAATGTACCGGTTGTTTGTGAAACGCTTTTTAGATATTGTGCTGTCGGGGCTGGCGCTTCTTGTGTTGAGTCCGGTATTGATCGTGGTGGCAGTGTTAGTACGGATCAGGCTGGGAAGTCCGGTCATCTTTCACCAGGAGAGACCGGGGCGCGGGGAAAAAATATTTACGCTCTGCAAGTTTCGGACAATGACGGATGAGAGGGATGAAAAGGGGGAGCTGCTGCCGGACGCGCAGCGGCTGACTGCGTTCGGATCTTTTCTGCGCCGGAGCAGTCTGGACGAACTGCCGGAGCTCTTTAATATCTTCCGGGGCGATATGAGCGTGATCGGCCCGCGTCCCCTGCTGACCGGCTATCTGCCTTATTATACGGAGCGGGAGCGTCTGCGCCATACGGTGCGGCCGGGGCTGACAGGGCTGGCGCAGGTAAGCGGGCGCAACTTTATCGCATGGGACGACCGTCTTGCCAAAGATGTGGAATATGTGGAGACGCTGTCATTTCTGACAGATCTGAAAATATTGTGGAAAACGGTCACGGTTGTGATGAAAGAAGAGGACGTGGCTGTGGAGACTGATTCCGTGGAGGGTTATCTGTGGGACGAGAGAGAGAAACTAAGGGAGGTGCCATGAAAGAAGACAGACTGACAACACCCTGTTATGTCATTCATCAGGAAAAACTGGAGCAGGGGATCACCCTTTTAAAGGATGCGCTGGCGGCAAACTGGAAGCGGCATATCGTGGGCTATTCTTTTAAGACCAATGCACTGCCCTGGGCACTGATGCAGATGAAAGGCGCGGGATTTTACGCGGAGGTGGTGTCGGAGGACGAATATGATCTGGCCCGTTATCTTGGCTTTTCCCATGTGATCTATAACGGGCCGCTCAAGAGCCGTACTTCTTTTCTGGATGCCCTGGAAAGAGGACATATCATCAATCTGGATGCGGAGCGGGAACTTGACTGGCTGGAAGAATCCGGGCTGAAGGAGGGGACGGTGGGTCTGCGGGTGAATTTTGATCTGGAAGCGCTCTGCCCCGGAGAGACCTCCCCGGGAGGGGCAGGCGGACGGTTTGGATTTTCCTATGAGACGGGTGCGCTGGAGCGCGCCATAAAACGGCTCGCGCAGATGGGAATCACGCATCCCGGCCTGCATCTGCATGCCAGCAGTAAGACGAGAAGCATTGCCATATACCGGGCGCTGGCCCGTATGGCTGTGAAACTGAAAGCAGAATATCATCTGCAGCCGGCCTATATTGATATCGGCGGCGGCTATTTCGGGGGGATGGAAAACAGGCCGCAGTTCCCGGACTATATGCGGGCCATCCGAGAGGAATTGGAGGCCGCTTATTCCCCGGAGGAGACGATACTGATCGTGGAACCGGGCACGTCCCTGATCACACCGCCGATCGAATACCGGGCGGCGGTGGTGGATTGTAAGGATACCTATGCCGGTCGGTTTGTGGTGACCGATGGCAGCCGGATTGACGTCGATCCCCTGCATGGGAAGTCCTCCTATTTTCATAACATAGTATATGGGAAGGATGCTTTGCCGCCGCAGGAGCGGGCGACTTTGCCCGCACAGGTTATCTGCGGGTTTACCTGTATGGAAGATGACAGACTCTTTGCTTTGCGTGATGCGCCGGAGCTTCGTCCCGGGGATGTGGTCGCCTTTGAAAAGGTGGGCGGCTATACCATGTGTCTGACCCCGCTGTTTATCCGCTACTTCCCGAGGGTCTATGTGGAGCGGGACGGAGCGTATACCTGCGTCAGAGAGCGGTGGACAGTGCAGGAGTATGTGCAGAAAAGCAGGTTTCGGGACTCGTTTTAGGAGAGGGTATGGGATGAATATCGTAATCGCAAGCTGTGGTACAAGAAATAAGATCGTAGCGTATTTTAAAAAGGTACTGGCGGGAAAAGGCAGAGTGGTCGCGACCGACTGCAGCCCCAATGCACCCGCGCTGTATGAGGCCGATCATCATTATATCGTACCTCGTATTACAGAACCGGGGTATATGGAAGTACTGTATGATATTTGCCGGAAAGAAGAAATAACGGGTGTTTTGTCTCTGATTGACCCGGAACTTTCCCTGCTGGCACAGCATGAAGAACAGTTTCGTGCGCTTGGCGTGACAGTGATCGGCTCTTCCTGGGAATGGTGTGAACGCACATTGGATAAATGGCAGATGTATCAGTGGCTGACAGAGCATGGTTATCCGTGTGCCCGTTCTTATATGGATGTGGAGGCTTTTGTAAAGGATGTGCAGGCGGGACTGATCTCGTATCCTGTCTTTGTAAAACCGTCCCGGGGCAGTGCCAGCATTGCCATCTCCACGGCTTACGATGAGGAGACGGTGCGGCTGCTTGTAAGTCATGGGGAAGAGATGATGATCCAGGAATTTCTGGACGGTCAGGAAATCGGCGCAGACTGCTATATCGACCTGATCAGCAAAAAGCCGGTTTCTATTTTTACAAAAAAGAAACTGGTCATGCGGGCCGGAGAGACGGACAAAGGAGTCTCTTTTCAGGATGAGAAGCTGTTTGCCCTGATCAGACGTTTTATTACGGAAGCGGGATTTCTGGGACAGATTGATATTGATATTTTTGATATAGACGGAACCTATTATATCTCGGAAGTCAATCCCCGGTTTGGCGGCGGTTATCCCCACGCGTATGCATGCGGCGCGGATCATATGTCGATGATTGTGAACAATCTGGAGGGCAGGGAGAATCCGGACGTTACAGGCAGCTATGAAGAAGGGGTGATCATGATGAAATACAGCGAGATCATGCTGCGCAGGGACGGAGAAAACGGATGAAAAAAGTGCTGATCGCCATTAATTTCGACGAAGGACTCTTTAATTTCCGAAGAGAACTGCTGGAAGCGCTGACAGAAGAGGGATATGAGGTTCATGTGGCAGTGCCTGCCGGAGCGTTTACCGGCCGACTCAAGGAAATGGGGTGTATGTTTCACGATACCGCGCTGCGGCGACGGGGGATGAATCCCCTGCAGGAATTATCGCTGCTGCGCACATACAGTCGTATCCTTGCGGATGTGCGGCCGGATGTGGTGCTGACCTATACCATCAAGCCCAATATTTATATGGGGCTTCTCTGTGGCCAGAGGAAAATTCCGTATCTTACTACGATTACGGGGCTGGGGACGGCAGTGGAGGGAAGCGGCCCTCTGCAGCATCTGACCCGCCTGTTGTATCGACTGGCGCTGAGACGGGCGGCAATGGTATTCTTCCAGAACAGGGCCAACGAGAAGATGTTTCGGGCCAGGGGCATTGCGCCGGGGCGGCATAAGATGCTTCCGGGCTCCGGGGTCAATCTGGAGCGGTTTGCTTATCAGGAATTTCCCGGTGGCAGTGAGGTGGGTTTTCTGTTTATCTCCCGCATTATGAAAGAAAAGGGGATCGAACAATATCTGGATGCCGCCGCGGTGATCCGGGCACGTCATCCGCAGACACGCTTTCGGATTCTGGGGTTTCTGGAAGAGGATTACAGCGGGCGGGAGCGGTTTGAACGGCTGCAGGCGGAAGGTGTGATTGAATTTATCGGCAGTGTGGAGGACGTGCGTCCCTATATCAGAGAGAGTCAGTGTATCATTCACCCTTCCTTTTATCCGGAAGGGATGTCCAATGTCTGCCTGGAAAGTGCGGCCTGTGGACGGGCCGTCATCACCACTGACCATCCGGGATGCCGGGAGAGCGTACGGGACGGGGTGAGCGGGTTTTTGGTCCGCAGACAGGACAGTGCTGATCTGACGGACAAGATAGAACGGTTTCTGGCATTGACGCGAGAAGAGCGCATCCGCCTGGGGAGAAATGGTCGCAGATACATGGAGGAAAAATTCGACAGGAAGATCGTGATCGGGAATTATCTGGACGCGGTCAGAGAAATAACGGAATAAATCGGAGGAAACGGCAAATGAGTTTATATGAAAAACTGGTCAGCAGAGAAGAAAAACTGTCGCTGGTAGGTCTGGGCTATGTGGGGATGCCCATTGCGGTGGCATTTTCCAGAAAGATTGACGTCATCGGTTTTGACTTAAATGAGAATAAGATCAGACAGTACCAGAGTGGAATCGACCCGACCCGGGAGGTGGGCAATGAGGCCATCGCGGCATGCCGTGTCGATTTTACAGGCGACGAAAGCCGTCTGCGGGAGGCAAAATTTCATATCGTGGCAGTGCCCACACCGGTCAATGCGGATCACACGCCGGATCTGACACCTGTGGAGGGAGCCAGCCGTATCCTTGGCCGCAATCTGAGCAGAGGTTCCATTGTGGTATTTGAATCGACTGTTTATCCGGGGGTGACGGAGGAAATCTGCGTACCGATTCTGGAAGCGGAATCAGGGCTTACCTGCGGTGTGGATTTTAAAATCGGCTACTCCCCGGAACGCATCAATCCCGGCGACCATGTGCACCGACTGGAAACCATCACCAAGATTGTGTCCGGTATGGATGATGAGACATTGGACGAAGTGGCAAATGTCTATGAACTGGTTGTGGATGCCGGTGTGCACAGAGCGGCTTCCATCAAAGTGGCGGAGGCGGCCAAAGTCATAGAGAACAGCCAGCGGGATATCAACATTGCCTTTATGAATGAACTTTCGATTATATTCAATAAGATGGGCATTGATACCAAGTCCGTCCTGGAAGCCGCGGGCACCAAATGGAATTTTCTCCGATTTTTTCCCGGGCTGGTAGGCGGGCACTGCATCGGTGTGGATCCCTATTATCTGACTTATAAAGCGGAGCAGCTGGGCTACCATTCCCAGATCATATTGGCCGGACGCCGGATCAACGACGATATGGGAAAATATGTGGCGGAGTGTCTTGTCAAAAGCCTGATCCGCGCGGATATCCCCGTAAAAGGGGCCAGGGTGGTGATACTGGGCTTTACCTTCAAGGAAAACTGTCCTGATACGAGAAATACAAAAGTGATAGATATTGTCAGGGAATTACAGGAATACGGGATTGATCCGCTGATCACCGATCCTGTGGCGGATGTGGCGGAAGCGCAGCGGGAGTATGGAATCGTATTTACACCGGAAAAAGAGATTCACGATGTGGATGCCGTTATCCTGGCGGTTTCCCATACGGAGTATACAAAACTTACCATGGATCAGATTGACAGAGTGTATGCCCCCGGCAGGAAAATGAAAGTACTGGCTGATATCAAAGGCATGCTGGATCGCAGCATGTATGAAGAGGCGGGCTATCTTTACTGGAGGCTGTAGCGTGCCGGATGCCGTACTTTATATTTGCCTCTTTCTGACAAAAATGGTATACTTTTCATAACATACAAGGAGAAAGGAGGCTGATGTTATGAATGTACTGGCAGTAGGATCACACTTTAACAACATCGAAATCGGCTGTGGAGGAGCTCTTCTGAAGCATAAACAGAAGGGGGATACGATTACACTTTTTGTGGCGGCCACCTCCGGTATTTTAAATTCGGAACGCAGGGAGGTCAGGAAGGATGGTACGGTGTTCCGCAATGCCCAGGAGGCGGCGCATATTCTTGGCGGGAAGCTGATCTGCGGCGGTTTTGAGACGCTTCATCTGGAGTTTGAGGATGCACTGAATGCACGGCTCGTCCATATGATGGAAAAAGAAAAATTTGACCTGCTCTATACCCATGTCCCGGAGGATGTACAGCATGATCACCGTTCCCTGACGCGGGCGGCTATCCATGCCGGCCGGCGGATTCCGCGGATTCTGGGATACCGGTGTACCTGGTATGAGTCGGAGATACCGTTTGCCCCCAATTTCTTTGTGGATATTTCCGGTCTGTGGGAGACAAAAGAGGAGGCAATACGCAAGTATCAGTCCGAGTCCGGATTTGTGCGGGAAGAAAAGATTCGATATTTTAAAAATGACGCGGAGAATAACGGATGCCAGAACGGGGTAGACTATGCAGAGGGCTTCCGGGTGATCAGATGGCTGGAGAGATGAGAACAGACAGGAGAAACGGCATAAGGATACATGGGAAGGAAGGGGCGAGGCAGTGGCTACTGCCCTGCGCCTTTCTGTTATTTTTCGGCGTTCTCTGGTATGTTTCCCCGATCGGAATCTATCCGGATTCCGGTTCTTATATTTCTCTGCAGAGTGGCAGAGAGCCGCTTTACCCGCTCTTTCTGGCTTTTTTTCGGATGGTGTTTCGGGAGGCGGATACGATCGTCTGGCTGGCCGCCTCCGGGCAGCTGGAAAGTGAAAAGGCCATGCAGCTGATCAATACCTGGCCTGCGCTTCGGGTGGCCATGTTCATCCAGAGTATGGCGGCGGCGGCGGCCTGCTGGTATCTTACCTCGGCAGTCCGAAAAGTATTTGCCCTAAATGGGCCATTTACCATACTGACCGGTCTGTGCAGCCTGATTCCCTATGTGTTGACGCCGCTGGCCTCTTCGTCTCATATGGTGCTGAACAAGGCAGTGCTGACAGAAGGTCTGGCCTTTCCCATGGCCTTTGTTTTTGCGGGGTGTATGATACAGGGGCTGTTGCTCCCGCAGCGGAAAGGAAGGTATTATGGGGCGGCGCTCTTCTGGTCGCTGCTGTTGGTACTGACCAGAAATCAGATGCTGGTGACGCTTGCTGTCTGGCTGGCAGTGGTCTGTTTTGAAATTGTGAAAAGCCGCAGGTGGAAACTTGTTGTGCTGCCGTTTTTGTGTCTGGTTGTCTTTCTCGGCGTCAGGACACTGTGCAGCCGTTTTTACGGTACGCTTGCCCATGAAGGATATCAGGGAGCCTCCACCGGCAGCTATAATATCCTGACAACCCTTCTGTACCTGGCGGATGAGGAGGATGCCGCTCTGATCGGTGATACTGCCCTGAGAGGGCTGTTTCAGGAGATGCACGGACAGCTGGAGGAGCAGGGCATGACACGGGCCGATGCGCCGGATGGAATCCTGTATCGGGCTTATCATTATGAGGAATTCTATGACAGGATCGGGTTCGACATCCAGCAGCCCTGTCTGTTTGGCTATGTCAGGGAGCAGGGGATTTCCGACGGACAGGCTCTGAATGCGGTGATAGAGGTCAGCACACGGATGGACCGGGATCTGTTTCCCGGACTGACCGGTGCCTACCTTTCCAATTATCTGGCCACAGTCATCAGCGGCCTGACCCGCTCGGTTGCGGCCAGCGGCCTGATTATGGGTGTCTATGCGGCATTTATCTATTCCCTTGCCGCCTGTCTTATGCTATATTTATTCAAAAAAGACAGACAGAGTAAGGCAGCCCTTCTCATGCTCTTTGCCCTGCTGACAATTTTTGCCAATGTATTTGCCACTGCGCTGATGATCATGTGCCTGTCACGGTATATGATTTACTACACGGCTTTGTTTTATATCGCCGGTCTGATGTGTTTATGGGAGCTGTGGCGGAATCAACGAAGGAAGTGCTGATTCAATCAGCGTTTCCCTAATACACATTTACAGAAAGGAACAACTATAATGTCCTATGCACATTTAAAATTTCCCCCGGCCAGCACTTTCCTTGTTACGGGCGGGGCCGGATTTATCGGCTCCAACCTTTGTGACGCGCTTACATCCATGGGTTATCAGGTAAGGTGTCTGGACAATCTCTCGACCGGGAAGCAGGAGAATATTGATTTTCTGTCAGACAGAGAAAACTATACGTTTCTCAGAGGGGATATCCGTGATCTTGATACGTGCAAGGCTGCCTGTGAAGGGGCGGACTATGTGCTGCATCAGGCAGCGTGGGGCAGTGTGCCCAGAAGTATCGAAATGCCGCTTCTGTATGAGGAGATCAATATCAGGGGTACGCTTAATATGATGGAGGCTGCCCGCTTATCGGGTGTGAAAAAGTTTGTCTATGCTTCCAGCTCTTCCGTATATGGGGATCATCCGGTGCTGCCCAAAGTGGAAGGGCAGGAAGGCAATCTGCTCTCCCCGTATGCGCTGACCAAGCGGGTAGACGAAGAATACGGAAAGCTCTATAAAAAATTATACGGGCTGGATACGTACGGCATGCGTTATTTCAATGTATTTGGCAGAAGGCAGGATCCGGACGGCGCCTATGCGGCGGTCATTCCCCGCTTTATCCGTCAGCTTCTGAGCGGCGAGCGGCCTACGATTAACGGGGACGGCAGGCAGTCCAGGGATTTTACGTATATTGACAATGTGATTGAGGCCAATTTAAAAGCGGCGCTGGCGCCTTCCGAGGCGGCGGGGGAAGCATTTAATATCGCTTATGGCGGACGGGAATATCTGATTGATATTTATTATGATCTCTGCAGGGCATTGGGCAGGGAAGTAGAGCCGCAGTTCGGGCCTGACCGCGCAGGGGATATCAAACATTCCAATGCGGATATCTCCAAGGCCAGGAAGCTGCTGGGATATGACCCTGCCTATGATTTTGCACAGGGGATCGCTCTGGCCATCACCTGGTATCGGGAAAATCTGATGTAGACGGCAGCGGGCAACCGGGCCGGCCGTAGAAAAAGGTGCGTATATGACACGGATGCTTCATATCGTAGGTTCCATGTCGCCCAGCGGCATCGGAAATTATATCATGAATGTTTACAGGAACATTGACAGGAAAAAGGTGCAGTTTGATTTTATTGTCCATGAACACAGAGACGTGAGTTTTGACGAAGAGATCAGGCGGCTGGGCGGGCGTCTGTTTTATGTGACGAGAAAGTCTGTCAGTCCGGTGAAAAACTTCCGGGAGATATGCCGGGTAGTGCGAAGGGGCCGTTATCGCATTGTGTTCCGTCATACGGATACCTCCACAGTGGCGCTCGATCTGCTGGCGGCGATGCTGGGCGGGGCCAGGGTGCGGATCGCACATTCTCATTCCACCAGTACGCCCGGGGTACGTATGCATAAGCTGTTTCAGCCCATGCTGAACATGCTTTGTACGCGGCGGTTTGCCTGTTCGGAGCGGGCCGGGAAGTGGCTGTATGGAGACAGGCCCTTTGAGGTCATTATCAATGCCATCCGTCTGGACGAGTTTGCCTTTGACCCCGCGCTGCGTGAGCGGATGCGGCAGAAGGAAGGTCTGGGGAGTGGCCTTGTCATCGGGCATGTGGGCAATCTTTTGCCGGTAAAAAATCACCTGTTTATGCTGGAAATTATGGCGGAGGTGGTAAAGCGCAAAAAGGATGCGCGGATGTTGTTTGTGGGCGACGGCGAGATGCGGGTGCAGATCGAAGAGCTGAGAAACAAACTGGGACTGGAGAAGCAGGTGATCCTGACCGGGGTGCGTACGGATACGGCGGCCCTTTTGCAGGCCATGGATGTCTTTCTGTTTCCGTCCCGGTATGAAGGACTGCCGATTGCCGTGGTGGAAGCCCAGTGCAGCGGTCTGCCGTGTCTGTTGTCTGATGTGATTACGAAAGACGTGGATGTGACGGACGCCATTGTCAGGATGCCGTTGTCCGCATCTCCGGCAACATGGGCAGAGCGGATCCTTGAAGTGGCATTGCGGCGGCGGACGGCGTCTGATGAGAGGCTTTTCGCTAAGAAAGGATTTGATATCAGACAGATGGTAAAGCGTTATGAGGAGCTGGCATGAGTGGATTAGGGAAGCGTTTGCGCAGAATGATGAGTTGTGAATATTGGGTGATCGCTTACCGGAAAAGAGGCGCCGGTCAGAGCATCCTGCAGGGAGGCATGCAGACCGGCTTCCATCTGCTGCCGCAAAGACGCTATATCACACAGGCGGATCCGTTTCTTTATACCTGTCAGGGGGATACCTGGCTGTTCTATGAAAAGCAGAATCTGACAGATATGAGGGGGACACTATGGTGTCTGAATCTGGATGACCCGGCAGATAAGCCCAGACTCGTACTGAACGAGCCGTTTCATCTTTCCTATCCGCAGGTATTTTCCTATGGCCGGGATATGTACATGATACCGGAGACAAGAAATGCGGGGGAGGTCAGGCTGTACCGCTGTGAGCGTTTCCCGGATCATTGGGTATGCATGGACAGGATACTGCCTCTTTCCGCAGTGGATACGACTGTTATGCCCGCGCAGATGGTTTCCTCCGTTTCCGACGACGGAGACATAAGCGGTATATTTTTCGCGTTTACATATACGGCCGGATGTCTGGAACTGTATGTCCTGGAAGTGGAGCGGGAATCTTTTCGCATTGTCCGAAAAGAGAAAATATATGCTTCCCCGCCCTCAAAGACACTGCGCCCCGGCGGTGCCATATTCGTCGAGGACGGCCGGGTTTACCGTCCGGCGCAGGACTGCAGGGATTATTATGGGCAGGCGCTGATTATCAATGAGATAGAGCGGCTGGACAGGGAGGGCTTTTCTGAGCGTGAAGTCTGCTCTCTGGAGCCTTCCCGGTTTCCGCTGCGGGGCGTCCGGGCAGTCGGTATCCACACGTATAACTGCAATGAACAGTATGAAGTGATTGATCTTTTACACAGAGAGATCAGCGTCCGGACGATTCTGAAAAAGGTGGAGTGGAAGATCAGGAACCGGCTGGCAGGGGCAGACTGTTCCGGAAAGACCAAAAGGGCATGAGGGACAGGTCTGCCTGCGCGATTACCGAAAGGCGGCAGCACATGAAGAGGACAATCGTATTTTATATTGCCACACTGACAAGAGGCGGCGCAGAGCGTGTGATAGTGAATCTCGCCAATTATTTCTGCCGGGAAGGATATCTGGTATATCTGGTCACGCTGGAGCCGGATGAGGGGCTGTATCCGATCGAAGAAGAGGTACGGCAGGTAGTGCTGGCAGACCGCGCGGGCGGCGGGATGATCGGGCGGATCTGCAATGCTGCCGGACGGATCACCGGGGTGCGGCGGCTCCTGAAGCGTACGCGGGCCGTGGCGCTGGTTTCCTTTATCGGCAAGACCAATCTGCGGGCGATACTGGCGGGACTGTTTCTGCCGACAAGGGTATTTGTGTCCGTGCGCAGTGCGCCGGCCAGGGAGTACCCCGCGGGGATGCTCAGGTGGCTGGCAAAAGGGCTTTTCTGTCTGGCGGACGGCATCGTGTTCCAGTCGGAAGGGGCAAGGGATTTTTTTCCCAAAATGGCCCGCGGAAAGTCGAGAGTGATGTTCAATCCGCTGTCCCCGGATTATGTGCGGCCGCTCTATCAGGGAGAGCGCCGCAATGAGATTGTGACAGTGGGGCGGCTGGATCAGGTGAAAAATCACCGGCTCTTGCTGGAAGCCTTTTTTCTTGTGACAACGGCCAGGCCGGAGCTTGGACTGCATCTGACCATTTATGGTGGCGGAGAGTGTATGGAAGCGCTGAGAGCGCAGGCCGTTTCCCTGGGAGTGGAGGCGCAGGTGAGTCTGCCGGGTGACTGCCGGGATATCGCGGAGAGAATACAGGATGCCCGTATCTTTGTCCTGTCCTCGGATTTCGAAGGAATGCCCAACGCGGTGGCGGAAGCTTTTGCCCTGGGAATCCCGGTGGTGTCCACCGACTGTCCCAGCGGCGGCGCCCGCATGCTCACGGGAAGAGATGAACGGGGACTTTTGGTGCCGGTGAGAGACGCACAGAAGATGGCGGAGGCCATACTGCGGATCTTGGATGATAAGGAGCTGGAAGAGCGGCTGCGCACGGCGGCGTATGCGTTCAGCTTATCACTCCATCCCGATCGGATTCATGGCATGTGGAAAACTTATATAGAAGAAATATGTAGAGATGGATATGAGTGGAAATAAACAAAATAAGATTGCCTTTCTGATTAACAGTCTGGGCCGGGGCGGCGCAGAGCATGTAGTAGTCAATCTGGCGGGGTATTTTCAGCGGCAGGGCCATGAAGTGCTGCTTGTCACATCCCGCAGACTGCCGGAGGAATATCATGTGACATTTCCCATCAAAAGACGTCTGCTGGAGGAAGAGATCGAAGGGGCGCCCTTTGGCAGGGTCGGCAAAGTTGCGGCCAGGCTCCTGCATCTGCGGCGTATCTGGAAGGAAGAGGCCCCGGACGTGGTTCTTTCCTTTATCGGCAAAATGAATCTTTATGCGCTGTTGTCTGCGGCGGGAATGCATCTTCCGGTTATCGTATCGGTGCGCAGCGATCCGGACAGGGAATATCCCTCTCCTCTGCAGAAGAAACTGGCGGATCTTTTGTTTCGCCGGGCGGCGGGGGTTATCTTTCAGACGCAGGACGCAAAGCGTGCCTTTTCCCCCGCCGTGCAAAGACTGGGGGCGGTGCTGCCCAATGCGTTGGATGAGAGCTTTGTCAGACCCTGTTATGAGGGAGAGCGCCGGGATGAAATCGTGATGGTGGGACGGCTGGACGAAAACAAAAATCATGCCCTGCTCTTTCGCGCCTTTGCGGGAATGGCGAAAGAATATCCGCATGTAACGATCGCACTGTATGGCAGCGGCCTGCCGGGCAGTGACACGGAGCCGATGCTGCGCGCGCTGGCACGGGAGCTGGAAATTGCCGATCAGGTGCTGTTTATGGGCCGACAGAGCGGGATACGGGAGAAGATTGAGAGGGCCCGCCTTTTCGTACTGGCATCGGATTATGAGGGGATGCCTAACGCCCTTCTGGAAGCAATGGCCAGCGGGCTGGCAGTGATTTCCACGGATTGTCCCTGTGGCGGGCCGCGCAGTGTCATCAGGCATATGGAAAACGGGATTCTGATCCCGGTGGGCGATGAGGCGGCACTTGCCGGGGCGCTGCGCCTGTTGCTGGATGATCCGGCACTGGCAGAGCGTCTGGGCCGGGAGGCCGCCAAGGTGTCCCGGGAACTGAGTCCGGAGCGGGTATACAGGCTGTGGCAGGAAGAGACAGAAAGCAGGGTGAAAGCGTATGTTGGTGGTCAATCGTAGAAAAAAACATGGCGTGGATTTCAGGGAAGTCTGGTATGCGGAGGAAAAGTGTGACCTTGATGGTATCATTCTCTACCGGGGCGCGAAAAAACCGATCGGAAAGGTACTGCGAAAAGTGCGGACGCTGATCACGGATCTGACGCTGAGTGAAGAGGAGATCGTGGGACGGTGCCAGAAGGATTGCCGGTATCAGATACGCCGGGCCGCCAGGGAAAATATTACGGCACAGTTTAAAACCGGGACGGAGATCACCCGGGAAGATATTACCCGGTTCTGCGATTTTTTTATGGATTTCTGGAAAAGTAAGGGCATAGAAGAGGAAACTTACGAGAAATATAAAGAAGAGATCGAAACTTATGCCGCTGCGGGCGTTTTTGCCATCACCAGTGCCAGCCGGGACGGTGAGGTGCTGGTCTATCATACGTATATTGTGGGAGACACCTTTGTCCGCTCTTATCAGTCGGCCTCTCAGTTTCGCAGTGAAGGGCAAAATCCCCGTATCGTGGGAATTGCCAACAGGTATCTGCACAAGGCGGATATGATGTATTTCAAGAAAATGGGAAAGACGGTCTATGACTGGGGCGGCGCGGGCCTGCGGGAAGAAGTGAGGAATATTACAGAGTTCAAGGAGTCTTTCGGCGGGGAAGAGCTGTTCTATTATGACTGTGAGGATGCAGTGGGGCTCAGAGCCGAGGCGGTCAAGGGAATCATCAACCTGATTGGAGTATTGACGGATGATTAATGTATGTCTTTTCCGGCTGGATGATATTACGCCGGACATGGATTGGGACAAATTTTACAGGGTGAAGGCTATCTTTGACAAATACAAGGTCAGGCCGCTGATTGGTGTGGTGCCGGACAATGCAGATCCCGGCCTGCGTCAGGGGGAGTACCACGAGGATTTCTGGGAATCTGTCCATTCCCTGAAGCGGAGCGGCTGGCAGATCGCCCAGCATGGATACCGTCATGTATATGAAACCCGCAGCAGCGGCCTGCTGGGGCTGAAAAAGGCCAGTGAATTTGCGGGTCTGCCCTATGAGGTGCAGTATGAAAAGATCAGAAACGGCAGGAAAATTTTGCAAAAACATGGTCTGGATGCTACAATATTTATGGCACCCGGCCATACTTACGATAAAAATACGCTCAAGGCGCTGCGCAGTCTGGAATTTACCTGTGTTTCCGACGGCTATTCCAGTATTCCCTATCATACAAAGGGCCTTTTGTTCGTCCCCTGCAGGAGTGCCAGACCGCGGCTTAGCGAGGGGGTGGATACGATCTGTATCCACTGCAATGACCTGGATGAGCGGGACTATGGAGAACTGGAAAATTTCCTGGCGGCCCATCACCAGCAGGTGATTCCTTTTTCCGAAATACTGGAACAGCTCTGGTATCCGGGCAGGACGATGGAAGTAAGGCTCCAGGAGCGGCGCAACCTGCTGCTGCACCGGATCAAACGTTATACGGCGGAAAATCCCACGCTGCAGGCGTATCTGCAGGAAACCTGGGATGCGGATGCAGGAAGGAAGAGGAGAAAGCGGCTGCGCGGCCTGCCTGGACTCTTATGGAGGCGGGGCGGCAGACGAAAGGCAGACAAAGAAGGATAAGGCGATACCACCTGCGGAGAGAACGGTATCGGCAGGGATTATCCATACAGGGAGAGAGCATGGACAGAGATATCATGAAAAAACTGAAGGCGGTACTGAGCCGGGAGCAGAAACGGAAAGTGGTGGCACTGCTGTTTCTGATCCTGATCGGCGCTGTTCTGGAAACGCTGGGGGTATCTATGATATTGCCCATTGTCATGGCCATTGTGGAGCCGGACGCGTTTACGGACAATAAGGCCGTGGTCATGGTCAGCCAGCTGCTGGGGCTTGAAAGTCTGGAACAGTTTGTGATTGCCATGATCGTGGTACTGATTCTGATTTTTGTTTTAAAAAATGCCTATCTTCTGTTTATGTATTATGTACAGCATACGTTTATCTGCAACAGTCAGTTTCTGATTTCCAGAGATCTGCTGCGAATTTATTTTAACAAGCCTTATGAGTTTTACTTAAATGCCAATACTTCGGATGTACTGCGCACCGTGTACAGCGATACCACGGGCGTCTTTTCTCTGCTGCTGGAATGTATTCAGTTTCTGTCGGAGTTTATCATCGCCGTCTGCCTGGGGCTTGTGCTGCTTGTCATCGACTTTCAGATGATGGTCGTCATGTGCTTTGTGCTCTTTGGCGTCACCGGACTGATTGCCCTGCTGTTCAAACCGAAGATGGGGCGCATCGGGCAGGAGGCCAGGGTCCGACAGAGCCGTATGTATAACAGTATCATTCAGTCCATTATGGGGATCAAGGACGTTAAGATATTTGCCAAGGAAGAATCTTTTCTGGAAGAATACGAAAACAACGGCAGAAAATTTTATGACCTTTCCAGAAGCCAGAAAGTGCTGGGGTCTGCCCCCAGACTGATCATTGAAAGTGTCTGCATCGGCGGGATCCTGGCCTATCTGGGCGCCATGATCGCGCTGGGACAGAGTGTGACCAGCATGCTGCCGCAGCTCACCGCGTTTGCCATGGCGGCAGTCAGGCTTATGCCCTGTGCGAACCGCATGAGCACCTATCTGGCCAATATTGCCTATTATAAGCCCACCCTGGACTTTGTCTATGAAAATGTGGAAATGCCAAAGGATGTCAGGGAAGAATATAAAGGCAGGACCGGGGAGAGAGGCAGGGAAGGAAAACTGCCTTTCCGGCGGGAAATTAGCGTGGAGGGCATCAGCTATCGCTATCCCAATTCCGATAAGGTGATTTTTGACCGGGCCGATATGCGGATCCCGATCGGGAAATCGGTGGGGATTGTAGGAAAATCCGGTGCGGGCAAGACCACGCTGGTGGATATTATGCTTGGCCTTCTGGATGCGCAGGGCGGGCGGATCCTCTGCGACGGGACGGACATTCTGACCGATTATGCGGGCTGGCTGCATAATATCGGCTACATTCCCCAGACAATTAATCTGATCGACGATACGCTGCGTGCCAATGTGGCGTTTGGCATCCCCAGGGAAAAGGTAGATGAGAAAAGAGTATGGGAAGTGCTGGAAGAAGCACAGCTGACCTCTTTTGTCAGAGAACAGCCAGACGGGCTGGATACGGAAATCGGCGAACGGGGAATCCGTATGTCAGGCGGGCAGAGACAGAGACTGGGAATTGCCAGAGCGCTGTATCATGATCCGGAGCTGCTCATACTGGATGAGGCGACGTCTGCCCTGGATAATGATACGGAGGCCGCCATCATGGAAGCAATCAACAATTTCCATGGAAAGAAGACAATGCTGATCATCGCTCATCGCCTGAAGACCATAGAAAACTGTGATATGATATTTGAGGTCAGGGACGGAAAGATTATACAGGAGACAAAGGATGGACATCAATCTGTTTTTTCAGGGGTATGATTCTGTAAACGGCTATCAGGCCTCCCTGCTGCGCGATATTGATGCGCATATTCATTTCAGAAGATGTGTGCTTACAAGCCGGGACAATGACGGGCGGGATCATTATGATCCGGCGAAATATGAAAAGATTGACTATGATATGTGCGCCAATGCCCGCTATGAATATAAAATGGATATGAACCGACTGCGGCCGCTGTCCAGAGAGCTGCTCACGGCCATGGAGCCTTATGAACCGGCTGCGGTCAAGATGCTGTGCCGCATCACGGATTTTGATATTTTTACCTACGATGAGGCAAAGCGCTTTTATCTGCATCATCTGCGTTTCTGGAATGATGTCTTTGAACGCAATCAGATCAACTATGTGTTTCTGACAGGGATCCCGCATCATACCCATGATTATGTGATCTATGGCCTGACAAAGGTAAAAAAGATTCCCATGTGTATTCTGGCGCCCACCCATCTGCCACACTGGTGCTTTGTGGGCAATGACCTGTATTCTCTGTATGAGCGGCTGGATGAAGCTTATGCGCGGCAGGAGGAGAGCGGCGGGGAAGTGGTGCTGCCGCCGGATGTGGAGGCTTATTATCAGGCGCTGCTGCGGGAAAACAAGCAGCAGAAAATGCAGGTCATGCTCGGCTCCGGCAGCAAAAAAGAACATGCCAGAAAAGAAAAGCGTCAGATCATGGGATATGTCATGCCGGATCAGATCCTGAAGCGGCAGTTGTCCCGGATCAGGCACGGGCTGGCGGATTCTCTGCGCAGGAAGTCGGCGGCGCCATGGAAGGAAAGTCTCGCCTGGATGCGCAGGGATGCCTACTGTATCCATAAGGTGCGGCATAAGCTCAAACACTGTGATACGATCAGAGAATATGAGAAAATGGCCGTAGCGCCGGAATGGAAGGGGCAGCGATATGTGCTCTTTCTGCTGCATCTGCAGCCTGAAGCCACCACCCTGCCGCAGGCGGGTGTATTTGCGGAGCAGGAGCTGTGCGTGCAGCTATTGGCCCCTGTGTTAAAAGACTATGGCATCAGGCTGTATGTAAAGGAGCATTTTGTGCAGCCCTATCATATGAAGACCTTTTACAGAGATTTGCGAAAGACGGATAATGTGACGCTTATCAGCAGTGATGTGGATTCGGTGGATTTGCTGGCGCACTGTGTGGCGGCCGCTACCCCGGCGGGAACGGTGTCCATTGAGGCGATTGCCAACGGGAAACCGGTATTTGTGTTCGGGCATGGGGGATTTGAGCATGGCCCGGGTATTTATCAGGTGGGAAATGAGGCACAGTGCCGGACGGCAATCGAAGAGATATTGCGCGGCGGCCCGGTGCCCGCAGCGGCGGTGCGCCGTTATTTCAAGGCCTTTGCGGACAGCGGCATCTGCATTTATTCGCCCATAGAGGGTGCGGAGCCGGAACTGGTGGAGCAAAGCCGGAGAGCGATTGCTGCGCTGGCAGTCAGGGAAATAAGAGGTGTGAAATGAAAAAAGTATTGGTTACGGGTGCGGACGGCTTTATCGGCAGCCATCTGACAGAGCATTTGATGGAAAAAGGCTATGAGGTAAAGGCCTTTACGTATTATAATTCTTTTAATACCTGGGGATGGCTGGACAGCCTGCCGGGAGAGAAGCTGCGGGAAATCGAAATTTTTCAGGGAGATATCCGGGATCCGAACGGTGTGAGAGAAGCCATGAAAGGGACGGACGGTGTCTTCCATCTGGCAGCGCTGATTGCCATTCCGTTCAGCTATCATTCTCCGGATTCTTACGTGGATACGAATATCAAGGGTACACTGAATGTACTGCAGGCGGCCCGGGATCTGGATATGGAGCGGGTGCTGGTCACCTCCACGTCGGAAGTATACGGGACGGCGCAGTATGTGCCCATTGATGAAAAACACCCTTATCAGGGACAGTCGCCTTATTCTGCCACCAAGATCGGCGCGGACCGGCTGGCGGAAAGCTTTTATCGGAGCTTTGACCTGCCGGTGACGATCGTGCGGCCTTTCAATACCTTTGGCCCCAGACAGTCGGCCAGGGCAGTGATCCCCACTATTATCATGCAGCTCCTCTCAGGCAGGGAAGAGATCAGCCTGGGCTCGCTGACGCCCACCCGGGATTTTAATTATGTGAAAGACACCGTGAATGGCTTTTACGAGATTGCGGTGTCCGGACAGACGGTCGGTGAGGAAATCAATATCGCTACCCAGAGAGAGATCAGTATCGGCGACCTGGCGCATGAGCTGATCCGCCAGATCAGCCCCGGGGCACGTATCGTCTGTGATGAGCAGCGTACCCGGCCAGAGAAGAGTGAGGTGAACCGGTTGCTGGGCTGCAATGAAAAAATTATGCGGCTGACAGACTGGAAGCCTCGGTACAGCTTTGAGGAAGGGCTGGCGGAGACGATAGCATGGATCAGAGGACATATGGACACGTATAAAACAGATATTTATAATGTGTGACGACAATGCGGCCGGGAGGAGTTTTGTGTGCCGCGTGGAAGGAATGGATGGCGATGATGGATGAAAAGACGGCAAAGCTCTGCATTTCCCCGGACTGCTCCATATTGGAAGCGATCCGGGTGCTGGATGAAACACATGAACGGATCGTGCTGATTGTGGAAGGCGGACGGCTTCTGGGCGTTTTGACTGACAGTGATGTCAGAAAATGGATTCTAAAGAGCGGAGAGATGTCCGAAAAAGTGACGGCAGCCATGACAAAGGAGCCGGTCTGTGTCAAGGAAGAGGAGAGACGGCGGGCGGGTGCACTGATGGAGCGCTATGGCATTGATGCAATCCCGGTGCTTGATGACGGGGGGATGCTGACGGATCTTTTGTTCCGCTATGAACCGTCGGAGAAAAAAAGACACACCGGAAAGCCTCTGACGGCTCCGGTGGTCATTATGGCGGGAGGAAAGGGCACACGCCTGCTTCCCTATACGCAGGTATTGCCCAAGCCCCTTTTGCCGATCGGCAACAACACCATCCTGGAACAGGTCATTGATTCCTTCCGGGAGGCAGGCTGCGGCACGTTTTATATTTCCATCCATTACAGGAAAAATCTCATCAAAGCATATTTCCAGGATCTGCATCCGGATTATGAAGTGGTATACGTGGAAGAAGAAGAATTTCTGGGGACGGCAGGCAGCCTCTATCTGGTAAAGGATCGGATCAGCGAACCGTTTTTTGTCAGCAACTGTGATATCCTGCTGGATGTGGATTATGGAAAGATTATGAGATTTCATAAGGAGCAGGGGAATATGATTACCCTGATCACCTCGCTGAAAAATTATACCATTCCCTATGGGGTGGTCAATATTGACGGGCAGGGGTCTGTGGAAAGCCTGTCGGAGAAACCGGCGCTGAGTTTTCTGGTGAATACGGGAGTCTATGTACTGAATCCGCAGGTGCTTGCCCTGATCCCGCAGGAGAAGTTTATGCATATTACGGATCTGATACAGATCTGTCTGGATCGGGGAGACAAGATCGGCGTTTATCCCATTACGGAAAAGGCGTGGGAGGATATGGGCGAATTTTCCAGTATGGAGGAGATGCTGAAGGCCAGAGCGGACAGGGAATGTGAGTCAGAACAAAAGGACGGCCCGGCGGGAAAATGACCAGGCAGATCGGGCGGGAGGAAATACGCGATGAACACGGGAAAATGACCAGGCAGATCGGGCGGGAGGAAATACGCGATGAACAGAGGACAAATGCCGGCCAGGGGCACGGATGCGGGATGGGAAGAAGACGGTAAAAAGAAAATACTGGTGACCGGTGCGGGCGGTTTTATCGGGAGTGCGCTGACGGCGTATCTGCGGGAGCGGGGGGTATCGGTGCTCGGCCCGGGCTCCGGTGCGCTGGATGTTACGGATCCGGCGGCCGTGGACGGACTCCCTGCCTGTGATCTGCGCCATATCGTCCATCTGGCGGGAAAAACCTTTGTGCCTAAAAGCTGGGAGGAACCGGGGGATTTTCTGAGGACGAATATGCTGGGGACGCTGCATATGCTGGAGCTGTGCAGGAAATGGGAGATTTCCATGACATATATCAGCGCTTATATTTACGGGCGGCCGGAAAGAATCCCCATCCGGGAGACAGACAGGATCAATCCCAACAACCCCTATGCAAAGTCCAAATATATGGCAGAAGAACTGTGCCGGTTTTACGCCGAGCAGTATGGGGTCAGGGTGAGTGTGATCCGGCCGTTCAATGTATATGGGGCGGGGCAGAGGAAGGATTTTCTGATTCCGCAGATCATCAGTCAGGCCATGCATGAAGACGCAGTCAGAGTCATGGATCTGATGCCCGGGCGGGATTATATCTATCTGGACGATTTGCTGGAAGCCATATGGCTGACCGTGGAGCATGTGCAGGATTATGATGTGTTTAATATCGGCCTGGGAGTATCGTATACGGTAGAGGAAGTGATTGATACCGTGCAGCGGCTGCTGGGCACAAGGCGGCCGGTGGTATGCAAAAACAAAGCACGCAGGAATGAACTGGACAATGTCGTGGCGGATATTTCTCATGCGAGGGAAGTGCTTGGGTGGCAGCCGACGCATACACTTGAGGAAGGACTTGGGAAAATGATTGCCAGGATGCAGGAGACAGATGAAAGGAAGGAGTGCCCATGAACTGGAACAGGCATAAAATATATATCATTGCAGAGATAGGCGGTAATTTTACGACCTGGGAGCAGGCGGCGGCGCTGGTCGACGCGGCCAAGGAATGCGGCGTGGATGCGGTAAAGCTGCAGACCTATCGGGCGGAAACGCTGTCCAGTAAAAAAGCGGTGTTCGATATGGAAAATACCGGGGTGACTTCCCAGTACGATCTGTTTGATGCCTATGCGATCGGGGAAGACTTGCATCGCAGGATATTCACGTATGCGAAGCAGCGGGGGCTGGATATCTTTTCCTCCCCTTCTCATCAGAGCGATGTGGATATGCTGGAGCGGCTGGGCTGTGACGCCTATAAGACAGGTTCTGATGATGCAGTCAATCTTCCGCTGCTTCGGTATATCGCCGCGCTGGGAAAGCCGGTGATTTATGCGAGCGGTATGTGTACACTGGATGAGGTCAGGCGCTCCGTGGATGTCATGCTGGCGCAGGGAAATCGGCAGATTGCCATTCTTCATGCGATTACCGCTTACCCCACCCATCCGGAGGATGTGAATCTGCGCGCCATCCATACGCTGCAGGAGGCGTTCCCGGGGCTGGCAGTCGGGTATTCGGATCATACGATGGGCATTACGGCCTGCATCTGTGCGGCGGCCATGGGGGCACAGATACTGGAGAAACATTTTACTTATGATAAGCAGGCGCAGGGGCCGGATCATATGCACTCCGCAGACCCGCAGGAGATGCGCCGTCTGGTAGAGGCAGTGCGGGAGTTTGAGGTGATGCGGGGGCATGGAGTGAAGATGCCGGCGCCGTCTGAGCGTATCACAAGGATCAATAACCGCAAAAGCATTGTCCTTTGCCGGGATGTGAAGGCGGGAGAGGTCATAGGACGGGATGCGGTGGATATCAAGCGGCCGGGCTATGGCATTGCGCCTGCCTTTCTGGAACAGGTGATTGGCAGACGGGCCGGCAGGGATCTGTATGCGGAAGATGTACTGCGTTTTGAGGATCTTGGATAAGCCGGCAGATATACGGACGGAGAGGAGGAGCAATATGAATGTACTTGCCATTGGGGCACATTTTGACGATATGGAACTGGGCTGCAGCGGGAGCCTTGCAAAGCATGTCAGGCAGGGAGACCGGGTGATCGTGTATGTGGCGACAAAATCCGGCTTTGCCGGACCGGACCGGATGCCGGTGCGAAGCAATGAAGAGGCACTGGCGGAAGGTGCGGCCGCGGCGGCGCTGATCGGAGCCAGACTGGTGTGCGGCGGGTTTGAGACGCTGCATCTGGAATTTGAGGACAGTCTCAATGTACAGCTTGTCGGGCTGATCGAAGAGGAAAAGATTGATCTGATCTACACACATTATAAAGATGATGTGCATCATGACCATGCGGCGCTGGCACGGGCCAGCCTCCATGCGGGCCGGCATGTGCCCCGTATGCTCGCCTATCACAGCAATTATTACCAGTCCGATCCAAGGTTTGTCCCGGATTTCTTTGTGGATATTTCGGATACCTGGGAGCGAAAGGAAGCAGTGATCCGGGCCCATAAGTCGGAGCATGAGCGGGTAGGGGATCAGTGGATCTCTTATTTCCGAAGAGAAGCGGAAAACTATGGG
The DNA here is from genome assembly GCA_910587155.1 of uncultured Lachnospiraceae bacterium. Lineage (GTDB taxonomy): Bacteria > Bacillota > Clostridia > Lachnospirales > Lachnospiraceae > VSOB01. The sequence goes on from CAJULA010000003.1 coordinate 119,367, forward strand.
TTTTCCTGCGGTGTGCAGCTGGCAGAAGGATTTCGGTGTGTGAAGTGGCTGGAGGGATAACATGACAGGAATTATCATACAGGCAAGATGCGGTTCCACCAGACTGCCGGGGAAAATACTGAAGGTGATCCATGACAGGACATTGCTGGATCATATTCTCGACAGATTAAAGGAGCGGAAGGAGAAGGCAGTGGTGGTGATTGCCACCAGTACACTGCCTGGGGACGACGCAGTGGAAGCGTTTTGCCGGGAGCGGGGGGTGCTCTGCTTTCGGGGGAGTGAATCCAATGTGCTGAGCCGGTATTATGAATGTGCAACGCAGCAGGGATTTGACCATATCGTGCGGCTGACTGCGGATAATCCCTTTGTGGATGTGGAGGAAGTGGATCGGCTGATCGCGTACCATATCGCGTGCGGCAATGAATTTACGGAGTCTTTTTCCCGGCTCCCCATCGGCGTGGGGGCGGAAATATTCAGCTATGCCGCGTTAAAAGAAGACAGGGAGCGGGCCAGTATGCCGCATCACTTTGAGCATGTGGACGAATACGTGCTGGAAAACAGGGACCGTTTTCGGACAGGTACGCTGCAGGTCGCCGCGGATAAAAACAGACCGGAGGTTCGGCTGACCGTGGACACCCAGGCCGATTACGAGAAGGCCTGTTATATTGCCGCCCACAGTAAGACGGGGCTGCCAACGACACAGGAGGCGATTGCCTTATGCTCGCAATATGCATAGAATGTTCCCATCAGAGGGGGATGGGGCATTTGTTCCGGGCACTGAACCTGATCGGCGCACTGAAAAAAAAGGGAAAAAAAGAAGGAACCGATTATATGCTGCTTGTGAACCGGGATGAGACCGCACTGGCAATTCTGAAAAAGCAGGGTGTTTCCCCGCGGGTGGTGAATCTGACAGATCAGGATGCCGACTGGGAAGGAGCACTGATCCGGGAAGCGGGCATTACGGTCTGGCTCAATGACCGCCTGGATACGACCAGGGAGAGCGCGGCACATGTAAAGGCAGCAGGGTGCCGTCTGTATACCATTGACGATATGGGGGAGGGCGGGGCACTTGCGGACGGCAATTTTGCCAGTCTGGTCTTTACACATACGAAAGAAATTCCGGGGAAGCAAGTGTACAGAGGCTGCCGGTATCTGATTCTGAACCCGGAAATTGCCGCATACCGCAGACTGCGAACAAAATCGGAAAAAATACTTGTGACACTGGGAGGCAGTGATACTTATGGCGTGACGCTTATGGTGATCGAATTTCTGAAAAGACGCCGCCGGGAGAGAGACGGCCGGGGAGCCGTTTTGCCCGGGCAGCAGACGGCTTTGGCAGAGCACGAAGGGGCAGAAGAGATTACGATTTTACTGGGGCCGGGCAGCATCCTGTACGGGGAGGCAAAAGAGGCATTGCGCGGAACGGATTTTTCCCTCGTATCCTCGGTTCCGTCGCTGCCGGCATTTTTTGCGGCGTTTGATTTTGCAATCACGGGCGGCGGGGTTACGGCTTTTGAGGCGGCGGCTTCGGGACTGCCGTGCATGATTATTGCCAATGAATACCATGAGGTGCAGATCGGGAAGTATCTGGAAAGCCAGGGCTGCGCCGTATTTGCCGGTTATTATAAAGAAATGAATCTGAGCAGAATCCATGAGGTCAGTGATGTGACCGCGATGAGCAGGCGGGGGATGGAAACGGTAGACTTGGCGGGGGCAGACCGGATCTGTCAGATCGTGTTATAAGGATGAAGAGGAAAAAATATGAAACCGGAAGAAAAAACAGTAGTCATCCATCAGCCGGATTTTATGCCTTATCTGGGCTTTTTTGACAGGCTGCTTCATGCGGATACGTATGTGGTGCTGGAAACGGCCCAGTATGTGAATGGCACGAGCAAAAGCTGGATGAACCGGGATAAAATCAAGACGCAAAAGGGAGAGCAGTGGATTACCGTCTGTGTGAAAAAGGCGCCCAGGGAAACGAGGATCAAAGATATCCTTTTGCTGGATGACGGCAGGTGGCAGAAAAACAATCTGGGGCTGCTCCATCAGAACTACCGCAAGGCGCCCTATTATAAAGAGATCATGCCTTTTGTGGAAGCACTGTACGGCGGCGAATATGTCTATTTCTGGGAGTTTAGCTTTGCCTCCATTAAGATGCTGCTGGAGCTGTTTGCGATTGACATTCCCATTGTGTTTTCCTCTGACCTGGCTCCCCGGGGGAAAAATAACGATATGATTGTGGATATTATGAACAAGCTGGGGGCAAAAACCTATCTGTCGGGAACCGGGGCGGCGGATTATTATGATCCCGCGGTATATGAGAAGGCAGGGATCAAAGTGATCTGGCAGGATTTTAAGCACCCGGTCTATCCGCAGCAGTTTGGCGAATTTATTCCGTATCTGAGCAGTATTGATCTGCTGTTCAACTGCGGCAGGGAGCAGTCGGGGAAGATACTGCGGGGAGAACGTTAGGGAAACGCTGATGAAAGCGGCAGGTGCAGGATGCACAAAGCAGGAGGAAAGCAAATGACGGGAATGACAAAAGATCCGCTGATATGGTCTCGTGAAGCGATAAAGAAAATCTCACCGGCGGTCAGGTGGACATTTGCCATCACATTTCTGGGCGGTATATTGGTTCATTTTTATGTGATGAGCCATAAGTTTTTCAATTATTTTGAGATGGGAAACATCTTTTCCTATATGCCGTTTCTGCAGGAGGATACGGTGGGGCTGGGGAGATGGTTTATGCCCATTGCCACCAATCTGTTTACCAGCTTCAGCATGCCTGTATTCAACACCCTGATCTGCCTGTTTTATATGGCGCTGTCATCAGCGCTGATCGTGGATCTGCTGGGGATACGTTCCAGGGCGTACGCCGCTGCGTTTGGGCTTGTGTTCGTGACCTTCCCGGGGCTGGCCTGTGTGTTCTCCTTTGGCGTCAACTGTGATGAGATCACACTGGCGCTGTTGTTGTCGGTGTTGTCGGCCTATGCTTTTTACAAATGGAAATGGGGCTTTGTATGGGGCGCGTTGTTTCTGTGTCTGTCACTGGGGGCCTATCAGCCTTATATGTCGGCAACGATCGGCATCGTTTATATGATGCTTTTCCTGAAAGCGTTTCGTGAGACATGTGCGCTGAAATCCTTTGCCATCTCAGTCTGTAAGGCGGCGGGGATGCTGGCGGCGGGTTTCGCTTTGTACTATGCCATCCTGCAGCTGACCATTGCAGTGACGGGGGCGGTGCTGAGTGACTATCACGGTGTGGACAGTATGACCAGCTTTACTCCCAGAGGGCTGGCGAAAGGGCTTGTCTATACGTATGGTTATTTTCTTTCCTATTTTTTTACTACGGCCTATACGTATACGACAGACCGCATCGTCTGCAATGTGATTGGCGCGGCGGCGTTTCTGGCAGTTTTTGTCCGGCGGCTGCGTATTCCCAGAGCCGGCGGGGATAAGGCGGGAAGCAACGGCTTTTCCAATGTGCTGCTATTGCTTTTATTCTGTTTTCTGCCGCTGGGTGTCAATGCGGCGCCGTTTCTGATGGCTGACCGGGTAGGCGCGGGCGTGGACCGCTATATGATTTTTTCCATGATGTTTCTGTGGGCGCTGCTGCTTACCATGCTGGATGAGGCGAGGCAGGGAGGCATATTGTGCAAAGAGACAGAACGTATCTTATCGGGGCAGGCGCCGTCGGGGGAGGCATCTGTTGCGCAGGCCCCGTCCCGGCATGTGGGGAATATGGCGCAGTGGGCAGGGTGTCTCGCCGTAGCCGCCAGTATTCTGTCCGGTTTTCTGATCTGTAATCAGGCGTACCACCGGATGGAAGCAATGACAGAGACGACGGGCGCGCTTTTGGGCAGGATCGTAGCCAGAATGGAGGCGCAGCCAGACTGGCATAAGGACATGCCGGTATATTTTGTCAACTGCCGTGCGCTTGTCAATCAGAACTATGAAGTGCTGATCCCGGAATATGAGGAAATCCGCAATATGCCGGGCACATTCCTGCGTTCCTCTTACAGTGAGGAGGCCATCGTGGATTATCTGGAGGTGTATCTGCATTTTCCGGTGAAAGAGGCATCGGCAGAGGAGCGGGCGCGGGCGGAAGCGGATCCGGCGTTTGCGCAGATGCAAAGTTTTCCGGCAGAGAGTGCCATATCGGTCATTGACGGTGTGATGGTCGTAAAAATCAGTGAAGGGGAAGAATATTAAATGCAGAGTTTTTCCATGAAAGAATTGTATGTGGGCCAGACGGTTTCGGGGGAATTTCCCGTGACGGAAGAGACAGGACGGGCTTATGCGGAGATTTCGCGGGATAAAAATCCCCTCCACCTGGAGGAGGACTATGCCAGAGCCACCAGATTCGGCAGAAGGATTGCCCATGGCATGCTGCTTGGGGGCTATATTTCCGGTATGATCGGCATGGAATTGCCGGGAGAGGGTACGATCTATATGAAACAGGAGCTGACATTTCTGCGGCCGGTATATTATGGGGACCGGATCAGAGTGGAAATTGTGGTCAGGGAGCTGCAGCAGGAAAAAAAACGTGCAGTATTGTCCACGAACTGTTATAATCAGAACGATGAGCAGGTCATAGAGGGCATGGCGCTGGTAAAGCCAAAGGAGGAGTAAGGATGCCGGTATTATCATATATGGACAATATTTTCAAGCTCAGCCACTGCTTTGTGAACAGGGATTACAGCAGTATCAGGGATGAGATACTTTCCACGAAGGAGGAACTGAATTACAGATATGAGGAAGGCGGGGAAGTATGGGGATACCGGATTACGAAAAACCAGCCGGTCTCGGGACTGTACGGATTCAATGCCTATGTGGTGCGGTTTTGCTTTACAAAGGTGGACACGCTTCATAATACGCACCAGGAACAGATTATGGAGAAGCTTTTTGATGCCCTGCACCGCGAGATGGAAGTGTGCCGAGGATATTATAATCTGCGGATTCCGGCGCATGTGGTGGATGTGCTGAAAGGATTTAACAAATATATGTCAGGGGGTATCTTCTGCGGAGGCACCGTGGAACAGGTGGTGAGCGGAAAACAGGTGGAGATACCAAAGCGGGAAGGAATCCGGGTTTTTTTTGCGGAGCGGGAATATCTGAAAGAACACAGGCAGCAGCTGTTGGAGATGACATATTCCTCATTTGCCTCTTATCAGGGCCAGTACCATATTTCCTCCGTTACAGACGAAAAAGCGGGTGTTATTTATGAGAACTGGATCGAGAGTTACTTTGAAAATTTTGAGGATAACCGTATCTTCGTCGTGGAATATGAGGGAGAACCGATCGGATTCTGCACCATTGGCGAGGACGGGCATGTGGTGGAAGGGCAGCTGTCGGCGATTTCGGCCCGTCACAGAAAGCTGGGGGGATACCGTACGCTGATTTCTTCTCTGATCAATTATGCCTATGGAAAAGGAAAAAGCTTTACGGCCAGCACCCAGTTTGACAATTACATTGTGCAGGGGACGTGGAATTCACTGGGGATGAAGCCCTATTTTTCATTTTATAATTTCCATTTTGACAACCGGTGATTATTGACCGGATGGAGCACTAGTAATACAGAAAAAGAAGGGGACAAGGGATGAGCAGTATACTATATCTGGTCCTGCCCTGTTATAATGAGGAAGCAGTGCTTCCGGCAACGGCGGCGGCATTGGAGAAAAAATATCATACCCTGATGGAGCAGGGGAAGATCAGCCGGGAGAGTAAGATCATGTTTGTCAATGACGGTTCCCGGGATAAAACCTGGCACATTATTACGGAGTTATTCCATGCAAACGCCATGTTCTGCGGCGTGAATCTGTCCAGGAACAGGGGGCATCAGAACGCGGTGCTGGCCGGGCTGATGACGGCCAGGGAAAAGGCGGACGTGGTCATATCCATAGATGCAGATCTGCAGCAGGATGTGGACGCCATAGACGCCATGCTGGAAAAGTATGAAAACGGCTGCGATGTGGTATACGGGGTGCGCAATGCCAGGGATACGGACGGTTTTGTGAAGAGAAACACGGCATTGGGGTTTTATAAGCTGATGCAGGTCATGGGCTGTGAGGTGATCACCAATCACGCGGACTATCGGCTGCTGTCCAGACGGGTCATTGAGAGCCTCTCAGAGTACGGGGAGGTAAACCTGTTTCTGCGGGGACTGATTCCCACCATCGGCTATCCGTCGGACATCGTATATTTTGATGTGCGGGAACGGCAGGCCGGGGAATCCAAATATACCATGAAAAAGATGCTTTCTTTTGCGGTGGACGGTATCACTTCTTTCAGCATCCGGCCGCTGCAGCTGATAACCCTGCTGGGATTTGTGATGCTGCTGGTAAGTATTTTTATCATCGGGCTGACATTTTTTGAGTTTTATACCGGGCGCACTGTGTCCGGCTGGGCGTCCAGCTATTGTTCCACCTGGTTTATCGGCAGTGTGCAGCTTCTGTCTCTGGGGATTATCGGAGAGTATATCGGAAAGATCTATATGGAGACAAAACAGCGGCCCAGATATCATATCGAATCATATCTCTGGAAAGAGGAAAAGAGTGAGGAATCATGAGACGGATCATTTACCATGCGGATGATTTCGGAGCAAATGAAGAGGTGTCAGAACATATTCTGGACTGTTACAGAGAGGGGGCTTTGAATTCTCTCAGTGTATTGCCTAACAGTCCATGCCTTGCGCGTTGTATGGAAATGCTGAGGCCTTATCAGGAAAAGGTGGCAGTGAGCATCCACTTTAATCTGGCAGAAGGGCATTGTCTTGCCGACCCGGGGGAAGTTCCCTGGCTTGTTGATGAGCGGGGGATGTTCGATATTTCCTTTTTCAAGGTACTGCTGCTTTCTTTTACCGGGAAACGCCGGGAGCTGAAAAGGCAGATCAGGACGGAAATGCAGGCGCAGCTGGAGCGGATGCTGCCCTATGTCAGTGCGCTGCGGATTGACAGTCATCAGCATTATCATATGATACCAGTGGTGCTCAAGAGTATACTGGAGGCAGCGGGTGAACATAAGATTGCCTTTATCCGTATTCCGGCAGAGCCGATTACTCCCTTTCTCAGACACCCGAAGCTTTATCACACATATCGTCCGATCAATCTTGTCAAAAATCTGGTGTTGAACGTGCTGCGTCTTCTGGATGAACCGCTGCTGCGTCCTTATCGGAAAAAGAGTGCGGTTTTTTTCGGGATTGTGCTCAGTGGTGAAATGGATCTGAGACGGGTACGGATCCTGATGGGAGAGTTTAGGCGCATTGCGGACAAAAGGGGGCTTCCCCTGGAAGTGCTGTGTCATCCCGGCAGAGGGCGTGATGCAGAGCGGCTGCTGGATCCGCAGAATACCTTGTGCAGGGCGTTTTATACATCAGAGAACAGAAGCATGGAAAAAGAGACGCTGATGAAAATAGCACAGCCGCAGCGGTAAGCCTGGACAGCTTCCCGGGCGGGCGTATGACTCGGAAATGTCAGACGGCCCTGGCCCGGTGTGAGCCAGGGGGGTGTATTGTAAGACGGTCAGTTTTGCGTCGGTGAGATTTTAATGATAACAGTGTCTTCTTCGATCCGCACGGAGGACGGGTGGGGCCAACATTCCATGCTGCCGAACTCTTCGGACTCCCGGATCTGCTGCCGCTCTGCTTCAGAGCAGCCTGTAAGAGAAAGGCCGAAGTAGGTGTCCATGGCGGCTGCGAAGTGAGCCTGTTCAGAGATCAGATAGCTGTCCCTGATGCCGGCCATGGCAGGCGGAAGATTTAAGGAGATGGTGTCATAGTCGGCGAAGTGCCCGATCATGCAGAGCTTTTCGGCAGACGCAAAACCGGGGGTCTGTTCGATGCGGTCTGTCATGCGGGCAACGAGCTGCATGGTCATCTCATTGCTTTTGGTCATATACAGATAACTGATATTATCAATCAGAGCAAAATTAAATATCGTCAATATTGTAAATCCGACACTGAACCAGGCAAAGAAGAGGGAGCAGGCGTGTCCTTTTGGGCCGCCGTCACCTTCCTGCTCTGGCGGCAGGGCGGGCGATGGGAGAAGCTCACCAAGAAGGATGGGCAAAAGATAGAACAGGCAGAAACCCGCATACATCAGCATGTAGTATCTGACATCCGGCGTCAGAAAATAGATCATAGTGCAGGCAAAGGGCATGGAAATCAGGCACAGCCCGGTAAGCAGCAGAGCGGCAGGCCGTCTGTGCAGGCCGTAGCGTGGGATGATCCACAGGAAAAGCCCGGCAAGCAGCAGAAAGAGAACTATGTTTAAGAGTTTGAATGCATTGATTTTGTCAAGGGGGCCCAAGAAGAAATAGGCAGATTCAATGAGACAGTTCTTAACGGCGAGCAAAAAGCCCGCCGCGTCGGGCAGTGACATCGTGGAGATGCCGTTATAATCACTGGCGGCGACGCCCCAGGCAGCAGAGAGCAGCTGATTGCACAGCAGATATAGCGCCGTCCCCATCCCTCCCATCAGAAGGAAACGCCACCAATAGGCAAGGATCGTGCGCACAGTGCGCGCGTTTGTGATCAACTGCAGCAGCGTCCAGGTGAGAATAAGCATGACCGCATAAGAAATATAAGCCTGATAGGAGCCATAGCCCAGCGCGATGCAGGCTGTTGCCGGCAGCCATCCTTTTTTATATGTTATGGTCAGCAGTACCGCCAGTGTGAAGAGAAGCTGGGCGAGAAAATAACCGTCGGCGGTATACATATAGGCGAAGGTACTGGCTACGACCGGAAACGATACGGTCAGCAGGGAAGTGAGAAAAATCCCCGTTTTTGTCCGCAGGGAAAAGATTACGGTCAGGCAGACACAAGTCAGGGCAAGATAGAGCAGGGACAGCAGGCCGTTGATCCACTGCAGATCATAGTAGGAACCGATCCCGCAGGTAAGTGTGAGAAAGCACCTGCCAAGATGGATGGTATTCTGGCTGCTGTGAAAGTTATAGACGGAATCCCAGGTGAGCAGGTGGTTGGTCAGACGGTACATATGGATCAGGAGCCCTGCCGCAAAGGCAGTGACAAAGGCGAGTTTCCATTCGTATTTCAGTTTTTGACGAAAGGTCTGGAAAAAAGTGTCCGGGTACATAAGATACTCCTTGATAAGTTTTCGTTTATTCTTTATTTTGCCTGAAAAGACTGGCAGTATTATATCATGTGCGCAGCACATCTACAATCCTTTTTAACTTTGACTGACAGGAAAGAGAATTTCTTCATGGATCTGAGATTACAAGGCAAAAGCACGATCAAAAAACTGTTTATCGGCATTGCTGTTCTTTTTATAGTTGCACTGGTTTATCTGCTGCGGGCGCAGAAAGAGACACAGGTACAGAACACCGCCATTTATATTAACGAAGTGTGTCCCGCAAATCTGTCCGTTGTGAAGAACAGCCGCAAAGAATTCCCGAAGGGCTGGGTGGAGCTGTACAACGCAGGAGAGGAGACAGTCTCGTTAAAAGATTATTGTCTTTCCGACAGCGAAAAATATTCCGCAGACAGGACGCTTCCCGAGACAGAATTGGCGCCGGGGGAGTATGCATTTATTTTTTTGGATGATGATCCGGAAATGATAAAGGAAGCAAAAGAAAATGGGGAGATCTGCCTGGCTCTCAGACTGGACGACCGAAAGGCAGCAACTTTGTGCCTCCTGGATGCAGAGGGCAGACTGATTGACAGGATGGAGATTCCGGCCGGGGTGAAAATCAATATGTCTTACGGACGGGACGCCGAAGGGAAGGGGAGCTGCCAGCCTATGGCATGTACGCCGGGAACTGCAAATGCAGCGGCGCGGCCGGATGCACTGGAGAATCTGGCGGTTCCTGAACTGTCAGTGAAAAGCGGGGTTTACCGGGATGATTTTTATCTGTCGATAGAGGCGGCCGAAGGGGTGCAAATCTATTATACGCTGGACGGCAGTGTACCGGGACCGGAGGATATTCTGTATACAGAGCCTTTGTATATTTGCGATGCAAGCCCGTCAGCCAACCGGTATGTGTCCAGGACGGATCTTTCCTGCCGCCCGTATCACATAGCGGATGTTGCCGTGGATAAAGCGACGATTGTACGGGCGGCCGCCTGTGCGGAGGATGGCAGGAGAAGCAGGACCGTGACGGGGGTTTATTATGTGGATGGCGGAAGTGGTATCGGAGAAAAGTATGGAGGAGATGTGGCCACTCTGTCTGTTGTAGGAGATCCGGAGGGGCTGTTCGGGTATGAGGACGGCATCTTTGTACTGGGGAAGTCGTACGATGAGTGGCTGGAAATGCAGGGGGATGATGTGCCCGCGGAGCAGTGGGACAATGAGGTCATTGCAAATTTCAGCGGAAGAGGCAACCGGTCTGAGCGGGAGGTCTGTCTGTCTTTTTTTGAAAATGGGGTCTGCAGTTTAGAACAGACAGTGGGAATTAAGATCAGAGGACAGTCCAGCAATGTGGGCCGGCAAAAGGGGCTGAATGTCATCGCGCGCAGGATGTATGACGGAAACCCGGTGCTTGGGTATGACCTCTTTCACAATGGCCGTTATGTCAAGCGGTTTATGCTCAAAAAGAGTATCTGTATTTTCCGGGATGGTTTTCTTATGAGTCTGGCGGAAGACTTACGGGTGGCGCCGCTGCACTACCGTCCGGTATCTTTTTTCCTGAATGGGGAATACTGGGGGTTGTATACCATACTGGAAAAGTATGACAGGCAGTTTTTCCGGGATTATTACGGGATCAGGGAAGAGAATCTGGTGATTATTAAAAATAAAGAAGTGGAAGAGGGCAGCGAGGCAGATCTGGCGGATTTTTATGATGTGATTGATTTTGCGGTTTCTCATGATCTGGCAGAGGAAGAGAATTACAAAATACTTTGTGACAGGATTGATATTGACAGTTATATTGATTATTATTGTATCAGAAGTTATGCGGATGATACGGACTGTTCGGAGCTGTGGAACATGATGGTCTGGAAATCATCAAAGACCGAAAAAAATAACAGCTACACGGACGGCAGGTGGCGGTGGGTTGCCTATGATATGGATGCTTCTCTGGGGGATCCGTCCAGAAATAATCTGAAGGAAGAGATCAGAGAAGGCAGACCGGCGTATCTGGAACATTCCATGATGAAGGCGCTGCTGCGTAATCAGGAGTTTCGGGAGCGGTTTCTCAGGCGGTACGTGTATCTGTTGCAGACGAACTTTGCACCGGAACATGTACTTGCCGCGTATGACGTTCAGGCTGCCATGCTGCGGGGTGCCTTTGAGAGTCAGTACGCGGCAGTACAGGGAGCGGAGGGAGCCCGGAGCGCCGCGGAAGGGGAATTGCAGCATATGCGCAATTTTTACCGGATGCGCAGAGACTATGTGATGGCGTATCTGCAGGATTATTTTGAACTGTCCGGGGAAGAGATGGAACAGATCAGAAGAGAAACCATGGAATAGAAAGGAACAGTATGGATCGCAAAAGCAGAATCACGGAAACATATGGCCTTCTCACAGTGGACTGTTTCTGTGTCATACTCTCATATCTGGCGGCATTGCTGATCCGCTACGGCTCTTTTGCCGGGACACATCATAAGAACACCTATGTTCTTGTCTGTGTCTGGATTTTGCTCTTTACCGTGTTGTATGATACGCTGATCGGCAGCGGACGGAATTTTCTGCGCAGGGGCTATTATGTGGAAGCCAAGTCGGTGATAAAACATGTGGCCGCTTTGCTGATCTTTCTCGGATGCAGTCTGTTTTTTTTCAAGGAGGCGGAAAATTTTTCCCGGCTGGTGTTCGGCTATTTTATCCTGCTGCAGGGGGGACTGATGTTTGGCACACACAGTCTGCTGAAAAAATATCTGCGGGCCCATTACCGTGCGGACAGAAGCCGGGTCAAGGTAATGGCCATTGTGGATGAGGGAAGTGCGGAGCGGATCCTGCCGCTTCTTGTGCGGGATGCGGAGTATGACTGCGAGATATCGGCGGCGGTCATCTGGGACAGAAACCGGGTTGGCGAGGTATTGTGCGGCGTACCGGTCGTGGCAGATGGCAAGGATGTGATAGATGTAGCCAAAAATATGCCGATGGATGAGGTGTTTATTCATTTGCCGGAGGCGGGTAAGAGTACGCTGAAAAATCTGCTGACAGATCTGGAGGCCATGGGAGTGAGCTGCCATTACAGTATCGGTGTGGCCGAGCCGGAAGTACGGGTGCGGGAGATCGGGGAATTTGCCGGCTTCACGGTCGTCACCTATGCCATCCATCCGATGGATAACCGCCGGGGTATGATCAAACGTCTGCTCGATATTGCCGGGGGCTTTGTCGGCCTTCTGATCACGGCTTTTATGTACCCTTTTGTGGCACTGGCCATCAAGCTGGATTCACCGGGGCCGGTTGTCTTTTCTCAGGTGCGGATCGGGAAAAACGGACGGCGGTTTCGGATTTATAAATTCCGTTCCATGTATGCGGACGCGGAGAAGCGCAAGAAGGAGCTGGAAGCGCAAAATGAGATGCAGGGGCTTATGTTTAAGATGGAAGACGATCCGCGTGTGACCCGTGTGGGGAAATTCCTGCGCAAGACAAGCATTGACGAGCTGCCACAGTTTCTGAATGTGTTGAAGGGCGATATGAGCCTGGTGGGGACAAGACCGCCGACGGAGGATGAATTTGCCGCTTATACGCCATACTACAGGAGAAGGCTCTGTATGACGCCGGGCCTGACCGGCTTATGGCAGGTCAGCGGCAGGAGCAATGTTGATAATTTTGATGATGTGGTAAAATATGACCTGCATTACATCGACCACTGGTCGCTCAGTCTGGATATCAAAATACTGCTGCAGACAGTGTATGTCGTGTTGTTTGGAAAAGGAGCAAAATGAGCATGAAAGGTAAGATACTGATCATTGTGGAAAATCTGCCGGTGCCTTTTGATACACGGGTGTGGCAGGAGGCGACAACGCTGGTTGACAACGGCTATACGGTATCCGTGATCTGTCCCAAAGGCAAAGGATATGAAAAGGCTTATGAGAAGTTGTGCGGGGTGCACATCTTCCGGCATGATCTGCCCACAGAGGGCAGCGGGCCGGTGGGGTATGCAAAAGAGTACGGCGCGGCGCTCTATCATGAGATGCGGATTGCGCAGTGGATCTATAAAAAGATCGGCTTTGATGTCATCCATGGCTGTAATCCGCCGGATAATATTTATATGGTGGCAAAACGGTTTCGGAAATATGGCGTGTCCTATGTCTTTGACCATCACGACATCTGTCCGGAACTGTTTGAAGCCAAATTCGGAAAGAAAAAGGGACTTTTATATAAGAGCCAGCTATGGCTGGAACGCAAAACCTATGAGAATGCGGCTTTTGCCTTCGTGACGAATGAGTCTTATAAAGAGATCGCCATCAGGCGGGGCGGGATGGACCCTGCGCGGGTGTATGTGCTGCGCAGTGGCCCGAAGCTGGAACGGCTGCAGATCCGCCCGCCCAGAGAGGAATTAAAAGGTGGCCGGACCTATATGGTCGGCTATGTGGGCGTGATCGGTAAACAGGAAGGGATACCGTATCTGCTGAAGGCGGCAGCCCATATCCGGAAGGAACTACAGCGGGATGATATCTGCTATGGCATCGTCGGCGGCGGGACGTCTCTGGAAGAGATGAAGGCACTCTCTTCCCGGCTGGGACTTGACGATATCGTGACCTTTACCGGCCGGGCGCCGGATGAAGTGATGCTGGATTATCTGAATACGGCGGATATCTGTGTCAACCCGGATGAGTACAATCCGATGAATGACAAATCCACGATGAATAAAGTGCTGGAATATATGGCCCTGGGCAAGCCGATCGTACAGTTTGACCTGACTGAGGGACGCTATTCGGCGCAGGGAGCATCCCTGTATGCAAAACCCAATGATTACCGGGATATGGCGGAAAAGATCGTCGCGCTGCTGGATGATGAGAAAAAGCGCCAGGAGATGGCAAAGTTGGGGCGCAGGCGCGTGGTGGAGGAACTGTCGTGGGAGCATACAAGCAAGGCGCTGCTGGAAGGGTATGAGACTTTTTTTGCCCGTAAAAATAAGGGAGAGTGCAGATGAGAATCAGTATATTTGGTATGGGATACGTGGGCTGCGTGGGCGCGGCCTGCTGCGCGAAGCTGGGACATCATGTGATCGGGGTGGATGTATCGGCCCATAAGGTGGAACTGGTGAACAGTGGCCGGCCGACAATCATCGAAAAGGACATTGAAGAGCTGATCCGGCTGGCGCATGAGAGCGGTCGGCTGGAAGCGACCGGGGACAGCACATATGCGGTGCGCGGGTCTGAGATTTCATTTATTGCCGTGGGCACGCCCAGCAGCAGGGAAGGCCATCTGAATCTGGACTATATCTTTAAGGTTGCCTCGCAGATCGGGGAAGCGCTGCGGGAAAAAGAAGAATTTCATATCGTGGCGGTCAGAAGTACGGTATTACCCGGCACCAATGAAAAGATCGGCAGGATGATCGAAGAAGTTTCCGGCAAAAAGAGGGGCAGGGATTTTACGGTCGTGTCCAATCCTGAATTTTTGCGGGAAGGGACGGCAGTTCACGATTACTTAAATCCTCCTTTCACTCTGGTGGGAAGTGACAGTGAGGCGGCAGTGGAGAAAATGCGGCGGCTCTATCAGGATATTCCCGGTGAATTTATCGCTACGGAGATCAAAGTGGCGGAGATGATGAAATACATCAACAATACCTACCATGCCCTGAAAATCGTATTTGGCAATGAGGTGGGCAATATCTGCAAAGCACTCGATGTGGACAGCCATAAGGTGATGGAGATATTCTGTAAGGATACACAGCTCAATATCTCACCCTATTATTTCAAACCGGGATTTGCCTATGGCGGCTCCTGCCTGCCCAAGGATTCCAAAGCGCTGCGCACACTGGCCAGAGACTGTTATGTGGATGTGCCGGTGATCGACGCGATTGAAGAGAGCAATGAAATCCAGAAGAGAAATGCGGTGCGGCTGATTATGGAAATGGGCCGGCGCAAGGTGGGGATTCTTGGTCTTAGCTTCAAGGCCGGGACGGATGATCTGCGCTGCAGTCCCATCGTGGATGTGGTGGAGACACTGCTGGGCAAGGGCTTTGCACTGCGTATCTATGATAAAAATGTCAAATTATCCGAGATCACCGGGACCAACCGGGATTTTATCATGGCCAAGATACCGCATCTCCAGCACTTTGTTTATGATGACCTGGACAAAGTGGTGTCAGAGTCGGATGTACTGGTGGTAACGAACAAAGAGGCCGAGTTTACAGACCTTTTGCAGCGCTATCCGGGTAAGATCATCGTCGATCTGGTGCGGATGTGGCAGGATGTGGACTATGCCGGACATTATGAGGGCATTTCCTGGGGCAATATCAATACGAACGGGAAACAGGCGGATATGATACGGAAGGATATGGCGGGGACGGAGTTTTAAGGAATCCGGTATGTATATAAAAGGAATGGCGCATGAGATCAGCTTCACTAAAATATATTAAAATATCTGTTGTTATATTGTTGTCAACGCTGTTGTGTTTCCTTTGTCTGGAGGGAGAGCAGGCAGATTCTTTTCACGATGATGAGAAGGCAGAGCCGAAAGTAGTTATCAATGAGGTGTGCAGTCTAAATAACCATACATTCAGTCCTGATCTTGGCATGTTTTATGGATGGATAGAATTGTATAACAAAACTGACAGCACAGTTTCGCTTACAGGATACAGCCTGACGGATGATGCTGAATGTAAAAAATTTACATTTGAAGAGGATGTGGAAATAAAGCCATATTCTTACAGAATTGTATATATGAGTGACGCGGCCAAAGCAAACCATAAGTGGTATGCTGATTTTTCCATCCATACAACGGGTGATATGGTATATTTGTTTGATGAGCAGATGAATATGACAGACAGTGTGAAAGTACCGGGATTGGCAGAAGGTGTATCTTATGCAAGGATAGAGGATGGCATGGCAGAGTGGCAGATCCAAAGGGGAACACCGAATGAGAGCAATAACGGGCAGGAAATGGTTGCTTTGGAGAACATTGCCTTTCCGCCTCCTGTTTTCTCCAGAAAAAGCGGTTTTTATGAAGAAGAGTTTGATTTATCCGTTTATGCTCAGAGAGGGCTGGAAATATATTATACGACAGATGGCAGTGTTCCTGACGAGGATTCGATGCGTTATCAGGGAACGGTTCACATTTCGGATGTGAGTGACAATCCCAATATTTATTCTGCGTATCAAAATGTATCTTCGGCAGTTGCGTATGCGCCCGAATGGAGTGTACCACCCAAAAGTTCTGTTGATAAATGTACTATAATCCGCGCAAAGGCTTTTGGTGATAATGGGTATGTGAGCCAGACAGCCACGGCAGTTTATTTTGTGGGATATGAGGAAAAAACGGCTTACGAAAACATGAATGTTATTTCGCTGGTAACAGATCCGGATCATCTGTTTGATTATGACCAAGGGATTTATGTACTTGGAAGAGATTATGATGAAAGTGAATTAAATCATAGCAGTGACGCATGGTGGAAAGGACAGGGAGCATGGTGGTGGGAGGAGGCGAATTACAGAAGAACCGGGAGACAGGCGGAGAGACCGGTGCACATTACTTATTTTAATGAAGAAAGAGAACTTGTCCTTGATCAGGAAGCGGGAATCAGAATTAAGGGGGGGGATCCAGAGGGTTTGCGCAGAAAAGTTTTAACCTTTATGCAAGAAAAGATTATGCATCCCGTTCCTGTTTTGACAGTCCGATTTTTGAAAACGGACTTTATCCTAAATCTTTTTCCTTATTTTCGGGCGGTGATGATAAAGCCGGAAAACTGAAAGATTATCTGGCAATGCAGTTAGCCGAAGATCTGGCGTTTGAAACCATGTCCTTTCTTCCGGCAGTTGTTTTTTTGGATGGGGAATATTGGGGCCTGTATTATTTGACAGAAAAATACAGTGACAATTTTTTACATCAGTATTATGGGGTTGAGGAAGAAGATATTGTCATTATTAAAAACGGACAAATAAACGCAGGAAAAGCAGAAGATTTGGATGCTTTTAATCAGGACAGGGATCTCATTGCCTCAGATGAGCTGTCAGTGGAAGAGAGTTGGATGCTGTTTTGTGAAAAGTTTGATGTCGAAAGCTACATTGACTATTATGCGTTTCAGACATGGATTGGCCGAAACAACGATTGGCCGGGGAGTAACTATGCGGTCTGGAAGGTTTCCGCTCATCCGCAGTACGGTAAATGGCGCTGGATGTTATTTGACGTAAATTCCGGAGGAATGAGAGATTATGAATTTGATTCTTTTTCGTATCTGACAGAAAAAGATAAAATGTTTGCAAAACTGATACGATATCCGGAATTCAGGAAACGGTACCTGGACAGAGTGAATGAACTGGGAAACGTAACATTTGCTCCGGACAGGGTGATTCCTCTGATTGAGGAGATAGCGGAAAAGAACCGACCTCAGATGCGGCTTTTTTATGACCGGTTTTATGTGGGAATCTATACGGAAGAAAATTATGAGGCAGAAATTGCGGGCCTGAAAGAATTTTTTCCCCGTCGCTATTCGTATCTTGCAGAACTGGAACGGAAATGGTTCCCGGGTGATGTGAAATAGGGCATGCATGTAAATAAAATGTACGAATGTGATGAGGATATGTGATATGACGAAAATCAGCTGGTATGTGAACCGTCTGCGTGCCATGAGTGTCAGAGAGATACTTTGGCGGATGGATCAGAAGCAGATTGAAAAAGAGGAGCGAAAACAATTTAAAAACAAAAAACGCAAGGTAACAGACGACCCTTTTTGGAGAGGGGAAAAAGAACTCATTTTCCATGCGGAAAAATTGTCGGGGAAGGAAAGAAGCGCCTTTTCTGATGCCGCAGACCGGGAAGGGATATCACTTTTGGGAAACTATGTGTATGCCGCATACAAAAAGGACTGGTATGCCGGATTTCAGACAGATCATAGATGGCCGCAGATTTTTTCCTACGATTTGGACTATAAGCAGCGGGATGAAATCGGAGATGCCAGAACAAACTGGGAATTAAACCGTCACTTCCAGTTTGCGGCATTGGCGTATCACTATGATTGTACGGGAGAAGAAAAATACCTGACAGAACTGGCGGATCTGTTCGATGACTGGAATAAGGAGAATCCTTTCCTGACCGGTATTTCCTGGACAAGCGTGATGGAGGTGGCCATCCGGGATATCAACTGGATCTATACGCTGGGCTTTCTGACCAGAGTGCTGGAAAGAACGGAGAAGAAAAAGGCGGCACAGCAGGCGACAGTCAGTCAGTTGTGCCGGGAACTGCAAAATGGCATCGTAAATATGACAGACTATATTGCCATGCATCATTCCCGCTACTCCTCGGCCAACAATCATCTGATCGTGGAAGCTGCGGCCATGGGGCTGGCAGGTATTGTCATGGACTGTGATACATGGTATGAGAAGGCCTTTTATATCCTGCAGTATGAGATGGAGCGGCAGAACTACAGGGACGGTGTCAATAAAGAGGTCTCGCTTCACTATCAGTCCTTTTTCATGGAAGCGGTGGGCCTGCTTGTGCTGACCATGCAGAAAAACGGCATCGGTATCCCGCAGTTCTGGAGGAATATGCTGACGAGGATGAGCCGTTATCTGGCGGATTGTCAGGGGGACTACGGAGAAACGATTGTATTCGGCGATGACGACGAGGGAAAGATTCTGGATCTGTGCGGGCATGAGAATCACTATCGGTATGTCCTGCAACTCATGAGCGTCATTTTGCCGGAGCGGTATGTGGAAGCCATAGAGGATCAAACGGTTCTGGCGTTGATTTCAGAGCGGCAGAGGGAAGGTATCCGGGAGAAGCGCTGTTATCAAAGGAGCGGCAGTATCTGTTATGAAGAGGGCGGCGTCAGCATCTTAAAGAGCCGGGACGGCAGGGCGCTGATCGGGATTGACCATGGGGAACTGGGATTTGGCAGTATTGCGGCTCACGGACATGCGGATGCCCTTTCGTTTCAGTTGTTTCTGGAAGGGGAAGCGGTGTTTGCGGACGCGGGCACTTATCTTTACCATATTGACCTGGAGAGCCGCAATGCGTTTCGCAGGACGGAAAATCATAATACAGTCACTGTCGGCGGAAAGGATCAGTCGCAGATGCTGGGCGCTTTTTTGTGGGGAAAACGGGCGCGCACAAGGCTGTATGGACACAATCTGCCCCTGCCCGGGGAAGAGGCGCACGGCGATGCGCGGAAAAAAAGCGGTGCGGATGGGGAGTGCGCAGGAAGCGGGCGGCGCGGCGCACAGGTACAGTATGTGGACGCCGCACATGACGGCTATGCCCCGGTGATCCATAGGAGGAAGTATGAGTTTGACGGCGGGCGGCGGCTGCGGATTGTGGACAGGCTGGCGGAACTTGAAAAAGAGACTGCCTTTCAGATTACCTTCCTGCTGGGAGAACATTGCAAGGTTGCAAGGACGGCAGAGAACAGCTTTACCATAAAGGTACTGACAAAAGCGGGAAAAGAGAGAGCCCTCCGGATCTGGTGTGAAATTCCCAAAAGGGATGCTCAGGGAGCGACACAAGGATATCAGATTCGATCAGAGGTCATGAGCGCGCTTCTCTCCCCTGCTTATGGAATCTGCAGGGAGAGCAAAAGACTTGTCTTTTCCGGCAGCACTGACAGAGAGGTGACGATTGTCACAAAAATAGAATGGAGAAGCAAAGATGAAGGTATTGATGATCGGTGCGGGCAGAGATGTCCGCGGCGGTGTATCCAGTGTGGTGAACGGCTATTATGAGGCCGGACTGGATCAGAAATGCGAACTGACCTATCTGGCTACGATGGAAGATGGCTCGAAGCTGAAAAAACTGTGGGTGGCGGCGCTTGCCCGGATCCGTTTTGAGAAGCTGATCCGGGAGGTGGATATTTTGCATGTGCATATGTCTTCCGATAACAGCTTTTACCGGAAAGCGGTCTTTATCCGCAGGGCCTACAGGGCTCACAAAAAAATCATCATCCATATGCATGGCAGTACCTTTGATCTGTTTTATAAAGAGCGATGCAATAAGCGGCAGAAAAAGGAAGTCAGAGAAATCTTCCGCATGGCGGATCGAGTGATTGCCTTATCCGATGACTGGAAGGCGTTTCTGGCCAAATTCATCTGTCCGGCGAAGAAAATCAGAGTCATTTATAATGGCGTGCCGGTGCCGGAAACCGGCAAAAAAGAATACGGAAACCGCAGGATATTGTTCCTCGGTATTCTGGGGCAGCGCAAGGGGACTTATGATCTGATCAGGGCACTGCAGGGGGTGTGCCGGACATACCCTGATGTGCATGTCTATTTTGGCGGCGACGGAGAGAGAGAGCAGGCTAAGCGGCTCTGCCGGGAGCTGGGAATCTCTGCCCATGTGACCTTCACTGGCTGGGTCAGAGGCAGGAAAAAGGAAAAACTGCTCAGGGGCTGCAGCATGTATGTGCTGCCCACCTATCATGAAGGGATGCCGATGTCTATACTGGAAGCCATGTCCTATGGCATGGCAGTGATATCCACCTATGTGGGCGGGATTCCGCATATGATAACCGACGGGGAAAACGGTCTGCTGTGCCAGGCCGGGGATGAAGCGGGACTTCGGGAAGCGCTGATGCGGCTTCTGGCCTCGAAAGAGGAGCGCAGGAGGCTGGGATGCAATGCGGGCAGAACGGTACGCGATGTCTTCGATGTACGCAAGATGGTGAATAAAGTGACAGAGCTTTACGGCGAAGTCATGGCAGAGACAGGAGGGAAAGCATGATGAAGCAAAGAAAGTGGATCAGGGAAAACAGGGAAGATTTGCTGATCTGTCTTTTTCTGTTTTGTCTCAGTATTCTTTTTTTAACGATTTTTTCCGCCTCCACGTCTCCCCTCTACCGCTATCCACCTACGGCGGATTCCGAGATTTTCCAGACAATCGGAAAATTCTGGGCGGAGGGTATGCTGCCATACCGGGATCTGTTCGATCATAAGGGACCACTGATCTTTTTTATCAATATGCTGGGGTATCTTCTTACCGGAAACAGAGTGGGTATTTTTCTGATCCAGATTGTTTTTATGTCTGCCACAGAGATAATCTGCTATAAAATGGCACTGGCTCTAAGCGGCAGCAGGGTGAAGGCGTGCGTTTCTGTCATTCTGATGACGGCAGCCATGATCCGTGTCTTTAATAAAGGCAATATGACAGAAGAATATATTCTGCCGCTGCTGGCTGCCTGTCTGTACGGGCAGGTCAGCTATCTGCAGGAATGTGGCGATCATCAGAGAGGATGGTCTTTTTTGTATGGGATAACGTTTGCCTTTGCCCTGCTCACCAGGATAACCAATGCGCTTCCGATGTGCTGCGGCGTTTTCTGTATCCTGGTCGTATTGATCCGTCGGAAAGAATGGAAGCAGATCGGATGGAATGTTCTTACATTTTCCGGGGGGGGTATTTCTACTGACAGCCCCGTTTGTCGTGTACTTTGCGGGCAAAGGTCTTTTTCGTGATTTTATTTTTGGCACGATCGGTTATAATACGCTATACACATCTCATATGGCGGCGTGGTGGAGAGAAGATTTTTCTCTGACCATGATACCCAAATTCTTTCTTGATTTCTTTCCTGCCTTTTCGGGATTGTTTGCCGGCATGCTGGCAATCCGGCGAAGGGCAGTTCCTCTGGGCAGTTTTTATCTGTTTACGTCCCTGCTGCAAATCGCATTGTTTATGAACGGAAGCTATTACCGCAACTATGCGCTGATTTGCGTGCCGCAATTTATTCTGCTGCTGCATGAAGCTGACATGTGCCGTCCGGCGCTGCTGAAATACGCAGGGTTTTTATGGCTTGGCTGGTATGCCCTTCACTGGGTGGGTTTTTATGCGCTGAATATAGTACCCGATCATTATGAACGCAGCCGCAGCCTGGATCAGGGGCTGGAGGCGCTGATGGCGGAGGTGCCCCGGGAGGATACTTTTATCGCGTATAACGGGGATCACGGGATTTATCTCTGGTTTGACAGGAAACCGTGTTACCGCTTTTTTATTTTGCAGGACTGGCATGCAGGGTTCAGTGAGGCGCTCGGAGATGATATCCGGGAGACATTTGCCTCCTGCGAGGCAACCTGGATTCTCGTAAACGGAGAACAGACGGCGATTTCGGATATCCTGGAATGTTCTTATGAAGTATGGAAATCGGACTATGTGGGAGAAGAGAGGTATCGCTTATATCATATTTGCAACACAAAATCCATGGAAACAGAAAGAGACAAAAGAGGAAAATGAAAGAGAGAGGAAAACAGGATAACGCTTTACTCTGTCTGATTGTGGCAGAGATAATTTATCTTATGATCAATGTCATATCGCTGGCAAGGAGCGGCACAACCAGCCTGACCTTTCTGACCGGGGAGATGGATTTTATCTATGGCGACAGGGAGGCTGTGACAGCTCTGGAGGACGGGAGCTTTGAGATATCAGACGGCGAATCCGGGGATGCCTGGGTGATTTGGCAGATATCTCTGCCTGCCGGACAATATCGGCTTACGATGTATTACCAGTTGGAACGAAACCGGGAATGGGAAAACTGCCTGACCCTGCTCAGTGATTCCAATCTGCTTTATGAAGAAATCGGTCTGCAGCATGGGGCAAATACCATGGAGCGGGACATTACACTTCTAAAGAAAACGGATGATCTGTCAGTCATCGTCTCCTATGACGGGCCGAGCAGTCTGAGCGTGAAGCGTATCACTTTGACAGGCGTACCGGTTCTGTATCGGATACTGCGCTGTCTGTGCTTTTGTCTGGTTATCCATGCGGCGTATCTTCTGTTTTTCGGAAGATTTGGCAGTACCCGGGCCAGACTGACGGTGCTGTGTCTGACGGGAATCATTTTGTTTGCCAGTTTGCCGGCCACCCTGGACTATTTGACACCAAAACATGATATGCTGTTTCATGTGAACCGGATCGCGGGAATTGCAGACGCGCTGGATCAGGGACAGTTTCCGGTCAGAATTTATCCGTCTGCCTACAGTGGGTACGGCTATGCCAGTTCGATCTTTTATGGAGATATTTTCCTGTATATTCCGGCCCTTCTGCGTCTGGCAGGATTTCCGCCTGGCCTTGTATATCGGATTTATCTCATACTCGTCAATGCGGTTACATGTCTGATCGCATATTTCTGCTTCGGGAAAATATTCCGCAGCAGAAGAATCGGTATGCTTGGTGCGTTTTTGTATACCTGTTCGGCTTACAGAATTACCAATCTGTATTACCGCAGTGCACTGGGGGAATTTTCCGCCATGGCTTTTTTTCCGTTACTGGTTTATGCGGCGGTGCTGCTTGTGGGAGACGGCCGTGAGGAAAAGGAGCGCAGCAGGGCGTGGCTCTGGCTTTCTCTGGGCGTGACAGGGGTATGTCAGACACATATGATATCTTTGCAGATGTGTTTTGTGTGCTGGATTTTTTTTATGATTCTTCAATGCAAACAGGTATTTCGCAGGGAAGCATGGAAGCAAATGATTCTGGCCGGCGCCGGCACAGTTATTCTGAATCTGTGGTTTCTTGTACCGTTTTTGCAGTATTATGTCGGAGGGGATTACCAGATCAACAGTGGGACGATGGAGCGGCTGGGGCCTTCGGGACTGTATCTGCCGCAGCTTTTCGGTATCTTTTTTACCGCTTCAGGAAGGAATATCCCCGGCAGTATGAAAGATGAGATGCCGTTGACACCGGGCTTTGTGCTGATTCTGGGATTCTTTTTCTTCCTGATCTGTCACATCCGCTATGGAAAAGAGCGGGACGTCATATGGAAGATCGGAAAGAATGCCGCAGTTCTGGGGGCAGTCACGCTCTGGCTGTCGTCGGTTTATTGTCCCTGGGACTGGCTGCTTGTATTTCCTGAAAAGATCGTGCGCTTCTTTTATTCGATGCAGTTTCCCTGGCGTTATCTGGCGCCGGCAACCGTGTTTCTGACAGTTGCTTCGGCATCGGCAGTCTGTCTGACAAACGCGCAGGAAGGATGGCAGGCGGCAAGGAGACTGCTGTTTCTCTTGTTTTTATGCGGGATTTTGCCGGTCGGGCTTTTTTATGTGCAGTATCTGGACGGCGTATTCGGGCAGAGCGGGGTCTCGTATACGGATCTGGAACGGAATATGGATGATCTGTATCTGCCGGCAGGATTTGACCGAAATATATTGGATCATCCACAGATTTTCTGTGAGGACGGGATAGAGGCGGAATATGCTGCTGACAGTGGAAAGCAGGGTGTTATGCGGCTTGCCTGTGTGAACAGCTCCGGGGAGAGCGGTATGGTCATCGCACCGCTGATCTATTATCCCAATTATGGAGCAAAAGATGCAAAAGGGAATGTACTGGAGGTTACATGTGCGGAAAACGGATGTGTGGCAGTAAATATTCCGCCGGGATTTGCAGATACTGTCAGTATCCCGTTTCAAATTCCCGTTTTGTGGAGAGTGTGTGAGATCGTTTCTCTGACAGGGACTCTTATTATCATATATATTATAAGAAGCTATGACTGGACAAGGTACACTCTGCGATGAATGAAAAGGAGATTAAGAAAGGTATTGTTAGGAGAAGAAGGATAAAGTATAATGTTGTTATGAAACATTGTTTAAATAATCCGGAAATTTGGAGTCCATGTGGAGAAAATAGAAATAATACAGGTAATTCTGAAGTATTGAATATTTTGGTGAGCTCAAAGAGAGAGGATGGAAAAAATGTCATATTTATGAGGAATGATGTTCTATGTTGGTTGAGATAGAAAAAGTGGGAGGAGAGATTGCCATGATTGAAATGAAAAAGCTCTTGAACACAAGTATAAAATGAAACGATGAGGACAGTTTATGAGAGTTTACGGATAATGGCTCTTATATGCGTTTGTCTTTAGTAGTTTTAAATTCATACTTTATGACCCTAAAATTTGAGAAAAGAGGGATATTTCTATTGGATTCTATAGTATACTTTGAGCCAGGAAAATGCCGTTAAGTGAGAGCAGTCAAAATCATTGTAAGGTTGTGCAATGCATAGTTCATTCATTTGCGTGTGGGATACAAAAATGGAAAGTTTGCAAAAACATGGAGAAAAGGGATGAAGATAATATCATTATATGAAAGGAACAATGAAATTATTGAATTTATTAATAGAAGTAAGGTCAATTTGCCGGGTGAGTTATATGAGCAATTATTTGATTTTATGACAAAAATCTGTGATTATGAGGAAGAGGAAAAAAAGATATTTCCTCATATAATTATTGGAAATAATATAGAGAAGGAGGAATTTATAAAAATATTTCCGGTTGATATTATACATTTGTCCAGAGAGAGTAATTATTTGTATTTTTTTAAAAGGATCAAACCATTATTACCATTTTGTAATAATGGATGGAGGGTGTATGTAGATATTATAAATGGTAATTTGAATTTTGGAATTATGAGAAATTTTTCTGGTATTGAGGGATTGACAGTAGATGATTTATTAAAAAATAGTAAAGAGAATGCAGAAATGATTTATAGGGACTATGGAATAAGCTGTATCTTGCTCAATCCTGTGAATAGAAATACTCTTGAAATTATAGGAATGGATGGAGAAAGCATTTTTATTAGTTTTTCACTTAATAAGGGTGAAGATTCTGATGAAAGACAAAAAATACTTTTTTTGGACGATTTACTAATGCTGAATCCGGATATCAAAATCCGCAGGAGTATGAAAAAGATTATTGATTTGTTTTCTCAAAAACTTCATGGCGCTATATGTCTGGTAGTTAAAGATGACTATACATTGCCTGATGAAGGATTAAAGGATGGTATTTTTTTTGAGGAACCTATAGATATGGCGGGGATAGCGGATGAATTGTTGAATAAAGATGTTGTTTATACACCTGATTACATAAGACAACTAAATGAAAAATATTATGCAATAACAGGTTTGTTTATTGAGATGCTCAATTTCGATGGGATTACAGTTGTAGATACAAAAGGAAGGATCAGGGGATATAACATATTTATTTCTTCACATAGCAAAGAAAAAATTATTACGGGAGGTGCCAGAAAAAGGGCTGCATATACTTTGATTGAAAGTAAAAACAGTGGCTATATTGGTGTATATTTTCAGTCTCAGGATGGTAATTATTTTTATGAAAGGATAAAATTATGAATGAGATAGTATTATATCAGGAGTCAGCGGGGATAACTATATTACCTAATGTGGCGGATGTTTCAGAGTTGATAAGTTATAATAAATCTTTGGCACCAAAAGATGCACAAAAGGTTGTAAAGGCTTATGAAAATGGGCTTTATGATATGGCAGCAGAATATATTTGGAGTAGAACAATCAATACTCTAAAGAAAAATATCCTGAACTTTGGTGAAGATTTTGTTGCTGAAATGTTGGATCGACCGGACTCGATGTCAGTGGAAGATATTACGGATTATGAAATAATCACGTTATCTTCAGACTTGGGATTTATTAATAAAACAGCGAAGATTGAATTTTTACAATTTAGTGAGATCATCCAGCATTATATGTCAAATGATGAGCCGGACGAAAGCTTTCCTGTTACTAAGCTGATAGATATTGTTCGTTCTTGCGTTAAATATGTTCTTGGATATGAAAAAGTAGAATATGAAATGTCGTTTTCAGATTTTAGAGAGAAACTAAAATCTGAATATATAACGGAAGACCATGAATTATATAATCAACTTTTGCCTGCACCTTATTTTTATAAAAGGACAGTATTTAAAACTTTAATGAATTTAGCTAAAATTACACCAGATAGTGCGCAAAGAGAAATTATATTAAATAATTTGGTCACGATTTTGGCCGAGATTTGGCAGGCCTTATCCTCGGAAGAAAAGTGGGTGGTTGGAAGGGCATATGCGCAATGTCTGAATGAAGGCGATAATAGGCTTCTTGTTGCGTTAAAATCTGTATTGCTGAAAGTTAGGGGATTTGATTTCGTACCGGAAAACTTGAGATCTAATTCTTATATAACGGCAGCAAAAAAACTTTTAACAGCTCATCAGGGGATAAATAACTTTTACAATGAACCTGGTAAGGCAAAATATTTGTCGCAAATGGGGAGCTCTATTCCGGCTCCGGCATTTGGTAGCTGTATGACTTCAGTGTTAGCATGTAAATTAGGTAATCGTTATGGCATATCATGGGATGCACAAAAATATCTGGATGCTATATTAAAAACAGTTTCTAAGGATAGATGGACTTATTATCTGGATAATGTTTTGCCAAATGATGATATTGTGTTATACAAATTAACTGAAAACGCAATGGCTGAAAGATGGATCGAAATTGTAGCAGAATATAATTTGCATCGTTTAGATGCGGAATTAAAAAAGGATGTAAAAGATATCTTACAGTTTTCAACTCAGAATAATATAAGGCAATTGAAAGTATTAGCGAATAGAATGTTAAATTAGCGGATACAGGATACTATTTATAAAACAGAAAAGATATTTGTATTTTCCGGCATAAAGTGATATGATGTTACCTATAATGCCAGATATTGGAGTATTGACATAGATGAAGATCGTGTTTGTAGTTTCGGCTCTGCATGGGGGCGGGGCGGAGCGGGTCGTTGCCACGCTTGCCAGCCGCTGTGCGCAGTCGGGAGACGAAGTAACCATATTGATGACGGCAGGGGATGCGTGTGTGTATCCCCTGCATGAGAGGGTAAAGGTTCTATCCATCGGACAGCAGTCCCATGGGAATCCTCTGGTGCAGCTTGGGCGGCTTTTCCGGCTGCGCAGGTATTTTAAGATGCACCCGGACAGCCGGATCGTTTCCTTCAGCACAAGTATCAATCTGTTTACGATTGTGGCTTCACTGGGGCTGAAAAACCGGGTGATTGTATCCGAACGCAATGATCCGAACCAGTGCCGTTATAAAGTACTGCGCAATAGGATCTATCGTTTCGGACGGGGCTTTGTGTTTCAGACAAAGGAGGCAAGGGCCCATTTTCCGGCTTCCATTCAAAGAAAAGGCATTGTGATCCCCAATCCGCTCAGAAAAGGGCTGCCTGCCGTTTACACGGGCGTGCGGGAAAAAAAGATCGCGGCGGCAGGCAGGCTGGAGCCGCAGAAAAACCACAGGCTGCTGCTGGAGGCTTTTGCGGGGTTTCACAAGAAATATCCCGAGTATACCCTGCATCTTTTCGGGGAGGGCAGACTGGAAGGGCCGCTGCGAGAGAAGGCGGTTATGCTTCAAATCGAAAATTATGTGATATTTGAGGGATTTCGCAGTGATATTCTGGAAACCATAAGGACATATGATATGTATGTCCTGTCTTCCGATTATGAGGGCATTTCCAATTCGTTGATGGAGGCCATGGCGCTGGGGCTTCCCTGTGTCGCCACGGACTGTCCGATCGGGGGCAGTGCTTTGTGTATCCGGCATGGCAGGAATGGCCTTCTGGTGCCTGCAGGAAACCGGGCAGCCCTGCAGGCAGCGATGGAAAAGCTGGCAGGAGACAGGGCGGTTTCGGCCAGAGTAGGGAAACATGCCGCAAAGATAAGAGAGAGATTTGCGGAAGAGAAGATCGCCGACAGATGGCGGTCCTATATAGACGGAGAGAATTGACGGAATGAAGGTACTTTTAGTCGGAGAATTCAGCGGTTTCTATTTGAATCTGAAGCAGGGACTGCAGGAGCTTGGCGTGGATGTGACACTGGCGGCCAACGGAGACGGATGGAAGCAGATCCCCGGAGCGGACATGCCTTTGTACCGCACGGGAGATACGCAGAAGCTGAAAAAAATATATTATAAACTGATCGAGCCTTTGTGTTCTCACGGCAAATTCCAGGGCTATGACGTGGTACAGCTTGTCCATGAGAATGCTTACCGGCCCTATATCAACAGTTATATGGTCAGGGAGTTAAAAAAGCGAAACGGCAGCCTTTATGTCAATGTGGCCGGGAACTGTTTTTCCCTGTACCGGGCATGGCGGGCCGGGAAACTGGGATATTATACGTTTGACGATAATCCGGGCAAGCATGAGATGTATACGGGCCGTGGTCTGCGGTGTGAGATGACAAGACGGACGGAATGGTATGTGGACCATATGGCCGACGGTATCATTCCGGTCATGTATGAATATGCGGTAGGGGTGCGGCGGCTTGCAAACTGTAAGCGTACGATCCCGCTGCCATTTAATGCGGACAAGACGGTTTACCAGGAGAATAAACCGGGAAAGCGTCTTGTATTTTATCATGGAATTTTGCGGGAAAAGGACAAAGGGACTGACTATATCAGGCAGGCTTTTGAAATTGTCAGCAAAAAGTATCCCAATGATGTGGAGACAGTTATCTGTGGCCGGCTTCCGTTTCAGGAGTATCTGGAGGTACTGCAGAAGACAAATGTGCTGGTGGATCAGTGTAAGGAGCACTGCTGGGGGATGAATGCCTGCTATGGCATGGCGCAGGGCAAGGTTGTCATGGGCGGCGCTTCCCGCAACTCTCTGAAGGAGTTCGGGTTACAGAAAAGTCCGGTCTTCCATATCGGTCCGCGCGTGGAACAGATCGTGGCCCAGATGGAATATATTCTGGAAAACAGAAGCCGCATCGGGCAGTGGGGATATGAGTCAAGACAATTTGTGGAGACGTTTCATAATCATAAAGCGATTGCAGCGCAGTATCTGGACGTATGGGGTAAGTCATCATGAAGATCATGCCAAACCGGATGGACCGGGGATTTTACAGATATCAGGAAGAATTTGAGAAAAAAGCGCTTGACGTGCTGCGCTCGGGCTGGTATATACTGGGCAGAGAGCTGGAAGCGTTTGAAGAGGAATTTGCCGCTTATACGGGGGCCGGCTACTGCGTCGGCCTGGGCAGCGGTCTGGATGCGCTCTGGATTGCGTTCCGCATATTGGGTATCGGCCCGGGAGATGAGGTGATCGTCCAGGGCAATACGTATATCGCCAGTGTGATGGGAGTCACGATCAACGGGGCAACCCCGGTCTTTGTGGAGCCGGATGCCTATTTTAACATGGACTGTGAGCGGATCGAGGAGAAAATTACGGAGCGCACGAAAGCCATTTTAGTGGTGCATCTGTATGGGCAGGCGTCGGAGATGGGGTGTATCATGGAAATTGCCCGCCGACATAATCTGCAGGTGGTGGAGGACTGTGCGCAGGCCCATGGCGCCATGTATGAGGGCAGGCAGGTGGGGACATTCGGGGATGTGGGGTGTTTTTCCTTCTATCCGTCCAAAAACCTGGGCGCCTTCGGGGATGGAGGGGCCGTCACGGTCAATGAGAAAGCGCTGGCTGAGAAGTTTCGCGTCTTCCGCAATTACGGGAGCGAAAAGCGCTATTATAATCAGGTGGTGGGAACCAATTCGCGCCTGGATGAACTGCAGGCCGGGTTGCTTCGCGTCCGTCTGTCTCATCTGGATGAAATTAATGAGGAAAAAAAGCAGATATGTGAGCGTTATCTGCGGGAAATTGATAATCCCCTGATCAGGCTTCCTGCCATAAAAGAAAGCTGTACCACGGTATGGCATCAGTTTGTGATCCGCTGTCAGTGCCGGGAAGAGCTGATCCGTTACCTGGAGGAAGCGGGGATCGGCACGATCATTCATTATCCGATTCCGCCTCATCTTTCACAGGCGTACCGGTATCTGGGTATCAGGGAAGGCGCGCTGCCCGTCACGGAATGTCTGGCGCGGGAGGTATTGTCCCTGCCGCTTTATAATGGGATGACACGGGAAGAACAGGATGCTGTCATTGAAAAACTGAACATGTTCAAGCGGAGGGTTTAAGATTGAAATTACAAGACTGTTACCGGCTGATCCGGTTCCCTGATCTGGGAGATGAGAGGGGAAATCTGATCGTTGCCGAGGGCAATAACAGGGATATCCCATTTTCCATCAAGCGGGTATTTTATATGTATGGATCGGATGATACGATCGTACGGGGAAAGCATGCAAATAAAAAGACGGAATTTGTGCTGATCAACGTCAAGGGAAAGAGCCGGGTAAAGGTGGACAATGGGGTGGAAAGCACGGTCGTGGAGCTGGATCAGCCCTGTATGGGCCTGTATCTGAAGCAGATGGTGTGGAAGGAAATGTACGATTTTTCCGAGGATTCCATCCTTCTGGTACTGGCCAGCGAGCATTATGACGGTGCGGAATATATCAGGGATTATGATGATTTTCTGGAGTTGATCCGTACATGTGAGAGTGGAACGGAAGCGGAGGAAGCCTGAATGCGTGTGTTATATGTAGCCCCCCGGTATCATACCAATCAGATCCCCATTATGAAGGGCTGGATCAGGGAAGGGCATAAGGTGCTGTTTCTCAGTCAGCTTCTGGGCACCGGAGAGGATCATCGGGATGTAAAGCCGGTGATTCTGGGATATTCCCGATTGTATCGTGTCCTGTTTGGGATTTTGAACAGACTGCAAAGCAGAACGGATATTGACGATCAATTCCGGATCAGCAGTAAGACCGGATTCCCGCCATATGTCCGGATGAAGAGACTGATTCGGGAGTTTAAGCCTGATGTGGCGATTCTCAGAGAGCGATCTCTGTACAATATCGTCGCCTACCGCATCTGCAAAAGGCTGGGCATACCGGCGATTCTGTATAATCAGAGTCCCGTATGGGAAAAGAAAAGAGGGAAAAAATCGCTGCTGTGGAAGGCGGTAAGGAAACTGTCCCCGGCATATCGTATGACGGTATCGCTGGGGGAAAAGGGCCCCGGTATGGTGCGTGATCCCCATACGTATTATATCTCTTTTGTGATGGAGCCGCATATGCGGCCGGAGGAGAAAACATATTTTAAAGACGGCATCGTCCATTTCCTGTTTGTGGCCCGGTTTGTGGAGTGGAAAAATCATATGGTCGTATTGCCTGTCTTCCGCAATCTGGTCAGGAAAGGCTATCCCATCCATCTGACGACTGTCGGACAGGTTGGTTCTGTGGCGGAAAAAGAATTTTATCAGGGCGTAGTGCGGTATCTGAAAGAAAACGATCTGGAAAGCCATGTTACCCTGGTACAGAACGCAGACAGGGACAGGGTGTTTGAAGAATACAAAAAGGCAGATGTATTTCTGCTGCCCAGCAAGGAACCTATCTCCGTATCGCAGCTGGAGGCCATGTCCTGTTCACTTCCGGTGATCTGCAGTGACCTGCCGGGTAAGGCCACCTATGTCAAAAATGAGGTCAACGGCTATCTGGTGAAGGTCAATGATGCCGCGGATCTGGAAGATAAGATGGAAAAGATCATAAATGACCGGGACAGACTGCAGGAAATGGGGAGAAAAAGTCTGGAACTGGTGGAGGAAAACGCTTCGTTTGCGAATTACTATCATATGATAGGCAGGATTCTGGCGGATATGAAAAAGGAGGAACGGTGAAAGAGATTTTACTTGGCACAGACAAAAGGAAGAGGATATGGCAGCTTCTCTTTGTGGTCATGCTGATATTGGCGTCCTGTCGTTTTTTCTACCGTATAACGGGAGATTATTTTACATTTCTGGATGAATATCAGACGTTTGATACCGCCGCCGGATTTACGCATACCGGAAAGTTTTATATGTGGGATTTTCATGACGAGTGTCTGTCTGATCTGAAATATACAAGAGCCTGGCCCCATACGGTGCTTCTGATGCTGTGGTTTCGGCTGTTTGGCATCCATGTGGTGGCGGGAAAGACATTATCCTGTGTATTTGGCGTATTGTTTATCGCCTCCGTTTTTTATATTTCCGGGAAATTATATAAAAATTATGTGATTTCGGTGTTGTCGTGTCTGATCGTGATGACCAATCTGACTGTGGTGACCGTGTTCAGACAGATCCGTATGTACAGTCTCTGGCTGCTTCTTATGGTATGGGCCTTTTATTTTGTCTACAAGGCACTGACCAGTGTCAATTCCTTCCGGCATGATAACCGGATGACCCGGTTTATTCTGAAATACTTTAACTTTTCCTGGCCGTATGTGCTGGCCTCTTTTTGCGTCCTGTTTCTGGGCGTTTTTGTCCATATCAATACATTGATCGCAGGTGTGGGCATGCTGTTGTATGCCATGTACCGCCTTGTCTGTAAGCGTGAGAAAAAGTTTGCGGCCATGATAGGGCTGGTGGGAGCGGCGACGGCGTTGGTTCTTTTGCTTATCGCGCTGATGAGAAGCGGTGTGCACATCCCGGCGCTGAGCGATGTATATGAAAGTGCTATCAAAGAAGGAAAACTGGGTTTTCTGGAAGAGGCCAATACCCGTTATATCGGCTGGCTGATTACCTTTGTCGGAAGCAGAAAGCTGTTCTGGCTGTCCCTTGTCTGTGTCCTGGCGGCGTTTGTCAAAAATCGCAGACAGGAGGGTACGGCGTATGATTTCTCCGTGTATGCCTTTCTGATTGTTGCCAGTTCTCTGCTCTGCTTTCTGTATGTTCTGGACAGATATTATCAGGAGCGCTACATGCTCTATGTAGCACCGCTGATGGCAATGCTGATGGCCTGGGGACTGACGGAGGTCTTGGCTTTCTTTGGCAGAAGATGGATTTACCTGGCAGGTCTGACCGGGTGTGTTCTGCTTCTTGGCAGAACGGTAGTCCGGGAATACGGAGATGCCTATTTTAATGATAAGATATGCTATCACAGGATTGTCTATGAAAAGATCCGGGAGGATGCCGGGGAAAGAGAGACGGTCGCACTTGGCGGATTTGACTTCCGTGATTATTATGCCGCTCAGGTGTTTGATTCGTATGAGAGAGTACATTTTGACAGAAAGAATGATATGGAGTTTTTGAAAGAACTGGCGGAGGACTATCCTCAGGGGTATGTCGTGGGAGAGACGGTGAAAATCTACGGTTTTCCGGAAGTGATTCGCCTGTTTATCCAGAACCATTCGGAACGGATTGCAGGGGAGGGAATCGACTCTTACAATATAGAAGCGATCCGATACCACTTTTTAGATCCGCAGGAGACGATGACTGAAATGTACGGGGAGAATGTCGCCGTGGCAGGGCCTGTCACGTATTCTTTTCAGATCCAGGGCGGAGAGACGAATCTGCGTATTCTTGTGGACACGGCTGCGCTGGCTGAGGAGGCCGATGTTTTGTTCCTTACATTTGGCATCTTTACGACGGAGAAAGAGACGGAAGATAAATGCTATCAGCTGCGTATCCCGCAGGGTGCGTATCCCGGTATCTGTTCCTATGAGGTACAGATTCCGCATCCATGTCAGGTCGTGCAGTACAAAAATGAAAGTATGATTTATTACAAGGACGGAACCTGTTCGGAGGAAACGTTTTGAATAAGAGAGTATCTGTTATCTTGGGTATCTGCAGTCTGCTCGCTTTTCTTGCGGCGGTGGCACTGTTCCCTTCTGTTGTAAAAGTACAGATATATTGCCCTTACGAGCAGGATTTTCACATCTATCTGCTGCAGGGTGAGAAACTGGAAAACAGCAGCCCGCTGGAATTTAAGAAGTTTTTTTCCGGTGATATCGTACTGCCGTTTACGGAGCAGGAGCTGGATACGTTTGATTATATCCAGGTCAAGTTTGAAGGGCGGGAGGTAAACGAAGAATTGCCGGTTCCCGGCATCAGCGCGGCGCTTGGAAATTATGTTTTTTACCGGGGAGATTTCCTGGATACGGCGCATATTATGTGTCATGATCTGTTGCTTTTGTCTGATACGGGGCAACTGCGGATTGTCGGCGGTGATCCGTTTCTTTTGCTGCGTGTTCCGACGGATGAACTGCAAAAGAGCAAGGGCAAAGTCATGCTGCTGTATGGCGGCGCATGGCTCGCCGCCTGGCTGTTATGTCTGTTTGTCTGTTTCAGAAAGCGGGAAGTAATCGGGGCGTATCTGAGTGCGCTGTATGCCTGGTTTGTCAGGGAGTGGAGGCAGCTGCTTTTGCTGATCGGCTGTGTACTTTGCGGCCTTTTGGCCGGACGGGGACTGCAGTGGTGTAACAGTCACTATTTTCACTGGCGGGAGCTGCAAAACAGTGAAATTATCGTCTGGGCCGCAGCCTGTGGAATCGTATTCTGGCTGCTGCAAAAGCGGATCGACCGCAAATCCTGCGCCCTTCTGGCAGCCGTGCTGATCGGCGCCGCCATGCTGGTATCCATCAAGGGGATGACCACCTATCTGACGGCGGATGAACGATTCAGCACCATGGAGCAGGCCAAACTGGACGCGGATGAACTGCGGCACTGGTCCATGGGCCAGAGCCGGATGAATTATCTGCTGATGTCACTGTTCTGGCGGTGCTTTCCATATGAATGGATGGAAGAGGTAACCGGGCTGGTCTATCATCAGCCGGCCAAGCTGGCACACTGGTTTCTGGGAGTTCTGATTCTTTTCTACACGGTTGATCTGGTGCAGCGTTTTCTGATGCGCCGCGTCGGGGATGAAAAACAACCGGCAGAAAGTTTCAGGATCATGACGTCTTATGTAGTCCTGATGAATCTCACCTTGCTGTTGCCGGCCGTGACAATCGGGTTAAAAAATTATAACTATGACTTGTTTTCCGCCTGTTTCGGTGCGTTGGGCGGCGTATGCGCATTGATCGCTTTCCAGAAAAGAAGTCTTTCTTTTGGATATCAGGCGGTTCTGTTTTCTTCCTGCAGTGTGCTTGAAAAAAAGAGCGGGTTACCGATCCTGCTGGCGGCGTGTACTGTGCTGGCGGCCGTGGCCATGCTGAGCCAGGAAGGGAAACAGGCGTCAAAAGTGCTGGCAGGTGTGCGGCACAGTCTGTACGGCGTGGCTTTTTATGTGGGGCTTCTCTTTACCAATCAATTTTTGCTGGTGGAGGTAATTAAAAACAGCCACGCGCCGGTGCATACACTTTTCTCCGCCATGGTGACGGCAGTACGGATGATCCCCGGGGTGTATGATCTGTCGGCGCGGATCGGAACCGGGACGTATCTGCAGGCATTTTCCGGCTGTCTGTTTCTGGCCGTCTTGATTTTTCTGGCGGCGATGGTATTATATGGTATATGCGTATCCTATGAGACGACAGACAGAGATCTGTACCCGGTCAGCGCCGGGGCGGCGACTCTTTTGTTGACAGTTTATCTTCTGACAGGTATGATAGTAATGTTTTCGGGGGCAGACTATACGGAAGAGATAGGCGGCTATGTTCTGTTTATTATCAGAAACTATATGATGGCCATGCCTACGCTGCTGCTTTTGTTGTCTGTCATTGTGGTTTTGAGTTGGCGCCGTTACAGGGGGCAGGTCAGCCTTTTGTGGAGTATTGTGATTGTCAGCCTGGGCATTACCCCTGCCTATCTGCTGGAGATGCGCTGGAATCCTACATGGATGCGGTATCTGAATATGTTTCTGTGTCTGTATGCGGTATTTGTCGCAGCCGCGGCACTGCCGGTGCTGTATGAACTGCTGACCGGAAGGCGTCTGCTCACGGCATTTGCCTGTATGGCCGGTGTGTTTCATCTGGCGGAGGTTCTTGGCAGTATGCCGGCTTTTACGTATTTTGCTCCCTGCTGGTATGGATTGACAGCCACAGGCGTGCCGGCAGGGGAGCGGCAGATGGACGTGTACTGGGGCGAGCATCGGGCGTCTCTGGGACTGCTGGTGTGGGAGTATTGTGAGAAAAACGGATTGGGCAGTGAGCCTGTCACGATCTATTATGGTTATATCAGAGGGGACTGGCTTACCAGGCCGGATCATATAACGGAAGCGCCGAAAGACTGGAATGAATCCTACGATACATGTTCCGTGACAGATCATGACTTCTATGTCTTCGACACACAGGCAGTGGAGCGGGGCATGGTGAAAGACGGATGGCCTGTGGATGTGGAGCCGGTCATAACCGTTACTTACAGAAGCCATGTGATTGCGAGGATCTATCAGGGCTCTCAGTTGCAGCAATATTTCGGTAAGTGAGAGTGATACGGGAGAGGGCAGTTTTGATCGGATTATTGTCAAAATGGGAAATTTTCAGCAAAAAATTTCTGGCAAATATTTCATGGACCGTACTGGCGAAAGCGACTGCCATGCTGGGCTTTTTTGCGTTGGATATCTGCATGGCCCGGATATTGGGAAAGGACAGCTACGGCGAATGGTCGTTTTATTATTCGGCAATTCTGATGATGGCGCATGTATGCTGGTTTGGCATAGACGCTTCGGTCAAGGTCTTTGTGTCCAAGCAGGAAACAGAACAGGAACTGAGTGATTGTCTCAAAGCCAGTATCCGGCTGCGCCTGATCGTCAGCAGCCTGTTTCTTGTCGGACTCACTGCGGCGTCCGGTCTGCTGACAGATTATATGGAGTATTTCGGCAAATATGAAAATCTCCATATCTTGATGTACGGCGCAGGCGTACTTGTATTTCTCAGTTCTTTTGCGGAGTTTTATAAAGCGCTCAGCATCGGTATGCAGGAATATCGGAATCTGTTTCTGGTTACGCTGACGGAATACGGCGGATATTTTGTGTTCAGTCTGGCGGCCGTGTTATTTCTAAAAAATAATACAGGGCTTCTGGCAGGGTATATCATCGCAGGTATCCTGACCGCATTGCTGGGGCAGGCACTGATCAGAAAACATTTGCTGCAGGATCAGGCGGAACGCGCCGGCGTATTGCAGAAAGAGATCTTGCTCTATGCCATGCCGCTTCTTGTCACGAGTATGGGAGAGATCCTCTTACAGGAATCGGATACCTTTTTTCTGGGACTGTTTAGCATACCGGCGCAGGTGTCGGTCTATGCCATCGGGAAAAAGTTATGTTCCAAGCTGTACCATATCAATTATACCCTGTGTATTACCGTACTGCCGCAGATGTCAACGATCAGTAAGGAAAACTACAGGGAAAAACTGGACAGGTTCCGGAAATTCGGTATCCTGAATATCCTTCTTACCCTTTGTGTGGCAGTGGGGCTTTTAGTTATGAGCGGATTCTTTATTCCGTTTCTGTATGGAGAGGAGTATCATGATGCGGTTTTCCTGTTCAGACTGCTGCTGATCTATTATGTGCAGCGGGGGATTTCGTATTATTTTGCTTTGTTTCTGGAGTTTCAGAAGCAGGCAGTTTTTGAAAGCATCTGTTATTTTATAACGATTACGGCCAATGTCATATTGGAAATCTGTCTTGTATCAAGACTTGGAGCACTTGGAGCCGCTCTGGCGGCAATTCTGTCTTACCTGCCCTATACCATACTGGTCACGGTGAAAGCAGTGCGGGTCATGAGACAGTATAAGTCCGTTTATGCCGCGGATTGAACATAAGGAGGAAGCGGAAATGTACAGTTTGTCAGTTGTGGTGCCGGTGTACAATGAAGAGGGAAATGTGGCCGAGCTTCACCGAGAGATCAAAGAAATCTGTGTGCAGAAGCAGTATGATTATGAGATCATTTTTATTGATGACGGTTCTACAGACCGGACGGCGGAAATCTGCCGGGAATTACGTCCGCTGAAATTTATCAGACTGCGGCGCAATTCCGGACAGACGGCGGCGATGGACGCAGGGATTAAGGCGGCTACAAAAGATTTTATCGTGACGATGGATGGCGACCGGCAGAATGATCCGGCGGATATTCCCGTGATGCTGGACTACCTGCTGGCACATGAGTATGACATGGTGTCCGGCTGGCGCAAGGACCGGAAGGATACTTTTATGAAACGCTTTGTCTCCAGAGGTGCCAATATGCTCCGCTATCTGCTGGTGCATGACGGGATTCATGACAGCGGCTGCTCGCTGAAGATTTACCGGAAGGAATGTTTTAAAGGGATCAATCTGTATGGAGAACAGCATCGCTTTATTCCGGCGATTCTGAAGATCAAAGGCTTTACGGTGGGGGAAGTGGTAGTGCATCACAGACCGCGCACATCGGGCAGGACAAAATATAACTGGAAACGGACATTTAAAGGCTTTGTGGATATGATTTCCGTATGGTTCTGGAATAAGTACGCGACCAGACCGCTTCATCTGCTGGGAGGGCTGGGAATCCTGTTTATGCTGCTTGGTGGCGGTTGCGGGATATGGTCGGTGGCACTGTTCTGCATGGGATATAAAATGTCAAGAAATATCATACCGCCGATCCTGACAGTCTTTTTTATGATTATGGGCGTACTGATGTTTGTATTCGGGCTGATGGCGGAGATTCTGATCAAGATATATTTTGGTGTGCATGTGGATAAATCCTATAGTATTAAGGAAACCTGGGTGAATGAGGAGTAAGGCGGCAGGCGGGCGGTCAGTCTGATCAGGCTATGATGATAAAAGGGCAGAAATGAAGATATTGATTGTTTCGCATGAGTATCCGCCGATCGGCGGCGGCGGTGCAAATGCATGTATGAATCTGGCTTATGAATTCAAAAAACAGGGGCATAATATTACCGTGGTGACTTCATGGTTTCCGGGGCTGGAGCGATGCAGCAGGGAAGGGAGTCTGTCCATTGTCCGCCTGCCGTCCAGAAGAAAACATAAGGAACACTGCGGATTCGTAGAAATGCTGTCCTACCTGGGCAAGGCGCTTGGGAAGGTCGATTCCCTGTGCAGGGAACAGAAATTTGACATAGTCATGGTTTTTTTCGCGATCCCGAGCGGCCCGGTGGGGTATTATCTGAAGAAAAGGTATGGGATACCCTATATTATCCGTTTCGGTGGCGGGGATATTCCCGGATACCAGGAGCGTTTTACCTTTATTTATAAACTGATCGGGCCTTATGAGAAGATCATCTGGAAAAATGCAGAGGCCCTTGTGGCAAACAGCAGGGGACTTAGGATACTGGCAGAGCATTTTTATAATAAGAAGGAAATCAGAATCATTCCCAACGGCGTCAACACGGATTTTTTCCGCAGTGCGCCGGAGAGAAAAACAAAGAGACATTTCAGAATTTTATTTGTTTCCAGACTGATCGAGAGGAAAGGCCTGCAGTATATGATTCCTCAGCTTAAGGATATTGAGAAAAAATGCGGCAGGAGGATTTTGCTCACTGTCGTCGGGGATGGTCCCTATCGTCAGACGCTGGAAAAGCTGGCAAAACGCTACGAGGTATCCGATCGGATCATCTTTGCCGGTCAGAAGGACAAAGAGGAGCTGACAGACTATTATCAGGACGCGGATGTCTTTATTTTACCGTCAAAAAAAGAAGGTATGCCTAATGTAGTACTGGAGGCCATGGCCAGCGGCCTGCCAGTGGTGATGACTCCCTGTGAGGGCAGTGACGAACTGATTGACGGCAACGGGTATGCCGTGCGGGTGAATTTGTTTGGAGACAAGCTGGCACTGTTGGCAAGGGATGAGAGGCGCAGGAAAAAGATGGGGGAGAAAAGCCTGGAACTGGTGCGGGAGAGATTTTTGTGGAGCAGTATTGCGGACCAGTATGAAACATTGCTGCGGGATGCCTGCAATGGTTCCGCAGGGGAGTGACTATGTGTGGTATATGCGGTTATTTTTCAGATCAGGAAATATCGGCCCGGGCATTGCAGGAAATGAATGATACGATGTATCACAGAGGGCCGGATGACTCCGGTATATGGCAGGAAGTTTCAGGGCGTGGGGCCGTGGGGCTGGCACAGAGGCGGCTTTCGATACTGGATCTTTCTCCGATGGGTCATCAGCCCATGTTTTCCAGGGATAACAAGATTGCAGCCGTCTATAACGGAGAAATCTACAACTATCGCGAATTGAAAAAGGAACTTGAGGCCGCAGGCCATACCTTTGTCTCAGCTTGTGATACGGAAGTGATGATTGCCGCCTATCAGCAATGGGGATATGAGTGCTTTGGACGTTTTAACGGGATGTTTGCCATCGCCTTGTATGAGACGGAGAGTGCCACGCTGATCCTGGCGAGGGATCGTATGGGCAAAAAGCCGTTATATTATTATAAAAAAGGAAAAGATTTTGTCTTTGCGTCGGAATTGAAGCCGATTATGAAATATCCCGGCTTCCGAAAAAAGATTGACAAAAGGATGATCAAGAAACTGCTCTGCAGTAAATATATAGAAGCACCCGATTCCATTTTCGAGGATACTTTTAAGATGCTTCCCGGTTCCTACCTTGTCCGGAGGGATGGCGAGACTGTCCTGCGCCGGTACTGGGATATCATAGAGCAGAAGAGACTTGGTATGGAAAGGCCGCTTTCTTATGAGGCGTCGCTGCGGGAGCTGGAGGGGCTGGTGCTTGATTCCGTGGCAAAGCGTCTGATCGCGGATGTTCCCACAGGAGTCTTTCTCAGCGGCGGAATTGACTCGGCGCTTGTGACGGCAGCGGCCCGGCAGGTTTCGGGAGAGCCGGTCAAAAGCTTTTCCATTGGTTTCCACGAAAAAGAAAGAAATGAGGCAGTCTTTGCCGCAGAGATTGCGAGGTATCTGGGGACCAAGCATAAGGAGCTGTATATCGGGGATAAGGAAACCCTGAGTCTGCTCCATGACTTGCCTTATTATTATGATGAGCCTTTTTCGGATTCTTCTCAGCTTCCCACGATGCTGGTGTCGAGGCTGGCTTCGGAGGACATCAAGGTGGCGCTTTCCGGCGACGGCGGTGACGAACTCTTCTGCGGCTATAAAATGTACGACTGGGTATTCATTGCCCAGAAGGCCGAATGGATGAGGAGGATCGTTGCGCCGGTCATGGGCTCCATGCCTCTGCGACAGAAGCTGCCGGCGGAATTGCGGGCATTTCTCAATAACAGGGACAGCAATTATAAGACACAATTCTTTTTGCATGTGATGATGGAAGAGGCGGACAAGCTGCTTGGCATGCCGGAGGCAGAAGTCAGATATGGGTGGGAAAAGGAGCTGCATTACCGCAACTGGCAGGAGCGGCGCATGGTACTGGATATGATGACCTATCTTCCCGATGAAGTGCTGGCAAAGACGGATCGGGCTTCCATGAAATATTCCCTTGAGGTACGCTGTCCTCTGCTCGACTACCGTATTGTCGAACTGGCTTTTTCCATTCCGCATGGCTTTAAATATAAGAAGGGAAATAAAAAATACATTCTGAAAGAACTGGCTTATCAATATATACCCAGGGAACTGCTGGACCGCCCGAAAAAGGGATTCGGCGTGCCTCTGCGCAAATGGCTGCGGACAGTGCTGGCGCCGGAGATTGACAGATACGCCGATCAGGATATTTTAAAACGGCAGAATATCTTTGTACCGGAGGCGGTGGGAGAGTTGATCCGCAGGCAGGAGAAATCAGACCGGATCATGTACAGTTCCATGCTGTGGTCATTCTATGTATTTCAGAGATGGTATCAGATGTTTGTCGAGGATTTGTGGGACAGGTAAGGGGCAGATGAAGAAGATATTAATGGTGGTATCGACACTGAATCACGGCGGAGCGCAAAAAGTCTTTGCAAACCTGACGCTTGCATTCCCGGAGGAATGGCAGATTGATATTTTGCTGAATAACGCAGAAAACATTACCTATCCTTACCGCGGCCGTATTCTCAGTCTGCAGATCGACAATCCGGATGATAAGACGGGTATTTTATACCAGGCCAGGGTGTTTCTGCGCAGATACCGGAAACTGAAAGAACTGAAAAAAAAGAATCACTACGACGCCTGCCTCAGCGCATTAACAAGTGCCAATGCGGTCAATGTCCTGACGGGCAGGCGGTACTGCAAAACGATCCTTACCGTGCATAGTTTTATGACGAGGGATATGGGACAATTGGGCGGGCTCAAACAGATTATCATTGCCATGGCCATCAAGCTGTTATATAATCGGGCAGACAGGGTTGTCACGGTATCGGAAGGTTCCCGCAATGACCTGGTGCAGAAGTTCGGCGTGGATCCCCGAAAGGCCATAACCATATATAATGGATTTCCGATCAAAGATATTATAAACCGGAGCAAAGAGCAGCCGGACGGCCGGGAATGTACATTTGTGGAAGATTCCGGGTTTAAATTTGTGACGGCAGGGCGTCTGGACGGGGCGAAGGGGCAATGGCATCTGATCCGGGCTTTCAGGAGCGTTGCAGAAGCGTTTCCCGACGCAAAACTGCTGATTTTAGGGGAAGGGATACTGGAGCAATCCCTGAAAAAGACAGTAAAGGAGTGCGGGCTGGAAAACAATGTGGTATTCGGGGGATTTGTAGAAAATCCGTACAAAATCATGGCAAAATGTGACGCCTTTGTCATGTCGTCGCTGTATGAGGGATTTCCCGGTGTCCTGATTGAGGCGCTGGCATGCGGACTGCCTTGTATCAGCACGGATTTTGACTCCGGTGCGAGGGAAATCCTGGCGCCAGGGGCAGATATTGCGGAAAAAGTGACCGGTAATTGGCAAAAAGAGCAATACGGCATATTATGTCCCGTTTGTGACGGCCAAAGAAGGCGGGGCGGGGAAAAACTGACGAAAGAAGAAAAAATCCTGGCCGATGCGATGCTGGCTCTGGTCAGGGAAAGTGCTCTGAGAGACAGGTATCAGAAAAGAAGCCAGGAGAGGGCATGGCAGCTGGATGCGGAAAACTTTCTGGGAAAGTGGCTGGAAATCATATGAAGACAATGGAGCAGCCCTGTTTCAGTATATTGATTCCCGTTTATAATGTGGAGAAATATCTGAGACAGTGTGTGGAGTCTGTGCTCGGGCAGACGTATACGGATTATGAAGTGATATTGATTGATGACGGTTCAACGGATCATAGCGGGCAGATATGCGATGCATATGGAACTGCCTGTTCCCGGGTGCATGTATACCATCAGAGCAATCAGGGTCTTATGATGACAAGAAAAGCAGGGATTTTGCAGGCAAAAGGGCAGTACTGCCTGTTCCTGGACTCTGATGACCATTACGCCCCTGATTTGCTGAAGGAAGTGGCAGCCTGCATAGAAAAGGATAATCCGGATCTGGTGATTTTCAATAAATTCACTGAATATGTGAATCAAACAGAGAAAGGGGCATTCGGAGGCGAAAGATATCGTCAGGTCGGGAGGAAGGAAGCGCTTCTGGCGTTTATGGGTTCCAATCAATATACCTCTGTTTTTACAAAAGTAATCAGACGTAAATTGATTCTGCCCTGTCTGGACAGTATCTATATCCCGGTCAGTTATGCGGAGGATGCCCTGCAGACCGCCTATTTTATCCTTTTGTCAGAGCGGATCGCCATCCTGGACAGATGTCTTTATTATTACCGCATCAGGGAAAGCAGTCTGATCCATCAGAAGACAATGCAAAGGATGCTGGAAATCCTGGATGTGAAGCAGCGGATCTATGAACTGATTGTGCAGAACGGATATCTGACCGGAGAGAATGAACGCAGATACTTTGGAAATGTGCTGAATGACTTTATGGATGGGGTATTTCGGATCAATAATACTGACTTTTCCTTTAAAAACCGCAGAAAAGAGCTGCAGACATTAAAAGAGCATGGATTTCTCCGGATGTTATTGGAAAGTAAAAGCAGGCATGGCTTTACAGTGTATAACCGTATACGGGTTATCCTTTTTGACCAAAACCAATATGCCGCATTGATTATGTTGGATCATCTGCTCCTGAAAATCCAGCAGTTGGCAGAGGCAATGAGCCGGAAGAGGAGATTTGAGTAGTTCATGCATATCGTAAAATTTCAGGGCGGGCTGGGAAACCAATTGTTCCAGTATGCGCTGTATCGAAAATTTCAAAGTATGGGGTATGATACATGCGGAGATCTGTATGCCTTTACAAAGCGGACGGAAATCAGGACCTTTGATTTACCTATCTTCGGAATCCGCATCAGACAGGCCGATCAAAAGGATATCAAAAGGTTATATATCGAAGCAGACAATTACCTGGCCAGAGTGAGGCTGCGCCTGTTTGGGAAGAAGACATATTTTAAGGAAACCGGGCTGTTCTTTAATCAAAATATTTTAGCACAGCCGGAAGGATATTTTAACGGATACTGGCAGAGTGAAAAATATTTCCTGGATATTGCGGATCACCTGCGCGAGGAATTGCAGTTTCCAAAAGTTTCAGATCCGCGCAACAAAGAGGTGGAAGAGCAGATTAAGCAGGACGAGGGTGCGGTCAGTGTCCATG
Source organism: uncultured Lachnospiraceae bacterium (assembly GCA_910587155.1). Taxonomy (GTDB): domain Bacteria; phylum Bacillota; class Clostridia; order Lachnospirales; family Lachnospiraceae; genus VSOB01. The sequence goes on from CAJULA010000003.1 coordinate 164,328, forward strand.
TGAGGCTGGGGGATTATCTGAACAATCCGGGGATGTATGGGGGGATCTGCACCAAAGATTACTATGCGAAAGCGATTTCCCATATGAGAGACAACATTGCCAATCCTCATTTTTATATTTTTTCCAATGGGATGGAAGAGGCAAAAAAGCAGTTTACCGGCGGGGAATTTACCTTTGTGGAAAATAATGATGAGAGCAAAGGGTATCTTGATATGCAGCTGATGAGCCTTTGCAGACATCAGATCATTGCCAACAGCAGCTTCAGCTGGTGGGGCGCATGGCTGAACGGGAATGAGGATAAAATCGTGATTGCACCGCCGAAATGGTTAAACGGAGTGACGGCGGAGGATATTATACCAGATCGGTGGGTGAAAATGGGAGAGCGGATCCATGCTGTTTAGTATCATTGTACCAGTATATAATATTGAAAAGTGGATTGCAGAATGTGTGGATTCCGTGTTATGTCAGGAATTTGAGGATTACGAGTTAATCCTTGTGGATGACGGTTCGACGGATAGCAGCGGAAAGATCTGCGACCGGTATGCAGGTGATAATAGCAGGGTAAGAGCTTTTCACAAACCGAACGGGGGCTTATCGGACGCCAGGAATTATGGGACAGAGTATGCCAGGGGCGAATATATTTTATATGTGGACGGAGATGATTACATTGCCGGGCAGGCATTGCAGAAGCTTGCCCGGTCCATACAGTCGAATACTCCCGATATCGTCTTGGCCGAGGGATGGTATCTTGATCATTCCGATGAGATTAAACTGAAAAAGCTTTTTGATCGGAGTGAGATCTACGGTATCACCGGTCAGGAGACACTGCTTAACACAACGGCGATATACCCCAACTGGGCGGCCTGGGGGAAATGCTTCAGGCGAAGCTTTTGGACGGAAAATCACTTTTCTTTTCAAAAAGGAAGGCTGGCAGAAGATTTTCAGATTATTGATCAGGTCATACTGCAGGCAGAAAAAGTGAATATGGTGGAAGCCTATTATTTTTACCGGATCAGAGATCATTCTATCATGCAGTCGGTAAATGAGAAAATGATGGATGATCTGTTGCTTAATTTTTCTGACTGGAAGAAATATTTTGAAACACATGTCATGGAAGAACGGCTTGCCAGACAAATGTATGCATTGATGGCACGCGAATTAAACCATAATGTCCTGGGATATATAGGCCTGGTTAAGACAGACCATCGGAAGGATTTGCTGAGAGAAGCTTCAAAATATGTATTTTTTTTAAACTATGATGATTCAAAGGAAAGTAAGCTGATTCGTTCCTGCATTCGATTCATGGGGATCAAAATGACATGTTTACTGTTGGGAAAGATAAAGAAATATAGAAAAGCCCGGGGACACTGAATGATGAGAATTGCTCTTTTATATATTTGCACAGGACAGTATGTAAGATTCTGGGAAGAATTTTATGAAAGTTTTCATAAGAATTTTCTGAGAGATTCAGAAAAAAGCTATTTTGTTTTTACTGACAGTGAGACTATTTACGGGGAGGATAAGGACTGCAATATTCACCGTATTTATCAAAAGGATCTGGGATGGCCGGGGAGTACATTATTTCGCTTTCGCATGTTTTCCGGCATTGCAGAAGAGCTGAAAAGCTATGATTATGTCTTTTTTATGAATGCGAATCTGATCTGTTTAAAAGAAGTCAAAGAAGCAGATTTTCTCCCGGTGCAGGAGGAGTTACTGGTGGTAAAACATCCCGGATATGATAACCTTGCACCTTATGAATTTCCTTATGAAAGAAGGAGAAAGTCAAAAGCATTCGTTCCTTATACAAAAGGGCATGTTTATGCATATGGAGCGATTAACGGGGGAAAGAGCGAAGCTTATATCAGATTAATCAGGGAATTGAAGGAAGCGATACAAGATGATTATGGACGAGGGATCATAGCGAAGTGGCATGACGAATCGCACCTCAATAAGTATATCATAGAACATGACAACTATAAGGTGCTGCCCCCTGCTTATGCATATTCAGAGGAATATGATCTTCCTTACGAAAAGATCATACTGGTAACGGATAAAAAGAAAAAAATCAAACTGGCGGATAATAAAATAAAGGGGAAAAGGGGAGTACCATTTGCGGGAATGAAGAGAAAGATGATTGGCATGTATTTAAGGATTTTCAGGAAATGTACGGTCAGGAGAAACGGGAATGAATGAAGGAAAAGAAATAACCTTAGTTACGGCTTTTTTTGATATCGGCAGAGGAGATCTGGAGGATCAGAAACGATCCAGTAACAATTACATGGAATATTTTAAATTTTGGGCCCGTATACAAAACCGTCTGATCGTTTTCACCACATCAGATTTTGCACAGCAGATCAGGGAAATCAGGGAAAACTTCGGGCGGGGTAAGGAAACGATAATTGTAGTGGAAGACAATATCTGGGATATAGAAGCCGATTTATATCGTGAGATGTGCAGAGTGGAAAAGTCAGCGCATTTTAAAGAGTTAAGGATAAGACCGGGGGATATCTCTAACCGGGCAGACTATGATTACATTACACTCATCAAATTCTGGTGTCTGAAGAAAGCTGTAGAAGAAAAATACACTTTGAGCGGATATACGGTATGGATTGATTTTGGATTTAATCATGGCGGCGATACGTTTTCAGATCCGGAAGATTTTGATTATAAATGGGAATATAACTTTGGAGATAAGATATGTCTGTTTATGAGGAAAAGTGTGGAAACTGAGGTGGGACTGGTCAAGCTTGTCACAATGACAGACAGTATTATGGCAGGAATTATTGTCTGTCCTGATGAAATGTGCGGACTGCTTTATGAAATGTGCACCGAGGCAATGTGGTCTTTAGTATCCATTGATTTTATGGATGATGAGCAGATGCTTTTAAGGATGGCATGGAGAAGGCATCCGGAATACTTTCAATTGTATGAGAGCAGCTGGTTTATGCCGTTAAAAGAATATGGAGGCGGCCATTTAAAGCTTGTGCAGCGTGTGCCGGAAAAAAAAGGAAACAAGAAGATTTTTGATGTAAAGAGCAGGTTTAATTGCAGAAAGATACGTTATCTTATGCGATTTTATCAGGCGATTAAAAAGGAAAGCTGTTAATCACGGCGAAATGCCCAAGGAAGCCGGGATTGGGAAAGAGCGGTTTAACCAGTATGCACCGGGTTAGTATCTGAAAGGTGAGTGGAAACATTTGAAGGAAAAAACAGATAGAAATTGGAAATTTATATTGTATATATGTCTGATCATAATTGTACTTTTTCCCATGATTTATACAATTTTTTATACGATCCACTCAGAAGATGATTTTTCGATGGTATTAAGCTGCAACAGGGAAAGCCTTCTGGCAGAAAGTATTCGTATTGCCAATGATTACTATAAAAACTGGTCAGGGATCTGGCTGTATATGGTGATTGAGGTTTTGTTTAATCCATTGATGTGTTTCCCGCTGGAGAGTCAGGGAATAGGGATTGAAATGGTTTGCCTTTTTATGACATTTGTGGCTTCCCTTCTGCTATTGATTTATGTGGCATCAAAGAGATTGTTGAAAGTTGGAAATAAAGAAACCATTGCAGCATTCGGTCTGATTTTTTTATTTGTATTTTTCAATACCAATATTTACCAGGAAGTTTTTTACTGGTTTGTGGGAAGCAGTTATATGATGGCTGTAACTGCGGGAATTGTCACTATCATAGTGACGATTGAATTTTTCTGCAACCCCAAAAGGGATGGAAGGATGGGGGTTTTTCTTTTACTTAGTGGGATATTGGCCTGTAATTTTTTTCAGGCGGCGATTCTTCCGGGAATGGTTTTTATAGTCTTATGGTGTTGGTTGAGTAAAAAAGAACATAAGCTGTTGTGGAAAAAGGGGATCCCGTTTTGCTTTATGTTTTTAAGCGGACTGATGGCAGTGATTGCCCCTGGCAATTATGTGCGCCGTTCTTATGATTCTTCCTCGTATAATGTGGTAAAAGGTTTTGTTGATGCCTGTAAAATGGAGGCTATCGTATTAAGGGACTTATTTTATCAGCCGTTTGTTATCTTATTGATTGTGTACTGTATTTATATAGGAATTCGATTCAGGGTAAGAGATGTAAAGGGAAAAGAAGTGTTGTCCGGGGCATTTCTTTCTCTGCTGACATTGTTTTTAAATTGTTTTCCAATTGCCTTCGGATATGCAGACGTTGGTTTGTCGAGCAGAATATATTTTTTACTGAACTTTACAACACTGGTTGGGGCGGTTGTAACCGCTGTTTTGGCAGGTATGTATGTAAGCAATTTAATCCGCGGGGATATATTCAATGACTGCCAGGTGAAAGTATTTGTGACGGCATTTGTTTTTCTGTTTCTGTACGCTACAGTTATTTATAATGAGGATATAAAAAAACTACCCTGGTTTCAGACTGTAATTGCGGCAGAAGATGTGAAAGAGATTCATGATGTCTGGCAGGATTGTCTGATTGAAATAAGAGATTCCAAGGAGAGTAGCGTTGAACTGGCAATAGAGGAGAGATTTTTTAAATCTCCGGTTCTGAGACTGCCGGGATTGAGCGAGGATCCGCAGGCGTGGGTGAATGACCTTATTGCGCAATATTTCGATAAAGAATCGGTAATCGTTCGCAGAAATGATGAGGGAGTTTAACAGATGTATAAGAAAATCAAGGACACTTTTTTTGCATGGCTGGAAAGAACACTGCCATATGAAGATTATATTATGATACGTTCACGCTATTATTGGCTGACGACCTCATCTGAGAGAGAGAATAAATACCGGTTGCCTTATTTTATATCCAGAAAACGTAATGCGAAGGAAAAATATTGTGTTTTCAGGTATGCTTTGCCGGGAAGTGCCTTATTTTCAAGCGCCTTAGGGCATATTTTTTCTTATGAATGGGCTAAGAGTAAGGGGTATATCCCGATCGTAGATCTGGAATATGAATATGATTTTCAGAAGGGCCATTTGGGAAAGGATAATGAATGGGAGTACTGTTTTGAACAACCGGTCAGTATTAAAGATGTTGTACAGAAGGACTGGGTGTTGGTAGAGCAGATAGGCAGAAATAAAACATGGCGGAAAGAGACATGTCTGATTATTAATCATGATGCAGATGATTACACGATACATGTTGTTGACAAAAACTGGAGAGAATATTACGGCAGGTTAAATCAGTATGTAAGAAAAGCATGGGTATGGAAACAAAGCTTCCTGGATGAATATCAGCAGGAATGTGGCTGTAAAATATCAGAAAATGATTGTGTACTGGGTATCTTTCTAAGAGAAGAGTTTTCGGTCGATGTATCAAAGCTGCGGACTAATAAGACTGCCCGGGAAATTTATAAAAAACACCCATTGACAATCGGCGTTCAGGAAATCGTACAGCTGGTAAAAGAATATATGAAGGAATGGGGGTGTAATAAAGTATTTGTTTCTACAGAAATGAGCGACAGTCTCGATTTGTTTTTACAGGAATTTGGGGATTGTGTTATTTTTGTTAACAGGCAGCGAATGAAGAGTAATCTGTATACAAATCATGAAAAATACTGGGATATGAGTAATGATGAGAAACGGGAATACGACAGAAAACTCAATCAGACATTAAATAAGAGAGAGAAAACCATTGCTTATGTCAAAGAAGTCTATGGATTATCACTTTGTGATTATCTGATAGCACCGAAATCAAGCGGGGCAGCGGCTGCCCTGGCACTCAATGGCGGAAAATATCGGGATATCTGTATCTTGCCGGATTTCAATAAAGCAGACAGATATTAACAGTCTGGAATATAAGACAGGGAATGATACTTATGATCAGTAATATCAGGACAGCAAAAGAAATAATTGTTCAATTAAATTATATATTAGACAGCAGGCAAAAGAGAAAGGCCGTGGGTATTCTGCTTGTTATTATCATCAGTTCCGCGCTGGAACTGGTAGGGATTACTGCCATATTGCCTTTTATTCAGGCAGTTGTATCTCCGGAGGAGGTCTGGCAGAATGTATATGTGCAAAGGCTTGCATCCGCTATAGGAATAAAATCTTCCAATGAGTTACTTCTTTTATTTGGCCTGGTGCTTATATTCATTTATATTTTCAAAAATATCATTGTGCTTTTATCTAATTATATTCAATATGATTACAGTGCCTGTGTGCAGAAAGAATTGTCCATCAGAATGCTCAAATCATATATGAGCCGCCCGTACTCCTATTATCTTGATGTGAACAGTGCGGAAATTCTCCGCGGGTGCGGAACAGATGTGAATGGGGTATTTAATATCCTTTCTTTTATATTTTCCATTATATCAGAGCTGCTTGTAGTGAGTATGATCAGTATATACGTTATCTATACCGATGCATTTATCGCGCTATGTACACTGATGGTTATGTTTTCGGTAATGCTTGGCATTGTTGTTTTTTTCAAACCGATTGTCAAGCAGTCTGGAAAGAAAAATATTGAAGTAAGTACGGAAAAGTACAAAACGGTCTATCAGGCGGTCAACGGTATAAAAGAAATATATGTTATGCAGAGGAAGGAATACTTTGTTGACGAATACGAAATGATTTCCGAGAAAGCGCGAAAGGTACAAAGAAATTATGAGTTTATAAGCAACAGTCCGGATCGGATTATAGAAGGTATCTGTGTCAGCGCTCTGATCGGCATTGTCTGTATCCGGCTTATGATGAGTGTGGATATGGTTGATTTTATTCCCAAGCTGGGAGCGTTTGCCATGGCGGCGTTCAAAATTCTGCCTTCTGTGGGGAAGATTTCCAGCAGAATGACAGGCATCATTTATCATCGCCCGATGCTTGAAAATGTGTATGATATTATGAAAGAGGCCGCAGAATATGAAGCACTGCATGAAGACTATGCGGTGCGGCACGGCCTGTCAAAGGAGGCAGACCAGCATCATTTTGACAGAGAACTGGTGGTGAATCATATCACATGGAAATATAAAAACCAGGTGAAGCCGGTACTGGAAAATACGGCACTGACAATCCGCAAGGGGGAATCCATTGCCCTGATCGGGGCTTCCGGTGCAGGAAAGACAACCCTTGCAGATGTTATTTTGGGATTATTACACCCGCAGCAGGGCACAATAGAAATGGATGGGACAGATGTCTATGCAATACCGAAAACCTGGGCTCACATTATAGGCTATGTGCCGCAGTCGGTTTTTTTGATTGACGATACCATTCGCAGTAATGTCGCCTTTGGTTTAAAGGATCAGGAGATCAGGGATATGGATATCTGGGATGCGCTGGAGCGGGCACAGCTGAAAGATTTTGTACAGGGCCTCCCGGATGACTTGGATACGATTGTAGGGGAACGGGGGATAAAGTTTTCGGGGGGACAGAAGCAGCGTATTGCCATTGCGAGAGCGCTGTACAACAGGCCGGAGATCCTGGTGCTGGATGAAGCGACGGCGGCGCTTGACAATGAGACGGAGGCTGCGGTTATGGAGTCGATAGACGCTTTGCAGGGGCAGATTACAATGATCATAGTCGCTCACAGGCTGACGACGATCAGGAATTGTGACCGGATTTATGAAATCAAAGATGGCAGGGCGATAGAACAGAGAAAAGAGGAAGTATTACTGTAAATGGCAAGAGATGGAGAGGGTATGGAAACGAAGAATCGAAATTTAACTTTTTTTCTGACAGGCGGGACTGTGTTGTTGTCTGTGTTGTTACTGGCGATGCTGCTGCGCCCGGAAGTCATGGTAGCCTATCTGTTCGAGGACAGACAGGATACATTTATGGATTATTATAACTGTATTGAAACCGTAAAATCTCTGAAGTCAGACTATCGTAACAGCGGTAATATGTATCCTCCGCTTTGCTGGGTGATATTTTATATATTCCGCCTTGTTTCCGGAGATGTTGAGGGTATGGTGGAGGCCGGAGGAAGCCCGCGTTCGCTGCGCCTGTTCCAGGCGGCAATCGTTCCTTATACGCTTGCGCTTATCTTTCTGATTCTGGTTATATTCGGCCTTCTTACACGTATGTGCCGTTTCAGACAGATTGAAAATAAATGGCTCAGTTATCTGTTTCTTTTCTCCATCCCTTTTATGTTTTTGGTAGAGAGGGGAAATATTCTGATTCTGTCATTTGTGGGTTCCCTTGCTTTTTTTGTTTTGAAAGACTCGGAAAAGTGGTGGGTACGTGATATTGGCTATCTTTGTCTGGCAATCGCGGCCGCGATAAAGATTTATCCTGCAGTTTTTGGTTTTGTGTTGTTAAGAGAGCATAAATATAAAGAAGCCTGCCGTCTTGCATTCTATGGTGTCATGGTTTTTATCATTCCCTTTCTGTTATTTACAGAGGAAGGACTGTCAGAGATTCCTTATTTCTTCCGCAATATCATGGGCTTTAATTCCGGATTTATGAATTCGATAGTCAGTCAGGTGGCGCAGGAGAGCGGGCCTGTTGAGGCGGCCGTTGAAGTGGTGGCGGAAACCGCCATGGAGGCGGTTGAGGCAGTGGTGGAAACGGTGGAAGAGACAGCCAGTGAGATCATTGTGTTTGATGGAAACAGAATAGGGTTTGCAGCTTTTATGGAACATCTGCTTATGTGGTTTGGCGTGTCCTGGGGGTCGGCTGTATCGGTGGCGGCTAAGCTGTCGGCTTTATTATCCGCAGCTGCCTTTGCCATATCATTTTTTGCAAAAAAGCAGTGGCAGAATGTACTGCTGCTGGCTTGCGTGCTGGTAGGTTTCCAAAGCAGAAGTTATACGTATACAGTTGTTTTTATGATCATACCCTGTATCCTCTTTCTGAATGCGGAAAGAGAGGGCAGACTGAATTACCTGTATTTGCTGCTATTTGGCCTGATTTTCTTCCCACTGCCGCTGGGATGGACGGAACATTTAAAGGAAGACTTATATTATGATTTTCACAGATCGTTTAATGACCTGCAGATGGGAGGCGCCATCTGGCTGCTTACGATAATTTGTAGTATTGATATTATCATTCAATATGTAAAGAGAAAACGACAGAAGATACAGGTAGAAAGGGAAGGGCAGGGTGCTCCGGCAGTATCCGGGGAATGATAACAGAGAAGGAGATTACTATGTTTAAAGACATGACAGAACAACAGGCAAGGGAATCCATCCTCGCCAGTGTAAAAGAATACTATGAAACCTACAGGAGAGGTTCCAAACCATATCAGGAGGGTGACAGAATCCCTTACGCCTCCCGGGTCTATGACAGTGAGGAGATGGTCAATCTGGTCGACTCCGCGCTGGAATTCTGGCTGACGAGCGGGCGGTATACGGAGCGGTTTGAGCGGGAATTTGCCCGGTATCTGGGCGTGAAATACTGTTCCCTTGTCAATTCGGGCTCTTCGGCCAATTTGCTGGCCTTTATGACCCTGACTTCGCCGCTGCTGGGCGAGCGGCAGATCAGGCGGGGCGATGAGGTAATCACGGTGGCGGCCGGGTTTCCCACGACGGTGGCGCCGATGGTACAGTATGGGGCGGTGCCGGTGTTTGTCGATGTGACGATTCCGCAGTATAATATAGATGTCACCCTGCTGGAGCAGGCGCTTTCGGAAAAGACAAAGGCGGTAATGATTGCGCATACACTGGGAAATCCGTTTGACCTGAACGCAGTGAAAGCGTTTTGTGACAGTCATCATCTATGGCTGGTGGAGGACAACTGCGACGCTCTGGGGAGCGCGTATACGATTGACGGGGAGACGAAACTGACCGGGACAGTGGGAGACATGGGTACTTCCAGCTTTTATCCGCCGCATCATATGACAATGGGAGAGGGCGGCGCTGTTTATACCGATAATCCGCTGCTGCATAAGATTATGCGTTCCTTCCGTGACTGGGGCAGGGACTGTATGTGTCCTTCCGGGCGGGACAATCTGTGCGGACACCGCTTTGACCGGCAGTACGGACAGCTCCCGGTCGGTTATGATCATAAATATGTGTATTCGCACTTTGGCTATAACTTAAAGGCAACCGATATGCAGGCGGCCATCGGCTGTGCGCAGCTCGCGAAATTCCCCTCCTTTGTGGAGCGGAGGCGGCGTAATTTTGCGCTGCTGAAATCGCTGTTAGCTTCTGCGACTGATAAATTGATTCTGCCGGAGGCGGCGGAAGGCTCTGCACCAAGCTGGTTTGGTTTTCTGATGACCTGCCGGGAAGGGGTGGACAGGAACCAGATGGTGCAGGATATTGAAAGCAAAGGAGTGCAGACACGGATGCTCTTTGCGGGAAATCTGACGAAGCATCCCTGCTTTGACCAGATGCGGGAGAGCGGCAGGGGATACCGCATCGCCGGCAGTCTGGAAAATACGGACAGGATCATGCGGGATACCTTCTGGATCGGTGTGTATCCGGGGATGACGGAGGAGATGATTCGGTATATGGCGCGGGTAATTTTGGAGGCCGTTGCCGGTAATTCGAATGACAGAGGATGAAAAACAGCATCTAAGAACGGATATCGGGTCAAAAGTGGTGCTTATTCTGTCAATTTTGCAATGACTTTCAGGCACGAGAGGTAAAATCCTGGATAGTGCTTTGTTGCAGGATATTTGGGCGTAATAAAATTTACGTTGTAAGCGAAACAAATCTATGCTATAGTGGAGTGCGAAATATGAAGAAAATATGAAGAATTGTGAAGAAAATATGAAAAAAATCAGTGTTTTGATCCCCTGTTATAATGAAGTGGAAAATGTAGATCTGATGGCCATGGCCGTTGAAAATGTCCTGCTGGAGGCGCTGCCGCAGTATGATTATGAGATTCTTTTTATCGACAACTGTTCGATGGACGGTACAAGAGAGCGGCTGGAGGCAATCTGCGAAAAAAATAAAAAGGTGAAGGCTATTTTTAATGTGACAAATTTCGGCCAGTTCAATTCCCCTTTTTACGGTATGTGCCAGACAAGCGGCGACTGCACGATCACGATGTGCTGTGATTTTCAGGATCCGGTGGAGCTGATCCCCACATTTGTGGCTGAATGGGAGAAGGGGCACCGGATTGTCAGCGGGATTAAGACGTCAAGCAAAGAAAACGGGATTGTCTATTTCCTTCGTTCGGTGTATTATAAACTGATCAAAAACATGTCTTCCGTCAAAATGATTGAGCATTTCACGGGATTCGGCCTGTATGATAAAACTTTTATTGATATCCTGCGGGAGCTGGACGATCCGATTCCGTTCATTCGGGGCATTGTGGCCGAGTATGGGCACGGCTTTAACAGGAAGGATATCGAATACGAGCAGCCCCGGCGCAGGGCGGGAAAGACGCACAATAATATTTTCAGCCTGTATGACGCGGCCATGCTCAGCATTACTTCTTATACGAAGGTGGGCCTGCGGCTGGCGACGCTGCTTGGTTTTTTGTCATCCGGCATCAGTCTGCTCATTGCACTGATCTATTTTATTTTGAAACTGATTTACTGGGATGTTTTTCCGGCGGGCAATATACCGCTGCTTCTCGGTGTCTATGTGCTTGGTTCCCTGCAGTTGTTTTTTATCGGACTGATCGGGGAATATATTCTCAATATTAATACGCGTGTGATACACAGACCACTCGTCGTGGTGGAAAAACGACTAAATTTTGACGATGATGGAAATGATAAGGCGAAAAGGTAGAGTACAGAAGCATGAAAAAGGTGATTACGTACGGATCGTTTGATCTGTTTCATGAAGGACATTATAATATTTTAAAGCGTGCCAAGGCGTTGGGAGATTATCTGATCGTAGGGGTGACGACGGAACAGTATGATGAGTCGAGAGGAAAGCTGAATATCATTGACTCACTGGATGAGCGGATCGACAATGTGCGCAAGACCGGCTTTGCCGATCAGATCATTGTGGAAGATCATGTGGGACAGAAGGTGGAGGATGTGCAGAAATATCATGTGGATGTGTTTGCCATCGGCTCCGACTGGCTCAATCAGTTTGAAAATCTGAGAGATTATTGTGATGTGGTCTATCTGGAACGCACGAAAAATGTCTCTTCCACCATGCTCCGGGAAAAGCAGAATCCGATTATCAGAATCGGTATTATCGGAACCGGCAGGATTGCAAACCGCTTTGTGCCGGAAGCCAAGTATGTCAGTGGTACGATCGTGCACAGCGTGTATAATCCGCACATCGACAGTGCGCGGAAGTTTGCGGATAAATTTGATCTGGATGTGTGCACGGATGATTTTGAGGAATTTCTGGACAGTGTGGACGCGGTGTACGTGGCATCTCCGCATGAAACCCATTATACGTATACAAAGACAGCACTGGAGCATAACAAGCATGTGCTCTGTGAGAAACCGATGACTTTTTGCAGGGCGGAAGCAGAGGAATTATTTGCGCTTGCCAGGGAAAAGGGCTGTATTTTAATGGAAGGGATTAAGACGGCGTATTGTCCCGGGTTTAATCAGCTGCTTGGCGTGGTAAAGAGCGGTGCCATCGGGCAGATCCGGGACGTGGAGGCCTGCTTTACGCGTCTGACGGCGGAAGGGCTGCGCGAGATGACGGATGCCGTCTATGGAGGCGGCTTTACCGAGTTTGGCAGCTATACGCTGCTGCCGATCATTAAGCTGATGGGTGCGGATTTTAAAGAAGTGCGCTTTGACAGTGTGAAGGCGGAAAACGGCATTGATCTCTATACGAAGGCCTCGTTTGTCTACGACAAAGGGTTTGCATTGTCCAAAAGCGGGGTGGGTGTGAAATCGGAAGGCCAGCTCATCGTTGCCGGGACAAAAGGCTATATACTGGCGGAATCGCCCTGGTGGCTGACGCGGAGTTTTGAGGTAAGGTATGAAGATGCCGGAAAGATAGACAAGTATGCCACACGTTATCTGGGATATGGCCTGCGGTATGAGATCAGCGATTTTGCCTATATGATAGGAGGACATGAGGGAAGAGGCTACAAGTTCACGGAAGAGGATTCGATTGCTATGGCGGATATTATGGAGCGGTTTCTGGCGCAGAGAACGCGGACGGGTAAGCAGGAGTCAGGGCGTTAGCACGGCAGCCCGGAAAAAGATGGAGAAGAGAAAACAAAATGAGTTTTAAAGATGTATGGAACAAGGCAAGTTATATATTTAACCGCAGGCAGAAGATCCGACTGGTATGGCTGCTGCTGATTTTATTTGCGGAAATCTTTCTGGAGCTTCTGGGCGTGGTCTCGGTCTATCCGTTCATCGCCCTGATGCTGAGTCCGGGTATGATTCAGGAAAACAGACTGCTCAGCATACTTTACGATGTGTGTGGGGCCAGGAGTAACAATGAGTTTTTTATGCTGATGGCGTGGGGCATGATCGGTATTTATATTTTTAAAAATGCGTTCAATGCCTTTACGAGCTATAAAAGAGTGGGTTTTGTCTTTGACACGCAGCGGGAGATCGGCGTGCGGCTGATGCGCAGCTATATGGCAGAACCCTATTCGTTTTTTCTGGAAAAGAACTCTGCTGTGCTGATGCGCGGCGTCGGCACGGATGTGGCACAGTTTTTCAACCTGGTGCTGCAGTGTCTGTATATGTTTTCGGACTGTGTGATGATGCTTATTTTCGGCGGGTATATGCTGTTTACGGATTTTATTTTATCTGTCAGCATGATTGTTATTATGGTACTGTTTGTGACCATTTTTGTGCGCTGGAATAAAAAGAGAGCTTCTTATTTTGGCAAAGAGACCCAGCGCTGCAGCGGGAAAATGACGCAGTGGATGCAGCAGGCTTTCGGCGGGGTGAAGGAAATCAAAATCCTTCGCAGGGAAGATTTCTTTGTGGATAATTATGAAAAGTACTGCAGCAAATCCAATCGCATGAACCGGATCTTTTCCTTTTTAAACTCCATTCCGCACATGGTACTGGAATGTTTCTGTACGGCGGCGATTTTGCTGATTATTGCCATCCGGGTAAAAAACGGAGCGGATGTGGCGGTATTTCTGCCGAAAATGGCCATCTTTGCCATGGCGCTCTTCCGCTTGTTTCCACGGATCAGCCGGATTAACGGTTGTCTGAACTCAATTATTTTCAGCTATCCTTACATGGACAGTGTATATGAGGCGCTGCAGGTGAGCGAGGAGCATAAATACCAGCGGGTACAGCGCGAGCAGGTGGGACAGCAGGAGCAGGCGCTGACATTTGAGCATGAAGTGACCCTGGAAAATATTCATTTTGTCTATCCGAATACGGAGACGGAGGTACTGTCCGGCATCAATATGACACTGAAAAAAGGACAGGCCGTGGCTCTGGTGGGGCCGTCCGGCGCGGGGAAGACGACGCTGGCGGATGTCTTTCTGGGAATTCTGGAACTGAAAGAAGGCCGCGTGCTGTGTGACGGCAAGGAAATCTTAAACCATGCGGACGAATGGGCGGATAAGCTGGGGTATATTCCGCAGACGATCTTTTTGTCGGACGATTCGATCCGCAATAATGTGGCGTTCGGGCTGGTGGTGGACGAAAGCGGGGACGATAAGATATGGGCGGCTCTGGAACAGGCCCAGTTAAAGGAGTTTGTGGAAAAGCTGCCGGACGGGCTGGATACCAAGATCGGCGAGCGGGGCGTGCGGCTTTCCGGCGGCCAGAGGCAGCGGATCGGCATTGCCCGGGCGCTGTATACCAATCCGGATATACTGGTGCTCGACGAAGCCACGTCGGCACTTGACAATGAAACGGAAGCGGCCGTGATGGAATCCATCGAACATCTGCTGGGACATAAGACGATGATTATCATAGCGCACCGCATCACGACAGTCCGGCATTGTGATGTGATCTACCGGGTGGACAGGGGTACGATCGAAGAGGTAACCTATGAACAGTTACAGGAAGAGGTTGAAAAGAGTTCATGAGTACCAGTGAGTTGATTCCCGCGGGCAATGGGCCGGATGGTGTGAGCGCGCAGGCGTGTGACGGACGCTGCGGGGATTTGTTTTATGTGACAGACGGAAGCAGGATTATACGGAAAGATAAGGCATATGAGTATGCGTATACGTTTTTTTCGCTGGAAAGGCCGAAAGAGTATTTATATACGTATCAATACCAGGAGGAAGAGAACTGGTGCACGGCAGCGGGGGAATACTCGTCTGAAAGATTTCTGAGAGAGGATACCCTCTTTTCGGCGGCAAATCTGCCGCCGAAAGGGGAAGGATATGTCCGGCTGTATGTCAGGAAAACGGCGTGTAATACAGCGGATCAGGAAGTGGGATATGTCGGGGCGGTGTGTGGTGTGGCAGAGCATGTTGGATCAGAGTGTGATCAATCCCGGGAAAGCGTATCAGTGAGCATGCGGGCAGCAGAGGATGTCCTGGAAGTAATCGGCGTGTCTGAAAAAGAGGCTCTGGCAAAGAAGGAAGCCATTTTTCTGGCAAGAGAGGATGTGGCAAAGGAAACCGCACGTGTGATCAGAACTGTGCAGGAAAGGCGCACGGATGGTTGTCTGGTCTTTACATTGCTGGCGGATACGCATTATGTAGTAAACGGCAACTGGGAAACGTGTGCTGCCACGATAGAGGCTGTCAATCAGGCGGTCAGGCCGGATGGTATCATTCATCTGGGGGATCTGACGGACGGGATTCTGGATAAAAGGATCTGCCAAAAATACAGTCGCAGGGTCATCGACCGTATTCTCGGCTGGGGTATCCCTTTTTATATGACAATCGGAAATCATGACGCCAATTATTTCAGGAATAATCCATTTGTTTTGTCGGAGGAAGAGCAGTATGTATATTACCTGAAGGATATTGTCAGCGGAGAGACCCAAGAGAAAAGGCTCTGGTACCAGGCGGACTTCCCAGAGGCGAGTCTGCGCTTTTTGTTTTTACATTCCTATGACAATGGAGAGGCGCTGCGCTATGGTTTTTCTGATGAGGAACTGGAATGGGTGGAGAAAGAACTGGCGGAGCTGCCGACGGCGTATCGTCTTTTGTTATTCAGTCATGATGCGCCGCTGGCGTGTCTGGATTACTGGGCTGCGGAAATACGAAATGGCGAGAAGCTGGCAGCTATGTTGGATGACTGGAATATGGCGCATGAAAATCGAATTGTTGCCTTTATCCACGGGCACACCCATGCGGATTATATTTACAGGGCAAGGACGTTTCCCATTGTATCGGTCGGTTGTGCGAAGCTTGAATATTTTGAGGAGATGAAACCGGAGGGTGCGACTGCACCGGTGCGGGTGGAGGGAGAGGTATCACAGGAGCTTTGGGATACTTTGCTGATCAACCCCAAAGCGGGGCAGCTTGATTTTGTGCGTTTCGGGGCAGGTGTTGACAGGGCGGTGCGGCAGGACAGGCAGCCCAAGATCTGGGCGCACAGAGGAGCGAGCGGTTATGCGCCGGAGAATACGCTGGAAGCGTTTGCGCTGGCAGAAAAGCTGGGCGCGGACGGTGTGGAGCTGGATGTCCAGTATACGAAGGATCGGCAGATCGTTGTCATCCATGATGAACGGATTGATCGCGTCAGTGACGGACAAGGCTATGTGGCTGCCTATACGTTGGCGCAGCTGCGCGGGTTTCACTTTAACCGGACGCATCCCGAATATACCCATGCGAAGATTCCGACGCTGCGGGAAGTACTGGAACTGCTGAAGCCGACAGGGCTGACGGTTAATATAGAGTTGAAGACCGGGGTTATCTTCTATCCGGGACTTGAGGAAGATGTGCTCAGGTTGGTGCGCGGGCTGGGAATGATGGATCGGGTTATTTACTCGTCTTTTAATCATGTCAGTATCAGAAAAATCAGGGAACTGGATCCCGATGCGAAGACGGGATTTTTATACTGCGACGGGACGATGGACATGCCGGAGTATGCGGTAAAGTATGGCGTGGACGCGCTGCATCCGGCTGGTTATTATCTGAAGTATCCCGGGTTTGTGAAAGATTGTAAGGAAAAAGGTGTCAGGCTGCATGTATGGACGATCAATGACCGAGCGCAGATGGAACAGATGAGACAGCTGGGTGTGGATGCGGTGATTACCAATTATCCGGATGTGGCGTGTGAGGTATTGCGCGGCGAGCGATATCCGGTGGATGAGATAGTGGGGCAGATTCTTGGAGAAGGAGAGGCAGGCCAGAGCGATGCGTCGGTGGATAACGGGAAGAGGGAAGGCGGTAAAGAGAAGAAGGATTCCGGTAATGGGACTGCGCGCGGCGGCGGGAAAAAGGGGCTGCTGCATCTGGCAGGGGTGACTTATGGGAAGGTGAGGAAGGTATTTGTGGCAGTTGATAGAGTGGTGCAGCGGGCTGCGGGGAAAGAACGGTAGACGGGATTTTTAATAGCCAAGTTGACATACAGGGTCAATTATCATATAATATAATTACCTTTATGGTAATAAAGAAAGGCACATGTGTGAAAATAGTTTACTCTAATGCTAAAACAGAACGTCAATGTACAAGTTTAAAAGCAGCCATAAAATTGTTTGGAGGGGACAGAAATCTTGCAATAAGTCTTTTTTCCAGAATCAATGCGATTATGAATGCTGATGTTATCAATGATATTATTGTTATGCCGCAGTTTCATTTTCATAAATTGAGAGGAGATTTCAATGGTTATTTTGCTATTGATGTGAAGACAAGGCATGATAAGTGGCGAATTATTTTGTGTCCGTTGGATGAAGATGAGAAGAAATTTATACCTTGTCATATTGATAAAATTGCTTCTGTTGTGAAAATAATAGAGATCAGGGAGGTGAGTGCACATTATGAGTAACTATATGGAATATAACGATAAAGTGGCTTTCCATCCGGGTTATTATTTAAAGGAGATAGTTGAGGAAAGTGGGCTTACCCAGGAAGATTTTGCCAAACGTCTTGGTACAACGCCTAAAAATCTGAGCGTTCTTATAAGAGGAGAGCAAGGGTTGTCAATTGATATTGCGACAAAACTTTCGCGCATGCTTGGCAGTACGGTGGCTTACTGGCTTAATCTGCAGCAGACCTATGATGAAATGCAGGCAGAATTTTTATCTGCTGAGGAACTGAAAAAAGAAAGGGAAGTTTTTAAACTGCTTGATTATCAGTATTTTAGGGATAACTTTGCTTTACCTGATTTAGCAAGAAAAGTGGATGAGCAGATTACATGTGTAAGAAAATTTCTGATGATTTCATCTCTTACAGTATTATGTACACCTGACTTGGCTGCCAGTTTCAGAAGCTATTCAGAAAATTTAAGTCAATCCAATATAGTCAATTCGAATGCCATGGTGCAGATTGCAGTGAATCAGGCTTTAAAAACAGAAACCCTGACATATAATAAGAAAAGGTTTGTGGAAGCTGTTGAGTTTGCACTTACTCAAACGGAGAATCATTCAGGTTTTTTGCCGGTAGTTACCAGGGCTTTTTCAGAGGCTGGTGTTATTCTTGTGGTTCTTCCTAATTTGAAGAATTCAGGGATTAATGGGGCCACTAAAAAGGTAAATGGGAAAATGTTATTGATGGTAAACGACAGACGGCACTATGCGGATACTTTCTGGTTTACTCTGTTTCATGAGATAGGCCATATTATGAATGGTGATTATGGAATAACTTTTGCCGATCACAAAAGTATGGCGGAGGATGAGGCAGACTTATATGCACAGAAAAAGCTGATACCGCAGGAATCATACGAAGAATTCCTGAAAGAAACAGAAGTGTTTGATGAGAAAGCAATCCGTGAATTTGCAAGGAAGATTAAGCGGGATCCGGGTATTGTTTTTGGCCGTTTACAAAATGATAAAAAAATCTCTTTTGCTGAAACTGATTTGGCAAACAGAGTAAGAAGGCGGTATAAAGTACTAAATGTATTGTAGAGATCATGATAAAGAAAACCTTAACCCTGCAAGCGATTTTCATGGGTTTTGCATGTGACAGTAGTGAACTGTTACAGATTCTGGGAAATTATGCCTATTTTACCTGTACGAAAGAGGCGATGTGTGATACAATAAAGAACAGTCAGGTATAAAACGGGAGCATTTTTATGATAATAGTGAGTAAATCAAAGGGAATCTGCGGCAGATGCGGTGCACCGGTGGAGATTGAGTGGGATCCGGATATCGTAAGTTCTCATGAAAAGAACATGGGGATCGAGAGTGAATACCAAAGTGAAGAGGAAACCGGGTGTGCAAACTGCGGGAACCTGATCAGAGCCAGGCTCAGTTTCTGGGAGTATCCGGAGGGGCAATTGGAAATTTGTAATGATATTGAGGTATTCGCAACAAAAGACAGCGATGGAGAAAAGACGGTGCTGGAAAAGCCGACGATTGATTTCTTTGATTTATAGGAGACTATTGTGAAGATAACGATTCAAAACTGGGGGCCGGTCGGGAAATGATTTTAAAAGGAGAAGTGGTATATCATAAAAAAAGTAAGTCTATCGTGTATCGGCCCTTTGATTCGCAGCTGCAGCTGGAGATGAGTGACACTTCCTCCATGGTATCGGAGATATCACCGATTACGGCTTTCCTGAAATATGTTGTGAGGAAAGAAGCTGATTTCTGGATCAGGAAATATATGGAACCGGAAATAAAACCGTCTTCTGTAATATTTATCGAGGAACCGGAAGCACATTTGCATCCTGGTAACCAGGTGGCATTAATCAGAGCGTTTGCTGAATTTTCCAAACAGAACGTTATATTAGTTTTCGCGTCCCACAGTAATTATATTTTTAACCAACTGAATAATCTGGTGCTTGACAGGACACTGAGTCAGGATGGATACAGTCCCATTTTGTTAAAAAAGGAAGGCAATAAAAGCGTATCCTGTTATCTGTATATGGATGATCTTGGCGTGGATGATGAAAATTTTGCCGATATTTCAGGAAAGCTTATGGATGAACGGGAAGAAATAATAATTTGATACTGCCATAAATGATTTTATGAGCAATGAGTTTAAGGAAATCTTTTTAAGTGACAAAGTAAAGTACAGGGAAATTTTTCTCTATCTGGTAACGATTGCTTACCAAAAGGCAGTTGAGATGGGCAGTTTTGACCAGTATAGGAAACTTCGGAACAAGATGAAGCAAAGAGATTCTTTATGGGTGGATGATGCGTTATCAGGCAGGCTTTATCGTTTTCGCGGTAAGGTTTATCGTATACAGCGGGAGGTTCCACCGAATCCGGTGATTCGGCGGGTGTTGTAGAGTGCATAAGCGGATGTGGAATAAAAGGAAATAACAGGGATGGGCTATGGA
This sequence comes from uncultured Lachnospiraceae bacterium, assembly GCA_910587155.1. GTDB lineage: Bacteria > Bacillota > Clostridia > Lachnospirales > Lachnospiraceae > VSOB01. The sequence continues at coordinate 184,449 of CAJULA010000003.1, forward strand.
GAAAGAAGCGATTTAACGGAGATAATTTATATAACAAAACGAAAAATAAAGGCATTTTCTCATAGTCTTTTTTATTATGCCTGTAGGGTATTTCCTATAGATCGACATAAAATCGTTATGTGGACGTTTGAAGGTGGTGGCGGATATGGGTGCAGTCCTAAATATGTGGCAGAAGAAATACTGAAAAGAAATCATGCAGGAAAAACAAGTTATAAGATTATCTGGTTGCTGAATGATATGAACAAAGAATTTCCTTTGGAAATTAAAAAAGTTAAAAATACGTTGTGGAACAGAGCATATCATTTGAGTACGGCAGGAACTTGGATTAGCAATACAAGGACCTTTTATGGTACAAAAAAGAGAAAAAAACAATATTATATTCAGACATGGCATTCAACGATCTGGATTAAACCGATCGGAAAATATCGCGGAAAAAAGTTTCCTAAAATGGCATACTTGGCCAGCGTGGCAGATTCAAAACTGATAGATTATGTCCTGTCTGGCTCGAAGTGGTGCGAATATATGTATCGAGATGGTCTTATTTATGATGGAGAGATTGTCAGGACAGGGACGCCGAGGTGTGATGTTCTATTTAATGAGGTACAGGAGAAAAGAAGGTATTTTAGAAAAGAATATGACATTCCTTCAGAAGCAATGATACTAATCTATGCACCAACATTCCGTGGCGGAAGCCAGAGCAAATGCCGCAGCGTGAATACAGATGAGGCAACAATAGAGTTTGAACGTCTTATTAGCTCATTGGAAAAGAGATTTGGAGGACGGTGGTATATTTTTTTACGTCTGCATCCACAATTGGCTGCAAAAATGGAAAAGCTTAAAGTACGCCAAAAATCTGACAGGCTGATTGATGTAAGCCAGAGACCTGATATGAATGAAATCATTGCCGCATCAGACGTATTTTTGACAGATTACTCCAGTGCTATTTATGAAGCTGCTATGATGGGATTGCCGGGATTTATTTACGCGGATGATTTGGAGGAATACATTGCTGACAGAGGTGAGTTGGTTTTTGATATGTATCAGCTGCCTTTTCCTGTGGCAGTTAATAATAATGAGTTAATGGATAATGTTTTAAATTTTGATAGTCATGATTATCAGTGTAAGGTTGATGCTTTTATGAAAGAAGTGGGTATCTTTGAAGATGGTCGGGCGAGTGAGCGGGTAGTGGATCTGATAGAAGGGACAGGAATTATTTGATATGAAGAAAATTTTGCATTTTACCATTGCTAATACAGGAAGTGGAATGACAAAGTTTATATTATCGTTATGGGAAAATATTGATAGAAAAAAGTATCATTTTGATTTTGTGACGATGAGTAAGCATTTGGACTTTGCGGAACAACTGGAAAAGGAAGGGTGCAAGATATATTATTTGTCTACGTATGCAGAGGAAGATAAAAGGCGATTTACAAAAGAAGTCGAAGCAATTTTAGACAATGGATACGATGTCGTCCATTTGCATACATCTTGGTGGAGGGGTTTTGCATTAGAAGAAATTGCACAAAACAAGGGAATTAAAAAAATCATTATACATTGTCACAATTCTGATGTACACATAAAAGAAAATGAGCGGCGAGAAGAATCCAGGAAGCTACATTTTAAACAACGCAATTTGCTTACGGAAGATATGGCCACTGATTTTGTTGCCTGTTCTCAGGAGGCAGCAGAATGGTTGTATGGAGACAGGATATCAAAAGATAAAATTCAAATTATACCAAACGCGATTGAAACAGAGCGATTTAAGTATAATCCTTTAATCAGAGAAGAATATCGCGATAAGCTGCAGTTAAAACAGAGCGATTATGTAATCGGGAATGTAGGGAGGTTTGCCTGGCAGAAGAATCACGAATTTTTAATAGAGGTATTTTATGAAATCAGTCGTTTAAGTGAGCATGCCAAATTAGTATTGATTGGTATCGGAGAACTGGAAAAAGAGATTCAGAATAGAGTAAGCAGCATGGGCTTGCAGGACAAGGCGCTGTTTTTAGGAAAAAGAGATGATGTTGCAGCACTTATGCAGGCGATAGATGTATTTGTCTTACCGTCCAGGTTTGAAGGTTTTCCTATTGCATTGATCGAGGCGCAGGCGGCCGGATTAAAATGCATTGCCAGTGATAAAATATCTGAGGCTTCGAAAATAACGGATAATGTTATATTCTTGCCTTTTGATATAGAACAGTGGGTTAACAAAGTTTTAAAATATAGTGAAGGTTATGAACGAAAAGATATGTCGGACATGTTGGAAAATGCGGGGTATGGTATGAAAACGTTAGTGGGAAGGATTGAGGATTTATATGAAGGCGCTTCTGTAATCTCTGAGGGGGGGGGGCGCTACTAACTAGGATTTCTTTTTGGCAGATTGGAGCTTGTGCATGAGAGAAAACACATGTACCAATCTGTTAAATAAGAAAAGAGTTTTACATTTTACGATTGCCAATACTGGCGGTGGAATTACAAAATTTGTTTTAAAATTATGGAAGTATATAGATAAAAAGAGATTTCACTTTGATTTTGTAACAATGAGTAAACATTTGGATTTTGCAGAGCAATTGGAGGCAGAAGGTTGTAAGATTTATTATTTATCTGTTTATGCAGAGGATAACAAAGAACAATTTATAAAAGAAGTAGAAGAAATTTTAGATAACGGGTATGATATTGTTCATCTGCATACGTCTTGGTGGAGAAGTTTTGTATTAGAAGAAATTGCAAAAAGAAAAGGAATAGAGAGAATTATTGTGCATTGTCATAATACAGATGTGCATATAAAAGAAAATCAATCTAGAGAAGAAGCAAGGCAACTTCATTTGCGGCAGCGTGAATTGCTTACGGAGGATATAGCAACAGATTTTATTGCATGTTCTGAAGAGGCTTCAACATGGTTGTATGGCGATAGAATATCGAAAGATATGATACAAATTATACCTAATGCAATTGAAACAGAGCATTTTAAATTTAATAATTTGATTAGAGAGGAATATCGTAAAAAATTAAATCTGAAACCACATGATTATGTAATAGGGCATGTAGGGAGATTTGCCTGGCAAAAAAATCATGAATTTTTAATAGATGTATTTGGAGAAGTTAGTAATTTAAATGAACATGCAAGATTGTTATTGATTGGTATTGGGGAATTGGAAGAAAAAATAAGAAATAAAGTATCGCAACAAGCTCTACATGATAAAGTATTATTTCTCGGTAAAAGGGATGATGTTGGAGAAATTATGCAGGCAATGGATGTATTTGCTTTTCCATCTAGATTTGAAGGTTTTCCAATTGTGCTAATTGAGGCACAGGCCATTGGATTAAAATGTGTGGTAAGTGATAAAATTCCCAGGATTTCTAAGATAACAGATAATATTGAATTTTTACCATTTGAAAAAGAACAGTGGATTGATAAATTATTAAAGTATGGTATAGGTTATAAACGAGAAGATATGACGATTATTTTAGAGAAGTCTGGGTATGACATAAAGACATTAGCGAAAAAGATGGAAATGGTATACGAGTCTGATCTATAATGATTATAAAGGGAGGATAAAATATGGCATAGCTCTTATTTATATATAAAATAAAAAATGTACTTTGCTTTGTAATTATTTAAATATTTATTTTTATTTAAGCGGATTTGGGTTTATAGTATTTTCATGGATCATTTAGGATAGAAATAACTTAATTTGCAAGGAGAAAGAGTAATGAGCAACATTATTTTATATGGAGCTGGAAAACGTGGTATAGCAATAGAGGCTATTTTACATTCAAAAGGTATTCAAATAAAGGCATTTGCGGATTCTTTTAAGGGGGGGGAAGTTTTATGTAATGGAAACAGAAAATACAATATAGTGAAATCGTTTGACGTCGAAGACAGAATTATAATAACTATTGCGGGCACTGAGACAGCTAATAAAATAGCCAAGGAACTTATTTTAAAGGGTATAAATATAATTACTTTGGAAGACATTCTGGGAAAAGAAAATGATAAAGTGTCTATAAATAGAGGAATAATAGCCGATTATCATAAATATGCAATGTCGGACTATTTTGATAATGCAGAACTGATAGATAATATATCAATATTTTGGAGTGAGAATAGTCCATTTAAGATTTTTTTTGATTATCTTGACTTGACTAATGTTATTGAGTTGGCATGTGGAAAAGGAAGACATGTTATGCAATATATTGATAAAGCTGGAGCAATTACATTGGTAGATATATTAGCAGAAAATATTGATGATTGTAAAAGACGTTTTTCAAAAGAGAATAAGATTTTATATTTAAACAATAACGGTTATGATATTCATGAATTAGGTTCAGGACTGTATACTGCATTATTCACATATGATGCCATGGTACATTTTGAATTATTAGATATATTTAATTATTTAAAAGAGACTTATAGAGTATTGAAAACTGGTGGAAGAGCACTTTTTCATCATTCGAATAATACAGAGGATTATAAAGTCAATTTTTTATCAGGTATGCATGGAAGAAATTATATGAATAGCTCCTTATTTGCGTATCTTGCAAATAGAGCAGGATTAACGATACTTGATCAGAAGATAATTCCTTGGGGAAAAGTTCAGAGTTTGGATTGCATAACTTTGGTAGAAAAAAAGTGAAATTTATATATACATTTATTATTGTCTTATAAATAGATTATATGTATTTCAAATGTCATTTGTGAAAAGTGCTGATAAGATATTTCCTCTCGATTATTTATAAAAATAAAATCCTTTATTCGCATTGATATTTTTTACGCTGAAAATGAAAGCCGAACGTTTAAGCAATTAGGGGAATTTCGTGGGAACGTAAGACTGTAAGTTTTAAGCCGAACGGTCGCTATACGAGGCTTACAAGATATTGCTGGTATCGTATAAAGTATTCTGGCGGTCAACAAAGAGATTAACTTTGATTTAAAAATACATTATTGCTTGTCATCTGCATGCATCTGATTTTCTGGTAAACAAGAGCTTTTTTAATACGGTTCAGAGAGTTTTACATTTATTTATATTCTTTAAGGATAGATGGTGGCTCAATGTGCTTGAGAGTTTTTTAATGGTTTATCGATATTAAAAGGTATCCGTGTTTAAAGTTGCAGAGATGTGTAGAAATTCAAGACTCAGATATACAGCATAATATTTGTACGGGTATTCAGAAGTTATTTTAATAGAAGAGGGGTTTTCAAAAAAGTATGAATAGTGATATAATAATTTGGGGTACAGGATTTATAGGTAATATTGCTTATTACTATTATAAAGATAAAAGCAATATTATTTGTTATGTAGATCGTGATTGTAGAAAATGGGGGAAAAGTTTAAATGGAATTAAAATATGTTCTCCCGATATTTTGTTAAATAGTGATGCTCAAGTTGTTTTAGCTTTACAAAGAGGTATTAATATTATTAAAGAGCAATTATGCTGTAAATATAAAGTTAAGAATTATATTTTATTTCATGCAGGTCAGGATGTATATGCTTGTCATTCAGAAAGGGAAGTCGATGAGATTCAGACGGATACATGTATAGTTTTGTTTAATGGCGGATTAGGAAATCAAATGTTTCAATATGCATTATTGAGACATTTGCAAATATTGGGAAAAGATGTATTGGCGGACTTAAGTTATGGTATTGGTGGAATGGAATTTCATTTGCTTAATGTTTTTAAAAATATAGAGTTAAAAGTATGTTCCTATGAACAAAAAATAGAGTTAATTAAAAAGAATTTAAATGAAAAAGGGAAAAAAATAAAATTTGTGCTTTATAAGGAAGAAAATTATAATGAACTTAATGAAGTTAAAAGAAAAGAAGCGGATATATCTCTTCTAAATATTACAGGTGGGATTATTTCAGGATTATTTCAGACATATAGATATGCAGAATATATTAGAAAGGTTTTATTGGATGACTTTAAGTTTAGTGCCGATTATGAAAGTAAGCTTAAAATAGTCGCTGGTAATTTGTCTGAGAAAAACTCAGTAAGCATTCATATTAGGCGGGGCGATTACCTAATAGGAAATAATGTTTGGCTATATGGAGAAATATGTACAGATGAGTATTACGGAAAGGCAATAAGATATATAAAAGAGAAAATCGGTGATTGCATATTTTGTTTTTTTTCTAATGATATAGAATGGGTTAAAGAAAATTATGTAATGGACAATGCTATATATATAGAAAGTACAATGTTTGATGATTACCAAGATTGGTATGATATGTATTTAATGAGTATTTGCAGAAATAATATTATTGCGAACAGCACATTTAGCTGGTGGGGAGCGTGGTTGAATCAGAATGAAGAGAAAATTGTGATTGCACCCAAGAGATGGATTAATGAATGTGATTATGATGATATATATCCAGAGGACTGGATTTTGATTTAGTTGCGGAAATAATATCAATTAGAACATATTAGTATTATTGATTTGCTATAGGGGGATCAAAGTGATAAAAATATTATGGTTGTGTGGAATTGTACTTCCAGAATTTAGTGATGAATTAGGAATAAATAAAAATCCAACAGGTGGTTGGATGACAGGATTACTTCATCAATTAGATGACGTAGATGAAATTGAAATTTCTCTGTGTTTTCCCATTTATAATCGGATATATTTAAAAGATGGAAGAAGTAACGGATATAAGTATTATACATTTTTGTGTAATAGTGTAGAGGAATTTGATAGTACTATGGTAAAAAGACTAGAGCATATCTTGAGCGCCAGTGCACCA